>CAZSDS010000010.1:0-1214 GCA_964605735.1 uncultured Candidatus Saccharibacteria bacterium | reverse complement strand
CGGTGAATACGTTCCCGGGCCTTGTACACACCGCCCGTCACGCCATGGGAGTTGGTTTCACCCGAAGGTGGTGCGCTAACCCGCAAGGGAGGCAGCCAACCACGGTGGGATCAGCGACTGGGGTGAAGTCGTAACAAGGTAGCCGTAGGGGAACCTGCGGCTGGATCACCTCCTTTCTAAGGATAGTCTCGCACTGCGCTGAGCTGGTCTCAGAAGAGCGTCGAGCGTTCCAAAGAACATCGCCGCCGTCCTCATGTCCCTTCATCCTGGAAAACAGCTTCGCTGGCAGGCCCGTCCCGCTGGCGACGAGCTGTCTGCCTGAGCTGGCTCACGCCGCCCGCGGCCTTTCGGCCTGCTTGGGTTTGCGGTGGGGGCCGGTAGCTCAGGTGGTTAGAGCGCACGCCTGATAAGCGTGAGGTCGTAGGTTCAACTCCTACTCGGCCCACCATTTTAGCGTGAGAGGTTCGAGCATCGAACCCGCAGGGTTCGCAAGGTCAAGCGGCCGCCCGAGCTACTGCGAGGATAGCCAAGCTCGCGGATGCGAGCGCCGGCGATTGAGGCTTGATGAACAACGGGGCCTTAGCTCAGCTGGGAGAGCGGTTGCTTTGCAAGCATCAGGTCATCGGTTCGATCCCGATAGGCTCCACCACTTCTTCGAGATTTCCAGGATGAGGATCATCAGATCCGCAGCGAAAGCCGCGGTTATGGCGCAGGGGTTGCCCTGGCCATCTTTGACATTGTGAATGGGTTCTAGAAATCGATGCCGTGGCGGCACGTTTCTATGGGTTTGCATCTTCGGGTGCGGATCGATGGAGATGATGTCGTTCACCAATTGATTGATGCTGAGTGAATATACCTGCAACGCCATGGCGATCCGTCAGGATTGCTGTTGGTGGTGCGGGCTCTCAAGCGTGAGGTAAGGGCATTTGGTGGATGCCTTGGCATGCACAGGCGATGAAGGACGTGGCACGCTGCGATAAGCTGCGGTGAGGTGTGAGCAACCTTTGACCCGCAGATTTCCGAATGGGGAAACCCATCCTCACCAATTAATTTCTGCACTGTGGCGACACAGTCTGGGAGTTAATTGGGAAGGATATCACCTTAGTGAATACATAGCTTTGGTGAAGCGAACCCGGGGAACTGAAACATCTCAGTACCCGGAGGAAAAGACATCAACCGAGATTCCGTTAGTAGTGGCGAGCGAACGCGGACCA
>CAZSDS010000009.1:0-1362 GCA_964605735.1 uncultured Candidatus Saccharibacteria bacterium | reverse complement strand
CTCCCTCCTCTCCTCCACGCCGCCGCTGGCGCGCCCTATCCGCGTCGCGACACGCGGCGTGCCCAGCCGCGGCCTCGAGAGAGCGCGTAGGAGGCCAGGGGCCGCTGATTTCCTGTGTGATTTCGCTACGTAGACGATTTTACGAAAAATCCCTTGCGTCCGTCTACGTCATGTATATACTAGTCTTTGTCGGCCGGTGAATACGCACCGGACGACGCCAGAAGCTGGAAACCCACACTGGAGAGCAAAAATGACGAATGCATACGGCGCAGCGAGTGGTGACGGCACGATCAGCAACAGCGGCATGACCCGCGAGGCGGCCCGCCGCCGGGCGCAGGAGATCGCGGACCAGACGGGCGAGACCGCGGAGGTGTACGAGGAGCCGAGCGGCGAGACGGTAGAGGTGATCGAGCCGTCCGAGCGCCACGACTCCTGCGAGTGCGGCGACGTGACCGGCACGCCGTGCGGCTGGCGTGGTCCGAGGGCTGATACCGTCCTCGTGGAGTACATGCCCGAGCACCTCCGCGAGGGCCACGCGGCCGCCGGCGGTGCGGGCGTTTATCCCGTCAACGGCGCCGTGCGGATCCGCTGCGAGCGCTCGTGCGCCGAGGCGATCGTCGAGACCGAGGACGGCTGGGCGGAGATCGTCGAGGTGCAGTCGTGAGCCAGCGAATGAGCACCGCGTACTGGGTCCTCGGGGCCGGAGACCCCGAGATGAAGATGATCGAGAGACTGCTCCGCGAGAGCATGCAGCACGTCGTGTACGCGCTGCACGGCGGCGAGCGCGTGAGGCCGGAGTCGGCCTACCGCGCCGACGGGCTCTCGGAGTCGATCCCCGCAGGCGCGCGGGTGTACCGCGTCGAGTGCGACGGTCCCGCCATCCCGGCAGGCGCGCAGGTGATCGACCACCACCGGCCCGGAGACCCGGGCTACGGTCGCCCGCCCGCCGAGTTCATGGCGGCGTCATCTATCGGGCAGACGATCGCAGAGCTTGCCATCCGGCGAACGTGGCGCGAAGAAACTGCCGAGGGGGGCGTGTACTTCCCGTCGGAGACACCGATCGAGCTGGCCGGATGGCGCACTCTTCCCGGTGGGTCCCATCACGACCATGACTCTAAGTGGGGAATCGACGAGATTGGGGAGTATACCGAGGACGCATACGGTGAAAGCGGGGACGCCATCGTCAAAGAAATGGTCGATGAGGGCGGTTATTACCATGTACCATCCATTGGATGGGTGTTCGTGGCATCCCGCGGGGCCCACGAACTCGGCGGATGCGTGGACGCTATTGTGATCCCGGGTCCCCTCGTCCTCGCCGCCGCGGCCGACCACTGCCCCGACGCCGCTCGGCGCGGTGAATGC
>CAZSDS010000008.1:0-1504 GCA_964605735.1 uncultured Candidatus Saccharibacteria bacterium | reverse complement strand
CCCGCGCCTTCATGCGCCTTCGGCCCTCGCGTGAACGTTGAAACGTCGGCGTTTGAAGGCGCCGGAGCGTATACTTATGCATAACCTCGCGTTTACCGACGCCACGGGCCAACACTCCCGAAGATGCCCCGTACTGGCCCGTTCGATGGCGTCTAGCGAAACCCTTGACGCGCCCTCGCGCTGGCGCTAGATTGCGGACGGGTTGCACTGCCGTACAACGCGAGGGAGGATCTATGCCACGCAAGAGGACAAACGGCGCCGCAGAGGCGCCAGAGCGGCGCCTGACGCTTGCGGAGCTGCTGGAGAGCGACGATCTCGAAGCGCTCGAAGCCGCGACGACGCTCCTGGCGAAGCGTCGGCGTCAGGTCCGCGAGGAGAAGCCGTACCCGAATCCGGGCCAGGACCCCATTGTCCAGCAGGCGGCGCGCGAGCAGTTCCGGCGACTGTTGCGCGATGGCCTGTCTCTGGAGGCGATTGCGGACCGCTACGGCGTCTCCCGGCAGCGTGCGTCGCAGGTCGCGCGAGCGGTCCTCGGGCGCCAGGAGTACGACGCGCTGATGCAGGCGCGGAGAGGGCGGCGCGACGCCTGAGTGCGGAGCAAGCCCTTGCGGCAAGGGTTGCCGCAAGCGGCTCGTTCGCATAATATGCATTGAAGCAAGATGATTTTATTCACTCCGAAGTGGATCATTATACATCGCATGACGGCTCGTGCGCAAGGAGGTCCCATGACCCCGCTACTGCTCTGCGATGGCCAGTGTACCGTTACCGGCGAAGCGCGACAACTCTACATCCAGCGCGTGCGGCGCGAGGATGCGTTCCTGCTGACGCTGACGGATCGGCCGCGCAGGGAGCCGTATGTGGGCGAGGTCGTCGCTCAGATCGTGCTGACGCGCGCGGAGCTGTACAAACTGGCGCGGGAGGCCGCCGTCTTCGGGACGTTCGCGGGGCTGCAAGAGGACGACGCTTCGGACGCCTCCGACGCAAGAGACTCGCAGCCCTCGCATGCGCATTTGCGGGTGCTCAAGTGAGGGCCAGGATTCATGAGTGTCGTGAATCTGGCCCTAAGTAAATGCGAGGGCGCACGAACCGCAAGCATCTCGTTCGGCGCCCGCGCAACCGCGCCGTTTTCGGCGCCATGTTCCGTCAATCGGGAGGGTCCGTCATGTCTGCACCGCTCGTCGTACAACACGGCTCGGAGGCGCCCGCTCTGCCGCGCCTGCCGTCAGCCGCCGCGCATGTGCTCATGCGCCTCGCCGCAATCGAGATGCGCCTCGTCGAAGTGGAAGCGCAGCTCGCGGCGCTCGGGCAGGATCTCGACAGGATGTGGGACCGGGTGGATGGGCTCGAAAGCGACGTGAGGCGTGTGGAGGTGCGACGTGGGTAGGCTGACGTGGGAAGAAGCGCGCGAGCAAGCGCTCGAAGTCGCCAAGGAGAAGGCGCGACGTTACCTCATGCATCCCTGCGACTTCGTCGGCAGCCTGCATCACGTTGACGGTCATCGCGG
>CAZSDS010000007.1:0-1843 GCA_964605735.1 uncultured Candidatus Saccharibacteria bacterium | reverse complement strand
ATAGGAGCTCGGAATTAAGCGGGTATTCTGAGTCTGAATCAAGGCAAAACAAGCAAAATTAATGATCTACAAGTGTTTTTGAAAGCCATTTTCAAAATTGCGCATGTCAAAGAACCCTAACAGGGCTCATTTTTTAAAAAATATGTAAAGGTTAGTGGTTACGCCGCCGGCGCTGACTTCAGCCATTGTTGAATCGTTGTGAGTTGTTGCTGTTTCTTAGCTTCTTGCAGCCACGCATCAGCATGTTGGCACATGGCGATCAAATATACGCGGATGTTCCAATGGCGGGAACTGCGACCGCGAGAAGTTTCTAAGTTGTAGTCAATCTTTTGTCTTTTGATGCACCGTTCTACACCCGTACGCGAAGCGTAACGCGTACGCCATTCCTTGCTGTCACGACGGATGTGAGGATATAGCCGAGGATTGTCCGCTGTAGAAGTGTAGAACGTTCTGCCGTAGTCAGATGGTGAACACGGATGAGGGCACTCCCACTTGCCAACTTTGGCGGGACAGCGCCACTTGATGCGCTTGCGATCCGACTTGCCCCAGCAGACCATTTTACGTCCAATGGGACAGACAGGGACACCATCTGAATTGATTTCCATCTCATTGTATACCAGATGCCCAGAGCGCCTGTTGTTCAGGTCGATGATGGCGGAAACATGATCACGCTCTAGCATGGTATAGATGGGGAGCGCGTCATGGGCGGAATCCAGAAGCGCTTCCCCAATGCTCCACTGCGGATACCAGTGGCGCAGCTCCTGGTATCCGCAAATCCACGAAACGGAGTCGTGCTGACTTGCTTTAAACAAGCGTGGATAGACTGGCAGGTCGTAAGGGCTGTCAGCAGCTGTAAACATGTACAACGTACGACCGTAGTAATACTTTTCACGGTAGCTGTCCCAGCCCCATGTGGCATCGGGATCCGAAAATTGACGTTTGCATGAGCACTTCCAATTGCCGGATTTGCGGCAATCACAGAGGAATTTGCCGAAAGAACGCGCGCCAGTTTCGACTGGTGATCCGTCTCCGATGATGCGAAAGGAATTTGTATCACCAAGCAAGCCCTTTTCCGCAGAGTGAAGGACAAACAGGGTTTGGAACAATTGCTGCAACGTATCGTGTTCCTTGGAGCCGTAATGAATCTTATCTTGTCTTAGCACACGGGAGACGAGTTTTTCGGTTATCTTGGGATTTTTGGGTTCTAGCTTTTGGTTCTTCTTCCCTTTCTTACGCGGTTTACGCAATTTGCGTTTGATGCGTCCCGTTTTATGGGGAGTGGATGCACGCCACAAACGACGAAAGAAATCGTAGAATGTACCGACACCAGGCGTGTTGAGTGGTGAAAATCCACTAAGGATGGCGTATACCGAAGTGGTCCGAAGAGAGCGAACCCAATCATCGACATTCATCCCAAGCTTGGTCATGAGCAGCGTGCTTCGAAGCATATCAGCTGGATCACGAGGTGATCGTCCTTTGGTCTTCGCAGAATAAGCACATTGCATGAGTGAAGCAGTCTTAGACAGATCAATGGGCGTAATCCAAAAGATCAGATCACTGTAGAACTGCTGCAAAAATGCCGTTGCTTCCGGAGTAGGGTACTCCGATCGCAGTTGTTCGATGATGAAATGAAGATAATCTTGGTGAGAACGAGGAGAAAATTTCATAAGAATCACCTAATTCACTAGAGATAGGCAAAAAATATACCTTCTCGGCGATTATTAAGGTGATTTTGAAATGTCAAGAGGAAAATTTGTTCTTCCTTCATTCTGGGGGGAATGCAATAAAAGACCCTAGCCGAAAAGCTAGAGTCATCAACGGAAAGCAATTTCCGAGAAGCTTA
>CAZSDS010000006.1:0-1959 GCA_964605735.1 uncultured Candidatus Saccharibacteria bacterium | reverse complement strand
TTGTTCTTAAGCAGCGGCGAAACAGCAACCTTTACCGGCGCTAGATGCGCAGGGAGCTTTAGAAACACCCGCTTTTCTCCGTTCACCTCATCTTCGGTGTAAGCACTGGTCAGCACTGCCATCACTGCCCGCTCCACGCCGAACGACGGTTCGATGACATGAGGGATGAAAGCTTCACCGCCTTCTTTCGGCCGGTACTCCATGTTTTTGCCGGAATGTTCTTGGTGATTCTTAAGGTCAAAGTCGGTACGGTATGCCAGTCCAAGCAGCTCATCACGCTTGTGCGGAAAATCAAATTCAAAATCTATCGTGCGCTTGCTGTAATGCGCAAGCTCGTCTTTCGGCACATCCAGCTCATGCACATTGTCTTCCGAGAGGCCAAGTTGTTTCAGGAAGGCCCATACATCCTTGCGCCATTGTTCAAACGCCGCTTCCCACTTGTCAGGATGGATAAAGTATTCGATCTCCATCTGCTCGAACTCGCGCGAGCGGAAGACGAAATCCCGCGGACTGATTTCGTTACGGAACGCCTTGCCGAACTGGGCAATGCCGAACGGCAGGTCCGGATAAAACGTGTCCACAATGTTTTTAAAATTAGTAAAGATGCCTTGGGCAGTCTCCGGCCGCAAATAGCTAACTGAGCTTTCATCATTTACCGGCCCGATACTTGTCTTAAACATCATGTTAAATCTAACTGGGACCGACCAATCGCGTTTTCCGCACACTTCGCAATTGGTTGTTGTATTAAGGTAAATTTGCGCAAACTCACCAAGATAGTTCTTTGTCTCTTGTATTTTATTTTTGAGATAGTCAAGCAAGGCTTGGTATGCCGCTAACATTTCATAAGTTTCAATCTGTGTCCTAATGTGTTTATTATCCTCTTTGATTCTTTCTGTTGCTTTCACCAGCCATTCATAGTAAACCTCTGAACTTACATTGGCTGCCTGAAGCTTATTCCACTCCTCAATATCTGCATCAACTTGCTTTGAAAGAGCTAGGTGGCTTTCTCTCAACGCTGCTGCTAGTTTCTCTTCTTCATTAAAACGATTTTGTTGAGAATCGAAAAAATGCTTCAAAGATTTTTCAGTAAAATTTTTATACCTCTCATCATTATCGACGAGCTTATCTACTCGAAACCTATTACTACAGTTATTACAAACAGTAATTGGATCGGTAAACGTATCGACATGCCCACTCGCCTGCCAGACTTTCTGGTTCATCAGGATAGCCGCATCGACGCCGTACATGTCATCGCGCTGGTTGACAAACATATCCCACCACAAGTCCATGATATTGCGCTTCAGCGCCACCCCCAACGGGCCGTAATCCCATGTGCCGGCCAGTCCGCCGTAAATTTCGGAACCCTGGAATATAAAGCCGCGGCGCTTGCACAGCGAAACAATATCATCAAGTTTTACATCGCTCATTAGCGGTGATTATAACTAAGATACCTTACGCTGTACAGGGACATGCTGGTCACGCAGCTCTTCAATTTCTGTACGTGATAACGACGCATTAATAAGATTCATTTGATTTATCTCATCGATTTTTTGCTGGTACGTCTCGCGGCGAACTGCTTCACGCCGGCTATCGGCACGGCTTATCCCCACCGCGAGGGCCACACCCAATCCGGCCACCGCCCCCATATATATCCCGGCTTTTATGGGTTCTTTTATGTCCGTTGTCTCCACGGTGTCGATCAAGTCTGGAGCAACAATTTCAAGCACACGGGCATCTTGCTCTAACGCGCGGCTGTCAGCTAACGCAGCCTCGTCCGCGTTAAGCGGGACTTCTTCCGCGGGGCTAATAACCGGCTCCACTCTCTTGTTCTCGCCAGTTACCTCGCCAACTGTCAAAAAGAGGGCTATGCTCCCCAAGAATGTGACTACACCAGCTGCTGCTGGCTTAATAAATTCTCGCTTTTCCATATTTCAAACCGCTTACTTTGATTTTATTGTA
>CAZSDS010000005.1:0-2318 GCA_964605735.1 uncultured Candidatus Saccharibacteria bacterium | reverse complement strand
ACGAGTCGTGAATCTGGAAATATTCTGGGAAATTCACTAAAAACTATCTTTTCCAGAATAACCACAATGGGTGGAAGTATCGAAGCTTTACAAAGTGTAGGTGTGGCAGTTAAGGAAATTAAAGATGGTGTGGAGAGCGTAAGACCAGTTTCAGACATCCTAGATGATTTAGGAGCAAGATGGTCTTCATTAAATAGAGAACAACAGCAGTCAATTGGCTTACAGATCGCTGGCAGATTCCAATTGTCGAGATTTTTAATCCTCATGCAAAATTACTCGACAGTACTCTCAGCTACTAACACAGCCCTAAATTCTCAAGGCTCAGGTTTAAGAGAAAACGAGCAGTATTTAAAATCATTAGAAGCTAGATTAAATAAACTAAAAAATGCTGGAACAGAATTAGCACTCGCAATGGGGGATGCTTTCTTAACTGATTCCATAATCGTATTTGCTGAATCAACTACTTGGTTAGTCGATAAAATAAGCGGACTAATTGATATTACTGGAACACTCCCAATTATATTTGGAACAGTTGGTTTCGCTGCTGCTGCTTTGAGTAAGAATTTCAGAGCAACAACGATTGCAGTATTGACACTTGGAAATGGACTAAAATCTCTTGGTGTTTCTGCAGCAGTTGCTAAGAATGCAATTAGAGGTCTCCTTGCGTCTACTGGCGTGGGATTGGTTATTGCTGGAGTTGGCTTTGCTCTTGAAAAACTTGTTGGGTTTATGGGAGATGCTACTGATGGTAGTAATGAGTTATCATCAACACTTGAGGACAATATTAAATCTACTAAGACAAATGCTGATGTAATTGAATCATTAGTCAACCAATATAAAGAATTAGCGCCTCAAGCCGAAAATAATGTTGAAGCACAAGAGAAGCTTAAGGGTATAATGACAGAGTTACAAAAAATTGCACCCGAACTCACTCGTGATTTCAATTCTCAAGGCGATGTATTCTCTCTAAATACAGAAGAAGCTTTAAAATATGTTAAATCACTTAGAAACATTAGTGAAGAACAAAAAAGTATCCTTTCAGCAAAACTAGAAGGACAGATTCTTGACGCTGAAGAAGAAATCTCCAAAGCCCAAAAGAAATTAGACAAAGAGCAAGAAAAGTTCGCTGAGTACTTAAATACTAAACAAGAGATTTTAAATGCATATGGTGTTTCAACAGTCAAAGAGTTTTACGAAGCTTGGGATAATGCTGTACAGCAAGGTGGTATGGAAGGCAGAAACATGTCTTTCGATTTGTTTGGACTTGAAGATGCTCAAAAGAAACTTGAAAAAAGTAAAATTGATGAGAAGTTAAATAGTTTAAACGAAGCAATAGGAAAACATGATTCGTTAGTAATTAGAAAAAATGCACTAGATGGAATTAATGACTCCAATGAAAGAGTAGGAGATTCAACTAGCGCATTAATTCCTATATTTGACGAAGCGGAAAACTCTCTTGGTTTTGTAGCAAATGAAGCAGAACTAGTTGCTGGTGGATTTGAGTTAATAAATACAGAAACAGAGTTGTTAGAAGACGGAACGGAAAGAGTTATATCGTTCATTGTAAAGTCTAAAAATTCAATGAGCGAACTCAATGAGCAAGTTTCTAAAACAGTATCATCCATTAATACTCTTGGTTCTGCATATCAAACATTGGCATCAGGTGAACAATTATCTCTCGATACACTTGTTAAACTAATTTCTGAATACCCTGAACTAGCTCGTCATTTGGCAACCACTAATGATTTAACATTTAACAAAGGTGAGTTAGTCAAATGGGTTGCCGAACGAGAGAGAGATCGTCTTGTTCTAGAAAAACAAAACGCATTAGATAGCATTGATGCAACAAGAAGAGAATTACAAACTAAAAAGAATATGTATGAAATCTATTATGGGGCAATGCTCAACGGTGTACCACATCCTGCAATGTTCTCAGAAGAAGATGAAGCAGCACTAGATCTAGCAAATAAACAATATAGCGACTTACAAGCTACTATTAATGCACTAAACAGTTTAGATTTCACTAAAACATTTAGTCCCAAGTCTTCTTCATCATCGAAAGATTTCGATATCTTTGTTGTGGATGAATACAACCGTGCATTAAAAGATATCGAAGTAGCATTTGCTGTTCTTAATTCAACAAAAGCGCGTACAAAAGAAGATTCTGCCGAGTATACCAACCTTCTCAATAAAGAAATTGACTTACTCAAACAACAACAATCTATAACAAGCAAAGAAGCAGATCGTTTACGAGCAGTTAATTCATCATTGGAAACCAGACGCTCAAAATTATCAAAAACTTCTGAGGAATATCAGAA
>CAZSDS010000004.1:0-17873 GCA_964605735.1 uncultured Candidatus Saccharibacteria bacterium | reverse complement strand
ATTAGAAGCATGTAACACTTCACCTAAAGTGCGATTGTTGGCGTAAGGTTTTGGCCAGTTGATAGGTCCATCGGTTACTGCCACGATCACTGACCGCTTACGCATCGTCAAGGCACCGTAATCGGTTCCATTGATTACTCGGCTTTCAACCGTGTACCCCATGCGCTCCAGCACTTTGACAGTGATGATGCCTAACTCACTGGTAACAAAATCCTCCACTTCTTCCAGCACAATGTTACGGGGATTACATGCGTCAATCACCTGCAATGCCCAAAACGTCATGTCGGCTAGATCGTGGTCAACATATCCGCCGACCGTGCGGCGGCTGTTGCCAATTTGACGCCTTGCCCGGCTGAAAGGTTCGCAGGGAATACCGCCGATGAACAAGTCAACTTGCGGCAATCCCTTAAAAGGAACTTCACTAATGCAACCCTGGTACAAGTGACCAGTGTGATTCGCTTGCCAAATGTCGGCATACTCGGGGTTCCACTCAACCCCAAACACAGTATCATATCCCGCTTGCTTGGCGGCTTCATCCAGCAACCCGCCGCCCGAAAAGATACTTCCTACCGTGCCATTCTTGGTGTTGCGACGAATGGCGGCTTTCGTGACAGACTTAGCTGGCGTAATGACAATTTTGCCAGCAGAAGTGGTCACACACACCTTGTCGGCACCATCGAACGCCTTGGCAATCGCTTGACCAGTGTAATCCAGAATCGGCCGTTGACGACGACTGGCTACCGTATGATCCCCTTCACCCTCGACAGGCGTAATGACGACTCGGCCTTCGTGCCATTCGGTGCGTACCTTGGTGCCAGCAGCAAAACCGTTGGCTTCCAGGTATTTACCCTCGATCCAAATGCGGGGCTTGCCTTTGTTCTCGCCAATGCTCAAGGTCGAAGTGCGGCTGCTCATGGTCATACTCCCGGTTAGGTGCGTTGCGTTTGCCCATAAAGGTACAATTCAACTGACCTGGCATTGCCCCCGAAGGGGCGGCTTTACTTGGCCTCTCCGTTGTTGATGGCGTCGAGCAACGTGAACAAGTCGGGGTCGATCTGCCGAGCCTCAACCTCAGTCACTTCTCGCATTGCCGCCAGCGTGTCAAGTCCGTACTGTTGGATACAGTCGGTAGTAAGGTACTCTTGGTTCTCACGACTCCGAAAAGCCAGTACATCGGGATTGCCGTAGTAGCAAGCGAAGCATGGGCCATCCTCGTCGTCTTGCCGCATGTCATCGCACCAGCCTTTCGGTGCATACACAATGCGGTCGCCATCAACCAAATACAAATCACGCTGACGATTGGCTTCAATGATTGAGTGAGGCATGGATACTCCTGGTTGAAGGTTGTCGGTTCGTTTCTAAAGGTACAACTCAACCGATCCTGATACCGGTACTTGGTTGGGCAAATTAGGAACCCAGTTACTTTGTAGTAAACTGGTGTTCAAAAAATTCATTTGTCAGCATTGCCCGCCCCCTGGTGACAGGGGGCGGGTTTGCACAAACTGTTTACACTTTGGCCTTTTCAAATTCGTGCGTCGGGACGAAGTCAGCACACTCCCCGGTGATTTCAATTTCAATATCATCGGGGTATGCTTTCAACTCGCATTTAATGCTGTCAATTACGCTGTCCATGCCATAATGACTGCTGAAATGCGATTCTTCATCACTGTCATCTTTCTTGATGCTCAAGTAATAGCACTCTCCATTGCACCATTCGGTGTATTCCTCAATCGCACGACGAGCATCCTTTGCCCGTTCTTCGTAGGTCTTGGCACCCAAGTTGCGGGCCGGTTCCTCCCAAACCATAATTCCCGCTGTTCCTACGCTATCCCACGGGCACGTTGAACCTTCGCCTTGCAAACTCCATCGGCAAAGGCCATGTTCGTAGTAAGACAACATGAAAGCCAGACCCGCCTTGAGCTTACGCTTGATTTTGGCGTTGTCGAACTCATTTGGGTGCTTAAACCGAGAATGTCGTGAATTGAATGAATACACTTGCCAACGGCCATCCCCATCTTCGCATGGGCAATCAATGTCGTGATCGTATTCAACTTCAATCTTGAGCTTCATGGTCAGTCTCCTGGTGAAAAATATCCGCCCCTAAAGGTACAATGTAACTGACCTTGATTTTGATGCAAAGCTGGGTGAATTAGGAACCCAGTTACTTTGTAGTAAACTGGTGTTCAAAAAATTCATTTGCGGACGATACCCGCCCCCTGGTGACAGGGGGCGGGTTTGCACAAACCGATCAGGACTCAAGGTATTGTTGTAAATCCTCTTTGCTTGCCTCGTATTGTTGAGGGATTTCCGTCGTTGGAGTAATCACGCCGTACTCGATCACTTCCAGATTGTCCGGTACAGAGTGATAAACTTCTAATGCCCGGTCAACATCATCTTTGTTGAGAGCATCGGCAATCTTTTTCCTGAATGGCACCCCATCATCATCTTCATCATAGATGCCATCCAAACGATTGACCAAAATACCGAACACCATACTAAGGGCGATTTTGCTGTTCGGGTAAACGTACAAACCAGCCGTTTCATTATCACCGTAATTGATGATAACAAAATGCGGATACCCGGCATGTTCTGCTTCGGTAAGAGACGGTTCATCATCGGGGATAATGATTTCTTCACCTTTATCGTAAGGCGAAAACGCATTGTCGTCGGTCTGTTCGAGAAACGCACCATCCAGGCCGACCAAGGGGCCGTTTTCAAGCTTGCGAATTTCAACTTCGCAAACATTTCCAGTGTCAGGATCAGTGACAAGAACAGTTTGAACGTGCTTGCTATTAATCGCCATAGAACCAGTCTCCCATAGAAGTGAAATTGAACGCCCTATAAGGTACGGATCTATTGATCCGAGTTAAAGTTGGGGTGTCCGATCCATCCTTTTGGATCATCTTGATCGTAGTCTGAAAAAGGGCAAGTTTGGTCCATACACCTGCCAGAGAATAAATTGCTGCCGCAGCGCTGGCATTGTCCCCACAATTCATTATCCAAAGTTTCTACTTCTTCTTCCGTGATCTGGGGCATGTAACCATCTTGGGTGTGCAACGAGTTGGTTTCTTCATCATAAAGTGCTTCGTTTACATCATCCACGTTGCTACGCAAATAGCTTAAAGCAACTTTCATGATGTTTCTGAAACGCTGCATCTTTTTATGTTCGGTCATGATATTTCTCCGGTGAATGGAAGAACGCCCTATAAGGTACAATTCAAACGCCCTATAAGGTACAATTCAACTGATTAGGAAACCAAGCCCCCGCCCGCTACGAGCGGGCGGGGGCGCTTCACCGGAGACTTACTTCTTTTGAACGTACCAGCTTTCGCCGGACTGAACGATGTTGACGCCTTCTACATTCAACCTGATGGCTTTCCATCCATCACAAGTTTCATTGATGAAATTGGCCAGGTTTTCTTCTGTAATTACGAGAGGCGTGACTCGCATAACTGGATAATTGTTCCAGTTAATGAATACCTCTAATCGAAGATTGCCACCCAAATTCAGAACGGCATAGACATTGTTTTCATCATCGGTAAGCAGCGTATTACCGCTTTCACTGATTTCTTGTCCCATTGGCAAGAAGATACCATTAGGGACCATATCATTTGTCGTCAAGCCGAACTGATTTTTTCCTTGCTTTATCAGTCGGCAAACGAACTGGGCGAAGGCGTTTTGATCCTCGCTTCCACAATAATCCCCACTGCTGTAATCACGTTGCGGCTTGTCATCGCCACGATTCAGGTTCGGATAAGCCTGATTGTGGATCACATAATGACCATCTTTGAGCTTGCGAAGCACCGTCCGAGAAGGCATCATGCCCTTCTCAGTCACAACCGGACCAGCGGCAATCACAGTGCCATCAACGTCGGGCAGAAGCGTCTTGGAATAAATTTCAGACATGATGCTCTCCAGTGAAAGGTGAAGTTAAACGCACCCCTAAAGGTACGGATCAACCAACTCAGCCCGACAATAGAACTCCAAAATCTTCCCGTGCCTGTTCGACCGTTTTGTATTCGTTGGCTCGCTCGCCAACGGTCATGATGACTTTACAAACTTTGGCATCGGTGAGCGAAATGGATTTCGCCACAGTGCTATTTGTCTTTCGGAGTGCCCCTGACTTTCCAACCAAGTAAGCGTTGCTCTTGCCAGGCTCCTTGAACACCAAATACTTGGATGTTCGAGCATTTGTATCTTGCACAAACCCGAGGGCGGTCAAACCAGCGATGATTTTGTTGCGATTGGTCATTTTCGCCATTGTCATTCTCCGGTGAAAGATAAAGTTAAACGCACCCTTAAAGGTACGGATCAACCGACCCGATCCCTGTCGGTATCTGCAATGACAAACAATTCCTTGCAATTCGCACATCGCCTTAGTACGCTGGGCGACCAATCCGGGTGAGCATTGTCAAATGAATTGTTGCAATGCGGGCATCGAGAATGTTCAGTTGGCCCAAGTTCCGTCGCTTTAGGATAATTGCTCGGCGGATACTTCACTAATGCGATTTGCTCAATGAGCTTGCCGTACACAAAATCCATATTTGTGCCATTGATGAAATTCGGCTGCTGCAAGGAAGTCCTGCACCACTTACAAACGTCATCAACCTTATCATCCGGTATATCAATCGTGATTTGCATTATATGGCATCCTTTTAAGACGGCCCCCGCCCGCTACGAGCGGGCGAGGGCCTTTCACCAGGGAGAATCAAAAGGCCGGGCTGCCCGTTGCCAGTGGCAACTAAACCACCTACCGGGGCAAAAAGTACATGGTGTGGCAACCCGGCCCGCCTTTAGGATTCTTGATATTGCCGACAAAAATCAGCGCCTAGCTGATAGGCACGCATGGATGCAATGGGATCATACACCAGTCCTTTTGGGTACGCTGCTCCTGGCTTTGAAGCTACCTGGGTGAAATTGGTCCCTTCCACCCGAAATTCTTTGATGACTTCATTCTGCGTATTAGTAATAACACACACAAAAGCCAGCATCTTGTCATTTTCAGTAGGATTAGGCGATTCGCCTTCCCATTGCATCATCAACCAAAGTGGCTTAGAGGGCCACTTCGATTGCGTTCTCCATCGGAATCGGTGCATGTTTATCTCCCTTTGAGCAAGTGTCGGACAACGTCAGATAAGGTACGGATCAACTGGCAGTACGTTCCCAATATTGCTTGTAAGTACCATCCAACATTGCCATCCAGTCCCGACGAGCGGCGGGATCAATGGGCATCTTGCCAAGCCCCGTTATCGTCAGCAAAGCCCGATATTTCGTGTAAGCGTAACTAAAAGCGGCATATTGCTCCACAGTCCAATTGGCTCGCTTATGTGCCTCATCTATTACTAGCTTACACGCCGGATAATCTTTGTTTGTTCGTATCTCGGCGTCTGATTCATGCGACCGTTTTGCCCTGGCTTCAAAATAATGCCAAATTTTCAATCGCACAGCTTCTTCTTGTTCTGCCTGCGCTTTAGCGGCAGCAAGAGTTGTGTGATTGCTATTTTCAGGGGTGACATAATATGATCCCCCATGCGCATCACTTTCAACGAGTTCGTAACGCCCCTTTTTGATTCTCAAAATTGCATAGCGTTTGCAATCTGAAAAATACACTCGCAACCGCTTTTGATTGGGCTTTCGGCCCACGTTCTCCATTCGGGCTGTCCACTGCATGATCTGTCTCCGGTGAAATGGGTGACTTTGCCCTCTAAGGTACAGATCAACCGACTGCGTAAGGCTGGTCGCCGCCCTTGCCGGGCGGCGACCTTGCCAACTACTCGTTGAAGTTGTCGGTCTTGTTGGGGATGATGCGGTGATGAAGCTCACCGGTCTTGCGTGTGCGCACCTCGATGGTGTGGTTCCACGGCGGCGATTGCTCTTCCGCCCACTTGATCGCCTCGCTGTGAAGTTGCTGGAAGATTTGCTCTTCGATCACGGCACCGCTGGGCGTCAGCACACGACCACAATAGGGATGGTCGGAGTAGGCGTCTTTGTCTTCTTCGCTGTACCGTGCGCCGCCGAGTTCAACGATTGGTCCGGCATCATCGTTGTTGATGTCGTCCCAGGTGATGACTCGCAACTGGCCCTTGCACAATTCGATGATGACAGGGCAACCGTAGCCATTGGCCGAAGCGCCGTCGCCATAGCCCTTGGCCATGATGCAGATGCCATCCCCCGCCTTCACGGCGGCGACCAGCAACTTCTCAGCCTTATCCTGATCGTCGGCTCCCATGTCGGGCAACTCGTAGCCGACATGGTAATCGACCAGATCGCCGGGCTTGTCGTTCTCCAAGCTGATGCTGGCGACTTCGTAGTTCAGATGGTGGACCTTGCCGCAGTCGGCGCAGTTCACCTGGACGCTGCACCCGCTGGCCGTGGGCTGGCAGTCGGTCATGTCGTTTGAGACATTCTCGCTGCCGCAGTAGGGGCACTTGTCTTCGATGGGTTTGGGGTAGAGAGCAGTTTGCATCGTGTGTCTCCAATGAGAAGAAAACTGTTTGGCCTAAAAGGTACAAAGCAACCGACTTACTTCCACTCCCCGCCCTTGCGGGCGGGGAGTTCGCTAACTGTGGCGAGGACTAATCCCAGCCATTTCCTTCTTGGTCAACCAGTTCATCTTCATTGAACGAGTAGTGGATGATGTTGGGTCGATTCAAGCCGGTAACTTTCTCAAAAGCGGCTTGGATGGCTTGATCGTCGTTCAACCCCTTGGATTCTTTGATTTCATCAATCAAAGCCAGGGGAATATGCACAAAATCACCAACCTTTGCGTAATTACCACCAAAATATTCCGGGTCAAATTCAACCTGCACGCATTTGACTCGATTGGCAGCAAACTCATTCATTTCGCAATCGCAATTGCCGCACATTGGCGTGCCGATCTGCTCCAGGAGTCGGTTGCGAATCGTCTGAATGTCGCCACAACTAGGGCATTTCCAATTCGACTGGCCGACGATTCCAAATTGAAGCGTGTCCCAGTCAATGAATAGTGCCGTAACGCTATGGTCGTCGTCCAAATCTCCGACGCCTTCACGATCAAGGTTAAGCTGAACAGCTTGAGTGAGATAATCCTTGATCTTATCCAAGGTTGCGAAAGGAACCCCGTTCCCATCTTCCCGATCCACACTGATTTGAATGGTAGCGGATAAGATCAACGTGGACGGTTCTTTCTTTTCGGTCATGGTAAGTCTCCAATGGAAGTTACTTGGTACGACTTAAAAGGTACATCGCAACCGATTCAGTAAGCCCCTTACACATTTTTGCAAAAAGCTGACTTCAGCAACTCCCTGAACTTGTTCTTGACAAATTCTTCAGTCAGCAATGGGTCTTTTTTACTGATCCAATTGGCGAATACGCCATTATAAAAATCAGCAAACGGCTGCGTTTGAATCAGATCAAACATATTGTCAAGAGAGTAAGACCGCACATGAATCAATTTTGTTTCATCTGTTATGCGTTCGATTGATCCCGCCTTTAGAACAGATGAATCAAGAACCACAGCAGTATGCGATGTTACCTTGACAAGTTTGGCAAAGTTGGTGCTGAATTGATCCCCAACTTTTAATTCTGAGAATTTCATTTTGATTTCCTTGTGAACAAATTGGGATTTCCCTAGTGAAAAACGTACAGTTACCCTTCTTTTGTTTCCTCAGCCAGACCCTCGGCTTCAAGGTAGACCGACACCATTTGTCCAACCCAAACCTTGACAGCTTCAATCAGCACTTCATTGAAGTTGCGGCTGGATTTAACTTCTACCACATCCACACCTTCTGGTTCCCAATAGGAAGCCGGAAGATAAACCGCCTTACCTAAAACGTAGCCCGGCATTGTCATGGTTCGGCCGATGGCTACAGTCTCGATTTCAGTCAGACTGATTGACAAGTTGCCACCGTCAATGAGGATACTATCTTCCTCGTAAGTCACAGCAGGTTTGTCTACCGTGAACTGTTCAAACGTATTCTTGACGGTTTCAAGATGATCTTTCAGGTCCATTGTGTTTTCCTGCGGCTTGTGAATTGCCCCGCTTCTATATGCACACTCAGCCCAACTTTATCTTGATTGCGATTAAATCGTTTAGCACTTCTCGCATCTTTTCTTTGTATTCTTCGGAGAATTCGTCGTGTCCATACACTTCATCAACGATGATTTGCGACAAGTCTCTGGCCGCTTCCTTGATGTGATTCTTAGCGGAACTAAGCATTTCATCGGCTGTCGTAATTACCCCCATTATATTCTCCTCATGTTATTTTGCACTAAACGTGTCACTCTTTTTAAGAGAACGGACCCGTTTCAGTGCATTGCGGTAGCCAGCAACCTTATCTTTAAGATCATTGATTGCTGCTTGTTTCGCATCGCTGAATTTAGTGTACCACACTCCATCTACATGCTGAACAAACACAACATTATCATCAAAGAAGGTGCAATCTTCTTTGTCTACGTCGATGTATAAGATGCTGGTAGATTCTGTATTCAATTCTTCCCATCCATAAAGTCTAATCATCGACATTGAAATGCACCTTTAGGATGTTGCACATGCTTCGACAAAGGCGGCAGATCGCCAAGCCTTGGGTACTGTCGCTTTAGCAGCATGAAGTTGTAATGACAAGGAAACAAACTTGACTGAATTTTCGCCGTTCTCGCCAAGCTCGCTCTTTGCTTTGTTGTATTCCCGACAAAGGGCGAGATAATGCAATTTATCTTGATGACTATATCGGTGCGTTGTTCCCACCGTTTGCCCCTTTTAGAGAAAAAAAGAGATAGAAAAGAAAAGAAATAAAGAAGAAATAGGGCCGGAAGGACTCGAACCTTCAACCAACAGATTATGAGTCTGCTGCTCTAACCATTGAGCTACGGCCCCCCGAAGTCGTCTTAATCAATTTCAACGTCTTCACCACACAAAGCTCGCCATTGTAAAGATGCTTTGTAAGAAGTAAAGAACGGATTAAGAACTCCCTCTCGCATCATTGCCAATGCTTCTTCGGCGTGTTCTCTTTTAGCGTAAGGACCACCAATGGTAGCCTGAAGTTCGGGAGAAAACAAGGCGAAAGGAGGATTTGTTGCATCTCCCTCAAATTCCCCGTTTTCCGTCCCGTCGATCACGATGTTGTCAAGTGGACTCATGGCACTGTCCTTTTGTGAAGCCGACTGTAACCGTCCTATAAGGTACGAATCAATCGACCTTGACGTTGTACTTTTCCCGCAGTTGGTCAAGCTGTTCCTGGGTCATGGCAGCCCGATCTTCAATTCCATTTTCATATAGCCACACATTAATATCTACATCGACTTCAAATGGGCCGTTATGCTCTTGCCGCTCGGGCAAATCTTCGGCAAGATCATCGCTGTCGTAGTCGTTTTCCTTGAATCCCTTGATTTGTTCAAGTGATAGCTTGAGGAAAACATCGGTGGCATCAAAATTCACCTTTTGATCGAAAAGATCACAAAGGTGATCTTCGCCAACCCACTGTTGAGGGCGAAAAGTAGCTTCAAGCCGTGGTTGCACATGCTTCTTGGGCGGTTCATCCGAAAGAGTCTCTGAATACATGGGATAGTCGTTTCCGACTTCCTCATTCACCACCGAGCGCTCTTCGTCGATAAACTCATTCAAATGCCGAATGAACGCAGCCATCCCCGTCTTGCCGCTATTGATGAACGTCAAAGCAAGATGAAGTTGCGTATGTACGCTCCAAGCACGGCCAGGAAAATCATTTTGGGCATAGTATGCCATAACGTCAGAAGCGTTTTCGGCTTTCATTTTTTCTCTCCAGTGAAAAAGGTGAAACTGCCCCATAAGGTACAAATTAACTGTGTTGAAAATATCCCCGCCCGCTCATAGCGGGGATGGGGCGATGTTGAAGACTGACCTCAACTATTGTCTTCAATCAGTCTTTCAATGATTTCACCATACGTTTCACTTGATGTGCCGGGATTTTCGCTCCCGCTGCCACCATCGTCGTCCAGCCACACATCGCAAATCAGCCCTTCATCTGTAAAGTTGAACGTCAATTCGCCAGTGCTGTCTTCGCCTGGTATCAATTGATCGTCCATAGAAACACGGATGCCATTAGGTACATCCTGCCATGTTTCGCCGTTGTCGATCGAAAATTTAAGACCCATGACTGTTCTCACGGTGAAAGGAAGTGGTTTGCCCCACAAGGTACAAATCAACCGATTGTTTTTATCATACTGGCGAAATTCCAGATGTAAAAAGCAACCCGGTTTCTTTTCAATACCAAGATGTTCAAAATCTGGAAAAGGCCCGGCATTGCCCCGCCCCCCATCGGGGGCGGGGCTTGCACAAAGCAGCTACGCCAAAAGTGATACCGGGCAGGGAAAGCCGTGATTTTGCTCGTATTCCTTGAGCAGCGTTTCAAACGCTTCGGTTTTGTTTACATTCTTGCCCTTAGTACCGAATAGCCTCCGAGCGGCTTTGTTGCGTTTGGTGTATCGAAGGACATTAGCCACCGAGTAGTTGCCGCCACCACCGAAATGATGATCGTAATAATCATCATTGGCAATGCCTCGCCATTCGACGGAGCATTTATTCCCTCGGATGCCAGTTACAACATACACGGCATAACCGTCGCCAATCCCAATCGTGAACATGTCATTGACCTGGACACGATCTTCGTCAGTGTTTTGCTCAAAGCGAATATCGTGAGCCAACCGTTCCATTGACTTATAATCATCAATGGGAGATTGGCCCCAAAACATGAAACCAACTGATTCAGCAACGCCTCTGGCAGCATGATTGCTGCTGTATCCTGATTTTTCAGAAGTGAGCTTTTCAGCCTTAACTGCATACGGGCCATGACTGTATGGATAAACTAAATGGCAAACAATGATACGCCCTTCTTTTGCTTGGGCATACGCATCATCATCAAAAATGTTTGCCTGGCCAAAGACTTTGCCTTCGGTCGGATGGTCAAAGCTGACATGGTGAAGCACGACAGTATTGCCAGGTACACGTTTGGCCACTTCATCAACCAGCTTTTGTTGTTCTGCTTTAAGCATCGTATGTCTCACAATTGAAGTGGAAATAATAGGGGGGTCATTACGACCCCCCAAGGTACGAAACAACCGAATCAGTCAATCACTTCATATTGACCGACACTCATCGACGTATCCCCGAGACTACGAAGAATATCCTGGTGAGGAACAACATATTGTTGTCCCGGCTTCGCCATTGCACCAGTGGCGGTTTTCACCTTCTCCACGATAATCGTGTTTTTAGTCGCCCGTGGCTTAAGGCCGACGATCTTGTAAATCCCATTACCAAGATCGACTTCTTTGCCATAGTCTCCAGGCTTAAGACCATAATAGGAAGCAAACTCAACAAACAGCCTGTATTCCGACTTAGCAGCACTGGCAACCAGTTCAGTAACCGTAAATTCAAGCGACAGCTTCATCAAGGAGAGATTAAACCTCGGCCTGTCAAATCCAGTTACAGTAAGCCCAAGTTGCTCGGCAACCTTGGTCACAGCCTTCTTAAGCTCATCCCTTACACGGCAAACTTCTGGCCGACTAAACTCTTTAACTTTTTTCTTCGGCGGCATCGTGTGTCTCCAAAAGGAACTAGTGAACTGCCCCAAAAGGTACAAAGTAACTGTGAAAATTACCCGGCCCTGGGTGGACACAATCCCAGGACCGGGCGGGGACAATGCTCCCTTAGTATACGAAAGTGACGTTCTTTGTCACCTTACTATCAGGTGACAAAAGAACATACTCTTCCACAAGTTGTGCGTCACCTACATCTGTATCACTTTGTACGATGTCGTAACACCGACGACTACGAGGATCATACTTGCATGGAGTCTCGACCGTAGTTCCGTTATCCCACACACTGACGTAGGAGGCATCAACTGGTTCAAGTTGATCGAGAGCATTTTTGACAGCAGTAACCAATTCAGGTTGGTTTTCTAACTGTTCCCAATAAAAGATGCCACGTAAAGAACTATGGCCGATCTTCCCATCGGGAGCTTTGAATAAAAAGGCGTCAACCTCAAAAGAATTATCGCTGACACCTTCACAATCCCAATCAACAACAATGACGTTGACTAAACCATCCTTGCCATATACGTCTTGCACGACGCCACCGCTAACATTGACCAGGATAGTTGGCGAATCCGGCACAGTTGGGTGGCTTTCGATGAAATTCTTTTCCTTGACCATCTGCCACATCCACTTGTGCAATGCCGTCATCGCTTCCTTAATGTCATTGTCAACTTGTTCTTCGCTTACTTGACTGCCTGATTCTTGGTATTGCTGCACCAAACAAGCGATAGCAAGAGCAGCAGCTTTTTGACCAACACTTTCACCCAAGATTTCCGGGTTACGCTGCTGCATCAACTTGATAAGATGGTCCATTGCATTGTCTCCTAAAGATGACTGTTGAAACATGTCGAGAGTCGGAATCGAACCGATACAGGTTAGGCCACATTGGTTTGCAGCACACCCCGTCAGAACGCCAGTCTGCTCTCGACTAATTGCACCTATAAGGTACAAAAGAACCGATCAGTAAATTTCTTGCGGTATTCAACTGGATCATCTAAGTAGTTATCCAGCCAATACTCCACAAAGGCATAAAGCGTGTCCAGCCCACTATTGCCTATGTATGAACATGACTTGCGAAAGGTTTTGTTGTTGTCCCACAAGAACACAGCTTGCCGTTCAACGTATTTGATGAACCATTCTCTTGCTTCATCGTGGCACAAGCGATTTTGAACCACATAAAGTGGATCATCCATTTTGGTATTGCGATTTTCAACCACTATTCCCGCAATGATATTGGGAACTAGTGATGTTTTCTGCACGAAGTCTTCAAGAGTGGTCGGAGTAATTTTCTCCATTTCACTCTTAAAGTTTTCCAATGCCTCTTCGATGGTGCAGTTTTCGAAGTATTGATGATTCCATTTTCCGCTATGCGGATTGCAGTTGACATGGCGATGCGCCATCTTTGGAAGAGCAAAGCGGCTCATTACATCGCCTGGCCCGCTTGAACCTTTATAACTACCACGGGCATGTACCGCCAAATGAAGTGTGCCACATTTCGAATCGTAGACAAACTCATACGATGGAAAATCACCGTAGATGCTATGTTTGTTGTTTAGATCGGCTTTTGTCTCAACCGCCCCAATAGACAGCAGGTAATCCCGAATCACCTTGACAAACTGTTTCCGTTTCGCTTTCGCCATCATTCGGGTCATTGCATTGTCTCCAGGAAAACTGTTATGTCCGTTTATGACTCCAAAGGTACAAATCAACCGACGTTGTTAGCAAGCCCCTCGCCCCGAAGGGGCGAGGGGCTTCGACTGACCAGGGGGGAGAATCAGTCGATAGGCGGATCGTGAAGCAAACATACATCCCGACCAGTGGCACCATCTTCACGAACTAAAGCGCCACTTTCTTCGTCACAAGTTCCACTAACGACCACATCCATGATTTGGATTTCAGTATCGTCGATTGAAATTGTGAAGTTTGCTTCATTCACAATTTCCATAGGGTCTTCATCGACGCCATGAGGAACTTCCAACCTCATAGCAACATCGACAAATGTTTTCTTTTTACTCATTATATGTCTCACAAGAGAAAGATGAGGCGATCAGGCAGAATGGTTTATTTCTTATGGAGCATAGAACGAGAGCATTTCAAACTCCGCTTGCTCTTGTTCCGTAAGAGTTTCCTTGCTGGCCAGTTCGTTGTACCGTTCTGCAAGATTAACAGGAGTATTGCCTTCCCAAGTACGGCGTAAGCCACATCGCTTCACCGTGGGACTTTTATGGCCAATCAAAAACTCAATGGTCTTACGGCAAAGTAAATCCCCTTCATCAGCAGCCTTTTGCACAAACGCTGCCGCTTCTTCGTCAGTTTCAAACCAACGACCGGAATACTCGCAATCCGGTTCCACCTCAAAAGACCCATACCAAGCAAGATCAGGCTCGGCCAGCGCATACAGTTCGCAATATCCCTCATCAGTGTAAAAGATGGACCAACCACCATGTCGATACGTGGCCTTAAGGTCTTCTGCCGTCCAGATCGGGGGCGGCGACCATTGCAAATAACCTTTGCCACGCTTGTAGTTGAAAGTCTCAATGAACTCCAAAGCGTACCTTGTTAGATCAGGCATCGGGGAATCTTCGTTTTCCACCCGTGATTTGAAGAACAATTGAATTTTCTCTCCAAACCATTCGTTAATGTCAGCGAGAAAAATCTCACTGTCCGAATAAGTTTGAAGAAGTGCGGAGAACATTTCACATATTCCCCAGCAATATGATCCATTTGTCGTAACCAAATCAAAATGAGTTTTCGCTTCTTCAAGGGTGACGTTTGGCGGCAAAGCCGTTTCCAAACGATCAAAGGCCGCAATCAAAGCACCCAACACCAAATCACGGGTTGGTTCGTCAATTGCATCCAGTCGGGCAGTGTCTATTCCAGCTTGCATCGTGTATCTCACAAAAAAAAGAAATTAAAAACCCCAACGCCTGCCTATACCATCGTAGGCCAACACAGGCACACAGTTTGATTTTCGTGATGAAACACGCCGCCGTCGAAGTCGGGGTAATTGTCGGGCAATTCCTCTTCTTCACTGACCATTTGTTCTGGCAGTGAAGAATCAATCTTGCGGCATTGTTGATAAAACAATTCTTCTACCGCTGCGCTAAGCGATTGCCCAGCGTACTTGCCTTGCACGACACCACCTTGCTCATGACCCAACAAGGTGTAACAATTTTCGACTTCGCCATTCTTCATGACCACTACTGCTGCGACTTGCATTGCTATCCCCTAACAAGAATGATTGAAACAACGCCCCTAAAGGTACGAATCAACCGACTTAAATCTTAGGCAAGGCTAAATCATCCCGATTGATTCGTTCATCGTTGGGGTTGATGAAGAAATGACTCTTCTTTTCTGCTTTGCGGCTCACAATTGGTCGGCATATCACGAATACCGTGTACTATCTCCCAGGCAATATGCCAAATATTTGCAGCGTAACAATCTATATTCGCTGCTCCACTTTCATCACGGGCGACAGGATCAGACCCCAGGATAATCCTGGTTTGGTCAAGGGTTTTGATGAATGTTTCCAGTTGTGTCCGCACACGATGAATTTCATCTTTTTCAAGTGGCGGCAATTGTTTCCATTCCAACGACTTGTAAGATTCAACAAGATGAGGATTTTTTTCAAGAATCTCCTGCTTCTTCTTGATTGCATCGGCAGGCGTATCGAAACGCAACAAAGAACCAGTGCGTTCTTCCAAGCTATAACTCACGCCAAGCCACAAACCATGCGGTTCTTCTTGGGGCCACGTATTGTGCGCTTTAGTCCTGCAAAACTCACTCGGATTGTATAAGCCATATTGAGGCATGGTCATAAATATCCGCCAGAACTCATTGGACGGAAGCGACGACACACTACCTGGCACACGGCCATCGTTGATCGTGAATGAGATTGATTTAGGAACATCGTCATACCAAGCGATGTATTCCAGCCAGTCATTGGCGGCACCCAGCTTGTAAACCTTGAATGGATTACGTTTGCTCATGGATTGTCTCCAGTGAAGAGGAAAGTTACATCCATCAAGGTACAAAGTAATTGTATTAGAAATGGAATCGTTGATAAGTAGCCGAGGCGGGATTCGAACCCGCACGGGGGTTGCCCCCCAAGGGATTTTCTTACCACACTAGATTTCTCTAGCCATTGCTGTTGTGGTCTGGACTATATCATCACCCGCAGCATTATCTGTTAGGGTGCGCCGTGCATAGTCTCTGAACCTTCCTCATTATCTTTCGATAGTAGAGGCTCGGCTGCTGATTGCCCAATCTCCCATATTTTTATAACTTTCACGCCCGTTGTTTCCAACCACGTTGTAGTCATGGGAGCTATTAGGGTTTCCCAGCAATTCTCGGCGTTCTCATTCCCCGATTTCTCGAAGATGACTCATTTGTAGAAACAAGTCCCTAGTGTCTTCCTATTCCACCACTCGGCCAAAAATGATCTTATCATCCAAACATAGATGACGCTTCCATCATCAACGATAAACCTGCTACAGCAGCACAACCGGAAGATTCGGTAATCTCATTGGCACGGTTGATAAACGCATCCCCATCGCCATGTTCTTCAAGTGGATTGCATTGCACGGCATCAGGAATCAAAATTTCAAAACGATCATACAACCGCTTTTTGAAATGAGGGACCGCATTGGTATCGCCACGCTTCAAGGCAATCTCCAGACCCTTTTCCCTGGCTATTTCCTCTTGGTCAATACGGAAATACCGATGCCTGGTAATATTGCGGTTGTATGAATTATGAATACTTAAGGATGTTCCCCAACCAATTCCATGATTGTGTCCCAATCCAAAAGTCATAATGCAATAACGTGGCTCTCCAATTTTGGCATGGATTTTTCCATCAACCAAAAGGAAATCAGAGCAATAGTCAGTTAGTGACTTTACACCTTGTTCTAGATTGTCAAAGATATGCCTTTCCTTGTGATAGTGCATATCTTTCAGTATTGCCACCCGATTCCGTTGGTTCTTACTAAGGCAATAGAAGTAGCCACGGCGGCAGAGTAGGTACAACTCGTTGTTGTACAAACGATACTCCAACCGATTGCGATGGCCATAGTTGCTATCAATCCATATTTTCTTGAAGGGACTGGTTTGCACAATGGCAATCGGTGCTTCTTGATCGACAACTTCGGGAATTTCCACTGCAATTTGTTCCGAAGTGGGCCGATACCGGTACTTCCGATGCCGAGGCGTTGGCAGATACGGCTCGTAATAACGAACTTCGTGTACCATCTTCATTGCATTGTCTCTTGGTTTGTCCCCAGGTTGATTTGCCACCCTCTAAGGTACAAATCAACCGACCAATTTGCAAGACACTTCCCGCCTTTGGCGGGAAGTGTCCATCCGATTAAGTGTCCATCCGATCAAGCAGCTTCAATGACAGCTACTGCGCCACTTTGGCGGCTATCACCGCCATGCACAACTATTGCAACCGAAACCTGTTTAGCGGCGTTAGCTCCTAAGTTGCAGCCATCGCACGCTCCACAAGTTTCACAAGTCTGCCGATAACCCCCCTCTTCCGATGCAGGGCAATGTATCTCATTTGGAGCAAGAGGTTGGTCTGGTTTACGGGTGCGATACGATCGCCAACCATTGCGGTTAGCTTCTTCTAGTTCGGCAATCGAATGAGTCGATGCCATGATATGATGACGCCAGCGTTGATCGCACTTCCGCCATTGATGCGTGTAACCAGGATGAGCATTTTGTGGCGAAATGGATAAAATTGGTTCCCACACTTCAAAAGGGACTGCCGTAGGATCACCATAACTGCCAATACGGATACCCCTCTTTTGAAACCATCGATAGTGGGCATCGGGATCATATACGGGATAATTGCCCGCATGATATGATTGCCATATTGCACGGGGAGCATTCTGCACGGATACGTAGCAACCACGTTGACGATTGACACGCTTACGAGACTTAGCGGCTGTTCGCTTGCTTTTGTATTTGCTTTTATCTTGCAGTGCCAAAATTCCACGGAGCGGGCAATCGCCGCAGATTGACTTGTCGCCGCCGTTATTGATCGCTTCAACGGGATGAACATTTTTACGGAGAATCCAGGTTTGTATCAGGTTCCCCGTTTTATCGTTTGCTGTTCGAAAAGTAGCAACAAGAATGATAGGTTTGCCGTCGATCAACGACGGACCATCATAAAGCACAACACCGTCAGGACGTTTGGGGTATCGGCTCATTACATTGTCTCCCTGTGAAATGAGTCACTTTCGTCCTCAAAGGTACAATACAACTGACCATTTATTACAACCGCAAAGTTACTTTGTCAATTCTAAAAGTTAAGAACTCGGTTGTTT
>CAZSDS010000003.1:0-25273 GCA_964605735.1 uncultured Candidatus Saccharibacteria bacterium | reverse complement strand
GGGGGGAGGCGGAGGAGGTTGCTGTCCGGCGCCAAGCCCAACCCCGCCGCCACCGCCACCGCCAGCACCGGCCCCAGTTCCGCCACCGCCACCACCAGATCCAACTCCTGTGCCTCCGCCTGCGACAAAACCAACACCACCTCCGGGACCAAAGCCTAAACCAACTCCAAATCCGCCGCCAAAGCCAACACCGAATCCGCCACCGACACCTAACCCACTCCCTGCACCAGCTCCGGCTCCATTCCCAACCCCAGTTCCTCAGCCTACGCCGCCGCCAGCGCCTTCGCCTTCACCAACACCTCCGCCAGTCAGCAGTGAAGACACCAGCGATGATGAAAACGACTGCATCAGCTACCGTGATTATCTGGCAATTAACCGGCTCTACAGAGAAAGATTGCGCATGGCAACTGAGAGATTCTTGTCTGACATGCAGGATGCGCGCGACATCAGGTCAGTTACTGAGCAGGTATTTGGAAAAGACAGGGCGCAACAGGAATATGTGGAAGCTGTTAAGGCCGCAACCGACGCCAAATCACTAGCTTTTGAACGGGCAAAGAAAGAAAAGCACTTAGCTATGATTGGTTCATGCGGTCAACTGGCAGGAGAAACGGATTCTGGAGGATCAGAAGGCCAGGGTGGCTCAGAAGATCCAGATTACTCGCAAATCGCAGATGGCGCGGATTCAGATTCAATAAGCAATCCTTACCCAATTCTCGGTGCCGGGATTTTAATTGCAAACACCTACACGGAATTGCAGTCTGATTTGATTGTGGCGTATCACCTTAACGTTGCGCCTGACATCCAGGATAAAATAGAAGCCATTTCCGAGACGTTGAATAATGTTGCTTCAACTATCCCTGGCGGCAAATACATTGTTGAGGTGCTCAATCCGGTGGTTACATTGGCCGCGGTTCCGGTAGGTTTGGCGTACGCAAACCCTGTGATTCAGGCTTCCTTGTCCACTTCCGCCGGCCTGTTTGACGTCATAGTTGTAGCCGTTCGTTACTTCTATAACTTCCTGGCGTTCTTTGGCCTCAGAAGAAAGCGACTGCCTTGGGGCACGGTTTATGATTCCGTGACCAAACAGCCGCTTGATCCTGTTGTCGTATCACTGGTTGACGCCAAAACAGGAAAAGTAGTGGAGCGGGCAATCACTGACCTTAACGGAAGGTTCGGGTTCTTGGTGAGGAAGGGGACATTCGTACTGACTGCGGCCAAGAGCAACTATGCGTTCCCGTCTTTAAGCATCAAGAAATCCGCTGACGGGATTTACAAAAATGTTTACCGAGGGCAGGAAATTACCGTTACTTCTGAGTCGGATGTGGTCACGCCTAACATCCCAATGGACCCGCTGGCTGAAGACTGGAACCAGGAGGCAAAGAAAGAATACATTGGCGTGGTCAGGCCAAATCTGGTTATGTTTGCGAATTTCATGTTCTCGGCCTTGTTCTGGCTTGGTTTCCTGTTTGTGCTGGCAGGGTTTATGATCAACTACACAATACTGAACCTGGTTTTGGTTCTGCTGTATGTGGGAATTGCGGTATTCCGAATGATAAAGTGGCGGCCAAAGCTTTACGGGCAAATCAGGTCAAACAAAACTGGGCCGTTCAAACTTGAGTTAAAATTCGCGGGTTTGGAAAACTCGCCGGCTGTGTCAGCGCATGCCCAGCCAAGCGGCAGGTACTTTATTAAGGCGGAACCTGGCAAGTATTTGCTGACAGTGCTTAATTCGGATGATGAGGTCATGTTCGAGCAAAACGTGAAAATAGGCAAGGAAAGGGTTCTGAACAAGACGATTGTCTTCTAATATGGTTCGATTTATTATTGTTCGAGTCAATTATT
The DNA here is from genome assembly GCA_964605735.1 of uncultured Candidatus Saccharibacteria bacterium. Taxonomy (GTDB): domain Bacteria; phylum Patescibacteriota; class Doudnabacteria; order UBA920; family O2-02-FULL-48-8; genus DASPNG01. The sequence continues at coordinate 23,431 of CAZSDS010000003.1, read as the reverse complement.
GTTCGAGCGCCAGCGAGAAACTATCTCAAGTTGCAAAAACTATATAATCGTCAAACCGTTGCTTTAACGGCGACATTAAGTGTGTTAATCTTTGAGCATGATGGATTTAAGGACAATATTCGGACGTTTTTATTCCCAGCACCGCAGGTGGGTGAATATGGTTTTGGCGCTGTTTGCCGGCGGTTTTGTCTTTGGGATAATCACCGCAGTCCAATATCCTGAGCTGATGGCCAGAATTGTCGAATCCTTTGGCGAGCGGTTCGGGGACGAGCCGGCTTTGGACATTAATCTGGCCAAAGAAATATTTTTGCAGAACCTTACAGCCACAGGCGTGGCATGGGTTGGGGGATTGCTGTTCGGTCTGGTTCCAATCATTGCCGTGGCGCTCAACGGGTTTATTCTGGGCTATGTAGCCACCTTTATTGCCATCTCCACCAGCGATGTTTTGACTAACCTGGCTTTCCTGGCCGCGGGTCTAATACCTCACGCGATTTTTGAACTTCCGGCCTTTCTGCTGGCCGGGGTATCTGGCTTGGTCTTGGGCTTGGACTGGTTGAGCGCAGATGCCCAGGGGCAGAGGGGAGCGGTGTTCAAATACTCCTTAATCACTACGATTAAGTATTTTGTAGTGGTGATCCTGGCTTTAATAGTGGCCGCAATCATTGAAGTTTTTGTGAGTGGACAACTTGTGAATAACTTTGCCTGACCTATCAACGCCTATCAAGCTGTTTGTGGATATTTAAGTGCTCTTGAGTATTTGCTGGGAATTTGCTAATATTTTCAAGCGAATTTGCGTTACATAAATTGTGGCCAATTCACAGAAATAGTCGGGCGGGATTCGTATAATGGTAGTACGCTAGCCTTCCAAGCTGGTGGCACGGGTTCGATTCCCGTATCCCGCTCCAAAAAAGTACCGTAAAGTATCCTCATTAGGGTACTTTTTTGGTATATAGCTCGGGAATCGAACGGGGAATATCCACAGCCTCGGGTTGACCAGCGAGTTATATTTTGCGAAAATTTTAACCTTAACATTAAAGATAAAAATTTATGGATTACAGCGAATTAGTAGATTTTTTAAATGGCAAATTTTTGAAGGTAGAAGAGCGATTTACTCAACAGGATGAGATGTTTAAACAAATAGATCTGAGAATTTCACAACTGCCAACAAAAGCGTATGTCGACAACAAAATAGCTGATTTAAAGGGAGAATTGAAAGGGGAAATGGTGGCAGGTTTTGAAAAAACGCACGCAAAAATTGATCGAATTACGGATATCTTAAAATACAAGAATATTATTACAGATTCAGAACATGAAGAGCTGGGGAAGTATAGATTTACGCGAAGAGTATAAGCTTGGAATGTGTGGGGATTGCTTTCTTGACACAGCGAAAGCATTTATCCTATAATGCTTTCACCTGAATGAGAGTCACGAATAACCAAATTATCAGCTAAAAACAGCCACTTGCCGGCATATGCCGGTTGGGTGGTTTTTTGTTGCTGGACTTGTGTTTTCGTCATTTTCAAGAGGGGATTTGAAGTGGACAGTTACCCACAGTTTGTGGTGTAACTTTCACAGCAAATGGTCGTCTCTAATTTATGGACAGGTAAGCTTTTGCAACTTGCCTATTTCGCAAGAAACAAAAGTTCAACCTGAAATACTCATCAATATAGAGATAAAAGGCTCCATCTCTTTTGGCAGGGCACAATAATAATTGCTCTTTGCCAAAAGAGTGGGGTGGTCGGTCTTTTGTCCCCGCAGAAATGCGGTTTGTCCGCCACTGGCGGATGAAAGATTGGTGGGTGCTCCTGCCGAACACAGGAGTCCGTAAAAAGAATAATAATTTAACGAATGTTTATGAATTAGCTCCACAACTGAATTGTTTGTCTCATATGAACAAATAATTTTTTGGTTGTAAGGAATGATTTATAAACTGGAGATCACAATGAATTTATCTCAAAAGGCTAAGCGCGCTGTCGCTTCAGGACTTGCTCTCTCCACCTTGGTGTGGAGCGCTGCAATCTTTGTTGCTCCAGCTGCTTCAGCCGCTCCTCACGGCGAAGGCTGTTTAGTGAACTCCGGTGGCACCGTTTACTTGGTATCTAACGGCCAGCGCCGAGGTTTTACCTCTGCTGAAGTGTTCGCTTCACACGGGTACAACTTTGGTCAGGTCGTAGCCTCCAACGCAGAAACTGATGCATTGCCGGTTGGTCCTATCATCGTCTACGCAGATGGATCCTTGGTTAAGGGTCCTAATGACCCATTGGTATACTTGGTATCCAATGGTCAGAAGCGAGGATTTGTTTCCGGTTCCGTTTTCACAGGCCTTGGATACAGCTTTGCTAACATCCAATGGGCTCCAGTTAACACCTTCCAGGATCTTCCAACTGGTTCTAACGTCGAATCAGCAACTGAACGACACCCAGCAGGTACTTGGGTAATCGACGGTACAGGTACAGTTTGGAGAATGACTTCAACCGGAAGAATGGGTCTTCCAACTATGGAAGTATTCAACTCCTACGGTAAGTCATGGGCACACGTTGTCGCTGCTAACGCAGCTGACCTCGCTGCTGCTAACGAAGGTATCGTACCTTTGAGAACACAGAACTGTGCTGGCTCACAGCCAACAGGCCCAATTTCAGCTAGCTTGGTAGGACCAGCAGCAACCACTTTGATTTCAAACACCGGTGCTGCTAATGACTCTCAGTCCGTTGCTAACTTGGCTGAATTTACATTGACTGGAAACACAACAGTTAACAGCGTTGTATTGGAAAGAATTGGAGTTTCTGATTCAAATACAGTAGAAGGTGTTTACTTGTTTGATGGTTCTAAGAGAATCACTGACAGTGCTTCCTTCAGTTCATCTGACAACAGAGTAACCTTCGCTGCTGGTAACCTGTTTACAGTAAATGGTTCAAAAACCATTTCTGTTCGTGCTGATTTGGCTCACTCCAAGTCTGGCCAAACCATTGGTGTCAGATTGGTGTCAGTAAACGGCAGCTCAATGTCCGTATCAGGAAACATCCACAACATTGCAAATGCTAACTTGGCAAACGCTACAGTTACATCTGTAAGCCCAGCTGGCGGAAACGTTGAAGCTGGTTCTAGCGTTCATGTTTGGGGTGCTACTTTGACCAACTCTGGTGAAAGAACGATTAGATTTGATCGTTTGCAATTGAAGCAAGTTGGCTCAATCAACAGCTCTGATATGCAAAATTTCAGATTGTTTGTTGATGGAGTTCAGGTTGCATCAACCTCAAGCATTGATTCTGATGGCTACTTAGTCTTCGGTTTCTCGGGACTTGAAATCACCACAACCGCAGCAACAAAGACTCTGCGCGTTGAGGCAGATATTACCGGTGGAGCCGGCCGCACCTTCAGCTTTAGCTTGTTGGGTGCTAAGGACATTGGTATTTATGACACTTCATACAATGCTTACGGCAGAATGACTAGCGGTAACGTTACTCAGACTGCAGTTACAGTCAGCCAGGGTGCAGTTGTTGTCCAGAAAGACACCACCTCACCATCTGAATCTTTGGTGAAGGATGCTACCGATGCAATCTTGGGTCGATGGACAATTAAAGCTACTGGTGAAGCGATCAAAATGGACTTCCTCCGCTTTGATTTCCAAACCAGCGATGCTGCGGTTGATTCATTGAGAAATGGTCGCGTGCTCATCAATGGTAGCCAGTACGGCAGCACATCAACTTTGATGGAAGACAGCAGCACTCCTGCATACACAGAGTACACAGTTAACTACACAATCCCTGCAGGTCAAACCGTTACTGTTGAGCTTCGCGCTGATATCTATGATAACGATGGCACCAACAATATCACGAGCGGTGATACAATCATGGCTCGCTTGGTTGGTGGTGACATCGACAACGCTCGTGGTCAGAACTCACAGTCTTTGGTAGACGTTCCTGGAACAACAACCAATGCTAACCAAATGAGCGTTGGTGTTGGTACACTCTCAATAGCTAAAACAGCTACTTATCCGAACCAGAACACTAATGTTCCACAGACCAATTACAGACTCGGTTCATTCCAAGTTACAACTGGTTCAGCTGAAGCAGTTAACTTGACTGCAATCGAAATTGACTTCACAGGTGCTAATACATTTGATGCATCTGATGACCTCAGCAATCTGTATGTTAAATACGGAAACAGCACAACTCCTATCAAGGCTACTGTTAGCGACTCCGACAATATCTGGGGTATTAGCCAGCAAGTCGGCGCAAACCAGACAATCTTGATTGAAGTTTATGCTGACATCGGTTCAAATGTGACCAACGGGTCTATGAGAGCTGATATTACCGTAACCGGTACTACAGTAAACTCAGGCACAGTTGTTTACGCTGACGTAGACACTGCTGATGCCGCAAAGAACGCTGGTTTCCAAGGTCAAACAATCGCTTACGGAGCAGGACAGATTTCTGTTGCTGTTGATGGTTCATCTCCTGTAATCAAGATTGTATCTGACCAGACACCAACTCCAGCAGCTGCCTTCCAATGGACCGCTGTTAATGACAGCTTTACTTTGGATCAGGTAGTTGTGAAGTTCAATGCAGCTCCTTCAACAGTCAACAATGTGAGATTGATGAAGGGTGGTACTCAGGTTGCAACTAAACCAGGTGCAGCTACAGTTACCTTCGACAGCTTGAACCAAACAGTTCCTGCAAACGGTTCTCTCACACTCACAGTTGAGTTGGATCTTGCCCAAGTTGGAACAAACATGGGTACATCCGGTGAAAACGTGATGGTAACTTTGGATTCCTACAAGTATAGGAATACTCAGGGTACTGTAACCAATATCGTTGAAACCGATACTTGTGGTACAGATACTGATTGTACTGCAGTGGACGACGGCACTGACTTGGCTGGAAACGCTATGTATGTGTACGCTGCTGTTCCTACTATAGGTACAGTCAGCTTGCCAAGCACAAGCGTTGTTACAGGTGTTAACACCTTCAGCAAAGTTACAATGTCATCCACAGGTGGCACTGTTGGCTGGAAAGCTATTCAGTGGACCTTGTCTGGAACATTGAACAGTCTCACCATTGGTGGAGACGACACTACACCTGACACTGATGGCGTATATGTCATCAATGCTGGTGCAGGTGTTGCTGATACTGCAGCTATCAACACGTTTGAAGTGTACGATGAAAATAATACCAAGATTGACGGTACCGTTACTTATACTAATGGTACGACAGGCAGCACAGTAAGATTCACTGCTACTAACGAACAACAAGTTAGCAGCACAAAGACCTACGAGCTGCGTGGTACTATTTTAATCGCCACCGCAACTGGTGACGCAGTACAAAGCAGAATTCAACAGCCTTCAAGCTATGCAGCTTCTGTTGCAGCAGGCAACGTTGACGCAGATAACGGTGGAGTCGGTACAACCGCAGCTACATTTGTCTGGACCGACCGTTCTGCTACACCTCATAGCACAACCTCTACTGACTGGACCAACGACTACAAAGTTTTGAACTTGCCAACATCACCGCAAGTTTTGACTAAGTAGTACAAGTTCATCAAGAGTTTGTAACTATAATAAAAGCCACCCAATTAAGGGTGGCTTTTATGTTGATTGCTGCTGCTTTTGGCTAATTTAAACTTTTGCTATAATTTAGTTCTGAAATTAATAAGTCTGACCATGAACGGAAAAATAAAAACAGGAATATATGCGGCAATTATTCTTTTTTTGGGGGTGATAGGGTTTGCGGTATATTCAGCTCAGAACTACTCGGCTTCTTTTGTCAAAGAAATAAACCCAAATCTTACGGATGAAGAGAGATTAACGTATGAAAATAGATTGGACGATATTGATAACAGCCTGTCAGAAGATGTTTCAAAGGAAGAACAGTACAGTTTGTTGATGCAGAAAGGGTTCAATTTATATGGGTTAGGAAAATTTGCACAATCAGCTGATGCGCTCCAACAGGCCATCAATTTGCAGCCAGAAGTTGCAGGAGCATATGTTGCCTTATCTCAGACACAGTCAAGCATGAACGATATTAAGAAGGCGAAGGATAGCATAAAGAAAGCGTTGAAAATAAATCCTGCTGATCCAAATATTTGGAAGAGGTATATCCAGCTAGAGATCGATAAGTTCGATATTAGTAACGATCAGGTTTCGGCATTGTACTCAGAAGCCGTAAATAAAACATCGTACCATGTAGATGTAATATCCGCTTATGCTTCTTGGCTTGAAGAGGTAGGAAATTATCAGGCTTCAAAAGAATATTGGCAAAAAGCAATAGAAATAAATCCGGACGGTAAAGAGATTTATGAGAGAGAAATAAAAAATTTGGACCAATTTCTTGGTAACTAGCAAGGTTAAAGGGTATTTGACAGGGCTTGGCCTGATTTGCTAGCATAGCCCTAACGTTATTAACAATTTGGCATATGACCCGCTTTGTCGAAAGGCAAAACAAAAACCGGGTATTTGAAAACAAACCAAACCAAAGTAACGACCAATCCAGAAAATTCATACCATACCGTAATAATCCGGAGCGTCATGCTGCGGATTTTTCTATGGATTGGCACGGGCAGGGTTTAAGCTACACCAGAAAAAAGGCCCTGAAAAGGTACCGCGTCCTGATAAAGTCAGGGCACAAACCGAAAATCGTTCTGGATTGTTTTTCCCAACAAACCTTCCCGAACACCTATCAGTCCATTGTTTATCATCTCAAAAAACACGGGAAGGGGATGAAAGCCAGCGAGTATGCGGAAACAGCACTCGCTTTTTTTATTGAAAACTATTACCGTGCCCAGCTTAAAATCGATCGGACCAACAAAAAATCATGGAACATTAAAGGAAAAGTTGGCGGCTGGTTTACCAGAGCAGGGAGAATAATTACGTTTTGGTTCTGATAAATTAATGCTGGTGAAGTTTTTTGACATCAAAAGTAAAACTCTGGTATAATAAATGCACTTTGACAGGTGCATTATTCGTTTTTCGACACAAAAATTAAGAAAAAAAGAGATTGTTGCTGGGATAGTTCTCGCGCTTCGAACAATTACGGCAATAAAACAAACAAATGGTACTTGATGAACAGGACTTAAAAAGAGCCCTGGTCTCCAAAAAACTTATCACTGCAAAAGCTTTTGATGAGCTGAAAAAAGAGGCTGCATCCAAAAAACAGGATGTTGCTGATGTTTTGGTTGATAAAAAAGTCGTGGAAGAGGAACAGCTTGCTGAACTGGCCGCCGGTTTTCTTGACGTTGAGTACGCAGACCTTAAGGAACTCGACCAAATCTCAAAAGAGGTCCTGCTTTTGGTCCCTGAACCGATTGCCCGCAGGCATGGCATTATCGCTTTTGGGGAAGACAAAGGCCGCCTGAAACTGGGCATGATTGACCCGGATGACCTCGGCATCAGGGAAGCCATCAAAAAGAAAACGGACATGATTGTGGTCCCGTTCCTGATCTCAAAAACCTCCCTTGAATACGGCTTGAAACAATACCATTCGTCCATTGAAGCGGAATTTGCCAAGATAGTCTCCGCAGAGGATAAGACAGATAAAGGGGACAAGGAAGAGGTTTCCGAAAAACTCAAGGAAATGGCAGAGGAGATTCCGGTTGTCCGCGTGGTGGACACGCTTCTTGAGTACGCCATTTTTGAAAAAGCCTCAGACATCCATATTGAACCGGGGGAGAAGGAGCTTACAGTCCGCTACAGAATAGACGGCGTGCTTCATGACGTCATGACTTTGCCAAAAGTCATCCAGCCGGCGCTGGTGGCCCGCATCAAAGTCATTGCCAACCTTAAAATAGACGAACACCGCCTGCCGCAGGACGGCCGTTTCAAAATAGAAAAAGACAGCTATAAGATTTCTTTCCGTGTCTCAACCATTCCGGTTTTTGACGGGGAAAAGGTGGTTATGCGTCTTTTGGACGAATCCGCAAAAGCGCTTTCTTTGGAAGAGCTTGGGTTCAGCGGCCAAAACCATGAGATTATTGTCAGGAACGTGAAAAAGCCGCACGGCGCGCTTTTGGTTACCGGTCCTACCGGTTCCGGTAAATCGACCACTCTGTACACCGTCCTCTCAATGCTCAACACCAAAAACGTCAACATCAGCACCATTGAGGACCCTATTGAATACCATATGCCTGGCATCAACCAAATGCAGGTTAACCCAAAAATCGGCCTGACTTTTGCCGTGGGTTTGCGCGCTTTGCTCAGGCAAGATCCTAACATCATCATGATTGGTGAAATCCGGGACTCTGAAACCGCGGAAGAGGCTGTGCACGCCGCCCTGACCGGGCACGTGGTTTTGGCCACCCTTCACACCAACAACTCTGCCGGCGCCCTCCCTCGCCTGCTGGACATTGGCGTTGAGCCGTTTTTGATTGCCTCCACCATCAACGCGGTTGTTGGCCAGCGTTTGACGCGTTCCATCTGCGTTGACTGCAAGGAAGAATATAATATTGACGCCGAGTACGAAGAAGTCCTCCGCAAAGAGTTCAACATAGATCATCTGATGGAAGTTATGCGCCGGGAGAAATTCATTCCTGCGTCCGCCAAACAGCTCACTGACGTGCCGTTTTATAAAGGCCGCGGCTGTGAAAAATGCAACCACACTGGGTATAAGGGGCGAAAAGGAATTTACGAAGTCCTGGAAGTGACCAACGAAATCCAGGAGCTGATCATCAAGCATGCGCCAACCAACCAGATTCAGGACAAGGCCATTGAACAGGGGATGATCCTCATGTGGCAGGACGGATTCATCAAAGCCACGCAGGGCATCACCACCATTGAAGAAGTCTTAAGGGTTTCAAAGGAATAAAATGCCTGATTACAGCTATACCGCCAGAAACAAGGAAGGGGTGATTGAAAAAAACATCATTTCAGCCATGAACCAAAAGTCCGTGGTTGAAGTTTTGCGCTCGCAGGGGCTTATTCCCGTATCCATCAAGCCTGTCCAGAAGAAAATGGATTTTTCGGAATTGCTCAACAAGCTGGGCAAGATAAAGCTCATCGACAAAATCACTTTCATCAAGAACTTGAGCATCATGGTGAAATCCGGATTGCCGGTTTCCAAGAGCTTGAAAATTCTGACCAGCCAGACCCCCAATAAAAAATTTGCCGCCATAATAAGCGACGTCAGCCGGGCTGTTGAAAGCGGTTCTTCGCTTTCCCAGGCTCTGGCCAAATATCCCAACGTTTTCTCAAACATTTTTGTGAGCATGGTCAAAGTCGGGGAGGTCTCAGGTAACCTTGAACAAAACCTCAATTATCTTGCGGACCAGATGCAGAGGGATTATAACCTCATCTCCAAAGCCAAAGGTGCCATGACTTATCCGGTGGTTGTGCTCATTGCCCTGTTGCTGGTTGGTTTCAGCATGTTTACTTTTGTTTTGCCTAAGCTTACCGCAACTTTCAAGGAATTTGACGTGGAATTGCCTCTGATGACCAAAATCGTCATCGGGACTGTTGATTTTTTTGCGGCTTACGGCATTTTGCTTATGCCTGTGTTCATTGCTTTGGGTGTCGGGTTCTTCTACTGGCGCACCACTGAGCCGGGGAAAGCCGTGGTGCACAAAGTCATTTTGTATGTGCCGGTTTTGGGGAAAATCGTCAAGAAAATAAACCTGGCCAGATTTTTGGGAGTTTTTGCCTCATTGCTGAAGAGCGGCATGCCGATTGTCGACTCCCTGAATGTTTCGGCGGAAGTTGTCGGCAATGTTTACTATAAAAAAGTTATTGCGGATTCTGCGCTGAAAGTTCGCGGCGGATCGCCCTTGTCTTTTCTGTTCAAGAAAAACCCCCACCTTTTTGACAGCATCGTGGTCCAGATGATGGAGGTTGGGGAGGAGTCAGGGACAACGGACACAGTCCTTTCTGAAGTCGCCCATTTCTACGAAAGTGAAGTTGACCAGACCATGAAAAACCTGTCTTCAATACTGGAACCGGTACTTATGTTGGTGATTGGTATTGTGGTCGGCATCCTGGCTGTGGCCTTGATCAGTCCTATTTACAGCATTACCCAAAACGTTTAAAACCCGCCGATTTTAAGAAAAATGCATATTTAAAAAATGCACAGCAAAGAAAATCAAAACAAAACAGCGGGCAGAAAACAGCGCCAGTCAGGCATGAGCCTGATAGAAGTCTTGGTCAGCATTGCCATGATTGGCGGCTTGATTGTTTTGTACGCGGCCGCGTTTAATGTGGCGGCTTTGACTAAAAAAATGCGGAACGAAAATCTGGCCTATCACATAGCCAGCAAGAAAATGGAAGAATTGCGGCAAACGCCTTACGCTTCGCTCCCATCCTCAAGCCCGTTTTCTGACACGGAACTCTCTTCATTGCCATCCAGCTCAGCGAATTTTTCCGTGGGCAACTTTGGGACTTACACGGGCATGAAGGAGCTGGTTGTGACAGTCAACTGGAATGACGGCTTGCCGCGCAGTGTTGTCATAAGAAGCCTTGCCGGGACCGGAGGGATCAACCAATGATGTGGCGGATGTGGCGCAAAGGCAGTCCGGATTCTAATAGAGGGGTGGATTCAGGATTTACTTTAATGGAAGCAGTGCTGGTTGTGGCGCTTTTTGGGATTTTAATGGTGGCGATTACCGAATTTTTCTTTGGGTCAAACCAGATTTATCAGACGCAAAATGCGGAGTTGGGGATCAATTACTCGGCCCGGCAGGCTTTGGACGACATAGACACTTTTGTCAGGCAGGCGGTGCAGGTGGTGGGCACGTTTGGCACATACAACTCCGGACCAACAACCCTTATTCTGGAAGTCCAGTCAGTTAACTCTTCCAACCAGCTCATACCAGGAGTATACGACACGATTCTGTTTAATTTATCAGGCAGTTCGCTTTATCGCGAAATCTTTCCGGGGTTGGGCAGTGTCAGGCCGGCGGGAATGCGCCTGATTGGTTCGGATATTTCCAGCCTTGCTTTTACTTACAATGACGCGAATTTTGCGCAGGTTGACCTGGTTTCCACCAGCATGGACATAATCAAAACCTCGGGCAGGTCTACCCAGGTCATAACCATTTCATCCCAATCACATTTAAGAAACTAAACTTATGAAGAAATTTAAAGAAGCGCAGTCCGGTCAAATCATGATTTTGGCTATTGTTGTCAGCGCCGTGCTGCTGACTTTGATGACCGGGTTGGTCGGATACTGGATGTCGCAGATTGGCCATCACCGCCAGGCGGTTTCAAGGACCAAGGCCTTGAACATAGCCGAAGCCGGAGTTGAAATGGCCATTTGGAAACTCAATAACGTTCCCGGGTACGTTGGCGAGGTTTCCACCCCGTTCGGGGAGGGGGAATATAACGTAACTGTTACCAACACCAGCTCAACAACCAAGATCATCAAAGCCGAAGCATTCATTCCAAACGCCGCTTCCCCCAAAACAAAAAGAACAATCCAGATGACGGCGGTTATCGGAACCACAAACGTGGGCTTTAACTACGGCGTGCAGGTTGGCAATGGTGGACTGGAAATGTCCAACAGCTCCAAAATTATCGGGAATGTTTATGCCAACCACGACATTGAGGGATCAAACTCCGCCAACATACAGGGCACGGCAATTGTTGCCGGAACCGGAGTGATCTCCGGCATGGATGTGGGAGGCAACGCGCAGGCCCACACTATCCGGGACAGCAGCAATATTACCGGCAATGTCATTGCTTCCTCATTCCTGAACAGCCGGGCAACCGGAAACGTTACTGCTGACACTATTTCGAACTGCAACATTGGCGGAAACGCAATTTACGATACCCGAAGCTCCTGTTCCGTTTCCGGGTCAAGCACCACTCCAAACCCGAACGCTTATCCTGTCCCGCCGGTTTTGCCTTTGCCTATAAGCGAGGAGCAGATTGACGGCTGGGAGCAGGAAGCTTTAGCTGGCGGCACGCTCGGCTCGCAGAGTTTCAGCAGCGGCACCCGGTCATTGGGGCCGGTGAAAATTAACGGCGATTTGATTATCAGCAACACCGCGGAAGTCATCATAACCGGAACGATTTGGGTGACCGGGCAATTGCGTTTGACCAACAGCGGCATATTAAGGCTGAGTCCGAGCTATGGCGCTTTAAGCGGCGTAGTGGTTGTTGGCGTGGATGAAAGCCCGACTAACGGATACATAGAACTGAGCAACAACACCAACGCATACGGTTCCGGCACGGCTGGAAGCTATTTGATGCTTTTGTCGCAAAGAGAAGGGACTGGTTCTGTTGCCATCAAGAACAGCAACAGCGGCACCTCCGCCATTCTGTATGCCGGCGAGGGCATGATAGAAATCAGCAACTCAGCTTCCATGAAAGAAATCACCGCGGAGAAGCTGAAAATTTCCAACAGCGCCTCCGTGACCTATGAAACAGGGCTGGCCAATACCGCGTTTTCCTCAGGCCCGAGCGGTGGTTGGGAGCTCCAGTCAGGCACCTGGCAATTGTTGCAGTAAGAATGATGAAAAATGCCAATTTTATGTTATAATAATAGGGTAAAATTCTGATTAAAAAGAAACAAAAATGTTCTTTGCGCCAAAAAGTGTAAAAGCGGTCGGGATCGACATTTCCGAATCGTCCATAAAAGTCATGCAGCTTTCCGGAAAAAGGGGAGTGTTTTACCCTGTGGCGCATTCCGCCGTGGATTTCCCGCCACAGCTTGTGGCCAATCACATGATTTCAGATGAAGGCCGCATGGCGGAATTCATCACCAGGGCAGTGGCAAAAGCCAGGCACGTCAACACCAAGTACGCCGTGGTCAGCGTTCCGGAGGCAAAATCTTTTGTCCGCATCCTGAAACTGCCCAAGATGCCTGAATCTGAAATGGATACTGCCATTCCCTGGGAGCTTGAGCAGGATATTCCGGTTCCTATTGAACAGGTTTATTTTGACTGGCGGTTTGTGAAAGAGGAAGGGGATTATAATCATATTTTGGTCACTGTCACGCCCCGCGATTATGTGGATGCTCTGGTCAACTCGCTCAAACTTGCAAAAATCAAACCTGTGGCGCTTGAAATGGAATCCCAGGCCACAGCCCGGGCGCTGATAGGCGCGGAAGACCGTGACAAAACCACTTTGGTCATTGATATGACCACGTATTTGACCTCGTTTATCATTGTCGCCGGCAATGGGATTTTGGAATACACCTCAAACATTCCGGTTGGCGGCAGCCACCTGACTGAAGCCATCTCAACCGCGACTGGGCTAAAAACCAATGAAGCTGAAGCGCTGAAGGTCAAGCAAGGCCTGCTCGGCGAGTCGAAAAAAGGAAACATAAAACAAGCCATGCTTGTTGTTTTGGACAGCATTGTCAGTGAAATCAGGAACGTCGTGAAGTTTTACGAAGACCACGCTTCATTTGGCGGAGCAGTTAGCAAAATAGTGCTTACCGGAGGCAGTGCTAATTTGATCGGATTGCCTGATTACCTTAATGCCCGCTTGAGCGTGGGTGCCGGACGTCCTATTGAAAGGATCACCATCGGCGATCCTTGGATCAATGCGCTCCCTAAGGACAAGCGCGCTAATTTGGGTTTGACCGAACAGCAGGCAATTGCGTATTCAACCGCAATCGGTCTGGCGCTGAGAGGGGCAAAACCATGAAGAAAGTCATCAACCTCCTCCCAAAAGAAGAGATCAGGGAACTGAAGCTTGAACAGGTAAGCACACAGGTTGCCGGGTTTTTCATTTGGGTGGTCGTCAGTCTTGCTGTGGTTTTAGTGCTGGCGATTACCGGAGACATTTTGCTCACGCAGAGGATAAACGAAGTCAAGGCAGATATTGAAGTCAGGGAGGAAGCCCTGAGCAATGCATCCACCAGACAGCTTGAAAATGAAGTAACTGCTCTAAACAAGCAAATCAAATTTATAGAAAAATACCGCGCCGGGCATTATTACTGGTCAAATGCCTATGAAGAGCTGTCCAGGTTTTTGCCTAACGACACTTACTTAACCAGCGTTAACATGGATAGGGAAGGCCAGGTGGTGGTAAACGGCGTGGCCGGGACCCGAGACAGCGTAATTGCTTTCTGGTCAGCAGTTAAGAAGTCTTCGTTCTTTGAGAATGTCAATTTCCCTCTGACAAACCTGGAAAAGGACGTTGACGCCAATTTTACTTTCACTTTTTACATAAAGTCTGAGGAGATCGTAAAAGAATGACAGGCTATACCAGACTAATTACATACTCGGTCAGCGGCGTTCTGCTTGCAGGATCTCTCTTTGTTTTTGTTTTAAAACCTGCTTTGAACCGCGGCGCTGAACTGGCACAGGAGGAAAGAACTTCAAAAGCAGAGTTGGACCGGCTCGATAACCAGATCCTGGCTTACAAAACAGCGCAGTCGGATTTGGCCAAGGCAGTCCAGAAGGATATGCTGTCCTCAGTCATTGTCCAGGAAACAGATTTGGGTATTCCGATTGAGGAGGTTGAAGCTGGTGCAAAAGCCACTGGAAGCACTTACCAGTTTAAAATTCTGAGGGATTCGCTTTCCGAAGAGCAGGAAGAAGGTCAGCGACGCTCAGCCAGGGCAGCGGCCGCAAAACGGGTCTTGGATCAGACCGAGTACGAAGAGGTTCCATATACTTTGACGGTACAAAACAGTTCATACACGAGCTTAATCAGTTTCCTGAAATATTTGGAGCACATTCCCCACTTCACGGAAGTCAGCGGGGTGGACATGTCATGGCAGGAAAGCGATGAGGTTCCGGATTTTGTGTCTGCCACAATTAACGGAGTATTCTTAGTCAAGAAAAATGAAAATTCTCCACAATAACACCAAATACAGCCTCGGCCTTGTTTTGTTGGTCATTTTCGTCCTCGTGGTTTTGGCCGAAATATATTTAGGCTACAGCTTTATCTACTCCAGTCTTTTTTACGAACCTGAAGAAATACTTCCGGGGAGCGTGGTTCGCGTGAACTTGAAAGAGTACCAGGAGGCGGTTGATTATATCGAATATCTTGAAAATTATCAGCCAGATCCGATAGTTCTGCCAAGGAATAATATTTTCCGATAATATTTGATAAGCAAAAGAAAAAAACTCCAGACAAGCTGAAGTTTTTTTCTTGGTGGGTTGGCTGGGACTCTCAATGACCATCTGCTGATGGTCATGTCCAGGGTTGCGCAAAACGTCCACTGGACGTTTTGCGATCGCTCGACGTCGCACTCCATATTGAGACTGCTAGTCTCGCTGCAACCCGTTCTCGTCCCATCCAACCCGATCATAAAAGAAAAAATTTCACGATCAACGTGAAATTCTTTCTTCTGGTGGGTTGGCTGGGACTCGAACCCAGGACCAATTGCTTAAGAGGCAACTGCTCTACCAACTGAGCTACCAACCCGTGTTAAGTTGTTTGCGCTGACAGCTTTACGATTATATCAAAATTATCGGTTTTTGTCACGCGGTTGTGTTTTTCGTGTCCGCAGACAGTACAGCGATGCAGAATGTCATATTCGCTGTTTTTTTGTCTGACTCCAACCGGCTCCATCATTCCGTGGCAGCTGTTCGCGCGGTCTCCGGGTTCATTGTCCACGTGTTTGCTCCAAAGACAGGAAGGGCAGTGGTTTGTGTAGCCGGAGCCTGAAACTTTTGTGCCGCAATGTGCGCACTTAAAATTTTCGTTTACTCTGGTAAAACCCATTATGCGAAAAGTATTACTGAAACTGCACTCACAACTACCAATATCCCAACAATCAAAATGAAAGCGCCGATTCGTTGTTTCCAGTTATGCAGTGCGTCTGTTCTGGCTGCGCCGAACGCTACCCTAATTATTTCGGTAAATAAATCAAAGATCATCGGAGGGAGTAATTTTTCGAAATGAAATTCAAAGAAATATTAATTTGGTGCACCCGCCAGGATTTTCAGTCGCGCCTGAGGGCGCTCTTTACGGGGCAGCGCCAAAACGTGCACTGCACGTTCCGTCGACGCTCGCTACGCATTGAGATGCTAGCTCGCTTCTGCCCGTTCAAATCCTGAAATGAACGTCAAAATAAAATGTTAATATGGTGCACCCGCCAGGATTTGAACCTGGAACCTTTTGGTTCGAAGCCAAAAACTCTATCCAGTTGAGCTACGGGTGCCCGCAAAAATTTTATTCAGATCCACAATACTATACCAGAAAACGCCCTTGAAATCAAGCAGGATACAGTGTTACACTGGGGTTACTATGGCGCAAAAAGATGATAAAATCTTAAGCGTGGAGGAACTCGCTCGGTTCTTCGGGGTGTCTGACCAGACCATCTGGCGATGGTGCAAATCAGGGAAACTGCCCGCGTTTAAGATTGGCAGCCAGTGGAAAGTCAGACAGTCGGACATCACAAGAATTATAAACCAGAAAATCTCAAAAAAGGGTGCCGGAGCGCAAACTTTGTTCTAATTTACAAAATGACAACACAAGCCAACAAACAGCCTTCCCAGGCTTATATTTTTTTCGGTGAGGACGATTTCAGTATGCGCCGCAAGATAGAAACCTGGAAAAGGGAATTCGCCAAAAAATACTCAGCTGACTCAATAGTCAGCATGGAAAGAGGGGAGAAGAGCGAGCAGGAAATGATTAGCCTGCTGGAACAGGCCCTGTCTCCTTCCTTGTTTTCTTCACGCAAGCTGGTGGTTGCCAGGGATTTTTTGCCTTCCAAAGCCGCTGAAGCAAAGCTTGGCGAATACCTTTTGGCCAAACTTGAAAACCTGCCAAAAGATTTTTTCCTGATCCTCTGGCAAAGCTCCAAACCTGACAAAAGACTGGGAGTTATTAAAAAACTGCTCGCCGGCAAAGTTGCCGTAACCGAATTTGAGCTGCCGCACGGAATCATGCTTAATGGCTGGATAAAAGCCTATGCTAAAACATTGAATCTTACCCTGGATGACTCGGCAATTGATGAGCTTGCCAAATACCTGGGCCGTGATTTTTACGAAGAGAAAAAAGCCGGTGGCCGTGTCATTGAAAGAAAACAGGCCTTTAATCTTTGGCAGGCGCATTCTGAATTGGCAAAACTTGCCAGTTACTCCCAGCACGCGGATGTTGCGGCGGTTCGCGCTTTGGTCAAGCCAAAGGTCCCGGAAAATGTTTTTGCCCTCACGGATGAGATTGCCAGGAAAAACCAGAAAGGCGCTCTCAAAATTATGGACAATCTGCTGGCTCAGCCGGCTTCTGACGAAAAGTCCGCAACCATAAAAATAATCGGCCTGCTGGCCGAGCAGGTCCGTGCGATGCTAATTGTGAAAGTCCTGAGGGGGGAGGGAAGGGGTTCGCAGGAAGTGGCGGATGCGCTGGGTTGGAGCAGTGGGCGCGTTTACATCACGGAAAAAAATGCCCAATCGCAGAGTCTTGAATCTTTGAAGAAACTCCTCACTAATTTATCCGGCATTGATGCAAAGCTGAAAAGCACGGATGACAACCCCAAACTCCTGCTTAGCCAGTTTATTATCCAGGCTTGCGGAAAGTAAATACCCGCCTCATCGGCGGGCATTTACTCGCTTCGTTTTGCTGAACCGCCTTTTCTTCCGGCTCGTTTGGCCTTTTCCGGATCATTTGCGAAGTTTCCCTTGTTGTTGTGCTTGCCTTGTGCCTTTCCACCTTTTCTGCCAGCGGCAGCATGGCCTGCAGAATCTCCGTACCAAGCCATGATTACTCCTTTCGTTAATGGCTCGCTCAGTATAGGCCTGCGGTAAAAAACCGACTATTCTTGTTTCTCTCAAAAAAACACTTGTAAACACTGACGCCGTTAGATATTTTTTATATCGCGTGTGCATGAGCGCAGAGTTGGGGAATTTTTTTGGACCTCGTTTTGACTTTTCCTCAGATTTGTGATATAATACATAAGTACAGTAAAGTCAGTATCAAGAAACAAAAGATAAAAATAGTTTAAGTTCAAAACGCTTGACCTCGGAAAGTTGTTTTGTTATCTTTCTTTGTCGCACTAATTGCATTGGTTTTTGTAAAATGCGCGTTGCCCGACAAAAATTGATTCTTAAACATATTTTATGGAAAGTTTTGAGGAATATATAGGAGAAGAGGGAGAACAGGGGGCCGGGCACCTGAAGATTGCACACGTTTTCATCCTTTCGGTTCTTCTTGCAGTCAATGCGATACTGCTGGTGCCGGAAACAGCTGTTGCAGGCACCTATATTTCTTGCTTGTTCACAGCAAACGTGCTATAATCATTTCACTTATAAAGGCTTGTTCGTTAACGAAATTGGCCTAAAATGTACCAGAAACTAAACCAAAATAAAAAATTCAAAGTTTTCCTCGCAAGCCTTGCATTTTTCATGATGCTTGGCTTTGTTTTTGCTTTGCCTTTTGAGGAAGTTACTGCCGCAGGACCAATGGGTTTGCCTTTTGGCGGCAGGGTGGTGACTCCTGTTACCACTGGCTATCTTTGGTATAACGGACTTACTCCAATGTATTGTCCGCCGCATTTGATTATTGCCAGCTATGGACCTATTAAGGGCACCCCAACGGCAGTGTTCATTCCGCCTGTAAATCCACGTGCCAATTACAATTACACAACACCTGGCGTGGCCATAAAGGGTTTTTACTACCCGGCGCCTAACGTCATACTTTGTCCGTTTTATCCAGTTTATTACTCCAGTTTATTCGGTACGAGCGTAACGCCTTAAATTTCCATGTTGCGAGAGAAACAAAAGCTAAAAAACAAATCGAGAGGAATCACATTAGGCCAAAGCAGATACAAGTTATCTTCTTTGGTTTTTGGCGTTGTTTTGATGGTTGGTTTGGTATGGGCGGGAATTGATGCGCTGACCAGCAAAAAGGAAGAGCACGCGGCTTTAAACATTGATGGAATGCCAATAGTTATTCCGGGCTGGTGGTATAGCGACTACTTCGGGTACAGCGTATGTGAGAAGGAAGAATGCCAGCCGGATGCAGACCCTGACGGGGACAAGTTGACCAATCAGCACGAGTACTACTACCATAGTGATCCGACAAACAAAGATACTAATGGCAACGGATTGACTGACGGTGAGGACGTGGCATTCGGATATGCGCCTGACAAGGAAGGCAGGGTCAGTTTTGACCAGGTTGCTTCTGATGACAACATAGTTGGTGAAAGCTTGCTTTTTGACAAGGAAGTTAAAGATTTGATCGTTGACATGAGCGATTTCAGCAAGGTTGTTTTGCCTGAAATAAGCGACAGCGAGCTTAATATCATTGATTCAAGGGGAGTCGAGTCCTTTGTTGACTACATGCTTGCGTTGGACGATGTCAGCAAAAAATATAACCCTACTGGGAATGAATTCGACTCAATAGGTGAACAGGTTAAACAGCAAAATTCCATGGTCATAGACGATCTTAAGCTGATGGCTGTTAAAGTTAGGGAAGAGTACCGAAAAATTCCAGTCCCGCGCGATGCCATTCAACTGCATAAATATCATTTGGCGCTGTGGGGAGTCTTGCCGCACGTTTTGGACTTTCCGGCACAGGATTTGGGGTTGAATGTGTACAACACCGCGGCAAACAAATGGTATGACAATGCCCAAATCATGATTTCGCTCAACCAAAAGATGGAAATTGAGCTACAAAAACTGAGAAACCAATACAGGCAATAATATGGCGACCAAATTTCAAAAGATAATTTCAAAAATCCTGCTGCTTTCCATAGCGGTGACTTTTGTGTTTGGTTCTGTTCTAGCCGTACAGCCTATAAAGCGGGCAGAAGCGCAATTTGGGGCTTTCTTCCCCAAAAGTGCCTTGGGTGCAGCAGGCACAGCAGCGAGTTTAACCTCTGTTCCTGAGGTTCAAACCCACAACTGGTACGATTTCGCCAAGGATGTCTTTACTCAAATCATGTTGGGTATTGCTTACAGGCTGGTCAGTAATTTTGTCAGCAAGTTCGTTCATAAACTGACCGACAAATATAAAATCAGAAATTATTTGTATTATGACCAAGTCCTGACAAACTATTACTTAACCAACTTTATCAGGGATAAAATAACTGATCCGGATTTGCGTCAGATATATGTTTTACTGGAAGCAGGGTATATAACGGGACAGCCTACTGGTTTGGCCAATGCGCCCAATTCTCAGGCGGCGCTGATACCGCGGCTTAAACTTGCCATAAACGAAGTCTATAAAAAGCAGACAGGTATTGATCCGGCTGTGATCGCGAACCCTCCTGCAACCATGTCCACGCGCGATTATTTGACCCAGGCACAGTATTTCTATTTCAATCATCCAGGGTATACCGAAACAAATTTGCGCTACCAATTTGGCGCGTACCAGTCAGCCGCGACCACCGCGTCACAGCTTGAAGTTTTGGTCGGTAACAGCTTGAAAGCCGGCAGGTTTATCGGCGGGACTTGCAGTGTAACTTTGCCATATATTCCTGTGCAGAATGGGTTGCCAAGCGAATTAGGCGGTGACGCCCCGACTTCATCCGGCGCAATCGACCCAACTCTCAGTCCTGAAAATTGTGCGCTGGCTGGTGGGATATGGGAAAAATCCGGGCTTGACCAGGCCAGGTCTTTCATCGACAACCCTACTGCATATGTAGAAAGCTGGATGATGAACGGCATCCAAAAGATAATGGACAACAACTTCCAGGCAAACAACTTCTGGTTCGTAATTGGTAATTTATTTGGAAATTTCCTCTGGAGCAATTTATTCCTGGACAAAGCACAGGGTACTCTTAATGAAGACCCTAGGGGATACACACCGGAAGTGTATGATGGCGGCAGTGTTGCCGGACCTGGTCAGATAGACTTTGATGGTGATGGCACCACTGACGGCTATGATATCGACAACGATGGGATTGTTGATAGTTGTGTTTATGGCGGAACGCCTCCTAACTGTACAGGATCAATGTCAATTGGCTCTCCTGATCCAGGGACTTCCACAGGCGGGTTCATTGATTGTGACAGTCCTCCGCTGGCAACTTCCCCTGATCCTACCAGTGTAGCGCTTCAGGTCCAGTTTGATTATCCAAACCTAGACTTGTTGAATCCTGCGGACCGTGACATGTTCACTGGCATTGTCGCATACGAATTATCCTTGATAGATCCAAACTGGGGCAGGAAGAAAGCTGGTCCAAGCAGCCCGATTTCGGAAGATACTTTGGGCTACCTTAGGCCGGATATGGGTCCGGGAAGATTTGAAGCGATTGATATTTTGAGCGGTTCTACAGGTGCAATTCAAAGAGGCTGTTATGGTCTGGTTGGACCTGAGCAGGTTTGGGTGCAGGCACCAGTTGCTCCATAAATAAACTAAAATGTTAAAGCTAAAAACGACAATTTTATCGGTTATGGTTACAGCGTTAATACTGACGCCGTTTTTGGCATTCGCACAATCAGGCCCTGCTCCAATTACCAAAGCCGAGTTGGATGCTGTTAGTACCGCTGCAAAATTGGCAAGTCAACAACACGCAAAGGGTGACAGCAGCTGGATTGCTACCGCCCAAGATGCAAAGACCAAGTGTCTTGCAGTGGGTGCAAAATTAGAGCAAATCACCTCGCTTGTTTACACAACCATCTGGACTGGCCCAGAGGCGGAGAATGAACTAAGTGATTTTACTTGTGCTGGAGCCTCGAACAGCACCATATGGTACGACTCATATGATTCGTTGATTCATAGCTTGCTTATTGGTGTTCAGGAAGGCAGGGTTAAGGAGATCAGCCTGCAGTCTTATTTGGAATGGCAAACTCAAAAAAACGTCTCGTCCAGTGATCCGGCTTGGTGGGAGAGAGCGCTTAACCTGGTTTTTGTTACCGTTGCAAATATTCTTGCTTCGATCTTAGCTGGTTTGGCAATAATGGCACTTAAAATATTAGACACTGTCATAAGCTGGACTAATAGCGCTTCTACCCCTCAGGTGGTTTACGATACTTGGGCAATAGTCCGTGATTTTATGAACCTGCTGTTTATTTCAGCTTTGATAGTAATGGCTATTGCCACAATTATCCGTTATGAGGCGTATAACTATAAGCGACTGTTGAGGAACTTGATATTGATGGCAGTTTTGATCAATTTCAGCCTGGTTATAGCCACCACACTTATTGCTTTTTCAAATATGCTTATCATGACGTTGAAGCCTGAAGGGACCATTATTGAATATGGAAAGACTATTTATCCAGCATTCGTTACTAATGGCCAAGGCTTTGTAGGTGGATTCCTTGGGCAGGATTATTCATTTGCGGCTGGTCTTGGTAACTCAGTTACCAAGATTGCATCGCTGGTTTTTATTACGGTGGCGTTTGGTGCCATTGCGATAATGATGTTGATCCGAATGATCGGGCTGTGGTTCATGGTTATGGTCTCGCCTGCGGCATATGCATTGAATGTACTGCCTGCTACTCAGGGCTTGGCAAAGCGCTGGTGGAATGAATTTTTCAAGTTCCTGATTTGGGGGCCTGTTGCCATGTTCTTTATCCGAATCGGGTTGTCTTTGATTGTGAGAGGCAGTCAGGGTCAGAGTGCGATTTCTACTTCAGAAACATGGCTGAATAATTTGTTTATAGCGGCATTTATTTGGGGTGGATTCCTTGTAGCCAAGAATGTGGGTCAGATGGGGTCATCTGCTGTGACAAGTGCCGCTGATAAATATGCAAGGTCTGGTGCCAAGTTTGCTACCAGCGCTTACGGGAATTATTTCTGGCGCGGTACGGCTGCCGGGCACGCTGCTGGTGCAGCAACTTACCTTACCAGCAGAGGTGATTGGGATAAGACAAAAACTGCATATAAGGACGCGAGAACTGCTGCAGGGAAAGTTACAGCATGGGTTGAAACTGAGCCTCAGCGCCAAATCGATAAATGGGTAACCAAGCCGAATAAAGAAAGGGCACAGCTTATTGAGAAGGAAAATAGAAGAGCTCAAATAAGGCAGAATTACTTTTCTGATCTTAGTGAGGATGATGCGAAAAAATTTAGCGCGGAAGATTTTGCTTATGCTGTTGAGAAAAGTAAAATTAACGATGATATGCTCAAATCCTTTATGGATAACGGCAAGCCAGCTGTGAAGAATGCAGTTGCAGAAGCATTTAGACAAGGGGAAATACGCAGACTAGTTTCAGAAAGAAAAATTGACGTAAACACTGCAACTGAAGTTTATGGTAAGGTTCGAGCACATTTGTGGCGTGAGTTAGGCGGAAGTAAACGAAATATGCCAACTGATTTTCTTCCAGATTCCCAAATGGACTCACCTTACGCTGGGATCGATACTGAATTACTGAGACCAAGTGCGAAAAAGACAAAAGACAATTTAACTTTCACGCAAGGGTCATTTTCTGAACAAATGAAAAAAACCCGACATGAAGTTGACCCGAGTGGATTCCATCGCGCTAGAGCAGTTCAAAACCGAGGTTCTGATCGAGGCAGTCGGCGGCAACAATCACCACCAGCTAGCCCGCCGCCAGCTAACACTCCACCACCTGTAAACCCACCCCCACCACCACCCGCTAGCCCCCCCCCACCCGGAAACCCAACACCCGCACCAGGCCACCCACCGCCCCCAACAACACACCC
>CAZSDS010000002.1:4092-46089 GCA_964605735.1 uncultured Candidatus Saccharibacteria bacterium | reverse complement strand
TAACAGTGATGGAATCGTCAACACTGTGGACTGGTCCATCATGAACTCAAACTGGTTGAAGTCAACGCCTCCTCCTGTGGTTCCGCCGCCGCAGCCACCTCCTCCACCAAACGGGGGATCAACTCACAGTTATTTCAACAATCTGGCGGCAAGATCTGATGCTATTGCCTCATACAGTTTGCGGAACACTGCCCAGCTTCAGACAAAAGCAAATGGGGGATATGCAAACTGCAATTCATGCGCGCTGGCAGTGACCTACACTTACCCGAATGACCCAGACCCAAGGAAACAGGATGCGGCCAAGGTGGTCATTCCCGCAGGAGCCGCTAACTTGCCGAACCAAGTCAGAGTGCCGATCCCAACCCATGCTCCGGAAAGTCTTTTTGTCACATGGGATGGTTGGTTCGGGAGCGAATATATAAATGGCGGCATTATTGACCAAAAAACCTGGCAACTGGGAAGCCCGCTTAATGACATCCACCTGGAAATACGAAACAGATACAGCATGGGCGCAAACCAGAAACCAGGAAGCGTGGCTTTGATTGACGGGCGATTGTACCCTGAGGGAGGGTACAGCGTT
Organism: uncultured Candidatus Saccharibacteria bacterium; assembly: GCA_964605735.1. Classification (GTDB taxonomy): domain Bacteria; phylum Patescibacteriota; class Doudnabacteria; order UBA920; family O2-02-FULL-48-8; genus DASPNG01. The sequence continues at coordinate 45,509 of CAZSDS010000002.1, read as the reverse complement.
GGTCCAAATGTGACGGCTTACAGTACGCTTGCCCCGCAAGTCGGAAAATTCTTTGTGCAGCCGGAAAGGTGGACCAGGTGGTACGCATATCTGCAAAGCCCGGCCGCAGGGGATGGCACTTGGTATGAATATTCCTTGTGGGCGTCTGACACGGTCACTGATCCAGTTCTTATTTTCGATAAACTTAAAGTTCGGCCAAGTCCTGCTTCAACAAAAGCCAGCTGGGAAAGTTTCTGGCTCGAATTTAACACTTCTTCCAACAACAGGGCAGGCACAACCTTCCCATTGGTTGCCTATGTCAGAAATGTGGTTGCCTTAAAAGGAATTTCGTACACAACTGCAACCAGTTTGTTGCAGAAACCATTGCCATAAGAGATTGCGTTAAGAAATGATAAGAAACGTTGGACTGATCATAACTCTGGGTATGAGTCTTTGGTGCCAAATATGCTCTATTAAGGCCAGATTCAGTTAAATAAGTGCTAAAATTATGTATATGGAATACTTCCACAAAAAACCAGGTTTAACACTGGCACTTCTCCTATTAATAGCTGTAGCAGGTGCATATTACCTCCCTGGCCAATTCAAACCAAAACTCTCCCTAAACACCAGCAGTGCTGCTCTCCAAGGAGATTTAAACAACGACGGCATAGTCAACTCAATAGACTGGTCACTGATGAATTCAAAATGGCTGACCTCAGATGCTTCAGCAGACCTTAACTCAGATGGAATAGTAAATACAGTTGACTGGTCCATAATGAACTCAAACTGGCTTAAAACAGCACCACCTCCGCCGCCAACGGACACCACCGCCCCAACAGTCTCAATCACAGCTCCGGCCAATGGCGCGACGGTCTCAGGTTCAGTAAACATTTCTGCCTCTGCTTCTGACAACGTAGGAGTAGTGGGAGTGCAATTTAAAGTAAACGGAGCCAATCAGGGAACAGAAGACACCACATCCCCATATTCCATCTCCTGGTTTACAGGCTCCCTGTCCAATGGCTCGTACACAATTACTGCTGTTGCCAGAGATGCTGCAGGCAACACCAAAACTTCTTCTGCCGTAACTGTTACAGTCAGTAATGTCACGCCACCTCCTCCACCAAGCGGGGGATCAACTCACAGTTATTTCAACAATCTGGCGGCAAGACCCGACAAACTGGCTGTTTATTCCCTGCGTGATCCTGCGCAACTGCAAACCAGGGCAAATGGGGGATATGCAAACTGCAACAGCTGCCCATTGGACGTAACATATACTTACCCAAATGATCCTGATCCTCGCCGCCAGGATGCGGCAAAGATTGTGGTCGAATCATCTAAGAACAGTTTGAGAAATCAACTTCGTCTTCCTATTCCTTCACATTCAAATTCGGTTTTGGTTACCTGGGATGCCTGGTGGGGTGATGAGTTCAGATACCAGAATTCCGGCATACCTACTTACAAAGCATGGCAATTGTCCAGTGGCGGTTCTATTTGGACTGAGCCAAGATCCAGATTTTCCCTGGCCCCAAGCAATAAAATTGCCATGGTCGATTTAAGATATTATGGTTCTCCGGGGCCTGGCAGTATCAAGGGGACCACTTTTAACGGCATAAATTACGGAGACCAGGCACTGGGTCCAATGGTGGGAGAGTTCGCCATCTCCCCTGAAACATGGACAAGGTACTGGGCGCTCCTTACATATACAGGGACATGGACTGAGTTCAGTTTGTGGGTGGCTGATGTGAATACCGGTCCCGTCCAGATTCTTGACCGGGAGCTTGTGACTGAAAGGTACTCAGGGGCAACCTGGGACTATCTGTGGGTTGAATTCAACACTTCAACAAATACAATCAAACCAGGCAGGGGAGACCTTGTGGCTTACGCCAGAAACGTTGTCATGCTGCAAGGTATTTCATATCAGAGCACCTTAAATCTGTTGCAACGGCCTTTGCCTTAAAAATCCCAGGAACAGCTTCTAATTATGGTTCAAAAAAAATACAACAAATTTGTTCAGAACAGTCCTTTTTGGATGTGGGTTATTTTTGTGCTTAGCATTTTGGTGGCAGTCTATTCGTTTTGGGTTATTACTGAAATTCAAATAACCTTGAATACCTCCAAAGCTGCAGTGTGTCAAACACCTCTGCAAAGTTGTATTGATACAACTATGCCAAACCAGACAGGCGCAACCATTAACGTGCCTGCCGGGGGCAACCTGCAGGCCGCAATTGATTCGGCGAATTTTGGAGACACGATAGTGCTCCAGGCTGGGGCAACTTACACAGGCCCTGTGGTTTTGAAGAGTAAATCCGGCAGCGGCTGGATTGTCATCAGGTCTTCGCGCGCTTCTGAGCTTCCTGCTCCGGGGAACAGAGTCGGGCCGCAGCATGCCAGTCTTATGGCTAAAATTGTCTCTCCTGGCGGAAACCAAACTGCGCTGATGACTGCCCCAAGCGCCCATCATTACCGCATTATTGGGATAGAGTTTGCCAAGGTCAGTCCGTCCGTGACGGAAACCAACCTTATTGCGCTGGGGGATTTTAATCCAACCTCACTTTCAACTATTGCCAACAACCTGGTGCTTGACCGCGTTTACGCGCACGGCGATTCCACCAGCTATCTCAGGCGGTGTGTCGCCCTGAATTCGTCGCATACAGCCATCATAGATTCATACATTTCCAACTGCACTGACAACGGAGCCGACTCCCAGGCGATCGGCGGGTGGAATGGTCCGGGTCCGTTTAAAATAGTCAACAATTATCTGGAGGCGGCAGGGGAGAATGTCATGTTTGGCGGAGCTGATCCGTCCATTCCAAACCTTATCACCTCTGACGTTGAATTCAGGAACAATTATGTTTACAAGCCGCTTTCCTGGAAATTCAACCATCCGACTTACGACCAAAGATGGCGTGTCGTCAAAAACAGTTTTGAGCTTAAAAACGCCCAGCGCGTTTTGCTGGAAGGAAATATCTTCGAACACAACTGGGGCGGGCAAGGCCAGTCTGGTTCCACTATAGTTTTCACTCCCCGCAACCAGAACGGAACATGCACCTGGTGTGTGGTTCGCGACGTGGTTTTTCGCTACAACATCATCAGGAACGTTGATATTGGCATAAACATTCTTGGAACTGATGATTTGGCGGTCAGCCAGCAGACCACCCGGGTGATCATTCAAAACAACCTGATGACTAACCTGGTGAGAGGTTTTCAGTCCAATGGTGTCAGGGATCTGACGATTGACCACAACACCATATTCAACTCTTACAGCGTTTACCAGGCATACGGGTTAACTCACCAGAATTTCGTTTTCACTAACAACATATATTCGCCGGCTGATTATGGTTTTAACGGTGATGACAGCAGTGAGGGTGTTCCTGCCTTGAACAAGTATTTTCCCGGTTATGTTTTTTTGAAGAACATAGCTACTGGCAGGTATTCCGGGGCGTATCCAGCGGGTAATTTCTTTCCTTCGTCTTTTGCCAATGTGGGTTTTGTCAATTATGCCGGGGGCGATTATTCACTGGCTTCCAGCAGTCCGTACAAAAACGCTGGTACTGACGGAAAAGATCCGGGCGTTGATTTCGTTACCTTGCAGAGCATGACCGCTAACGTCGTGACCGGTACTTGGGGCGCAACGCCACCACTAGTGGTTCCGCCGCCGCAACCGCCACCGCCGCCACCTCCTCCGCCAAGTGGGGCTGCAACGTCCATTGCTCCAACCTCTCTGAATTTCGGGTCTGTTAATGTTGGTTTGACCTCTTCCAGCCAAATGGTTTCAGTCACGAATTCAGGAAGCACATCCGTCTCTATTGGCAGTGCAAATATTTCAGGTGACTACAAAATAATCCAAAATTTCTGCACACAGGGAATCCAGCCTGGTACGCATTGTGACGTTTATGTGGCTTTTTCTCCAATCTCAGGCGGATTGCGCACCGGCCAGCTGACTTTGACTGAAACAAGCGGCAAAGTTCACACTGTAAGTTTGTCCGGCACGGGTTTGTCAGCGCTGTTGGGGGACTTGAACAATGACGGAATAGTTAACACCGTGGACTGGTCCATGATGAATTCCAAATGGCTGACCTCTGATCCGGTAGCTGACATTAATAAGGACGGATTGGTTAACACTCTGGACTGGTCGATCATGAATTCAAATTGGCTTAAGACGAACTAGACATATGACCTGACACAAACCCGGAGAAAGTGCTTAACAAAGCCAAAATTTGTGTTTTTATTTGTTATGTATCATAATTAATCAAACGGGCGACAACCGTAAAAAGACATAAAAATATGGAACAATTTAGCAGTTCGTCGAATTCCCAAAACAGCCAGAAATATAAGAGTTTGGCGGTTTTGGTGGTCATTTTGGTGATTTCGGTTCTTATTGCATGGCTCTTTGGTCCGGACAAGAATCCACAGGGCACAAACCAGGTGGTTAATCCAGGCATGCAGGCAGGAGAATCTGTTTCCCTTATTTTGGAACCAGATAATCTGACAGTCTCCAAGGAGGAAGAGTTTAGCGTTGATGTCATGTTGAACACGGCTGGGCAGAGCATTGATGGAGTGGATCTGTTCTACTTGAGGTTTGATCCCTCTGTTGTCCAAGTCGTTGATGCGGACAATCAGACAGCAGGTGTTCAAGCAGTATCAGAGTCACTGTTTGGCAATACTATTGCCAATATGGCTGACAACACCAATGGAACCATAATCTTCTCCCAGGTTACAACCGGCGGCCAAAAATACTCCGGCGAGGGAAAGCTTGCAACTGTGGTCTTTAAGGCCATTGCAACCGGCTCAACCGAAGTGGCCATGGATTTTGAAGCAGGAAGCACGAAAGACACAAACGTTTCCGCTGACGGGAAAGAAATCCTGACAGTGGTGCAAGGTTCGTCAATTTCAATTGAATAAAACTAAAACAAAACTAAGATGCCAAAATCATCAAAAAATCGCATTAACTCCAACTGGTACATTCTGGTATTGCTGCTTGTTGGCGTTTCTGTGACGTACCTGATTATCAAACAGGTAGAGAAGTATAAGGGCGACATGGACTTGGGTGTGGACTGGAATTTGTCGGGAGCCTCCTCCACAACTTCGCTTAAGTTGAATCCGGCCACAGTTACCACAGCCACCAATCAGAATTTCACCGTGGATGTCATGCTTGATACGGGCGGGGAGAGCATAGACGGGCTGGATATTTTTTCTTTGAAGTTTAACCCTAGCCTTGTTCAGGTTGTTGACTCAAATTCTTCACAGTCAGGCGTGCAAATTGCCACTACCAGCCTTTTGCCTGTAACTATTACAAATTCCGTCAATAACACCACTGGTACTATTCAGCTTTCACAGGCAACCTCTGGCGGCACCACTTTCCAGGGTACCGGTAAAATTGCGACCATTACTTTCCGGGCAACCGCAAGCGGCACTTCCAGCGTCAATTTTGACTTCACTCCAGGCAGTACTACTGACACAAACGTTTCTGCCGGCGGCGTGGACAAACTTTCCATTGTCCAGGGACTTTCCATCACAGGAGATGCGACCCCGCCAACAGTATCCATCACCAACCCTACAGCTTCCAGCACGGTTAGCGGCACCATAAACCTTACCGCGAACGCGTCTGATGCCCAGGGCATTGCCGGGGTACAGTTTAAGGTGGATGGCAATAACGTCGGTTCGGAAGACACGTCTAGTCCATACTCAGTCAGCTGGGATTCAAACGGCGCCACTAACGGATCCCACTCATTCACAGCCGTTGCCCGCGACAACTCTGGCCTGACCACAACCTCATCAGCCGTGACCGCAACCGTATCCAACCAAGTTTCAAAATCAACAACCATTGCTTTGAGCTTTGAAGGGCGATCAAGCAAGGTGGGCAGCGGAAAGATTGAAGTACTGAATTCAAACAAAGGCGTGCTGACCCAAAGCAATTTTACCACCAATACTTCCGGACAAGCTTTCATTTCGGTCACGGTTCCGCCTCAGAATGTTTACATGAAAGTTACTGTGCTCGGCTACCTGACTCGAATTTTAGGCCCGTACAGCTTCAGCTCATTGCCGACTTCATTGACTTATCCGGTTCTGCTGGCAGGAGATCTGACAGGGGATAACATCGTCAACTCGCTGGACTTTTCCAACATGAACAGCAAATGGTTCGGTACCGATGCGCTGGCCGACATCAACCAGGACGGCATCGTAAATACGGTTGACTACTCGATCCTCAATAAGAACTGGTTCGTGGCTGGCGAAAACTAATTTTTCCCAAGGTTTCCAAAAAAACCGCTTTAGACAAGCGGTTTTTTTGATGGTTATAAAACGGTAAAAATCGGGAAGTGGATGCCCTTGACAGGTTTTCAGAAAAATATTATCATGTGTTTACCGTTTACAACCTAAATATGGGGCGCGAGCTTCATATATAAAAAAGGAAAAAGCGCAGACTAATAGATTCTCCAATTTTCTTTTCCGCCTGGTGGCGGACCCGTCTCATAAACGGGGATCCCAATGTCGGGATATCAAGAAAAACACGAATAGATCGTGTTTTTGTGTTCCGCGGAAGGCGGACCCGTCTCAGACGGGAGCAGAAAACGGCTAGGAGAAAACTTTAGGGTTAAGGCGGCGTCCTTTCACAAGTGAATATCCGCAATAAACTTTGCAAGCAGTTTATTGGGAATAAGTTAATTGAACAATTTCTTTGAAAGTTAATAATATACTTTCCCTGTTCTAATGCCCTCCCCCGAGGGTATTCGGACAAAAGGTTTTGCAGCTGACCTTTTAACAAAAAATAGTTGCAAAGTCTGATGTAGCTTTCGAGCGAAGTCAGACGCCAGTTTGTACTGATTACAGTGCAAACTCTTACAGATTCAATCGCAAGATTGAATTTATAAACGAATCGCAAGATTCGTTTCATTGAAGAGTTTGATCCTGGCTCAGGATGAACGCTGGCGGCGTGCCTAAGACATGCAAGTCGAGTGGGTTTAGACCCACGGCGAACGGGTGAGTAACGCGTGGGAACTTTCGTTAAGTTGAGGATATCCTCCCGAAAGGGAGAGCAATACTCGATGTGGAGGCAACTCTAAAGTCGCAAGACGCTTAACGTGAGGCCTGCGTGCCATCAGCTAGTTGGTAGGGTAATGGCCTACCAAGGCAATGACGGCTAGGGGGCCCGAGAGGGTGAACCCCCACACTGGGACTGCGACACGGCCCAGACTCCTACGGGAGGCAGCAGTTTGGAATTTTGGACAATGGGCGAAAGCCTGATCCAGCGACGCCGCGTGCACGAAGAAGGTCTTCGGATTGTAAAGTGCTTTTGCTTGGGAAAAATTTTTGATTGTACCAAGAGAATAAGAGGTTGCTAACTCTGTGCCAGCAGCAGCGGTAATACAGAGACCTCAAGCGTTATCCGGAATCATTGGGCGTAAAGCGTACCGATAGGTTGTTTATAAAGTCTTGGGTAAAAGCCGGAAGCTCAACTTCCGCGTTTGCTTAAGATACTTATAGACTAGAGGGGCAAAGAGGTGCTTGGAACCAACGGTGTAGTAGTGAAATGCGTTGATATCGTTGGGAACACCGAAAGCGAAGGCAGAGCACTGGGTGCCACCTGACACTGCTAGGACGAAAGCGTGGGGAGCGAATGGGATTAGATACCCCAGTAGTCCACGCTGTAAACGATGAATACTAGGCATACGCGAGTATCGACCCTCGTATGTGCCGTAGCTAACGCGTTAAGTATTCCGCCTGGGGAGTACGGTCGCAAGACTAAAACTCAAAGGAATTGACGGGGACCCGCACAAGCGGTGGAGCATGTGGTTTAATTCGACGATAAGCGAGGAACCTTACCAGGGTTTGACATGTATCTGCAAGCGCACGGAAACGTGTGATCTTCGAGAGTGATACACAGGTGCTGCACGGTTGTCGTCAGCTCGTGTCGTGAGATGTTCCCTTAAGTGGGAGAACGAGCGCAACCCTCATGTTATGTTGATTTTCATAACAGACTGCCAGCGTTTAAGCTGGAGGAAGGCGAGGATGACGTCAAATCAGCGTGGCTTTTACGCCCTGGGCGACACACGTGCTACAATGGGTAGGTACAAAGGGACGCAATACTGTAAAGTGGAGCAAATCCTCTCAAAAACTATCCTCAGTTCGGATTGAGGGCTGCAACTCGCCCTCATGAAGCTGGAATCGCTAGTAACCGTGAATCAGCCTCGTCACGGTGAATACGTTCTCGGGTTTTGTACACACCGCCCGTCACACCATGGAAGTGGGTAATGCCCAAAGACTTCGCAAGAGGTTTAAGGCAAGACTCATGACTGGGGTGAAGTCGTAACAAGGCATCGGTAGCGGAAGCTGTCGATGGATCACCTCCTTTCTAAGGAGAATCTTTCTTACGAGTCTTTTCGAAGGCGAAGTAAGAAACATCCAATGGCGATAGACAATTGGTTAATTAGTCCTTTAATGGACAAAACTTATTCCCAATAAATTGAGTGCAAATGCACCAGCCTGGCTTTGGATAGCGAGGCTTTTTATGTACCCAAAAACAGCCCCAGAGGGGGCAGGAGATGGTCGTGTCGGGTCAAAATACCACTTTAAAACAGGAAAGCACATCTTTCCACCTCCATGTTTTTTTGCGGGGATCCTGGAAGAGTTTCCGGAGGTCAAGAACAGTATTCAGTACATTCTGGATGCTGCCTCAGAGACATACGGTTTGTGCCGTGGGTTCCACATGAGACTCACGGCTTTTTCTTTTGGATGACGGAGATTCCAAAATGAGTTTTTTTGGGACGTAAAAAAAGACGACCTAAATTGCAGGTCGTCGACGCCACCACTCAGTGCTCGGTGTGTGGCCGAATGCCCAGTGGGTCAGTGAATCGTCGGAATTGCATAGCCTTGCTCCACTCGAAGATTTTTTGTGCGACAAAGGCATGCAACTCATTCAGGGGAATTCCTAATTCCTCTCCTAGAGCCGCCAAGCGAGCTTTCATTTCCTCAGGTTCGAGAAGCTTGAGCCCGCCTTTGAATAGTTCAGAGTCTCGAACTCGGTACTCAATCTCGTCGTACCGTTGCGCGCTGACCTCCCTCATTGTGCCTCCTGATGCAATACATTGCACTAAATTACTCATGTAAAATCTACATTAAACAATCCAAGGCTAAGATTTAGGGAATAGGTACACACATCCTTTCTAGGAGGTTTTTCATTTGAAAAAAATGAACCTGGGCCTTAATAGAGTATCCCACGGTCAGTGTCAGGGCTATTTGGCCCTGAGGTTGGTTCCGCACAGCATGCAGAAATTGGTATCCTTGTTGCGCTTCGCGTCCCTGTGCATCTTGCTGCAATTGTTGCGCCGCATAGTTGCCACGTTTGAACCCCAGTCCTGCCTGAATGCCTGCGCGCTGAAGTGCGGGTTTGGTGTGCCGCATCCGGCGCAGAAGCATTCTGACACATAGACCATCGTTCCGCATTCGCATTCGGACTTTTGGTTAGTGTCTACTCTCGCGGTTTTTTCTGCCATCCAGCCTCCTTCTGAATATGATAGGATAGCATTTATTTGGGCTAATGTCAATGTTTGCCAATTAGCGTGATTCCACCTACAATGAACCTACATTAAACAAATCCAAGGCCAGCGATAATTACTACATGAGAAAATTTATTATTCTTTTGGTTGTAGTTGTTGGAGTAGCGGCATACTCTTATACAGTAAATAGAAATGATGACAAGGGCTCTGAGGTATTAGTTGAACTTTCAAATAGTTACAGCAATGCTAGGCATCAGTATACTTTTGAGTATCCTGAAGAGTATGAAGTCAGAGGTTTTTCTGAAGCAGGTGGGGATATTGAAGTATCTCAAGATTCTGTAGCTGTGGGAGTAAGGGAGATTGGATCCACTGAATTTATCTTTGGTGTTTCAGAAGCTAATATGAGTGATATTACTGAATCATCTATTGAGAGCACTTTTACTACTACTTCTCCTGAAGATATCACAGTAACAACTACTGAGTTGGACGGCAGAACTGCATCTAAGGCCGTGATTAAGGGAGATGATGTCGTAACAGACTTTTATTACGTTCAAAACGGCGATAAGGTATTGTCGGTAACTGTGGCAAAGAACAATGATAACTCTAGAGCGATTTTTGAGAGTTTGACCTGGACTGAATAAATATATTTTTAAGTATTAAAACCACCTTCAGGTGGTTTTAACTTTTGGCTTGACCCACACAGCGGTTGAGGTATAAGGTCAACTGTAAAAATATATATTGTTAATACTTTTGTTGATCTCAAGTCCTCGTCAAACACCTCCTTTCTAAGGAGAATCTTTCTTACGAGTCTTTTCGAAGGCGAAGCAGAAAACATCCAATGGCGATAGACAATTGGTTAATTAGCTGTGAACCTGAACGAAAGTGAATGGTTCATAGCAAAACTTATTCCCAATATAGTGCTTGTAAATGGCGAGTGGATTATTTGCCGTCGCTCGCTTACATTGGATCAGAAATAAATTTCTGATCAGTTCGCTCACTCTGGAATAATTTATTTGCAAACTAGAGCTTAGTAAGATTTTCATCTTATAAGCTCTTTTTTGTTGATTGTTGACGTTGAGCTACAGCTTTGCTATCTTTAAAAGCTAACGATAACTTCATCGTACGCGCCCAAGGAGGATAATGAAAATGGCAATGCCGTTGGATTTGGTTTTGGTCCGGCACGGCGAGTCAGAGGGAAACGTTGCCCGGAGCCTTTCAGAAAAAGGGGACGACAGTGTTTTCACGGAGCAGTTCCGGGATCGCCACAGTTCGGAGTTCCGGCTAACTGACAGAGGTATTGAGCAAGCAAAACAGGCCGGCAAGTGGATTCGGAACAACTTCAAGTTCACATTCGACAGGTACATGGTTTCTGGCTTTGCCCGGGCCATGGAAACGGCAGCGCACCTGAAATTGCCCCGCGCCGTCTGGGACCAGGATTTCTATCTGCGTGAGCGCGACATGGGTGACTTCGACATCATGCCGGAAGCTGAAAAGCAGGCAAAGTACGAAGCATCATACAGGGCTTACCAGCGCGACCCGTTCTATTGGACACCGCCGAACGGCGAGTCAGTGGCCCAGCTTTGCCTCCGGGTTGATCGCGTATTGCAAACCCTGCACCGTGAGTGTGAAGGCATGCGCGTCATCATCGTATGCCATGGCATGGTCATGTGGGCGTTCAGGATTCGACTGGAACGGCTTACGCCAGCCATGTTCCTGGCACAGAGTCAGGACCAAAGCGGCGAGTACCGGATCAGGAATTGCCAGATCATTCATTACACAAGGGTGATGACTGGCATGATTGAGCCGTCAAAGCGATATGACTATGTCCGGTTTGTCTGTCCCTGGGACGAAACGTTCTCCCCGTATCGCCGGATTTTCCGCCCCAAGTTCACAAACGAACAGCTTCTTGCCGAGGCGGAGAAATCTGAGCGCATCCTCTCGGTCTGAGAAATGGACGCAGTATTTTAGTGAGTCTGAAACCAGCTCACTTTTTTATTTAGTTTAAGTATTTTGTTTACCGTGCTTGTTTATTCCGCTCCAATGTATTCTAATTTGTCAGGGTGAAGGCTGGTGTTTTTGCTTTAAGTAAGAATAAGCTATAATAAACGCAAGCTTTAAACCTAAAAAAAATGGATGAAGGCATAGTTTGTCCAGCTTGCCAGCACGTGCACCAGGATGATGGATCCTGTGTCTGCGGCTGCAAGGAAATGGAATAAATAACATCAATGAAACCAAAGACAAAAAAACAAACTGGCTTCAGTTTGATCGAGATTCTTATTGTCATCGGGATAATAGGCGTTTTGGCGGTTATTGCCACTGTGTCTTATCAGCGCTCCCAGCTTCAGTCCCGTGATGCAAAGCGCACAAGCGATATTAAAGAGTTGTTCAGCAGCCTTTCCCTGTACTACACCAACACAGAATCTTTCCCGCCAGACTGCGCAACTTCGGGGTATGTCGGAGGATGTGACGCGGCCAATAACAGCATTATCACTGTTCCGATAGACACTTCGTCAGACGGGCAATTTATGGAGTTTCTCAAACCCCAGTTTCTCGGCGTGACTCCGCGGGATCCGCTCAATACCCCAGAGTACAGCTACTACTATGCAACAGACGTGGAGTACCCGGCTGGCAGCGGCGATTTCTATATGTTTCTGATTGGGGCCAGGCTGGAAAGTGCGAACAACAAACCAAACACGGCATTGCCGGTTCCCACTGGGTTTGAGGATTTTTACGTGATTGGCGAAAAGCTGTAGGCTTATTACGGGCATAAACGCGGGTAATAACGACGGGCATAAACGCCGTTTTGGAGTTTGCACAATTAACAGTTTATTTGCCCTAATCTAGACTTTCCCTACCTTAAAGAAAGGCGCTTAATGCGAGCTATATGGACCGGAGCTTTAAGCTTCGGCTTAATAAACATTCCAATCAGGCTTTACAGTGCCACTGCAACAGAAGAAAAACTGGATTTTGACATGCTTCATAAAAAAGATTTGTCGCCGATCCGCTACGCGCGGGTGTGCCGTGCGGACGGCAAGGAAATTCCTTACGACGAAATCGTTAAGGGGTACGAGTACCAGGAAGGCGACTACGTGGTGTTGACGGATGAGGATTTTAAAAAAGCCAGCCCGCGCAAAACCAAAACCATCGATATTTTGGATTTTGCCAAGGAAAATGAAATAGACACCATCTATTACGAAAAACCATATTTCCTGGAACCGGACAAGGGTGCGGAAAAAGCTTACGCGCTTTTGCGTGAAGCTTTGAAAAAATCAAAGAAAGTTGGCGTGGCTAATTTCGTCCTGCGCAACCGGGAGCACCTGGCTGTGATTAAGCCTTACGGCAAAGCTATCCTCCTTAATCAACTGCGTTTCAAGGATGAATTGCGCAAGCCAGAGGGGTTGAACCTGCCGGACACCGCACAGGCTAAAAACAAGGAAATCGACATGGCTTTGTCATTGATTGAACACCTAAGCGAGCCGTTCAAGCCTGAAGAATACAAAGACACATACAAGAATGAATTGAAAAAAGTCATTGAAGCTAAAGCCAAAGGCAAGAAATTCAAGCCTAAGGAAAAAGAACCGGAGGCAACGGAAGTCGTTGATCTGGTGGCTATGCTTAAAGCCAGTCTGAAAAAACAGCAGAAAGTCAGGGCCTAAATTGCGAACGGCTGCCAGATAACCCAGGTTGGACAACTTATGAGCTTATCCAAATACAAGACAAAGCGTAAATTCGACAAAACTCCAGAGCCGGCAGGGGCCAAAAAAAGCTCCTCCGGCCGTTTGCGTTTCGTGGTCCAGAAGCACCAAGCTTCTCGACTGCATTATGACTTCCGATTGGAGTTGGATGGGGTGTTGAAAAGTTGGGCAGTTCCCAAAGGTCCATCTATGAATACCGCGGACAAGCGCCTGGCAATGATGGTGGAAGATCATCCGTATGAGTACAAAGACTTTGAAGGTGTTATACCGGAAGGAAATTACGGCGCTGGTTCAGTTATGGTTTGGGATGAGGGTTTTTACCACTCGCTTGAAACCTCCGAACCAAAGAAAAGCAGAAAGCTCATCAAAGAGGGTTTGGAAAAAGGCGAATTGAAATTCTTTTTGAAAGGCAAGAAACTGCAGGGAGGTTTTGTCCTGGTGAAGATAAAGAACAGCAGGGGAAAGGCCGACAACTCATGGCTTCTCATCAAAGAACGGGATGAGTATGCGCTGAAAACTGATATTTCACTGATGGAAACATCCGCCAAAACTGACCGGACTTTAGACGAAATTGCCAAGACAGCCAGCAAACAGTGGATCTCCAACAAAAAAACTGGCAAAGGTCAGGCAAAAAAGCAATCAGCAAGATCAAAAAGCGCGGATCAGCCGGTCCTGGATGAATTGTTGTCTGAAGCCAAGAATTCAAGAATGCCCCGCAACGTCAAACCCATGCTGGCCACTTTGGTCAAAGAACCTTTCAATGACCCTAACTGGTTATTCGAAGTCAAATGGGACGGGTATAGGGCTATAACTGAATTGTCCCGGCAGAAGGCCTTGATGTACTCACGCAATGCCCAGCCGTTCAATGAACTTTTCGCGCCCATTGTGGAGGAGGTTGAAAAATTTCAGTTTGATGCGGTGCTTGATGGGGAAGTGGTGGTGTTGGATGAGAAGGGGAAATCCAGTTTTCAGCTTTTGCAGAATTATCAGAATACCGGGACAGGCCGTTTGGTCTATTATGTTTTTGATTTGCTTTACTATAACGGCCGGGGTTTAACCTCTTTGCCGCTTGTTCAGCGGAAAAATATTCTGAAAAACATCCTGCCTGAGAGTGAGTCGGTAAAATACAGCGACCATGTGGAAGAAAATGGGATAGAGTTTTTTTCGCTGGCGAAAAAACAGACTTTGGAAGGGGTTATCGCCAAAAATTCGCAGAGCGAGTATAAGATAGGTCGCCGCAGTTCTGATTGGCTGAAAATAAAAACTCACCAGCGGCAGGAAGCGGTGATTGCAGGTTTTACTGAGCCCAGGGGAAGCCGGAAAAAGTTTGGAGCGCTTGTCCTTGGGGTGTATAAAGGTAAAGATCTTGTTTACATTGGCCATACCGGCGGCGGCTTTAACGAAAAAAATCTAAAAACGGTGTATGAGAGGCTTGTTCCGCTGATTACCAAAGACTCGCCGTTCAAAGTTAAACCAAAAACTAATGCACCCGTAACCTGGGTCAAGCCAAAACTTTTGGCTGAAATCAGTTTTTCTGAATGGACTTCGGATGGCCATATGCGCCAGCCGATTTTCCAGGGTTTGCGGGAAGATAAGCAAGCCAGAGAGGCTGTGCAGGAGAATCCAAAGAAAATGGCAAAGGCATTTTCAAAAACCAAGTTGGCCTCAAGCGAGGAGCAGATTGTCAAAATCGGCGGCAAGGAATTGAAACTCACCAACCAGAGCAAGATTTATTGGCCAAAGGAAAAATATACAAAAGGCGACTTGATTAATTATTACCGCGAGGTTTCGTCCTTCATTTTGCCCTACCTGAAAGACCGGCCGGAAAATATGAACCGACATCCCAACGGCATAGATGGGGAAAGTTTTTACCATAAGGACGTTACCCAAAAGCACCCAAAGTGGGTCAAGACCAAAAAAATATACTCTGAATCGAATGAGGAATTTATCAATTACCTGGTTTGTCAGAATGAGGCCACTTTGATTTATATGGCAAACCTGGGGTGCATTGAAATCAACCCCTGGAATTCCAGGATCACCAGCCTGGAGAAGCCGGATTACATGGTGATTGACCTTGATCCTGAGGACATTAAGTTCCAGGAAGTGGTCAGGGTGGCGCAAACAGTTCACAAAATTTTGGATAAATACGAAGTGCCGAATTACTGCAAAACCTCCGGCGCAACCGGTTTGCATGTGTATGTGCCTTTGGGCGCCAGGTATGACTACGAGCAGTCCAAACAGTTTGCGCATTTAATTGCAACCCTGGTGAATGCCGAACTACCGGACATCACCAGCCTGGAACGCAGCCCAAAGAAGCGTCAAAAAAGAATTTATCTGGATTATTTACAGAACCGTAAAGGCCAGACCCTGGCCGCTCCATACAGTGCCCGCCCAAAGCCGGGCGCAACAGTTTCCACGCCCTTGGAATGGAAAGAGGTTAACAGCCGGCTTGATCCAAAAGATTTTACCATCAAAAACATTTTCAAACGGCTGGACAAAAAAGGCGACCTGTTCAAACCTGTTTTGGGGAAGGGTATAGACCTTGAAAAAGTTCTAAAAAAACTTTCCTGAATACAAAAAATCCCTACCGTAAGGTAAGGGTTTTTTGGTGGGCATGCCTGGACTCGAACCAGGGACCTCGTCATTATCAGTGACGCGCTCTAACCACCTGAGCTACATGCCCGCAATATTGCGGTACAAATGCCTCAATACTTTACCAAATTGTCGGGTTTTTGTAAACCCTGGCGGTAGGGTATAATAATCAGGTAATTAACCCTCAGGCGCAATCAACAAAATCGAGGAATGCGCCAAGAAACACAAAAACATGAGATTTGTTTGGGGTGCGGTTTGGGTGGCAACAGGCATTTTGATAATGCGCTACAACTTCCAGATCGTGCAGATTTTTGGGAAAATTGGCTGGGCTGAAAACCATCTGTCAGGCGGATTTGGGGGTACGTATTTGCTGTATAAAATTGCAGGCCTGTTTATAGTGATAGTCGCCATGCTTTATATGTTCAATGCGGAAAGCTTTTTGTTTAGCTGGCTTGGTCCGGTTTTTGGCGGGGGAGAATCGCTTAAGTAAGCGCATGCTCAGTCTTGACCAAAAGGCGATTTTTTAGTAAAATCTGAAAGTATCTGCTAGGTTCAGCGCAGATAAGCGTGGGGCCCTTAGCTCATTTGGTAGAGCGCCTGCTTTGCAAGCAGGAGGCGACCGGTTCGAGCCCGGTAGGGTCCACCAGAAAAGACTTCAGGACATTTCCGCCACTGGCGGTTCGCGTGGGGTCTTTTTTGTTCCTTCATTTTTCTGCTTCACCTTTTTTATTTTGATTTTGCATGGTATTCTGAATATGCATAAATAATTCGTTACAAGATATGAACACAAACGATAATCAGGCAGGCATTTCCACTTATTTAGCAGTATTGGTTGTTTTGATAATCGGGGCAGTAGTGTTTTTTGCCCTCCGAAACAACAACTCAGGACAAAATAACCAGCAACAGCAGGCTCAAAACCAGAACCAGCAGTCCATGGCTCCGGCAGAAGCGCCCATGATGGCGCACAACAGCTCAAATCAGCCAGGTTCAGTGACTTTGACTGAGGTGGATGGGAGCACGGTTGTGGTCATTGATCTTACTCCGGGACCTAAGGGAGTGGAGCAGCCAGCCCACATTAATTTGGGAAGCTGTGATCAAATTGGAAGTCTGAAATATAATCTTAACCCGGTTGTGGATGGCAAATCAGAGACAACTCTTCAGCCAGCCCTTCATTTTATCCACGGGTTAGGCCAGCTCACTGTTAACGTCCGCAAGTCAGCCGCTGAAAACATGGCAATAATCTCGTGCGGGCCAATTACGCAAGCCCTGGATGCAGTCATGAACGCGGATTCTGATGCCATACGGGGTGATTTGCAGACTGAAGGCACCCTAAACGCAGAATAGACCATCTAAATTAGCAAAAACCGCCCATTTCGGGGCGGTTTTTGCGTTATCTTACAGCTCTTGACTTGGACTGTTCAGGTGAGTATACTCCTAAGTCATTTTTCTGTGCGCCCGATCCAGCTAAATGGCAATCCCAACCCAACCAACTTTAACCAGCCGGCTCCTAAATAAAAACTTTTTTATCCTCTAGTGTTGTGGGTGGTTCTGGTCAGATGGACGTCGGCGATTAGCCAAACGTCCAGATGGCCAGACCACCCACACAAAGAGAGCAGTGGTAAAGTTTGACATTTAGTATTAATTTCCATTATGATTAAAGGGCAAAAAGTACAGTTTCTCCCAAAATTCCTGAAACAAAATGTTATTTAGCAAATCAAAAAGTCATTTAGGTGTCGATATCGGCACTTCGAATATTAAAATTGTCCAGCTTAGGCCGCAAAGCAATAAGTTTGTGTTGGAAACATATGGTTTGGTTAACGTGGCATACCAGCTTTCGAACAAAGACAGCGGCAGTGCCATCAACCACACATCAGATGTGCTGAAAAAACTGTTGGATCAGTCTCAGGCAACCACCAACAGAATCATCGCTTCCTTGCCAAACAGCGTGGTTTTTACCTCAGTCATTGAAATGCCTAAAATTCCGGACAATGAAATAAAATCCGCGGTCGAATCTGAGGCAAAAAAGTACGTTCCATTGCCGCTGGAAGAGGTGGCATTGTCGTGGATAACCATCCAGGAAAAGAAAAAGAAGGTTAATCTTGATACAAACCTTGGAACAATCGGAAAAGACGGCAAAACCGAAGACAACACCATCAAAGTGCTGTTAACTGCAGTTCCGACCATTGTCGTTGATAATTACCTTAAAGTTTTTAATACCGCCGGATTGGATCCGTTGGCATTGGAAATTGAAGCGCTTGCCTTAATCAGGTCATTGGTGGGCAACGATTTGGATACTTTGCTTTTGGTTGATATAGGCGCAAAAAACACCAGCATTAACCTGGTTGACGGGGGATATCTGAAGCTTTCCAAAAATCTTGGAGTGGGCGGAGACACGATCACAACCAGCATCGCACAAAGCCTTAATGTCAGCTTCATCAGAGCCGAGCAGTTTAAAAAGGATTTTGGCCTGACTGCCGGAAGCCAACAGCTCCCACAAATCATGAGGCCGGTCCTGGACATCATCAAGAACGAAGCCGCCCAGCTGGTCAGCCTTTACGAAAGCCGGGGGGATAGCATCGACAAAATCTTTTTGTCCGGAGCTGGATCTAAAATTCCTTCCTTAACTCAGTACTTTGGGTCTTTGGGTAAGCCAGTCATGCTGGCTAATCCCTGGTCCCAGGTCCTGTATCCTGAAAAGTTAAAACCAGTAATCGAACCTTTAGGGTTGAATCTGGCCGTTGCCGCAGGGCTGGCCATGAGACAGCCGTAACAAAGGAACATGCAACCATAAACGCAAAAATTCATTCAATAAAAACATATGCAAGAAATTAACCTTTTACAAAACAAGCTCAAAGACACAACCAACCACTGGGAAAACAACAACCGGGCAGTGATTGTGATTTTAGGTGTGTTGATTATTGCGGAATTGGTTGCTGGCGCCATGTTCTTTATGCTTACCAAAAGCACGCAAAACGAAGATTTGGCCATGCAAGCCGAGAACGCGGACATTGAAAACCGTCTGGCTGAGAAAGAAGAGGATGTTGCTCAGGCTAAAGGGTTCCAGGCGCAGTCAAAGAACATTAATTTGCTCCTGCAAAACCATGTGGTCTGGAACAGCCTCATGGACAGCATGGCTGCCGCCACTTTCCAGGCCAGCCGCTACTTGAACCTGTCCAGCGACACCACAGGAAGACTGCAGATAGAGGGCCGAACCCCGACTTATTCCGATCTTGGCCGAATGCTGTTGTCCCTGGAAACCAATCCTAATTTGGAATCCGTCAGGCTCATTTCCACTGCCCCTTCTGAAGGCGAGTCAGCCGGGGTGATTTTCTCAGTTGAGGCCATTGCTAATCCTTCAATTTTCTTAACGAGGCAATAACATGAACAAATCATCAAAAAGCATAGCCGTACTTATTCTGATCATCCTGTTGTTGCTCATTGGATATTTTGGGGTTTATGGGCAATGGAACAGTTTAGGGGAAGCCAGGTCAGCTTATGACGTGACTAAGACGGAAAATGACCGTCTGAAGAAAGCAGAAGCTGATTTGAACGCGTTCCTGAGCTTATACAACCAAAACCAGGATGAAGCAGAGAAAGCCAACAAGGTTTTGCCGCTGGGCGATTCAGATCTCCCAAACCTGCTTGATATGTATTCCAGAATTTCTGCGGAAAGCGGGTTGCTCCTGAGAACCATCAATTTTAATGACGCGGCATTTGATCCCCAAAACCCGCCGCCACCACAAACAATCCAGTCAGTCAACATGAACATTGAATTATCAGGAACTTATGAAGCGTTCAAGGAATTCCTTTTGCGCGTACAGCGCAATCTGAGGCTCAGCGATATTGTTTCGATAAACGTAGGCATTGATCAGGAATCAGGAGACAGCGGTCGTACTCTCTTGTTCACATTAATTATAAGAACCTACTACCAGGCAAAATAATATGGACAAAAGAAAAATTTACATCGCGGTAATCATCATCTGTTTTGCCGCATCAGCCGGAATCCTCTATTGGAGCAGCCAGGACCAATCCACCGGCTTGCCGGAAGGGCTCGGCCCAATCAACACCAACATCGACAACACCGCCGCCAATAATAATGCGCCGGTTAACCAGCGCGCAAGCACGGAAGGCCTGCCAACGCCGAGCGAGACCACCGAATACCCGGCACCGCGCGTCTTCCCAAACGATACCAAGCTCGATTTGAGCGTGTACAACTCCGCATCATTCCAAAATCTTGTTGATTACGCCCCGCTGACAGTTAACCCGGAACAGATCGGACGGGAAAACCCATTCCAGAATTACTAATCCTTAAGGCGAATAATGGCTGAGACAATTACCAATTCACCACAATCAAAAACTCTCAGTTTTGAGAACTTCCTGCTGGATAAAGGCTTCATAACCAAGGAAGCCCTGACCCAGGCCCGCGCGGAAAGCGTAACTACGCACCGCAATCTTTTTGATTACCTCGTGGGGGAGAAGTACATCAACGAAGAAGAACTGACTCAAGCCAGGGGACTTTTTTTTAATCTGCCGTATGTCGATTTGCGCAACCGCAAAATCAGCAAAGAAGTCCTTGATCTGATCGCCAAAGAGACGCTGAGCACATATAAATTCGTTCCGTTTGAGCTGGCCAACAATGTTTTGAAAGTCGCTTTGACTGACCCAACAAACCTGGCCGCTTTGGGCGCGCTGGAGTTTTTGGCCCAGAAAAGAAACAGTCGCCTTGAGCTTTATATAACCTCAGTTTCCAGCTTCCAGCAGGTTTTCCGCAACTCCGAGAACATCAACAAGGAAGTTTCCCAGGCTCTGAAGGAAGTGGTGGAGAAAGAGCAGGCGGAAGTCCAAAGGAAAGCGGAAAAGAATGCCGTAAAGATTGAGGAAAAATTCGTTGACGAGGCTCCGATTTCAAAAATCGTGGATGTCATTATCAGGCACGCCATTGAAGGCCGCGCTTCAGATATTCATATTGAGCCTTCTGAGGAGGATCTCCGGGTCCGTTACCGCATTGACGGCGTTTTGCACAGCTCATTGATTCTTCCTAAGTCGATTCACCCGGCCGTCATCTCCCGCATCAAGATTTTGTCCAACCTGAAAATCGACGAACAGCGTTTGCCGCAGGATGGCCGTTTCCACGTTAACCTGGACGGGAAACCAATAGACTTCCGTGTTTCAACTTTTCCCACAGTCATTGGCGAAAAGATCGTGCTTCGTATTCTGGACAAATCCACTGGCGCGCCAAAGCTCGAAGAGCTTGGGCTTATGGGCAAGCAGTTGGACATAGTCATGGACTCCATTAAAAAACCGCACGGCATGTTCCTGGTTACCGGCCCTACCGGTTCAGGTAAATCAACCACCTTGTACTCCATTTTGAGCATGCTTAACAAGCCGGGTGTAAACATCGTGACTTTGGAAGATCCGGTGGAATATTTCATGGACGGCGTTAACCAGGCGCAAATTCGCCCGGAGATTAACCTGACCTTTGCCTCCGGTCTGCGCTCTATTCTGCGTCAGGACCCTAACATCATCATGGTCGGTGAAGTCCGAGACCGTGAAACCGCGGAACTGGCCGTGAACTCTGCTTTGACCGGGCACTTGGTTTTCTCAACATTGCACACCAACAGCGCCATCGGCGCCATTCCTAGACTTGTTGATATGGGAATTGAGCCGTTTTTGCTGACCGCGTCTCTGAACCTGCTAGCTGCCCAGCGTCTTGTCAGAAAAGTCTGCGACAAGTGCAAGGTTCAAGATAAGCCAACCGATGCCATCAAGGCTTTGATTCTGGAAGAGATGGCAAAAATTCCAAAAGACCAGATCAAAGACATTGATTTGAAAAATATTACTGTCTGGAAAGGGCAGGGGTGCGCTGTCTGCGGGAACAGCGGTTATAAGGGACGAATCGGCATTTACGAAATCGCAAACATATCCAAAGGCATTCAGGATTTGATTAACGAGCGCAAACCAGCCGTAAAGATTGAGGAGTATGCCGTAACGCAAGAGGGGATGATCTTGATGAAACAGGACGGCATAATGAAAGCTTTGCGCGGCTACACCACAGTGGAGGAAGTAATTAGGGCAACCAAGGACTGATATGGCAAACATTTTATTTATCCATCCGGACCACAAGCTGTGCGGGATTTACCACCGGCATTTGTCAGAGCACTTCAGCATAGACTCCGCTCATGACGGCCTGATGGGGTTAAGGAAAATAAAAGAAACGAGGCCCAAAATGATCATCTCGGAATACCGTTTGCCGTTCATGTCAGGCCTGGCGCTTCTCGAGTACGTCAGAAAACACCCGGACATGCGCGATGCTCCCTTCCTTTTCCTGACCAACGAAGAAATGCGGGAGGACGCCCTGGGTTTGGGAGCCAATGCCTGGCTCAAGCTGAAAGAACATGGCCCGGAACAGCTGTTGCCCCACATAGCCTCACACTATAAATTTTTGGTTAACTATTAATCTCAACGCCGATGTACAAGTCAAACGAACTAGAAGTAAATAAATTGATGATGGAAGTGCTTCAGAAGAACGCTTCCGACCTTCACTTGGTTGCCGGGAAGCCGCCAACGTTGCGCGTTGACAGCGTGCTCGTGGAGCTGGATGAGTATGGTGTGTTGTCTGGCGCGGCAATAGGGACAATGGCCGACGTTTTGCTGGGGAACGAAACCAGGAGAAAACAATTCCGTGACGAGCTGGAAGTGGACTTCTCTTTTTCATACAAGGACAATGTCCGATTCCGAGGCAATGCCTACATGAGCAAAGGCACGCCTGCCGTGGCGTTGCGTCTCGTACCGAATAAAATAAAGACCATAGAAGAGCTGAACCTCCCAAAGCAGATCGCACGGTTTACTTCCAGTCCGCAAGGCTTGTTCCTGGTGGTCGGCCCTACGGGGCATGGTAAGTCCACAACTCTGGCGTCCATGGTTGATTTGGTTAACCATACGCGCGCCGTGAACATAGTGACCGTTGAAGACCCAATCGAATTCATATATAACCAGGATAAATCTCTGATCAGCCAAAGAGAAGTGGGCGTGGACACAACCTCCTTTGCCCGAGCCCTGAAATCGGTTTTGCGCGAAGACATAAACGTTATTCTGGTCGGTGAAATGCGCGATCTGGAATCCATTTCCACCACCCTGACCCTGGCTGAAACAGGTCACCTGGTTTTGGCAACACTGCACACCAATGACGCTCCGCAGACAATTGACCGTATCATTGACGTGTTCCCGGCATACCAGCAAGGCCAGATCCGCGCCCAGCTTTCAAACGTTCTTCTTGGGGTTGTTTCGCAAAGACTACTGCCTAGAATTGGCGGCGGACGTCTGCCGGCTTTGGAAATCATGACCAACAACGTGGCTGTAAGCAATATCATCAGAGAAGGCAAGACGCACCAGCTGGCAAACGTTATCCACACCGGCGGATCTGACGGCATGATCTCAATGGACCGATATTTGGCAAACCTCGTCTCACAGGGACAGGTTAAGATGGAGGATGCTTTGCCGTACACCACTGACCAAAGCCTATTCCGCGGCCTGCTTAAGATTTAACAAGGTGAAATAATATGGAATTTTCATACCAAGCGCGAGACAGCCAGGGGACAATGAGGACCGGAACCGTAGAAGCGGGCAATATTGCCTCAGCTACGGAAATTTTGCATTCTCATGGCCTGATCATCATCAAGGTGTTTCCGGTCACCAAGCTGTCAATTTTTGAAAAAATCAATTTCTTTGACCGGATTTCGCCGAAGGAACTGGTCATGTTTTCCCGTCAGCTCGCCACTCTGATAAATGCCAAAGTCCCAATTGTCATGGCTTTGAAAATTTTGCAGGATCAGGTCAATTCCAGAAAACTAAGGACGATTGTCGGGGAAATTGCGCAGAAAGTTGAGGCTGGTGAGGCGCTGTCCACGGCCATAACAGGCTACCCTAAACTGTTTAGCGAAATGTATGTTAACCTGGTCCGCTCCGGCGAGCTTTCCGGAAGCTTGGATGATTCTCTGACTTATCTTGCTGATCAGGTTGAGAAGGATTATGACCTGCGTTCAAAGATCATAGGGGCTATGACGTATCCGGCGTTCATTTTAGTTGCCTTGGTTATTGTCGGGTTCCTGATGTTTATCTTTGTTCTGCCGCCAATGATCAGCCTTTTGGAAGAATCCAACGTTGATCTGCCGTTCACCACGAAAATTCTGGTTTTCGTGACAGACATTCTGCAAAATTATTGGTGGGCGCTTGCCTTCCTGCTGGTAGGCGGGGCCATAGGCTTAAAGTTATACATTGCAACACCGCCCGGCCGATATCTTTTTGACTGGCTGAAACTGAAGCTGCCTATTTTCAACAGGCTCGCAAAAGACATTTACATGGCCAGATTCGCCCGGAACTTATCCACACTCATTGCCGGAGGAATTCCGATTGTTAAGGCCATGGATTCGGTGGCTGACATAGTTGGCAACGCCGTTTACCGGGACATTTTGTTTAACGCCTCCACGGAAGTCAAAAACGGGAAAGGGATTTCCCAGGCTTTGGCAGACCATCCGGAGTTCCCGCCGATTATTCCTCAGATGATGCAGATAGGGGAGAGCACCGGAAAATTGCAGGATATTCTTGATAAATTGGCCAGATATTATGAAAAAGAGGTGGAAGCTATCCTGAAGGTTTTGACCACATTGATTGAACCAATCATCATGATGTTGCTCGGGTTGGCTGTGGCCGTCATGGTTGCCGGTATTTTGCTTCCAATCTACAACCTGGCCAGCGCAGTTTAGCGTCGAATGCCCTTGACGGAAAGTTGCGAACAAGGGGCTTTCGATATATAATTATTACGTGCAGAAAAGTGGAAAATGACACAAAAATTAACCAAAGGAAAAGTTTGATATAGAAAAGGAGACGGCTGACAAGGCGCCTTGTTTCCTTTAGTTTTATCAACTTTACTTTTTTTCCTGTACGGGAAGGGGGTGAATGTATGAAAAAAATGCAAAAAGGGTTTACATTGATCGAATTGTTGGTGGTTATCGCGATTATCGGTATTTTGTCCGCTGTGGTTTTGGTCTCTCTTAACTCAGCTCGTGCAAAATCCCGTGATGCCCGAAGACTCTCCGATATTCGTCAGATCATGACCGCTTTGGAATTGTTCTACAACGATAACAGTGCTTACCCTAACGAGGCTACTGGTAACGTTCCAGACCCTACGACTCCTGGTCCGACTGGTACAACTTCAACCCAGTTCCAGGACTATCTGGCGATCTGGCCAACTGCGCCAACTCCTCCAGATGGAACCTGTGGCGCTGGTAACAACGCTTACGTTTATAACGGTAAAGCTGCTGACGGCACCACTGATGACACCTCAGATCCAGCTTCCTACACTCTGGGATTCTGTCTGGGTGCTGCTACCGGTGGATACGCTCAAGGTGCAAGAACTGCATCTCCAGCAGGTATCAACTAGTTCATTCAATACTCCGGAATTTTCTGGAGTATTCCTAAATAGCTGAACTTTCGGCTGTTTGGGAATACTAATGTTTTCAAGAAACCACAAATCAGAATCAGGCTTCGGTGTGATTGAAAGCGTGATCTTAATCATAATCGGCCTTATCCTGGCCGTTGTTGTTGTCTCAGCTTATTTTTCCGCCAAGAAAACGCAGAGAGACGCTCAAAGGGTTTCTGACGTGGTTCAACTGCAAAAAGCCTTGAAGCATTACTATGAAGAATTCGGTTATTTTCCGCAGGCCAGCAATGGCGTGGCCGTAGGCGTGGATAATTCTTTTGCCAGATTTGTTTCTCCGTGGCCTTCAGCGCCGGAGCCTGCTGACGGGACTTGCACAGAGGCAAACAATTCATATGTCTATGAACAGCTGAATTCCGGGGAAAATTATCAAATCAGATTCTGCCTTGGGGAGGGGTATGGCAGTCTCAAGGCTGGGGTAAGAATTGCCACCCCGACTAATTACCAATAACAACGATGAATAAAAAACAAAGAGGGTTTACACTTATAGAATTGCTCGTGGTCGTGGCCATTATCGGGCTTTTGACATCCGTAATTGCGGTGGGCTTCGGTAATTTCCGCCTTAAGGCCCGTGACGCCAAAAGACTCAGCGACATGAAGCAGATAAAAACAGGCTTGGACCTGTATTACACCACAGCATCCGGGTATCCGGACCAGACTGTCTGGACAGGCGGTTTGATTGCCTGCAATACCACGCAATTCCTCATGGTTCCAAATGATCCGGCAACCGGAGTCCCATACATTTACCAAACAGAGCTCCCTGTCAGCACTGTCTGCGGCGGCACTGCCTACAGAAATTACTACATAGCGTTTACCACGGAAGGAAACACTGATTTGGGCCCTCCGGGAACATACTATTTAACAACAAAAGGTTTTGACACTGTTGCTCCTTTCTAGATAAGGAGCTTTAACTTTATGCTGATTTTCCTTTCCATAATTTCAGGCCTTATAGCAGGGAGTTTTTTAAACGTAGTCATCAACCGCCTGAAAACCGGAGAGTCTTTTAATGGACGATCGCATTGTCCTCATTGTGGCCGTCAGCTGGAAGCACTTGATTTGGTTCCTTTAATCAGCTATCTGTATTTGGGCGGCAAGTGCAGGCACTGCAAAGCTGAAATTTCCGCCCAATATCCGCTGGTTGAGGTGATGACTGCTTTGGCTTTTGCCCTGCTTGCAATTAAATTCGGCGGTTTCGGGTATCAGCTGGTTTTTGAATGCATATTGGCCGCCTTTTTTATAGTTATCGCGGTTTATGACTTCAAGCATTTTTTGATATTGGATAAGGTGGTCTTCCCAGGTCTGGCAGTGGCATTTGCATACGCCATAACCAGGGATTTGGTGGACCCTTGCGGAGCATGGCAATGTTCTGCTATTCTTTCCGGTTTACTGGGGGCGTTGATTATTTCCGGATTCTTTTTTCTGCAATATGTTGTTTCAAAAGGGAAGTGGATTGGGTTTGGGGATGTGAAGTTTGGGCTTATGCTGGGTGTGACTGCAGGTTTCCCTGGCGCAATTCTGCTTTTGTTCAGCGCATACATGCTTGGGGCGCTGGCCGGGGTTGGTTTGATTGCCATGGGCAGAAAGCAGATGGGGTCAAAGCTTCCTTTCGGCACATTTTTGGCGATAACTGCTATAATAACTATGCTATACGGCCAACCGGTAATAGACTGGTATATGAACTTAATTGGCTTGTAATCACCGCATGAAGAATGGAAAATACAACTTCGGGTTTACTTTGATAGAGCTGACCATAGTCTGCTTTGTCCTGGCTTTGGTGTCTTTGGCTTTGATCGTCAATTTCAGGACCGGTGAGCAGTCCAAGCGAGTCAGCCTGGCGCGCGATACAGTGATAAGCGCCGTCAGGTACGCGCAGAACCAGGCTTTAAGCGGCTCTCAAATTCCGCGCAGTGCGGTTTATGTCCGCGGCGCAGGCGGTACATGCACGGATTATTCATTGGTCTCTTCCTGGGTGGAATTTGTCACGGGCAACAACTCAGCCGTGGTTATGGCGGAAAACCGCTGCGGCCAGGTAATGCGCCTCCTGCAGTACGAATTACCCACGCAGGTCCAGTACCAGCCAAGCGCACCATTTGCTTTGACAGCCGCAGGTTCCAGTACTCCATACAGCGCCGGGGCCATCCGGTTCACGCCTCCCTTCGCCCAAATGACAGTCTCTACCCAGGCAAATCCTTTGCCATCAACTTTCTCCGGGTTTGATCTGTTTACTGTGAATTTGGAGTACATGGACGGCGGACGGGATACGCCAGTTGTTGTTGATGGCATATCAGGGAAAATCGAATGAAGTTGGACATAAAAATCTGGACCGACGACTGGTCAGAATATGAACTCTTGGATTCAGGAAATTATCGCCGGCTGGAAAAGTTCGGCGATTTGATTATTGTCAGGAGCGAGCCGCGTGCGTGGTGGAAGCCGGCTTTGGGTGAGGGTGAATGGGCAAAGGCCCAAGCGCGGTACGAAAAGGAAGAAAAAGGGGAGTGGGAGTTCTCAGGAAAGTCAGTAAGCGCCAAAATTTTGCAGTTTGAGGGGGTTCAGGCCAAACTCAAGCTTACTCGGATGTCCAAGCATGTCGGCGTGTTTCCTGAGCAGTCCAGGCAGTGGCGCTGGATTGCGGAAAAAATCAGCCAGGCCAATCGTCCCATAAAAGTTTTAAACCTGTTTGCTTATACTGGCATGTCCACGCTCATGGCCGCATCTGCCGGAGCTTCGGTGACTCACGTTGACGGGTCTAAAGTCGCTTTGACCTGGGCAAATGAAAACGCGGAGCTGTCCGGGTTAAAAGACAAGCCTATCCGCTGGATCCTGGATGATGCGCTTAAATTCGTAAAAAGGGAGGTCAGGCGCGGGAACAAATACGACGCCATAATCATGGATCCGCCGGCGTTCGGCCGCGGGCCAAAAGGCGAGGTCTGGAAAATTGAGGATTCCATCAATGAACTGCTCGACAATTGCAAACAGCTTCTTTCAGAAGCGCCGTTGTTCGTTTTCATGACCATGTATTCCATAGAAGCTTCTTCATTGAGTTTGGGCAACCTTTTGCATGACGCAGTTGGGCATCTGGGTGGGGAAGTGGCTACAGGCGAACTGGTTTTAATGCCCAAGTCAGGCGGCAAACCTTTGCCGGTTTCGCTGTTTGCCTGCTGGGACTCAAATTTGCGTTCCAAATAACTTTATTTTATAATTAATGCAATATAAAAACTGGGATTTCCCTGAAACAAAACCATGAAAACCTCAAAGAACATTGCGATTATTACAGTTTTGATAATTTTGATTGCAGCTGGCGCTGTGGTTTTCAATATGTACCAGCCAAAGCAGGACCCAGAAGAGAATAATCAGGAAAATACCACTCCTCCGCAGACGTATTCGGTTACCGGCGAGATAACCAAGGTGGAAGACGGTAGGATTGAGATTGAAGTGCCGGTTTATCGGGTGCTGGAAGAGGGACAGTTGCCAACTTTGGTCAATGAAATAAAAGGTGTGACTATTTTTGAAAACGTCAAAATCATGAGATGGAATACCAACACCGCGGGCGCCAAAGTCAGGAGTGTGGTAACGCCGTCAGCGCTGAGAGTGGGGATGGAGGTCAATGTCAGCACAACTTCAGATCCTACGAATGCGACAACTTTTGTAGCGTCACAAATTGAAATCAATCAATAAGAAACAAAACTATGGACAAAAAAACAAAATTTTTATCAGTTTTGGTTGTTGCGCTCCTGGTACTGTGCGGATACCTGATTTGGGAAAGGAATTATAAGGTTTCTGATCCGTTCCAGAACGTGAATGCCCAGACGTATGGCACGCAGGGCAAAGTTCTTGAGATCAGCGCCAATGGCTTGAAGATGGAGGCCGCTGTTTCAAAATCAACCGGACAGGGCAATTTTTCCATCAGCATGGAAAACAGGACTGTTAAAACCACTGAGGCCACCAAGTATTACAAATACAATAGTTCCAGAGAGAAAGTTGAGGCTTTTAGGGATGAGGTGAAGGCTGGGACCCAGGTCACGGTGACAACCAAGCAAAACCCAAATACATCGGCTGAATTTACTGCTGAAGAGGTGTTGATCGTTCCAACAAACTAGTTTTTCGCCAAATTTTACACAAAGAAAGTCGAGGTTTATACCTTGACTTTTTTGCGGGTTTGTGAGTATAATACTTCGCCCTAATTGTACAGGCTCTTAGGCTTAACAACTTCAATCTGGAGGGAACTATGTCATTTGCGTGCCGCCTTTTAGCTGTGTGTGCCATGGGTTTGGCGCTGGCTCTTTCCAGTGCTGGTTGCAGTAAGGGTTCGCCCACTGCTCCGTCAGATTCAGGCCCTGCACCGGTTTTCCGGTTCAATACGATAACTTACGAAAGGGATCCGTCTGTTGAGATTCTGAATCCACAACACCTGAACGCAATGGGCAATCACCTGGTCATTGCCCGGAGGATAACCAATGGTCCAATAATAAACGACTGGCCGTGGCAGGGTGTTCTGGAGTGTGAGCGTGTTCAGATGATTATCGAGAACAACTTCAGCCGATACTCCTGCAAAATCGACCACGTTCAATTTACTCCAGGGGAGTATGCGGTCTATTTCTTGGACATGGCGCTAGGTGTAAGAGCAACTAAGTTTTTATCGATAGATGGTCTCGTGCTCAACCGATTCTCTCAGTGGCCAACCCAGTTTGTAACCTACAACTTCGCTCATTTCAACGTAACTTCGGATGGCCATTTGCAGTAACGGCTAATTAAGGAGCTTAAGATGTTTCGATTATTTGCGTCAATCGTGATCGTATTGGCGCTGGCTCTCCCCAGCGTCAGCTGCAGCAAGAGCTCGCCAACTGGACCTTCGGATCCGGCTCCTGCTCCTGCGGTCTTCCGCTTCAGCACGATAGACTACCTTCGTGATGAGGCGGTGAAGTATCCGCAGAACTTGAATGCCCAAGGCAATCGCCTGATGATCGTCAAAAGGGGAAGTTCCGCCTCTGATTGGCGGGGTTTTTATGATTGCTGGAGAGTGCATATGACTGTTGCTGAGGATTTCAGCAAGTATTCGTGCGCACTCCAAAGCTTAGAGTTTACTCAAGGGGATTACGCAGTGTATTTTCAAGATCCTGCTATTGGAATAAACGCCCACCGCGTTTTTGTACTCAACGGGCAGGTTATTGTCCGGACTGTGGATGTAAGCACCCTGGTGGGTACAAGCATTATGGGTCTGTTCACCGTTACGTCTGATGGGCGGGTGCAGTAGCTGTTGAATGCGCTTTCAGGTCTAAGAACAATCTTAGGCCTTTTTATTTTGGTTAGTCTTTCCATTTTTCGTGTCTTCTTAGTAGAAGATACAAAAAATGACTATTGTCTCTGGTTAAAGTACCCCCTTGACTTTTCTGTGTCATTATGCGTATAATGTGATATTCTAGTGATAGACAGCATTCTGGCGGAGACAAACAAACCGCCGATATTCCAATACAATCAGGAGGGGAATCATGCGTCATTTGCGTCGTGTACTCGCGGCAATCGTGATCGTATTGGCGCTGGCTCTCTCCAGCGCTTGTAAGGGTGGTGGTTCATCTATCACCTCACCTGCACCAAGGGTTACGGCTTCTTTCGACCAGGTCAGGTACGTTCGAGTTGGACCTGTTACCAAGCCTCAAATGCTGAATTCACCTGGCATGTCTCTGGTCATTATTCAGCAGAGCGGAGACAGGTGGAGAACGTTCGCCGAGTTCATGGGGAATGCGATGTCCGTGATCGACGACACTCAGTACATCGTCAACATTCGGATGTTGCAGTTCGAACCAGGTATTCGGTATCGCATGTACTTCCTCGATACGGCATGCTGCCAAGCCTCAAAGGATATTTTCCTTGGTGATGTTCTTCTCACCAAAGTCATCAAGGACTCTGGTCAGTACCCAGGGACCGACTACGAGGCTGTGGAGTTCAAGGTCACAGAGGACGGCCGTATTGTCCAGTAAGGCGCACTGCTCCAGGATAACTCATCCTGGAGCTTTTCTTTTTTGTATTTATATGCTATAATAGCACTAGTAAAAACGTAAGAAAAATGAAACCAAAATGAAAATTAAACTATATTCAAGCGCCATATTTGCTGGTCTGTGTGCCTTCTTTTTGTTGTCTCCGGGCAGTGCTGATGCCCAAATAGCTGGTCCTGGTATTGGAGAGGAGATTATAGTTGCAGACTGGAACATGACTTGGCAGTTTGACCACATCCCATACAGCCAATTTTACCCCATGACTTTTGAGCAGGGGACTGTTAACTACATGCATTTTTATGGACAGGTCGAAGCTCCTTATATTCGAACTGATTGTGCTAGTTCAGGTGAAGGTGATGGTTCAAGAATATATGGCTATGAAAATCTTTATTTCGGGACGAATATAGGAATGGAGGTCAGAACAGGTCACAGTTTTGGTCCTGGGGTAGGGTCTAGTGTATACAGCGTGAATTTACAGCTTGGCTCGTCCGGGTCAGGGGATTACTTTATTCGCAACCAGGCCGTCGCTAGCGACGTTGCCTGCGACGACTATGACCCAAATCACCAGTTCGAAAGACTTTTGTACTGGATGGAGTACCAGTTTGACATTACAGGCTGGCCAGTGGGTGATTACCGCGTAACTTTCCCTGTTGGTGATCCTTACAACGGTTACTGGGAAGGCCAATTGCTTTTCACCATCACCAATCCATGCAGATCAGTATCCATTAATTCAAATATACCAATACCTTGGTCCCTTTCCGGCCCACGGGGTTATTCCGCTGCGCAAAATTCCGCAAATTTCACGGCCAACAACACTCCCACAGGCCAATACACTCTCAGCTACCCAAATTCCATTAACGTCGGCGGCACAGACTACAGCATCAACGGCCATCCAATCAACCCGCAAACCTGCAATGGTGACGGAAATATAGTTTTTGATTTAAGCTACTCAGCCGGCGGCAGTCCAACACCGCCTCCGCCACCGGGGCCAACCCCTCCAGGCCCTACACCCCCGGGGCCAACGCCTCCTGGTCCCACACCACCAGGCCCTACACCGCCGGGGCCAACACCCCCACCTGGTTCATGCAATGAAAATGCGGCTTTGTCATTTGTCACTCCACCTCCAGCTACCGTAGCGCCTGGCCAGCCATACAGTTTTACCGTTCTGTTGACTAACAACGGCGACGTTAAATATGCCCACGGCACATGGTGGCGTCTTTCTGACAATGGCACGGCAGGCAGTTACTGGACCAACGGCGGTTATTTCAATAACCTGCCAATGCAAAACACTGGCGCCAATAACCCTGGTGAATCCAACACTCTGACAGTAAATGCGGTTGCCCCTACAGCAGTAGGAAATTACCAGATTGGCATGCAAATGCTTCACCTGAGATCAGTGGCCCCATACGACACTGCAATTAACCCATCCTGTCCGGCAGGCACAGGGCCTGACCATTTCTTTGGTCAGTTGCTGACTGCAAACATCAACGTTGCCGTGACTCTTGGAACTGTCACAGTAACAACAACAGGCGTCCCAGGCACATGGCGAATCACTGGCAGTGACGGATCCGGCACTTTCTTGGACAACCAGCAGGCAACGCCAACCGCAGGCCCTATAACATACCAGGGCAACGTCGGGTCATATAACTTGACCAACTACAACATTCCAGGATACAACGCCACTGTTTCTCCATCCGCGTCGCAATCCATAAATTCAGCCGGGCAGTCAATCTCATTTAACATCAACTATACCCCGCAGTCAGGCACAGTCAGCGCCAGCGCCAGCATCCCTAGTGGTTCCTGGCAGGTTCTGGACCAGTCAGGCACAGTCATTAGGAGCGGTTCAGGCACGGCCGTTGACACATTCCCTCTGACAGTCGGAAATTATTCTTTCAAAGTTTTGCCTTCAGCCAGCTATTTGATTGCCGGAGTCAGAAAAGACGGAGTTTTGACAGTGCCTGGAGCACTGACTAACGGCGACACGCTTCCGTTTACACTTAACAACGGCGTTTCCACCACGCTGATTGGCGAATATAACCAGCCGGCTCCGCCAGCGCCAGACATGGTTCAGCTGGATCCTTCGCCTTGCGGTCAGCTTAAATTCAGCTGGCGCGACAACAGCACAAATGAAACAGGGTATGAGCTCAGCTATAGCACAGCGCCTAATGATCCAAACCCTACCGTCATAACTACAGTGGGGAGCGTGGCAGGTTCAGGTACAAGAGGTTCTTACACGTGGAGCAGTCCGCCGGCCGTTCCAGCCTGGGTTTCAGTCCGCGCTTACATTACTTACGGCGGAACAAACGTTTACTCCAGTTACGCATATTCATCCAGCAGTTACACGCCGCAAACCTGCTATCCATCCTTAAGCTCTTCGTCAAAGAGCATTTACAGGGTCAACAATGCCGCTTACAACCCTGCGGTCTCAGGACAAGACGGTGATATTCTGACTTTCCGAATCATCATCCAGAACAACGGGACCGATATAGCACAGGTTACAGGCATAACAGACACTCTGCACCCTAACCTTAGAGATGACGGACGCGATATCCAGCTGGTCATGCCAGCAGGTGGATGGAATGTCAGAATCGACAAAGATGCAGACGGCAACTTTAACGAAGCAGGGGAGACAGCAACAACCTCATATACAGCTCCTGATCTGACCATCAACATCTCCGGCGTAAAATGTACAACCAACAACAACACCGGCTGTACATCCGCCACCGACCCTTCATGTGTAACCACGCCGGTGCCTTATTGCAATAACTGGGTTATCTACTTTGACGCCCAGGTTCAGGTTACAGTGCCGAACGTCAGGACTGACGTCTGGAACCAGGCCACCCTCAGGTACAACTACCCAGTGGGAGGCGGTGCCGCATCTCCGGTCCAGTTGTTCAGCCCTCGTTACCTCATCAACTCACCTCAGCCAGGTATTCCTGACATCAGAGAGGTGACTCCATAGCAAACCCAAAGCAGGTTGACGAACCTGCTTGGTTTGCATATACTTTCCAGTTCGAAATAAAAAGACAACCAATTTCCAATGCGTTTTAATTTACGACAACCGCAACATTCCCAGTCTGGCCAGACCATGATTGAGGTCATTATTGCCCTGTTTATGCTGACAATGGCATTGGTGGCAGGCTTGGGTTTGGCCATCTATTCCAACTCAAGAAACGTAAATAACCGCAACCAGCTCATTGCCACAAACCTGGCCAGAGAAGGGATTGAGGGTGTGAGGATCCTAAGGGATACAAACTGGCTGGCTGCTGAAGACCCAACTCCGACTGGGGGCACTATCAACGCAGGCGTGGATGATCTTGACCCTAGTTGTAATTTTGGCGGCGGCGTCTTTCTGCCTTGCTATCCGGAAGCTTTCGGTGATCCGTATGACCTGCAATCAAGCAACAATAACAATGATTATCGCTTGGTAATGACTGGGAATGGCCGCAATCCATATTTAACTCTGGACACAAGGAACGGTCAGGAGACCTATCTTCTGTGTTTGATGGGTGATGGTTCATACAGGCACTCAACATGCTCTGCAGCCCAAGCCCAATTTGCCAGGAGAGTGTCTATTACCACCGGCAATACCTCAGCGCCTTTCACAAATGACCACAATAACCCCAGTGCAAGCAATGGTCACAGCCCTGAAAAGATTGTAACTTCCGTTGTTATCTGGAAAGGAAAGGGTTGCGTTGATTTCCCAAGCAATGTAGTGCCGACTACCTTTAATACTCCTTGCAAAGTAACGGTGGTTGAACGCCTTACAAATTGGAAGGATTACAGATAATGTTTCGCAAGTTGCTGAAAAAATCAGAAAAAGGATTTACGATAATCGAAGCCGTTGTGGCGGCTGGTGTTTTTGCTTTTGTTGTCTCCTCCTCGCTTGGAGTTTATATGGCAACCATGCAATTGGACGCAAAGAGCCGCGCAGAAAGAGAAGTCCTCCAAAACGGCCGCTTTATCATGGATTATTTGGCAAAGGAAATCAGAAACGGAAGAATTGATTACAGCAGAACCAACGATACGGCCACCCTAAGCCTGATTAACCAGCTGGATGAAGAAATATCTTTGCGCTTTACTGGCTTGGGCACCTACGACATTATTTTAACCAAGACGGGGGTTGGCAGCACCAGGTTGAATTCGGATGATGTGTTGGTTATGAATGGTATGTTCCGCCTGTCTCCTGATGCCGGCCATGGAGATCCGTTTGATTTGGCCAATGATATTCATGTCCAGCCCCATGTTATGGTAACTCTGGAACTTGCCTCAGCAAACCAAAAATACATGATGACTTCCAAAATAAACTTGCAAAGCACCTTTGGCGTCAGGCAATATCCTGCAAGATTTTAACCCGTACCAATGAAATTTACCGAGAAATTAAAATTTGCACCAAAGCAGAACAGTCAGGATGGAGTGGCAATCCTTCTTGCCGTCATGATCATTTCTGCCATAACTGTAATAACCACCACAGTGGCATTCTTTGTCATACAGGAAGTCAGGACAAACCGCGCAACAGCGCTGACTGAGCCGGCTATTGTGGCTGCTGAAACTGCAGGCGAGCAGGGGATATACCGGGTCAAGCGCAGTAATTTCAGCGCATCCTGCGGCACGGCTCCTTACACCCAGCTTGATGGGAGCACTACAACAAACAGCTCTACCCGCATCCGCTCGTGTCTGGCCACCGGACCTACGGTATTCCAGTTCACATCCGCTGAACCGCTTGTGGTTTATCTTTACGATTTCACCAACGTGCAGGGCAATACTTGCATGGAAGATGATGCTGTGTGCCCTGCGGACGGGGGTGGCAGCGGCAACCAGCTGTACACTTCGCTGATCGTGAAGTATTTGACGGGAAGCTTCTCGGTTAACGTTGACATTGACACTGTGGATGGGGTTAATTACGCCAACGGCACCCTGACCAGGGGACAGACCGGCACATATCCAATTGCCAGAAATATTTTGAACTCAAACGACGAACGCTTAAGAATCACTCTGACTGCAACCAGCGGCTCAGCTACGGTGGAAATCAGTACAACCGGTTTGTATGCCGGGTTGCCGGATTACAGAACATTGGATGCGGAGGGTTGCGTGTCATTCGGGCAGAACGTGGCAAACTGCGATGCCAACTCAGAAATGTACACCCGCCGCCTGAACATTACTTTGCCGCTCTAAGCTCAAGGTTCTAAGTTCTAAGCCGTTCATCAGATCTGTAAATCGCGCAACGTCTTAAATAATTCTTCAAAATGAAAACCGCTGCATTTTTGCAGCGGTTCTTTTTGGTTTTGATTTTGGACTGATCTTTATGATCCGGTCGTAAAAATTTATGGGAGCCTTATAACCTGTCCGATTGAGATCAAATCCGATTTCTGCAGATTTGGGTTAACAGCAATAATGTCGTCTACCGTGATGTTATATTTTTTTGCGATGCTGGCAAGGGTGTCGCCCTTAACTATCGTATAAATTTTGTCAGGAACCTGGGAAGTGGTGGCTTGCGGAATTTTCAAGACCTGTCCGGCATGCAGCATGTAAGGTTCTGAGAGGCTGTTGAACTGGGCGATCAGGTCCCATTTGATGTTGTACGACTGGCTGATGTTAAAGAGGGTGTCTCCGCTTTTGACTGTGTAGGAGGTGAACTGGTCGTCTGCTTGAGTGGTCTGGGCAGGGGCCGTCTGTTGGGAAGTTTGTGCGGCTGTAGGTTCTTCAGCAGTGGTTGAATCGCCCAGGACCTGTTTTTCGAGATTGCCAAAGCCCACAGAAGGCGTTTGTGCCCCAATTGATTCTAGTTTAGAATTAATAAGAGCAGTTTGGTCGTCGCCTGATGGCCAGACATTGTATGCCAGAATCGCACTGCCTAGCAATAAAAATACCCCAGCCGTGGTCATCTTTCTGTCCCGCTTGGATTGCGGGGTGATTTGGGCACGTAGCTCGGGTGACAAATGTGGTTTGATGTATTGCATCTCTCGATTTTATTTTTCTTTCCAATCTGCTTGTAATACACAAGGATCAGAAAGCTCTCTTAAGTGATTTTGTTAACTAAATTTTACCCCGATTAAAACCCTATGTCAAAGAATTATCCGCAAGAAGCCAAGTCAAGAATTGAAAAGCTGACCAAACAGATAAATGAACTGCGTTTCCGCTATCATGTGCTTGATGATCCGACAGTTACAGATGAAATTTATGACTCCCTGACGCAGGAATTGCTTGCATTGGAACAGAAATATCCACAGCTAAAAATGAAGAATTCGCCGACTGACAGGATTGGCGGCGTGGCTTTGGATAAATTCGAAAAAATTCAGCATTCGCAAAGAATGTTGTCTCTGAATGATGCTTTTGACAAAGAGCAGATGCGGGACTGGGAGAAGCGGATCACCAAAATTTTGGACAAGAAAAATTTGGAATATTTTTGCGAGCTGAAGTTTGACGGGCTGGCAATCAGTTTAGGGTATGAGTCCGGAGAGTTGGCAATTGCCGCCACGCGCGGCGACGGCTTTGTGGGGGAGAATGTGACGAGCAACATCAAAACTGTGCAGTCCGTGCCGCTGAGCTTGGATAAGCCAATAGATCTGGAGGTGCGCGGTGAGGTGATCATGACCAAGAATACCTGGGAAGAACTAAACAAGCGGCAGGAAGCTGAGGGCAAGCCTCAGTACGCCAATACCCGCAACGCCGCTGCCGGTTCCATCCGCCAGTTGGATCCTAAAATTACTGCCCAGCGCAAACTGACATACTACGCTTATGACATTGTCACTGATCTGGGCTTGAAGTCACACGACAAAGTGCACAAACAGCTGAAAGATTTCGGATTCAAAACTTCAGAAAAATTCCAAAAAGTCTGCAAGAGCCTGGATGAGGTTTTTGCGTTTTATGACATGGTTGCCAAACACCGGGATGATTTGCCGTTTGGGATTGATGGGGTGGTTGTTTCAGTCAATGACACGGGATTGATGAAGAGGCTTGGGGTGGTGGGCAAAGCGCCGCGTGGCATGGTGGCGTTCAAGTTTCCGCCTGAGCAGGTGACTACAGTGGTTGAAAATATTTTGGTTAATGTTGGCCGCACGGGGAAGCTGACGCCGGTGGCGAGTTTGCGCCCGGTGTTCGTGGGCGGCACTACCGTGTCCCGCGCAACATTGCACAACATTGATGAGATCAACCGCAAGGATATAAGAATCGGGGATACGGTGGTCATTCAGCGCGCCGGAGATGTTATTCCAGAGGTGGTTGAAGTCCTGCCCAAACTGCGCACAGGCAAGGAGAAGAAATTTTCAATGCCTAAAAATTGCCCGGTTTGCAGAACTCCGGCAGAAAGAAGGGTGAGCGGCAAAGAGCACAGCGTGGATTGGTTCTGCGTCAACCCAAAATGCCCCACCAAAAACATTCGGGCAATGGAGCACTTTGTCACGGCCTTTGAAATTTATACTGTTGGCCCTAAAATTTTGTCCCGTTTTAAGGACGAAGGACTTATTTCGGATGTCGTAGATCTTTTTTATCTAAAGAAGGAAGACATTCAGTCACTGGAGCGGTTTGGCGAGAAGAGTGCGGAGAATATCGTCAACTCCATTCAAGGCTCCAAAAAAATCACCTTACCCAAGTTTATTTATGCCCTGGGCATCACGCACGTAGGAGAGGAGACGGCATTTGATTTGGCCCAAAGATTCGGATCAATCCAAAATCTGATGAAAGCCGATTTTGAGGAGATCAGCAGTATTCCGAATATCGGCGAAGTGGTTGCCAAAAGCATTCACTCATGGTTCAGCGACAAGCAAAACGTGAAATTTGTGGAGGCTTTAGTCAGGGCCGGCATTCAGATTGAGTCCGTGAAAATAAAAAAGACCCCGCTGTCCGGCAAGAGTGTGGTGGTGACAGGTACGCTGGATACAATGAGCAGGGAAGAGGCCAAGGAAGCTGTCCGCGAAGCGGGTGGGGACTGGGTCAGTTCTGTTTCCAAAAATACTGATTATGTGGTGGTAGGCGCAAATCCAGGATCAAAGTATGACAAAGCACAAAAGTTAGGGGTCAAGATTCTGGAAGAAAAAGAATTTTTAAAACTTTTAAGGCGTTGATTATTTTCTGCGCAATATTTTCTTTTCTAATACAGTAACCCGACTGTCTAAATTAACATTATTGATGTAGAGGGCTCTGTTCACTTTCTGTTCGAGCGAAATTATTTTGTCGTCCAGCTTATCTATTTTGCTTTTCAGGCCAGTTTCGACATTGTTTAATTTGGTTTCTACTTTATCAATCCGGCAACCAAGTTCTTTAATAATAAAGTCCTGAGTATTTTGAAACCCTTTGTTTATCATTATTGCAATGTCGTCGAGAGTAAGTTTCTTCATAAGGTTATAATCTTAGCCTTATGAAATGCCAGGGTCAACCAGTCTTTGTGGATATCCAGCCTCAAACTGCCCGCCCTTGAAATATTCCCGCGTTTAGGCTATAATTGGTAGGCATTTGAAATATTCGGGGACTGGCTCAATTGGCTAGAGCGCTCGCTTTGGGAGCGAGAGGTTCAGGGTTCAAGTCCCTGGTCCCCGACCAG
Organism: uncultured Candidatus Saccharibacteria bacterium; assembly: GCA_964605735.1. Classification (GTDB taxonomy): domain Bacteria; phylum Patescibacteriota; class Doudnabacteria; order UBA920; family O2-02-FULL-48-8; genus DASPNG01. Next base: position 5,724 of record CAZSDS010000002.1, on the reverse strand, counting down.
GAAAACTCCTCACCGCAAGGTGGGGATTTTTCTTTTTTTGGTTTGAGGCGCGGGTGCTTTTATTGCTCCCGCTAGGTGGATAACAAAAATTTGACATTATGGTAGAATATATTGTGTAAGTAAGGGCTTAAAATTAGTTTTGCGAACTTACAGATACCTAAGAAACAAAAGAAAAAAGCCTACCAAAAATCCTAGGTTTTTCCCCAAATTGATCGGACTGATTGTGGTCATGGTCAGTCTTTTTGTTTGGTACCAAAACCATTCCGCCAGAGCCGCTACTTTGACCTGGGACGGGGGAGGGGCGACTAATAATTGGAGCGATTGCGATAACTGGAGCACAAATGCATGCCCAGGCCCTTCTGATGTTGCGCTGTTTAACGGCACCTCCACAAAGGACGCAACAATCGATGCCGGATTCGGCGGACAGGTTTTGGGGATTTCCGTAAGCTCCGGCTACACAGGAACGATTACCCAATCCAGGTCTTTGACCATAGGCACCACAGGATATACCCAGGCTGACGGCACCTTCACAGGCGGCGCTGATGACATAACTATCCAGGCTCCATTTACCCTTTCAGGCGGTACCTTCACCTCAACAACCGGCACGTTAGCGGTTGTGAGCAATTGGGTCCACACTGCGGGAGGAACCTTTAACCATAACAGCGGCACTGTGCAGTTCGGTTTTCTGGATATTGTCCCAAGCGTGGTTATTAGCAATGGAACCTGGGACGTAAATTCCACTGAAACATTTCACAACTTCATAGTCAATGCGTACGGCGGCAATCTTAACATGGCTACCGGCGATACGTTTATTGTCGAGAATGATTTTACCCACGGCAACGGCCAGGTGAATACGGGAACAATAAAAGTTCAGGGTGACATGACAGTGACTTCCTTGGCAGACGGAGGTTCCGCAACCATATCTTTTCTGGAAGCCGGTGACCAAGCCATTGCAGGGACAGCCGGAGGTTACACATCAAACTTAAACGTTGCCAAAGCAGGAGGCACTTTAAGCGCTTCCGGGGATCTTGGGGTGACGAATTTCACTCTGTCCTCAGGCGCGTTTACCTCCACATCTGGAACTTTTTACGTGGGTTCAAACTGGACCCACACAGCTGGTGGAACGTTTAACCATAACAGCGGTACTGTCCAGTTCGGCTTCCTGGATATTGGACCAACTTTCTTCGGTAATGGAACCTGGGATGTGAGCACCTCAGAAACCTTCCATAATTTGGCAGTGAACACTTACAACGGAAATCTCCTCATTGCTGTAGGTGACACTTTGATTGTTGAAAATCATTTCACTCATGGCAACGGGCAGATAAACTTGGGCACCGTGAGGGTTAAGGGTGACATGACAGTGGCCTCAACTGCAGACAGCGGCTCTGGAACCATATCTTTTCCTGACTCAGGGGATCAGGTAATCACAGGAAATACTGGTGGTATTACCGCACACCTCAACGTATCCAAACCCAGCGGCACCTTGAGCGCTTCAGGCAACCTCGCGATAAACAGCTTCACTTTTTCTTCTGGAACATTCACCTCAACTTCAAACACCTTATATGTGGTCACCAACTGGACCCACACCGCCGGCGGAACCTTTAACCATAACAGCGGCACTGTCCAGTTCGG
>CAZSDS010000002.1:0-3992 GCA_964605735.1 uncultured Candidatus Saccharibacteria bacterium | reverse complement strand
AACAGCGGCACTGTCCAGTTCGGTCTGGGCGCCCTGAGCACAAACGGAACCTGGGACTTTGACACAACCGAAACCTTTAACAACTTAACCGTAGATCCTTTGTCCGCCATAAACGTCCTGACGATCGCTTCAGGCGACTCAGCAGTGGTGACAGGCACTTTCAATTTGGCTAGAGGAGTTATCAATACAGGAACCATTGAAGCGCAGGGCAATGTAATTGTAGGGGTGCCTGCAAACGGCGGCACCGGCATGTTGAAATTTAGCGGTTCTGCCTCCCAAACTTACACAGACAGCGGCGGAAACGAGCCTGATGGCGACATAACAATAGACAAAACAGGCGGATCAGTGACGCTGGCTTCAAACGCTGACTGGAACGCAACAGGCCAGGATTTGAATATTGTAAACGGCACCTTCAGCCAGGGTGCAACCTTTGATTTGCGAACCGGGGCAGTAACAGTTTCGGCTGGCGGCACCTGGAGCAACACTGGAACAGGGGATATAACTCTGGGCGGAAATGTCACCAACGCCGGGGCCATAATTTTGGACGGGTCAGGCGTGGATTGCGGTGATGCGGATGAGATTGCAATAACTTCCTCGTCCGGAGGCACGCAGAGGACGTGGTCCGGCGCGGGAACTTTTACGATTTCTGATGTCACGGTTATAGATATGTTGGGTTCGATCACCGCCAACAGCTCCACTGACGGCGGCAACACCGGCTGGACAATTAACGCCGGCTGTCCTGCCAGTGACGTGACTATTTCAGGAACTGTTTACGGCACCAACGAGTCCACGCCGACAACAACAGCCTACAGCATAAAGTTAGCGGTTAACGGTTCTGCTGAGTACACAGGAATAGTCTCAAACGTCGATGGAACATTTTCATTTACCGGGCTTCCAGCGCTTGCCTCAGGAGACATAATCACAATCTGGCTTGATACTGACGGCGCGGACAAAGCCACTCTGGTTTTTAAATACGGAGCAAACTGCACTGGCGCGCCTGACTGCACCGGTCTTTCGCTTTACCTTAGCCGGGTTATTTTGGATACCAAAGATGGCTCGTCTTTGACTAATGCTGATTTGGCTGCCTGTGACAATGACACCGGGTCTGCCTGTACTGATACTGACATTGGCTTTGCTTCAAACTCAGGCAGTTTGTCAGTAACCACCTCCGTGCTTCGGCTTAAAGACGCTTCAGCTGATTTCGCGCCTGGGGGAGACATTGCCGCGGTTGACTTCACAGTTTCAAACGGCACTTTTGACGGAGGTTCGGGAACAATTGCGCTCACCGGTAACTTCGCCTTGTCTGGCGGAACATTCACCTCCACATCTGGGACCATGTCCTTGCCTGGGAATTTCACGCAATCCGGCGGAACATTCACCCACAATTCAGGCATAGTCCATTTCAATGGCACTGCTTTTGTTGCTTCAACCGTTTCCTGCTCTGGAGACATTTTCAACCGCGTAACCATGACCAAAGGTATTTTTGGCGATTTTACGGTGTCTGCCGGCTGTACGGTTGATTTTGGGAACAACCCAACTTTGACTGGAGACAGGGGAACGCTTACAAATGAAGGCTCGATCATTTCCGGAACAGGGACCCTGACCATGAACGGGCTTGGCTATACGCAAAATTCCGGATCCAGCCTGACCATTGGCGGGACCGCCATGTCAGTGGGCGGTAATCTGACTTTAAGCGGCGGCACTTTCCCGGCCGGACTTGCAACTTTGAATCTGGGCGGTAACCTGACCAACTCCGGTAATTTGCTTCCGGACGGAATTGACCTGACCTTAGACAGCACAAATTCATCAACCCTGTCATGCGGCACCGCCAGCTTCAATTCAGTTACGATTACCAAAACATTGTCCACTGCCACGGTAACGGTGGGGGCGGATTGCACACTGCCTCTGGGCAATGATCCGACTTCAACCACGGGCGGAGTAACAAACAACGGAACAATCCAAGTCGGGACAGGAACTTGGTCGATTGACGGGATAAATCCAGGATGGGGGCACTACACGCAGAACAATGGCGCAGTGCTTGATATGGATGGAGACACCCTCTCGATAACCGGCAATCTTACATTGAACGGCGGTTCGTTTGACACCGACATCATGAACATTGAACTTTCAGGAAGTTTCACCAACACTGCAGGAGTTCTGCATGATGGAACCAGCCTTACCTTATCAGGCAATGACAACAACGTGACCACAATGTCCTGCGGCAATGTTGATTTTAGTCAGGTTACCATCAACAAGACGCTGTTTACCTCAGCCGTGACAATTGGCGCGGACTGCGTGCTTCCTCTGGGGAATAACCCAACCACGTCCATTGGCGGCATTACATTGAATGGAACTATTCAGGTAGGGACAGGAACATGGACTATCAACCATCTGTTTAATGCTGTTTACAACAACTTTACGCTGAACCCCGGCGGCGTGATAGAAATGGCCGGCGACACAATAGACATTACCCGCGGCCACCTGATTTTGAATGGCGGTACTTTCCCGGCCGTCTCAACCCTTAACTTGAGCAACAATCTTGATAACGCCGATGACGTGCTTCCTGACGGGATAAATCTGGTTCTGACCGGGAATAACGCGCTTGATACAGGTACCATTGATTGCGGAGATGCTGTATTCGCTTCATTCACTTTGAACAAATCTGATGGCACAAACATGGGCACCACAACAATGGCTTCTGATTGTTCGACAGGTGATTTTACCCGAACAAACGGTCCATTCAATGATCCGGCATCAGCGTACACAATGAGCGTGTCCGGTGATGTGGTCATTTCCACCACGGACACATTTGGAGGTCCAAACCTTACGCTTGAAATGACAGGGTCAAATCCGCAAACAATTACCCAGAACACGGGAATAATTGAATCCAATATTAAAATCAATAAAGCCGCGGATTCCGCCACACTTGCCTCCAGCCTGGCAATGAATACGGAGAGGTCTTTGACCATTTCCCAGGGAGAGTTTAACCAGGGAGCTTCCTTTAACCTGATCACGGGACCGGTTTCAGTTGAGGCTAGCGGCATTTGGGAAAATATAGGAATAGGGGACATTGCTTTGGGCGGTGACGTGACCAATGCCGGAACAATCACAATCGACGGCACGGCAGTGGGCTGCGGCGAAGCGGATGCCATCAGCATATCTTCATCAGAGCCTGGGACGCAAAGAACCTGGTCAGGGGCAGGCTCCTTCAATATCCAGGACGTTAATGTCTCAGACATGGCCGGTGCCATCACTGTCTTAAGCTCCACAAACACCTCCAACAACGGATGGACTTTCAACACAGACTGTTCGCTGAACACGGATCCGGATGCGCCTTCCAGCCTGGGCTCGGCAGGTTACGTGGATGGTTCATGGGGCAACGACAACACTCCTACCTTTACATTCAGCCTTGCGGATGATGACGGAGACCAGGTCAGTTTCAGAATACAAATCGACGATACGGCCGATTTTTCCTCTCCGGTGGTTGATTACACTTCTGGGCTTGCAGGGCAAGGAAGTTTCTCGTTTACAGTGGGGCAGGCTGAAGGGGCCGGAACTTATGCAGTGGGAACAGCAGGACAGACCCTTTCTGACTCATCCGCGTATTACTGGCGCGTAAAGGCCATTGATGCCAATGCCGGGGAATCTCCATATACAACAGCTAATTCCGGAGCTATTGCGTTCAAATTGGATACTGTGGCGCCAACAGCAGGTGCGCTTACGCTCGTTGATGCGGACAATGACTCGATTCAAATTGAAATTTCAGGGGCTTCTGATGCGCTTTCCGGTTTGGCCGCTCTTCCTTATCTTTTCCAAAACATAACTGACGCGACAAATTCAGGGCAATTGGTTTCCACTTCCTGGACGAGCACAGGTTTGAACAGCGGCACATCATATGATTTCAATGCCGTTGTTTCTGACCTTGCCGGCAACACCGCAACCACTGGCACAATTTCAGAATCCACCACCAGCTCCGGCGGAGGAGGAGGAGG
>CAZSDS010000001.1:777938-797183 GCA_964605735.1 uncultured Candidatus Saccharibacteria bacterium | reverse complement strand
CCAGTTTGAGTTCATGATGGACCAGTCCACAGTGTTGACGATTCCATCACTGTTAAGATCCGCAGCAACGTCATTAGTCAGCCATTTTGAATTCATCAGTGACCAGTCTATTGAATTTACGATTCCATCTTTGTTCAAATCACCCGGCAAGAAAGTTGAAGCGCCGTTCACCGTGATGTTTACGGGCGCAGAATTTACTGACGCCCCACTATTATCAAAGGCCCGAGCGGTAATGGAATAGGTTCCTGCAGAAACATTAGACCAGTTAAAAGCAAACGGGGATGAGCTATCAGAACCTATAAGGGTTGAGCCGCCGCGGTAGAATTCCACCTTTGACACGCTCCCGTCCGTATCGGATGCGGTTGCGGCAAGGTTAATGGAAGCCGGTGCGGTAAACTGCTGTCCTTGGGTAGGCGAGGTCAAAGAAACTGATGGCGGAATATTCGCTGGCGGTGGTGGTGGAACTACAGGTGGAGGCGGAGGAGGCAGAGTTCCAGAAGCGCCTGGCCTCTGGAAGACGGTAGTAGGATCAGCCAAATCTTTAAGCATGATGATGTTCCTGGCCCAAGCCCTCATGTGGCCACCGGAGCGGCCAGCACTGCTGGAATTGTACTCAATCCAAAATTGATCATTCATGCCAAAGCTGTACATTTCCGCATCTTTAATAATTGGCATGACGTTCTGATTTTCATCCGCCAACCAGAACGAAACCCTGGCATACATGTCATTTGCTCTTTGCTCAACCTCTATAAAAGAACGAGTCCAAGTAGAATGCGTCGCTTTGAAACAATTCAACATAGGCCCTATGGAATCACTGCCGAAATTTTTGCCGCAGAGATTTACAGTAGAACCACCTTTGACGGTTGGAGCCCGGACACTTTGATAACCTCTCACGCCAAACCATGACAAAACACCGGGAGTATGCCCGATAAAGCGCATCCCAGGCTCAAACCAAATGGTTGGCTTGGTGCTTGTGGCCGATATATTGCTGGTAACCTGAAGCCATTTCCAGCCATCCAGCTTTTGAGACGGATTTGTGCTGAAATTCCATTCTGTCAGCCAAGCGCTGTCCCACATATGGTCGCTTATTATCAAAACCTTTGTTGAACCTGTAGCTGGTTTATGCAAACCCACTGGCACCCTGATCTGTTCAGCATTCAGTTCATTCGTTTCCCAGTCCCACCTTGCCGCTTCCATGGACGAGTCATAGGATACTGTTGCGCCATAAAGACCAGCTCCGTGTTTGTACTGGTCTATTTGTGCCTGTGAACGAAGATCATATGATTTCCAGTAGTTAGGATGGTTTTTCAGGGCATTGAAATAGTCGTGAGGACCCGCAGCCTGCGTAGAGTTCAACTCAACCGAAACTGAAGGAAGAACCAGGTCTTGTGTCAGATGTTGAACATAGTAAACGACAATAGCCAACGCTATCACAGGAACAAACCATAGCAATTTAATTCTTATGGCACGTTTCACAGTTTGTATTTATTTCGGTTATTTACTTATGGTAAAGGTTTTTGCAGCAAACTTGTGACTGTGTTGAACGACAACCCATGGAGTATTGCCACGTTGCGAACGTAAGCAACAAGGTTTCCGCGCCCTGGCTTAACTGCGTCTGTTGATGTATTGAACTCAACCCAGAACTCATCCCATCTGGCACCGTTGAATTTATTGGTGACCAACCGTTTATCCAGGATCTGCACAGGCGCCTGGTTTTCGTCAGCCATCCAATAGCTCAATTCATACCAAGAGCCGGCTGGGTTAATGTAAACCCAATATCTGGTCCAGGTCTCCGGCGCGATAATGTAGGTTGCCAGCATTGGCGCCAAAGCATCCCCAATTTTTGTGGTGCCTGGGCCAGGCGTGCCGTAATAACGCATGTCGACCTTGGCGATGCCATTGCTCCCGCCTTGGGAAAACAATGATCGTGGTTCTGTCCAGATAGACCCGGCATTAGCCAATTGCCAAGCTTTATATGTCGGGATTCCTGAGTTTGCATATTTGAACTCACTTCCCCACCAAGCGTCCCAAGTCACCATGAAGGCTCCTGAATATTGTGGAATAGGAAGTTGGAGTTGATTTCTTAAGCTGTTGAGGTTTGATGTGCCAATAACTATCTTTGCGGCGTCCTGTTTCCTTGGGTCCGGGTCGTTCGGATAAGTATAAGTAACATCAAGCGGACAGGCATTACATTGAGCATAGCCTCCATTTGCCCTGGTCTGAAGTTGTGCGGGATCACGCAGGGAGTATGCAGCCAACTTATCAGGCCTTGAAATCAAATTGTTAAAGTATGAGTGGGACGATCCCCCGGTTGGCGGCGGCGGAGGAACCACGTTGCTGACAGTGACAGTAACTGCGCTGGATGCTTTGGTGTTGCCTGCAGCATCTCTGGCAACAGCTGTGATGGTATATGACCCGTTGGAAAGTGAGCCTGTTGCCCATGAAATGGAATAAGGAGAAGATGTATCTTCCGTCCCCTGGTTTGCGCCGTTAACTTTGAATTGAACACCAACCACGCCTACGTTATCGGAGGCGGAAGCTGAAACTGTAACAGTACCTGAGACCGTCGCGCCATTGGCCGGAGCTGTGATTGAGACTGTTGGGGCTGTGGTGTCCGCGGGCGGCGGAGGTGGAGGCGCGGTCTTCAGCCAGTTTGCGTTCATGATTGACCAGTCCACGGTGTTAACAAGCCCGTCACTGTTCAAATCCGCTGCAGCATCTGAGGTCAGCCACTTGGAGTTCATGACAGACCAGTCTATTGAGTTGACTATGCCGTCGTTGTTCAAGTCTCCCTGGAGGGCAGCCGCGGAAGTATTCAAAGACAATTTTGGAACATTGAAGTATGACAAAGCAGCAACAAGCAAAGAAACACCCAGCACTAGGAAGACTAGTGCATAGGTGTTGAATTTTGCTGAATCGGCAAATTTTAGTTTTGGACTCATATTAGTTTTTCATTTGTACTACCGGTCCGACCGGCATCGCTATGTCTCCAGCGTTTGCCGGGACAACATCCTCAAATCTGACACCCCAGGACAAGAACACTTCTGCGGATGGGAATGGATATCTAAGCTCAGTCCCAAGGAAGTAAATAGTACCATTAATGTTAACCAATGTAGCCCTTGGATGTCTCTGTACGTTTGTTTCCACTACGGGGCCAACCGGCAATTGAGTGTCAGCTTGGTTGGCAGGGACAACGTCTTCAAACACAACACCCCAGGATAAGAACACTTCTCGGGATGGGAAAGGATACTTAATCGCTGTTCCCACAAAGTAGATAGTGCCACCCTGGTTGATCAATGAACCGCGGGTATGCCTTTGGCCGGAAGCAATCACGTCACCTAACGGCAAAGAGGATGCATCAGCGTTCACCACTCGGAAAAGTTTATAACCAAGGGAGGTGAAAACCTCCATTGAAGGGAAGGGCCTCTTTTTTCCCAATTCAATTATGTAAATGGTGCCGTTATCCAAAATCAGTTTGCCGTCAGTAAAGGTAACCGGACTTGGTGCTGGTGGCGGTGGTGGAGGCGGCATCACTACCGGCGGTGGTGGAGGGTTTTGTCCAGGAGGCGGAGGCGGTGGAACTACCGGTGGAGGTGGAGGCGGCACAACTGGAGGTGGTGGTGGTGGCGGAACAACCGGCGGTGGTGGCGGAGGTTGTGTAGTTGAAGTCACTGTTGCCTGTGAGTTAGTGACTGCGGTCAGAGTGTCTGCACCTCCTGAAGCCACGTTAGTGTCTGAAGTGCTTCCTGCGGTGAAAGAAAAAGTAATGGTCGAAGTGCCTACAGCTTTGCCTTTAAATGTAATCGTTGCCAATGTTCCCGTGCCATTGTATGATCCCCCGCCAATGCTTGCCTGGGAGAACATTATTTTTCCGGTGGAATTGTCTGCGGAGTTGACGATTGTCTGCGCAAGCAAACTTCCTGGCTGGATCTGTACGCCGGATTGTCCGGAACTGCTATCAACCACTTCCAAAACTGCCGGATCAAAATTCACATAGAACAAGTCAACGCCATCAATGTTCTGGCCTTGCGTATTCAGCTGGACAGTGACGGTAAAATTCGAACCCGTTGTAACCGAATTTGTGGTCGGGCTGATGCTCAAGGTTGACGCTTCAGCTGTCGAATAAGCGAAGCAACCAACCACGAAAACAGCGGCACCGAGCAAATATCTTTTAATTGTTGATTTCATAAATCGAGGCCTAACCCCAAATATAGCCAAAGCGGCGGGTCCCTCCCGCCTGCTCAAAACTAGTATTTTTGTTGGTTTTTATTTCTCATACCGGCTGTAACCGGTGAAGTTAAATGTTCTATATGTATTATAGCATAATTACGGACAATTGTCTACACGTCAGCACAGAAATTGGGAATACCGCATCCGCTGTGTTCCCGTCTGCGCTTCCCTTGCAAAAGCCACAGCTTTATTGTATACTTGGCTATCAGCACTTTTTATTTTCAGCTTCGGCTTTGCATACAGAGTCAGTAAAAACAACAACGTTGGAAGCGGGTAAGGAGGACTTAAATGAGTGCACCATCAGGCAGGAAGTGGGCCATCGGGCTTCAGAAGAATTCACACGGCTACGCGGTGAAGCCTTACATCAAGAGAGGGATTGCGGTAGTAATTGACCCAGGCACCTTCGAGACAAGTTTCAGAATCGAAGGGGGACCGATCACTACGATACCGAGTGTTCTGAGAATCAACAAAGACCAGGAAGTCGACGCGTTCGGTCACGAAGCGTTCCAGTCCTGGGGAAAAACACCGAAGGGCATGGAGACAATTTTCCCGATCGAGAATGGTTCCATCAAAGAACCGCGGTTCGTCGTGGAAATGCTCCAGAAGATGTTCGCAGTCGCAGCCAAGGAATCCGGGATCAACAAGTGGTACCCAGCCAATCTGACCATCCTTGCGACCTTGCACACAAACCCCACCGGCTCCGATTCCGATCTCCTGGTGAATGCCCTGAAACGGGCCTTCCCGGAAGCCGCGCTTTACACCGCCGACCAATCAGTACTTGGGGCAATCGGATGCAACCAAAGCATCCTCAGCCCTGACGGATGCATGGTCGTGGATATCGGGGGCGGAACCATTGATGGCTCAGTGCTTGTTCTTGGGAAGCATGCAGACAACGGCGCCAAGTCGGACATCTGCGCCGGATTCGCCATGAACAGACTGATCGTTGATTACGTGCGCCGGAAGAAATACCTCAGAATCAGCATGGCGCGCGCTGAGGACATCAAACGCAAACTGGGGACAGCTCTTGCTTACAACGGCAACGAGTACCTCCTGGAGACATATTTCCCCACCGATGAAGAACTGGCTGCAGCCACGCCCACCTCTGAGGCCATGATTGTTCAGGCACCAGGAGCACCTCAGGCTAACCTGCAAACCGTAAGTGTACCGAAAAGCCTTAAGGGGAAACCCCTCCAGCTGACTGTCAAAGGAAAGGGTATCAAGAAGAGAGGTGAAGAAAACCCGAACACTTGTGATCTCACCCGCGCAGAAATCTCCGAGGCCATCAACGAAGTAGTAGAACAGCAGGTAAGGTTCATCAACGAACTTTCGAGCGGAGTTGGAGAAGGCCTCTGTGACATGGTCATCGAAAACGGTGCCTACATCTGTGGCGGAGGAGCTTACCTGCCTGGATTGCAGGAACGGATCAGCCACGACATCAAGCTGATCACTGCCATCCCCGAAGGCAAACCCGAAGAGTGCGTAATCCAGGGTGCCTGGGAAGCCCTCACGTCTCCTGAACTCTTCAAGCACGTAGCAGTACAGGTGTAAAACCGGGCCGTTTCTGTTCAATTCAAAACCCGCATGATTCTTCATGCGGGCTATTTTTTTACCTTCTTTGCTGAACCTGTTCAATGTCCCAAACTTCCTTGGTCACATACTGCTCGATGTCCTGCAGGTCCTGGAGCAATTGCTTTTCTTTATCCCGTTCTGCTTTAGTCAGCTTCTTGCCCAGCTTGGCACGCTTGATAACTTCAAGCTCAGCCTGTATATCACGGTTCAAAACCGCAAATCCGCGCCTGATGGATTCCTGCGCTTCAAGAATTTCCTTCATCATTTCAGAGTGCTTTCTCCTGCCGCGGGCGCTGTTTCGCAAAATATATATGACCAAACTGACCAGCACGAGCAATGCCAGCGCCAATAAAAGCATATACAAAGTAGTATGACTGATTCTGGTGGCTCCCAGCTGAATTGCCGTAGACTCAACTTCAATCTGGACCTGCGGGCTTGGCGGGGACATCTGAGCTCCGACTCTACCCTGCACCCACAGCACATACAAACCGGAAGGGAGGAAAGCATCATGTCTGTAGAACCACTCTCCTTCTTTGTTGGATTTAACGGTTTCACTGATGGTTTCGGTGGTCTGGACGTTCTGAATATAAATTATGATATCCGAATCAGTTTTGCCCGACCGGCCGCCAATGTAGAATATTTCTTCATTTGAAATATTTTTTGAAAGGGTCGTGATTAAAGGCGTGTCAAAGACATCCGCCCGAACCGAATCCTGGGCCTGAGCCTTACCTGAACCAAAAGCCAGAGATATGGCCATCAAAAGAACAACAGCAATCTTCCCGTATTTCTCCCTGTATTTCTGCAGTTCTTCCATTTGCTTGCGGATGTCCCCGTTTATTGCCGTTTCCGGCTTGCGTCCAATTTTATGCCACAAGTGCATTCTTCTTGCCAGAACACCTAAAGCGACAATCAATACCAGCACCAGAACCATCAATGCCCACCAAGGCACAATCCAGGTACTTCTTATTTCCAAACCTCTCTCCCCCACATGCCTGAACAAGGCTGGAACTATTTCAAGTTTTTGCACCACTTCCCTGTAATTCCCGGCTTTGTCATAGGCGCGGACAATGGCGTCATATGTTCCGTGCTGCAGCTCATTTGTAATGAATGGACTGTGAACTTCGATAAAAATTTCCTCGGACTGGTCTTGCGGGCTGTTTGTTGTAGCGGGATTTGTCAAACTCACAATTTTCAACTCATAATGATCAAACCCTGAAAGTGCATCCGTGGTTGAAAACTGCAAAACAGGTTGAGTGCGCGTTGTCCGTCCATCCGGCACCACTTCTATCCTGAAATCAGCCGGAGCAGTTGAGTCAATATTCAAAGCATAGTGAGTGGTGCCGCCCCATCGCCCGTTTCTCAGAGCGCGAATATGAAAATACCTACGCCCGTCTGAAAGATTGCGGTAAACGACTTCCCTGTTAACCCCTTCCGAAATTTCATCAGGTATATCCTGCGCCACATTATTCAAAATATAACTGTACCCTTCAGCACCAGCCTCTTCTCCCCACCTAAAAGACACGGTATTGTTTTTATACCATTGCGACTGGTCGGGGTGGGTTTCGGAAACCACGATAGGTCCGGCCGGCGGAGGCAAAATCAAATCATATAAACTGTTTTGGTTGTTTGTGACGACTTCCGTACCTTCCCCGTCATTGAGCAGAATCCGGGTTCGGTCAAATTTGACTACAGCCTGGCCAACGGCTTTGACGCGGAAGACCATGGTTGTAATCAAACCGCGGCTGACGTTGACGCCCCCAGCCACTCCGCCAGTCAATTCCAGCAATCCTATCTGGTTATTGTATTTTGGCTGGCTCGTCCAAAGCCCTATGATAGACTTTCCTGTGCCTGAGGAAACCAGCTGTAATTTGTCCGGCGGAAATTTGATCGCCAGGTCAATAGTGTTGACTGAATTTCCCTTGGTATCCAGATATACAGAAACTTCAAAAGTGCTGTCCACCACAAATGTCCCTGAACCTGGGGACAAAAACAGCGAAGCGCTTTGCGCTTGCGCCTTCTCCACGTTAAATATCAAAGCAAAAGCCGCACTCGCAATAAATGCAAATGCACATAAAAATAACTTATGCTTGAATCCGAACTTAATTGTCATTTACTTTGTATTTCCTAAGCTGTTTGACGTAATGCTTGATCCCCCAAGCGACCGCAAGCAGGATTAAAGTAATTATAACCCAGAATAACAAATTAGAGAACACCGAATTTACCATACTTCTGTCAACTTCAATCGAAGATATTCTTTCATTGCCGGCGGCATCCACTACTTTCACTTCAATCTTATCCCCGAGCACCAAACCAGGAAGCTTGTAATACGTTTCATCCACCCGCTCCCATCCGCCAAACCTGCTGGAACGAACCTCATAATATAAAATTCCTGAAACTGAATCAGAAGTGTTGAAGCTTACGAAAGCCTGCCCATCAAACACGGAAGGATCCTGGGCCAGAGCCGGCTTGAATGCTTTTGGCGGTGTGGTATCGATCTGTACCCTATAAACCCCGGCCTCCTGCCAGTTCCCGGAACCAGCTCGCGAATTAAGCTTGAAGTAATAAATTCCATCAGGCAGGTTTTCCATTCGAATCGGCCCGGTTATGTCATCAGGCTTGGCATCAGGGAAAATTTCAAGATTGGATGAAAAACTATAGCTGTAAACCTCTCCTGGCTTGCCGATAATATTGATGAGCACGTTCTGTTCCTGGTACCAGGAATTTTGGTCAGGATGAGAAGGTGACCTGATCATTCCGGCATTGGCTTCCGGCGGATTTATCGTAAAGTTAACTTCATTGAAAGTTAGTTTATCCTGTGTGCCAAATCCGTCAGCCAAAAGGATTTCAGAATTTGCCGCCATGCTTATTTTTGCACTGCCAGCCTGAAGAGGTTTGAAAGTGGCCCGGAAAATACTGACTCGCTTGTCATTGATGCCGCTTGAAACACCGCCAGTCAGTCTTATCTCACCTTTGGCATTGTCAAACTGAGGATTCCTGATCCAAAGATCAAAGGCGGAACCGGCGGCTGAAGTCTCCACCACAGCAAGCTTATCACTGCTGTAAGTCAGCCGCAGATCCATTGAGTTGATGTTTCTGCCCTGTGTGTCCAGATACCACTCGACCACGAAAGTTTCATCCACATAAACTGCTTGGTTTGCCGCACCAGTGTACAGCAAAGACGCTTCAGACTTTGAAGGCAGGAGCATAAACAAGGCAAACGCTATTCCAAAAAATACTTTTTTCATATGTTTAGCCGGTCCAATCATAAAGCATAATTGAAAGATCCCTTAATCCCACGTTCCCGCTTTTGTCTATATCCACTCTCGGATTCTTGGAAAAATCTAAGTCCCAGAAATAGAGAAGAATCGAAAAATCCGTTAATTCCACCTTTCCGTCGCAGTTTAAGTCAGACCTGCCGCAAACGCCGGTGGGTGGAGTTTCAGTGCGGTCGCCCACCTCAAACCCCAGAGTATTGCTTGGTGCGCTTTCCGGACCGCTTCCCTTTTTACTCGTCACGTAAATTTGATATGGGCCTTTGGGGAAATCTGAAGTATTTAAGGTGTAGGTGTAATATCCATTAGAGTTGGTTTGTGAGTTTATCTTTGAAATCTTAGTCCCGGAAACCGATATTGCGATTGATGAAGACGGCAACGCATATCCTGAGAAAACGATTGATTCGCCTTGCTTCACGGCAGTGTGGCTTTGCCTTAAAGTTGGAGGGATGATTATGCCGGAAACTGTTGTGGTGACGTTGCTGGAAATTGTTTCGGCAAAGCCGACTGCTGGAGTCTTCAAACCATCCTTATCAACGGCGTACACCCCAAACGAATAATTTCCGGAGTTTAGACCTGTTAAATTAAAGGAAAAATCCCCGCTGGCATTAGCCACCGTGCTTCCTGCAATGACCGACTCACGCAACAAGGTGACCGCTGCCCCTGGGAATGAAGTTCCGCTGACAATGATATTCCCATAGGTTGTGCCGCCTCCCCCGCCTCCTGAGGACGGTGGCGGCGGCGGAACTGCTCCGTTAGGAGTAGCCGTGGCTTCATTGGAAAAAACCAGAAACGTTCCGCCCGCAGAAAGAGCTTTGACTATAAAATAGTATTGCGTGCCGTTGGTTAACCCTGTTTTTGTGAAAACCGTGACATTCCCCACGCTTTCAAACGTATAAGAGCCTGAAACTGTGCCGGTACCCACTTCATACCCTGCCACATTCATGCCGCCGGTTGTGCTGGGTACGGTCCAGGACAAATCAACTTCCGCATCCGCAGCGTTGGCAGTTAAAGTATTTTCTTCAACGGTGTAAAAGTATTGGAAGCCGCTCCATAGCTGGAAGTTTGCAGAAGATGACTTTCCAATCGCCAACTGAGCCAATGACTGCGCCAACCCAAAATTTGACGAACTCGAGCTTAAAAATCCGGCATCTATTACAGCGTTGTCAATCTTGAAGTTGGCAGAGGATGAATTCTGCGCCGTAGAACCTTTTGGTACGAACAAAACAGCACAAAGAAATACCATAGCGCAGAATAAAAGTCTTTTTGTTTCAGGAATAAGCATTTTTCTTTCATTTATTATACCATAAACCACAGCAAAAAAGATAATCTCAATCCGAGATTATCTTTTAGTTGATTAGGTTATAAATTAGCGCCCCTGCGCCTGCCGAATTGAATTCAAAACTTTGGAATTTTCCGACATATTCTCCCAGAACAAAATTTTATCCCTGGCAATGAACATCTCATCCTCTGGCCCGTGCAGCTCCGATCCAAGCTTTACCAATTGCACCTGCTGATCTTGCTGAGTTGCCTGAGACTGGCCGGTAGTGGCGGTATCAGAATTTCCGCCGCTGGCCTGTTGCAGATTCTGGGTCACCTGCAAGTAATAAATATCTTTTAAAATTATCCAACCGCCATGTTTTTGGCTAAGCTTGCCAAAA
Source organism: uncultured Candidatus Saccharibacteria bacterium (assembly GCA_964605735.1). GTDB lineage: Bacteria > Patescibacteriota > Doudnabacteria > UBA920 > O2-02-FULL-48-8 > DASPNG01. The sequence goes on along the minus strand of CAZSDS010000001.1, from coordinate 786,451 downwards.
TATACCTGGCCATTTGTCAGAAACACAGCCTGATATTCAGAATTGGTTTTCAGAGTGCCATACATCTTTTTTGCCGCCAATCCGGCTACTGCTGCAGCGGCAACGAGCAATATTACTGATACAAGAAGGACTTTAGGCCAAGACTGACGAGTGTTGTTGTTTACATCCATTTTTGTTTCTATTGAATTAAGGATTGTAAACATTATAGCAAATATTTACCAACACTTTTACGGAGAGGCGTTGCCTCCGCCGCCTGAACCACCCCCGCTTTGACCTTCTCCTCCACCGGAACCTGACTCAGTCCCGGAATCTGAACCGCCATCCTGTCCACCGCCGGTTTGTGGAGTGCCGCCTCCCGAGCCTCCCCCAATAGAAGAGCTGTTTCCGCCAAAAATCAGGAACACCCAACAGGAACCATTATTCCCGCCATTGGAAACCTGCTCTCTGGTTCCCGGCGACATGTTCAATGATGAAGCATGGCAGGCTGCATATCTGACAATTATATGTTTAAGTGTTGGGTTCGAACCCTGGTAATTGATTGTCCAGGCTGAAGAACCTGTGTCAGAGGTAATTGTCAGCGGAGAGCCCACTTCTCCCTGAAGATCCAAAACGTTGCTGACGATTATGGTATCACCAGCTTCGAATTGCAGGGTTTTGCCCGGACCGCTAACAATGAGGTTATAGAACGAAGCGCCTCCTTGAACCGTTGAAGTGCTGTTTGGAATTATCGCCACGGTTCCATTGTTGTGGGTGAAGGTGCCGCTCTTCACCAAATCTCCGTTTACTACAAGCGCGGAAGCAGAAGATGCGCTTAAACTGCCATCAATCACCAAATCACCCTGAACAGTAACTGCCGGATCATTTGTATTCAAATCCAAAGTCCCAGCCGATACTTCCAGATTGTTTTTCACGGTTACGTTTCCGGCAGGCATAGTAAAGGAATTGGAAGCTTTGTTAAGCTTTAAGTTGTAATACGAAATATGAGACGGAACGGTAGTTCCAGTGGTCCCGCTGGAGGCAAACTCAATTGTCCCGGTGTTTGCTTCGAACACTCCGGAAACGCTCAACGGCGTACCATTCCCCGTCAAAACCAGGGTATTAGACCCGTTCAAATCAACCATATGATTTTCATCCACTGTAAGAGATGCAAGTTTTATATCCGTGGCCAGATTTAACTTAGTGATCGAAGCCACAGCTACCCTGAAAGTGGCAATACTTGCGGAATGAATGTTCTGGGCGCTGGACAAGGTTCCTGAAGCCTTGTGCGTGCCGAATTCTTCAATGAAATACTCCTGAACAACATGAGACACCCCGGATGCGGGGCCAGCACTGGTCACTTCAGTCCAGCCTGCGGCAGGGGTATAAATATCAGCGGTCTGGAGAGTCGTCGAAATTCCAATAAGCAACTCGCGATATGAGTTGATGGTAACCACACCTGAATCATAAGTGGAGCTTGGTGTGCCGCTGTGATTGGCAGAGCTGTACCTGCTTGAACTTATTTGGTCAAAAGATTCCTCCGCAGCAATCCCAGAATATTCGACGACAGTCATCACAACGCTGGTCATCTCACCACCGAAATTTATAGTAACGGTATTTGCCCCGCCTGCAATGTTTTCAGCGTAGAAAATAAGATGCTCAGCGGTACTGGAAACATTTTCTGCTGTGGCGCTTGTAACCCCGCCTGCAAGCTGGTAAGTGTTGCCCAGTGTATCAGTGACTGAGGCGGAAGCCAAGCTGTCTGAACCGGAGGAAACAAGAACGACCAGCAAATTTCCGGCAGTCGCATTAGAATCCAAAGTTGCGCTTAAAGTGCTGACTCCAGTATTGCTGCTGCTCTTGTATTGAACGCGGGAAATTTCAGACTGCACGCCGCTCGTCTCACCAACTTCAACGTCGCCCAAATCCTGTTTGGCTGTTGTGTTGTCGGTCAGGGTCTGCTCACCCACCTTATCAAACAGGATGCCACCCGAACCTTTTGTGAATACGGCATTGGCGTTGATTGTAAAGTCTCCTGCGATTTCAATGTTTGGATTGTTGGTTGCGGCAGTCACAGTGACAGCATTGGTCCCGTCCCCCAAGACCAGATCCACTACGTCAAAAGTGCCTGAAGGCAGAGTGTACGTTGGCCCGCCGGATGACGCCGGAGCCAGCGTCAGGTTGTTATATGAAACCGAAGCAATGTTAGTTGCCTGGTTCGCATTATATACAAGGGTAGAAGTGCCTGGAGTAAACGTACCGGAATTATTAAGTGGCGTACCTGAACCGGTAATCGTAAAAGTGTATGACCCTGCAGAAAATTCCTGGTTTGTATCAATTAAAAGCGAAGTTGCCCTGGCGTTTGACCCAAGATTGAGGGTAGTGCTTGTTTCATTGGCATAAATTTGCACTATACCCAAATCCTGAATTCCGGCAGTATTGTCAGTCCAAGTCTGGACACCCCCTTTTCTGAACGCAATGGCACCGCCCCCTTTTGTATAGGTAGCGTTTGAATTGATCACCAAATCACCGCGGATATTAATGGACGGGTCATTGGTGTCAGCATCAATCGTCACACCCACAGGACCGCCGCCGAGTGTGAGGTTATTTACTGAAAATGTGCCTGCGTCCAATGTGTAGATCGCTGATCCGGATAAGGGCAGCAAGGACAAATTATTATAAGAAAGAGAATTTATGTTCGTGTTAGACCCTCCAGAAAACTGCACTGTTGATGTTCCGGCGTTAAAAGTTCCTGTCACGCTCAGCGGCGTGCCGGTTCCAATGATGGCGATCGTTGAACCGTTCCCGTCCAATGTGCCCCTGGCAGTAATATTGGCTGATGAAAAAATAAGGGTATAGTTGCCAGAGGATGAAGTGTCTAATACGTCAGAGTTAGTTGATCCGGCATTTCCTACTGTCAACGTATCAGAAACGATCGTTTCCCCTGAAAGCGTGAACGTGCGTCCCGTATCAGAATCGGAAACGGTCCCGATACCCAGGTTCTGGTAAGTGCCAGAACGCACGGTTTGGTTACTGCTTGAGCTGATGTAATTGACGGTGTTCCCTGCGGCGGTTGACCCAAAAGTCGTTACTGTCAGGGTGGATCCGGCGTAATTCAAAGTGGCGCTGGTGCCGTTTGTAAAAGTGCCGCTTCCTGAGAGCGCCCCGGCGGCTGTGCTGGTAATCGTCACTGTGCCGGTGTTGGAGAAAGTTTCACCTGAACCGATTGAGAAAACTTCCGCCGTATAAGAATTTGAGCACCCCTCCAAAAGCAAGGTGCTGGAATTTGACGAATACATTATATCTTCATCATCATCACAATCATACAAAGCCAAATCAGACAAACTGAAAGTTTGGTCATCATCTGAACCAAGGGTTAAAGTGTTTGTGTTCAAGACCAGTCCAGACATGTCCCCTGTCCCACTATATTTGGCGACAGCGGTTGCTTCCGCACTGTCTGCAGCACCATCAAACCAAGCAACCACAACATCGCTGGAATTCGGTGAGACACCGACTATTGTCCACGCACCAGATGAAGTTGTTCCGGATTTATCCTGCAGGGATCCGTTTATAGCCAACTTTACCGTAAGGCCATCTGAGGCATTAGTGGTCCCTGATACAGTAATACCTGTAATGACCTCCGGGATATATTCCACCAACGCCCACATGGTTGAAATCCAAATGTCAGGATTCGCATCAGTGGCGATCACTCCGATCTGCATGTTTGATAAAGAATTTGTTCCTGTGACAGTCCATGGCAGGCCAGTAGTGGGGTCAGTGTAGTTAGCCTCTCTGAACGCCAAAGCTAGCCATGTGGTTGCGTTAATACCATATGAGCCATTAACAACTGCTCCCCCGGATGCAGATTTAATCCTTGTTTGATAAGTGGCAAGAGAGGCTGTTTCACCGCGCCTTCTAACGGACATGCCAACTACGGATATTGTGTCATTTGCCCCGATTCCTTTTGTCACCGGGTCTTCAACTCTTACGTCAAGAATGTCATTATTACTAACCAATTCCCAATAATCTACTTGGTCATTTGGGACTATTTCATCTACTTGGCTCCAGGCGGCTCCTGAGTTGGCACCACCACTGACGCCGTTTGCACTATCTCCAGGACCTGTAGGGCCTAACCTCACTATGGATCCTTCGCCTGGATAGCTGTTTTGGTGAGACCCGGAATTGTCATTAATTGCCATGTCATCAAAATACAAATCAGCGGTAGCCGCAGTAATGACTCCGTAAGTATAAATGACATCCTGCGCCGTGTAGGAGGTTGAAAGTCCGGATACTGAAGCAAATTCCACACCATCAAGCCTTGCAGCCAAATCTGTTATTTTTGTGCTTGCATTTGCTGTAACAGCCACCTCAATACGATACCAAGTGTCAGTCGCCAGTGCAGAACTGTCGGACCCGATCTGCACAGGAGTCGCTGTCCCTCCCCACAACTCCAAAGTCCTGTCCGTGTTAAGCCTGATTGATGTAATCGCAACAGACGCTTCATCAACTGCCTTAAAAATAGTTGTCTGGGTGTTTGGGGCACTCGCAATCATCACATAAAATCTAAAGTACAAAGACTTAGCAGTATTTGCCTGCAAACGCAAGTCATTACTCAGAGAGATATAGTGCGCGGCAGAGGTCGGGTTGACGCGCAATGAGGCTTCGCCGCTTCGTTTTGTTGTCAGGCTTACGGTTGGGGTGCCTGAAACGCTTGTAAACTCGCCAGAACCTGTAACAGACTGGGTTTCTATTCCAGAGTACCAAAACCTTGCAGCATGTGCGTTTTCAGGTTCGAAGATAAATAAAAAAGCAGCTGCTAATGACAGCGTGAATAAAAAAGATTTCACATACATGTATTTATTTGTCATTTTGTTTCTGTGGGAGCGGAACTATTTTGGTTCCGCTCTTTTGTATTTTCTACAAAATTATTATAGCATAATTCAGCACTTTTGTCCAACTACTCTACTCTTCAGATTCTGGAACCAAATTTTCCACTGCATCCTGGGGCGAAGCGTCCGAGATTATATCTGCGGATGGATCCGAGATTGACTCATTTGACTGTGAATTTTGAGCAGAACCTTCGGATTCTGTGTTGACCATATTGGTGAGAGGGTCTGTTGCTGGCGCATCAATAGGCTGCTGAATTCCTTCGGATGACTCAGTGTTATTTGGCTGGTCATTGAGGGTACTCATATCTGGGTTATTTGTTGCCCCTGAAACCTGACCTGCATCCTCACATTTGCCCAGCAGGCTCTGCATTGCCCCATTTTCAATGAAGATACAATATGGCTCGCCTGTGCTTCGGTCAAAGGTTGTGATTCCGTTCTCAACTTGCAACCTCTTTGTCTGGATTTCTTCCACTACCAACAATCCGTTTTCATCTATACTCCATTTGCCAGAAATGGAAGCAATTGATTTAACATTTGTGATGGCCAAACCGTTCATGTCCAAATTCTTTTCCAGAACGATTGTTTCTGATTCTGAATCAAAGGCAACATCAACCTTGTTGTAAGTGAAGTTAACAAAAACCAGGATCTGATCCACTAATGCATTGGAGTCTTCAAGAGCCACGCCTATGGTCATGCCGGATTCAATCTGCTTGGCGGCATGCCCTGGAAGAACTTCTGAAACGGTCAGGCGATCCCCTGCTTTGATCGGTCCGTTTTCTTCGCTGACCTTAACAGGAACGCGTCCGTTCAAGGCAATCGGCACTGCTTTTACGCCGGCATTAGGATTTTCGTTTATAGTTTTTTGCAAGTCTTCACCGATAACCTGGTAAGGGGCGGTTGATACAATGCCGAATGGCTGGTCGTTCTTCAAGGTTTTTCCAAGCACTGCAATCTTTTGTTCGCCCAGCGATACGACTTGACCTGTGACCGGATCAGAACCAGCTGAATCATAGACGAAGTTTTCTCCGGTCAAAGAAACCACTTCACCTGCCTGGACTTCTGGTTTTGCCGCGTACCATTCAGCGTAGTCTGACGGAGCTCCGGAACAATCAACAATCTGATCGTTGTTTGACTGGCCATTGGTTGCGTGACACAGAGCAACTGTGGTTTGAGTGCCTGGCAAGCTGACATAAGTTGCGCCTGTTGAAGTGACATGGAATTTTTCCGTCCCGGCATTTTTCAAACTGATAAAGTTACCGCTTGCAAATGATCCGCCGTTGTTGCCCAAATCCATAATCAAGGCATTGCCGGTGTATGCAGAAGTTTCCTGGTAAATACTGACAAGGTCCGCACTGGTTGCGTTGTCCGTATAGGCTCGGATGGCGTTGCCGGAAGTTGCCGCAGTTCCGTTATCAAGGTCAGCAAAAACCGCAGCAGGCAAAGAGATGCCACCAGCCAAAGCGTCGGTTACGGCATGAATACCAAAGGTTTTGCCATATGAAGCAATACCGGTGTTAACGCCGTTTACGTTAGTCCCGGAATAAGCCTGAACTTCCAGCCCCCTGACTGTGTTAGCCAAAGAAGTGTTGTCAGTCATTCTTATAAAGGTGCCTACTTCAGTGCCGGCGACTGTTCCATTCACAGTGTTAAGGAAGCGGTTGCCGAACTGGAACCCGGAAGACGTGCTGTTTGTTAAGGTTGTGTCCGTATAGATTCCGGCGATTGCGTCAGCACCGGAGGCTGTGGTCGAGCCTGTTACATGTAGTGTTGATTTAAGTGAAGAGTTCGTGCCCAAGCCAAAGCGATTATTGCTATCATCCCAGAACAAATTTGTATTATCCTGTGAAAGCACCCCTGACGTGCCTGCGAACAGAAGCGATCCGGCTGTAGGCGCAAACCAGGTTGGCGCTCCTGCTCCACCTGATACCAGAGCTTGTCCGGATACGCCAGCCGATGTGACTTCAAGCGAGTCGGCATCTGAGTATACAATTCCACCGTTTACAGCGGTCATGTTCTTGTTTGTGCCTCCGTTGGCCAGAGGAAGAATGCCGGTCACTTCAGATGTCAGGTCCACTGACGTACCCAAGGTGGCTGCGATGGTCACGGTGTCTGTGGCGCCAGCAGTAGTGGTGATGCCTGCTCCCGCTGCAATGGTAATGGTGTTTCCGTCACTGATTGTCTGTGACACACCTGAAGAAGCGGCCAATGTTAGGCCCGAGAAGCCGCTTCCCGCACCACAAGCAGAACCAGTTCCTGAAATTACACCTGATGAGTCAGCCTGCAAACACTGAGTGCCCCCCGACACCAATGTGGCTGAGCTTATCGTACCGGTTGACGTAACCTGGAAAACATCAGCCCCCACCGTCAGCATAGCGGACGGAGTGGTGTCTCCCCCAATCCCAACATTACCGGATTGATCGATCACAAAGGCGGTGGAATCAGTGAATGTCCCGTCGTCGTTTGCCCTGAACACCAAACCATTGTTGGTGGTGGCAGAGGTAATGTTTAAGGCTGCGCCAGTATTGCCGGTGTAAGTCTGGGAAATAGCAACCACATTTGCCGTGGAGGTACAGGTGCCGGAACCGCTTGTACAGGAATCAGCAAAGTTGCCAACCGCTCCTGAGACGGTAACAGTATCAGATGAGCCTGCTTGTATGGTCCTGCTGGCATTGATTATGTTCCCTGACACAGTGGCAGACCCTGTCCCTATCAAAGAAAGTGTTGAGAATAATGAAGCATTGATGACGTTTGCAGACAAATCTGTTCCATTGGTTGGGGAAGCTGGTGTTAAAGCAAAGGTTGCCACATTGTTGACTGCGGTTGAGAATGGGTTGGCGCTTACGGACAAAGCAGTTACGTCATTGACGAGAGTAAGAATACTCGTTGCTCCCGTGCTCGCTACATCAAACCCGTTAAGGTCAATTGCTCCCGTACCAATCAAGGTGTTAGCGCCTATGTTAAGGTCGTCAGACAGAGAGAATTCATTGTTGGTGGTGTCATATGAAAAGGTTTGGTCTCCGTCAGGATCGTTAAATGTCAAAGTTGTTCCAGAAGAGCCAGTGAAACAATCTCCTGTAGTACAATCCCCAACCGCCGAAATATCACCGGAAGAACCCGCAGCTGTGATGGTAATCTCATCATTTGTCGCATTAGTGGTAATGGTTATATTTGAACCTCCAATAAACGTCAATGTATCGCTTGTAGAGTCAGCAACTACGTTTGACTGGCCTGAAACTGCAATGGTTTGGAAAATATTTTGGTCGCCTGTGTTGGTTCCTGAGATGGTCGCGTCTGCTGAGAGGGTCAATGTCCTGTTGGCATCCCCTGTTGTGATGGTCAGGGTCCTGTCTGCTGAAAGGTCTGAACCAGGGGCAATGATCAGGTCATGTGAAGCATTGGTGTCAAGCAGGTGGAGCCCTGTGTTGGACAGGGTTGCTGAGTTGAAGGCTACGTTAGACGTGGTGGTCAGGTGCTGTCCTGTGTTGAAGGCCAGGTGGGTGTCTGTGATGGAGTCTGCAACCAGCCCCAGGATCACTGCTGCTGATTCTGACCCTGAGCCTGTCACTGAGATGACTGATGAGCCTGAGTCTGCAATGGTTGCAACATAGTTTCCTGTGGTGTGGGTTCCCAGGGTGATCAGGTCATTGA
>CAZSDS010000001.1:0-777838 GCA_964605735.1 uncultured Candidatus Saccharibacteria bacterium | reverse complement strand
ACAGGAAGGATGCCTGAGACTTCAGAGGTCAGGTCAATGTCTGTTCCCAGTGTTGTTGAGAGCACACCCAACGCAACTTGCAAACCAGTTCCCGTAAAATCAGTAATTGTATCCCCGCCTACAATTAAACCAGCGGAGAATGTCTGCGCAACCTGCCAATCATTGGCATAAGATGGGTCTATTGAGAAAGTTGTGGAAGCAAGCGACAATCCGTTCCCGGCTGAATATGTGGTATTGGTATCCGTGCCGTTGATTGTAATTTCGTCATTAGCCGAGTTGGTTGTGATTGTGATATTCGAACCTGCGATCAAAGTTACAGTGTCATTATTTGAATCAGCTGATACAGTGTTTTGCCCAGAGACCGCAAAATTTTTAAAAATGCTTTGTGCGGAACCAGTATCAGAGTTGGCAATGGTCACTGTACCTGAACCGTTCGTCACCGTAATGCCAGCACCCTGACTCAAAGTTGCCAGACTGAATCCTGCCCCGTTACCGATCAGCAAAGTTCCATTACCAGCCGCGGAAGTATCCAAACCAGTACCGCCATTTGCTGTTGGCAAAACGCCTGTAACTTCAGAAGTAAGTGAAATGTTACCGTCGAGGACCGCAAACTCAGCCGCTGAAATTGTTGCCCCACCTACTGTGACATCGTTGTTGCCAATAGCCAAAGCAGTCACAATGTCAGAATCCGAAACATCAATTCCTGTTGTTATTGATCCACCAGTAACAACATTGAAATTCAAACCAGCAGCGATGGTCAAATTCGTATCCAAGTTCTCCAGCAGCAATAACTGTGAAGGAGATTCAGCCGAAGCATTATCAGCTCGCGAAATCTTAACTGTGTTGTCCGCCGCAATTTGGATGGAGAAATTAGAATCAGTGCTTGTGTCGGCAAGCTGGACCTGCAGATCTTTTCCGTCAGTGGTTGCAATTACTGCGCCGTTATCATAAGCATCCTGAAGCGTTCCGCCTCCCCCACCAGAACTGTCGTTGGCACAAGCCCAGACAGCCAGAGTATCATCCCACTTCAAAATTTGTCCGTCAGTACATCCTTGCAACAAACCAAGGTTACCAGCAACAACTTCAAGCCCGGAACCGGAAGATGTGTTTCCTGATCCTGATCCTGTGATCAAACCGAGAGCAGCCGCATTAAGATGTCCAGTTGCGAGAGTAATATTTATGTCCGAAGAACCGGCTTGAATAACTCCAGTGATGTCGAGAGCACCAGTGATATTTGTTGCACCAGTAATGTTGACTGCATCTGCACTGGTAAGGTTGATGTCATTACCCGCGCCTGTTGAAGTGATTGTCGCTGTTGAACCTTGCAAGAGCGCTGCGTGAGAAGTTGAACCAATTGTCAAAGATCCGCTAGGAGTGATCGTGTTGGTTAAAACTGCGGAACCTTGAAGGTTAGCTCCTGAGATGATGTTCCCAGCAATATTGATGTCACCGGAATTGTCCAGCAACAAAACATTATCCGCACCAGTGCCAGGCTGAGCTCCCTGCAATGTGTTGGCGTTAATGGCACTCCCTACAGAAGCAACTCTCTGGCGCGGAGACAATGTTTCATACGTTCCACCAGAGGTGGTTGAAACTTCCACCTGCAGGTATGCGTTTGCAGTATTAAAATCATAGGTCAAAGCATCAGGATAACCATTGGCTGTATCGCCAATGTTGACATTGAACACGCCTTCTTCGACTGTCAAACTTGTTTCACTCGGCGCACCAACCGGCCATAACCTGGTCCCGAGACCTACCGTGGGGTTATCCCAGATCGAGAATTTGAAATAATAAGTTGTACCTGCGCCACCAAGCAAATTGCCGGTAGAATCAGTCAAGCGCCCTTGATAACTGATTACCGAAGGTCCGGCTGCTTGCGCTGTTTGCATAACAAAAAAGCTATACCCTGGAAGTGCATAAGGGCTTAGCATTAGGGCGATTACGCCAGCAATCAGACCAGATTTGATTTTACTCGGTTTTTGTTTCACGAGATTTCTGTCCGAGAAAATCGAGAAATATGGCTATTTTGGCCATATTTCGGATCTCTCGTATAAAGTTTATTTTTGTTTCAGATTTTTGTGCATCGAAGCCTCAATAAAAAGCTTCAATTTATATATTTATTTTATCAAAAAATGACCCAAAAGTCAAGAAAAACAAAATTAAAAACCCCTATTTTTTCAAATAAGGGTTTCTAAGGAAATTTACTTTAGTTCTTCGAATGTGATCACACTGTCAATCAGTCCATAATTCTTTGCTTCATCTGGGTTCATAAAGAAATCACGATCCGTATCAGTCTCAATTTTCTTGAGCGGCTGACCTGTATGTTTGGCCAGAATTTGGTTTGTCTGATTTTTGATCCTAATGATCTCTTTGGTCTGGATTTCAATATCCGTAACCTGGCCGCTGATCCCGCCTCCCATAATATGCGGCTGGTGAATCAGCATTCGGGCATTAGGCAAGGACAATCTTTTTCCCGAGGCGCCTGCGGCAAGCAGAACTGCTGCAGCAGATGCGGCTTGTCCGATACAAACCGTTGAAACATCCGGTCGGACAAATTTCATGGTGTCGTAGATGGCCAAACCTGCGGTCACTACTCCACCAGGAGAATTAATGTACAACCTGATATCTTTTTTAGGATCCTCTGCATCAAGGAAGAGCAGCTGCGCAATAACCAGATTCGCAACGTTGTCATCAATCGGCTCACCAAGGAAGATTATGCGCTCCTTGAGCAAACGGGAATAGATGTCAAACGCCCTTTCACCAAATGGAGATTTCTCAATCACCATTGGGATGAGAGGCATCTGTGGTTCTACCAGTTTTTTAATTTCCATAAAATCCTTTCTGAGGTTAACTTAAAGTTAAGCATTCGCTTCATCTTCAGAGTTGTTTTCACCTTCTGCATTGGCGGCATCTTCCGTGTCAGTGCTTTCAGATGATTCTGTCTCAGTCTCAGCGACAGGAGTCTCCTCACCTTCCCCTGCTGTTGCTCCCGCCCCAATCTTTTCTTCTATGATGTCTATTTTCCAACCGGTCAATCGTGCAGCCAGTCTGACGTTCTGCCCAGCCTTGCCTATTGCCAGCGAAAGCTGATCTTCCAAAACGCCGATCTTCGCTTCCTTTGCTTCTTCGTTCAATTCCACGTTCAAAATTTTTGCAGGAGAAAGAGCATTGGCGATGAATTTTACAGGGTCATCTGACCAGGAAATAATATCAATTTTCTCTCCGTTCAATTCAGACATGATAACCTGTACGCGTGTTCCGCGCTGACCCACGCAGGCACCAATTGCATCCACGCCTTCCTGCGCAGACCATACGGCTATCTTGGTCCTGCTTCCTGCCTCGCGGGCAATAGCCTTGATTTCCACCACGCCGTTGAAAATTTCCGGAACTTCAAGCTCAAAGAGCCTGCGGACAACATCAGGATGAGAGCGGGACAAAGTAATTTTTGGCCCCTTTGCAGTAGGCTCAACATGCAGAATCAAAACCTTGATGCGTGAGCCAATGCTGTATTTTTCACCCTTAATTTGCTCTGATGGGAACAAAACCCCTGTGGCCTTCCCAAGGTCAACCAAAATAGTTTCACCCTCAATTCTCTGCACCATACCGGAGACCAACTGTCTTTCTTTGGCCTTGTATTCAGAGAACATTACGCCGCGTTCCGCTTCGCGGATTTTTTGGACAATAACCTGTTTCGCGGTCTGGGCGGCAATGCGGCCGAATTTCGCGCCTGACTTAGGGGTTAAATCAATTTTAATTTCATCACCGACTTTAGCATCTTTCTTGAATTCCTGCGCCTGCTCAACGGTAAACTCTTTGGCTGGGTCAACAACCTCAGCCACCACAGTCTTCACGTCAAAAATTTTGGTGGACATGTTCTCAGGAAAAAACTCAACAACGATATTCTGGTCCTTCTTGCCGTAATCCTTTCGGAAGGCCGCAGCCAAAGACAGCTCAATCATCTTGAGAATTTCATCCCGGTTTAAATCTTTTTCTTCAGCGATTTGATTCAACGCTTGTTCAAACTGATCGTTCATATATATAGTATTTTAATTGTATGCACTTTTTTTAATTATCGGCGCTTAGGGTGAAAAAAGAACGAGCTTAAGGCTCGTTTAGTCATCTTCTATAGCGTTCACGAGTATTATAGCAGGATTTTCCCTGTTGTCAATATCGACCTCAACAACGTCTATTCTCCAAAGCCAGGAATCATAATGCGGACGCTGAAGCAGATAAAGCTTGACCGCACTGCGCAAACGCTTCTGCTTAAGATATCCGACTGCCTCGGCTGGCGCTCCAAATTTTTTTGAACGGCGCGTTTTCACTTCAACGAACACCAGCTCTTTTTCTTTTGCCATAATCAAATCAATTTCCCCCACTTGCCTGTACCCATGCATACGGACGTTCCTTCCTACAAGCCTGTATCCAAGTTTCTCGTATTCAGCCTGCGCCAAATTCTCACCTGTTTGCCCTAAATTCATTTGGATTTGGTTTAATATTAAGAAAACATATTAAGCGGAGAAAAAACTCAGCGCAAGAGCTGGGCTGTTGAAAACAAAAACCGGCTTCGCCGGTTTGAGTTGTTATCTTTGTCCTGAAATGTATTTGCTTTTTACGGAGTTGTAATCATGGTCTTTCTTTTCAGCAGGATAACGGAAGGCCAGATACCAGAGCACCCATCCCAGCCAGATAAGACCAAAAGCCAAAATTCCGCCGGCCCAAATCCGCTTGCTGAAAATCGGCACTGATTCGTATCTGAATCCAAACCAAATTATCCCAATAATGCCGGTCCAGACCATTGCCGTGATCCAACGGGAGAAAAGCTTCCTGGTCACATCATGTTTCACTGCAAATTTCTTTGCCATCCACCCAACGATGCCCAACCCAATCTGCCCTGCGAAAATCCATCCTGCAGCAATGTCGTAATTGTTCAAAATACTAGATGGCTGAGCAAACCAAAAAAAGTAATCGTTTAGCATAAACTTGTCTAAATCTCTCTAATCTTATCTTTCGAAAACCATACCATAGTGGTAATGGTCAGTCGGTATATTCTTAATGAATCTGAAAGCGCACGTTTCAAGCAATTTTTTTGCCTGCGGCTCCGCTATCCGTTTGTCTGCGGACGGGCCGATTGGACTTGGCTGTTCGCCCCATTCAACCAGCAGAAGCTTCCCCCCGGTTTTCAGCATGGAGTATGCATGCTTGAGCAAGTTTTTCTGGTTTTCCACTTCGTGCAGAATGTTTGCGATTATTACCATATCACACTTGCCGTCAGGAAGCCTGCAACCCAGAGTGACTTCATCCAAATCACAGCGGTAAGTCCGGATATTGGTGAGATTTTTCACCCGGGCTTCAGACATCAGGTGATCCAACGCAGAATCCTTTACGTCAGCTGAGTGGACCTCGCCGTTAACCCCGACAATTTCTGCCGCGGCCAGGGAGTAAAAGCCGCTCCCCGTCCCCAAATCCGCCACGATATCGCCTGACTTGAGGCCGGCGCCAAACAGGACAGTTTTTGGATTGATGAATTTCAATTGGGTGTTTGTTTGCATAGGTGTTCTATTTTTACATCTTATACATCAACGATCTTATGGATTCCCTGAATTTTTAGGGTCTTCCCAGTGGTTTCGTCTATTTCAATGATAACATAACTAAGTTCGGCGCGCGAAGCATCTTCAGGGACGTCATAAGGCACATGGATTTTATCAACGAATCTGGAAAGTGAAATTTCCTTCTTCATGCCCAGGACTGAATCCGCGGCGCCGCACATGCCCAGGTCTGTCTGGTAACCTGTGCCACCGGATAAAATCTTTGCATCTGCAGTAGGCACGTGCGTGTGGGTGCCTACCAGGGCACTGATCTTGCCGTCAACAAAATGGCCAAAAGCGACTTTCTCGCTTGTCACCTCTGCGTGCAAGTCAACAATGCTGGCGACTACCTCATCGGTCTTGTTCTTCTCCAGCCAAGCAGGAAATGAATCAAAAGGTGATTCGATTGGATCATGGAATTGTTTTTCCATGAACACCTGGCCCAAAAAATGACCGAGCAGAACAGTTCCTTTTGCAGTTTTGATCTTTGCGGCGCCTGTGCCCGGATAGGTGTCAGGGATGTTTGCTGGCCTGGCAATCATGTCTTTGTATTTAACGAATGCCGCATCAGACAATTCCCGTTTGGAGAAGCCGTGGTTGCCGGAAGTGAAACCCATGATTCCGGCACGGATCAACTCTTCCAAAGTTTTAACCGTGATGCCTTTGCCGTGTGCAAGGTTATCTACGTTAGCCAAAACAAGGTCAGGCTGTTCTGACTTCATTATATCAGGCAGATTCTGCCTGACTGCCTTGCGCCCTGCCTCACCGCAAATATCACCGAAAAAAATTACTTTTAACATATTGTTTTAAGGTTGCGCGGTTTGCCCCGCTGAGGTATGCCCTCATCCGGACAAACACGCTACACCTATATCTATCTAAGATATTTTAAAGTTCACACCACTTGATAAAGTAATTTTTTACTTTATCTCCACTCGTTATCTTGCGTACTCGACTACCCTTGTTTCCCTAATGACCATAACTCTGATCTCACCCGGATATTTCAGGTCCTGCTCAATCTTGTTGGCGATGTCGCGGGCCAGTTTAGTGGCTGACCAGTCATCAATCTTGTCAGGCTTAACAAACACTCTGATTTCGCGGCCGGCCTGGATGGCGTGGACTTTTTCAACCCCCTCAAAACCGGTTGCCACATTTTCCAATTCTTCCAGACGCTGGACATACTGTTCATATGAGTCGCGGCGGGCGCCTGGGCGGCTTCCGGAAATGTTGTCTGCGGCGTCAACGATAGCCGCTTCAATGGATGTATATTCAACATCCCCGTGATGGGCTTCAATGGCATTAACAATTTTTTCCGGCAAGTTAAATTTCTTGGCAATTTGCTTGCCGATTTCAACGTGAGTGCCTTCAAGGTCCTGGTCCAAAGCTTTGCCGATGTCATGGAGCAAAGCACCCTGCTTTACTGTCATGACGTCAGCCCCGACTTCTTCCGCGATCAATGCTGCAATCTTAGCCATCTCAATGGAGTGCTTCAACACGTTCTGTCCATAGGAAGTTCTGAAGCGCAGACGTCCGATCAGCTGGATCAATTTTGGCGGGAAGCTTGGAATGCCCAGCTCGTAAACAGCGGCCTCCCCTGCTTCCTTGATCATCTCGGCAATTTCTTTCTTGGCTTTTTCCGTGGCCTCTTCAATCTTTGCCGGATGGATGCGCCCGTCCTGGATTAATTTTTCCAAGGCGAGTTTGGCAATGTGCCTGCGCACTGAGTTGAATCCGGAAATCACCACCAAGTCAGGCGTGTCGTCAACTATAACTTCGACTCCGAGCATCTGCTCGAAGGTGCGAATGTTGCGGCCTTCTTTTCCAATGATGCGACCCTTCATTTCTTCGCTTGGCAACTGGACTGCTACAGTAGTCTGTTCAGAGGTGACTTCTGAGGCACAGCGCTGAATCGCCATGGAAACGATTTCCTTTGCTTTCTTGTCCGCGTCTTCCCGAGCGGAGGAAATCAACTTGCGGGTCAGGCTCATCAGTTCTTCCTTCATGCCCTTTTCTGTTGATTCAAGCAGGATGCGTTTGGCATCTTCCGTGCTCAGGTTGCTGATTTTCTGAAGCTGTTCCAATTGTCTTTGCTTCAACTCTTTGAGTTCATCTATTGTCTTTGAAACTTCAGCTTGTTTCTTTGCGACTTCTTCCCTGGACCTGTCCAGCTCGGCGAGCTTTTTGTCCATATCATTTTCCCGGCGGCTCAAGCGCTCCTCAGATCTGATGATCTGGTTGCGGAAATCCTGTTCGCTCTTCTTGGCCTGTTCCGTAATTTCCAAAGCCTTGGTCTTGGCTTCGATCAGAATCTCCTTTTCTTTTGCCCGCGCCTCCTCCAGTGCGCGCTCCACTTTGGCTTCAATGGAATTGACCTTGCTTGCAATCTGCACCTTTCGGATGAAATACCCGGCAAGCAAGCCTCCCACCAGAGCCACGATTATTGCCCATTCTGGCATGGCTAACCTTTCCAAATTTCGGTTGGCCAGAGGTTCAATGATATTTACTTTTTCGTTGTTTCAAATTAGTACAAACCGAAAACTCCCGCTGGTTGCGGGTTACTTCGTGAAAAGTAGTGTATTTGAGACAAGGATTGGTAGATCATTAAAAGCGGTCAACCGATGCTATTAAGTCTAGAATTCTTAAGTAAAATTAAGCTTTTTACCTCTACGAGGTCATTTACAATATAACATAAGCGGTTGCGCTGTCAAACCCTTGTCCGAGCCTTCCAAAACCCGAGCAATTGGCAGAAATTCTCATTGACGTAAGCAATTATTGCTCCTAATATAAAAACAAAGACTTAAACAAAGAAAGGAAACAGACATGACGCATGAACTGCCAAAACTCCCCTACTCTTATGATGCGCTGGAACCGTACATTGACGCCAAGACCATGGAGATCCACCACACAAAACACCACCAGGCTTACGTGGACAAGCTGAACGCGGCTTTGGAAAAATATCCTGACTTGCAGGGCAGGCCAATTGAGGAGATTTTGATAGGCTGGGATGGATTGCAGGTCAGCGAGGACGACAAGAAATCGATCAGGAATAATGGCGGCGGACACATGAACCACACTTTGTTCTGGAAGTACCTGGATCCGGCAAATGTAAAAGATGAGTTGCTGGTCCGGGAAATTGAATCAAGGTTTGGATCAGTTGATGAATTTAAAAAGCAGTTTACTGATTCGGCCAGCAAACTATTTGGATCCGGGTGGACTTGGCTGGTGCGCGATGGCAAAGATTCAAAACTGAAGATTGTGAATTTGCCGATGCAGGACTCGCCGCTGATGCTGGGAATGGAACCGTTGCTCGGCCTGGATTGCTGGGAGCATGCCTACTACCTCAAATACCAGAACAGAAGGCCGGAGTATATAGAAAACTGGTGGAAAGCGATTAAACTATTATAGTAGAGCCATAAAAAGACCCTTTGGAGGGTCTTTTCTAATTACCATGTTGTTAGCCAATTATTAGCATCAACATTTTGAGTTACCTCATCACCTTGGCCGGAAGGATACAAAAGTACATGATACGGACCTGATGAATGGCCCCACCAATTACCTTCAGCATCAATCAGCGTGCTTGTACCATTATAAACTCCATACCCATAATTATCATAAATTCCGTTTCCTGTTAATTCCATATCTCCAGTTTGCATATACACACCATGCTCAAGGTTATCATGAATTACCGAGCCTTGTATCGAACTAAATCCATTAGTGCCATTAGCTTGATGAATCCCGTACTTGTAACTTTGAGTGACTTCTGAATTTGACATGGTAAGTATCCCGCCGCCATAGGAACCTTCAACCAAAATCGTAGAATAAGTCCATCCGCCACCATATTCTAAAATACTATGTTCAATTGAAGCATAACCTCCACCGTTTACCACAATCGTTCCCCAATCACCAGGAGAAGGAGAAGTAGCTGATCCATCACCATTCGTATCCCCGCCAATCGAATCGTCCTTGTACGAAGTAAAGTATATTTTATCAGAAGATGTACCATCCGCATCTAATGTCCCCTTAACCTCAAACCTTGATGTGTAGTCAGAAAATTTTACAATTGTCCCAGGATTGATAGTTAAAGTGACACCTGGATCAATTGTTAATGGACCATTAACAATATAGAGATTAAAGTTTGTCCAAGTTGTGTTTGTTGAAATATTGCCTGACACATTTACTGTAGCGGCTTCAACCTCAATAGGGCTGAATAAAAATAACCAACCAAAAAAACCAACCGCACAAGCAATAACAAACTTTACATTGAATTGATTTACACTCGGAAACATAACACCTCCAAAAATTAATTAATTACAGAATAACATTGCTGGCGCTTAAAATGTATTGCATCTTAATACTTTTTCTTATTGATTTTTTGGTACAAATATCTAAAGCAATGTCTTGATATATCTTAAATATATAACAAACTGTACTACCTGCAGTAAAAAAAAGGCTGTGAATAAATAGCCAGATAGAATGTGTAATCCTTGCTTGTACAGTTTAAAGACTCCTATTGAAAATGTGATGAAAATGAGGGGTAAAAGCATAAAAAAGTAATAGTAGTGAAAATCGTTTAGTCCTGACCAAGGGAGCAAGTAAACCAAAGTAGGAGCACCTATCCAAAACAGAAAGAGTTTTTTTGTCTGATAATCGATATTGAAGTTTTCAGAAACAAGAAATTTCCGATGCTTTAAGTTAATACTGAAAATTATCGGTATCACCAATAACATTCCGGCAGCAAACAGAGTAAACAACTTACCTCCTACGTCCAACGAGTTGAAAAAATTATGCATGGATACAATAGACGTCATCAAAAAACCTATGTACTGAAAAATATGCGTTACGTACATATTCCCCCTGTCCGGTAATCCTTCTGACTGTGTCAACTGGAACAGTTTAAGCGTGTTATTAAATCCGGTCAGGAACTCGTGATGCAGATAAGGATAATATAGAACTGAAACGGTAAAAAGAAATACAACAATATTTAACAAAGGGATTTTCCTCAAATTAGAGGTCAACAAGGCTGCAATCAACACCAAAGGCACTACAACCAATGGCACGGCATGCAGCTGGGTGACAGTAGCAGAGCTGATCGCCAGCAGTAAGGTAAAATTAATACTCTTTGGATTATCCATAAGTTCGCGAATAGCCCAGAAAAACATCAGCGAGAAAAATGGAATAAAGTTCGGGTTCGAACCATACTTAACAATCTGAAATGTCAGTATTGAAAAAGACATAAGCCCTGCCGCAAGCAAAGCCATTAACTCGCTCCCAAACCATTTCTTCACAAAAAAGAACGTTCCGAGAATCGTTAAAAACATAAAAAATGCACTGGCCACTGCCAGTGAGTAGGGTTGAAAATCCAGCAATTTAACGAATGGAAAAATCAGATAATAGTACGCCGGACCAAAGTGAAAATCACCTAAGCTTGAAACCGGCCCAAGCTCAACAAGCTTCCCACTATCAATGCTTTCTGCCACTGCCAAATCACGGTACAATTCATGCTTTACATACGAAGAACTGCCATCCTTAAACGGGATGCTAAGCAAACAAAAACAAAGCAAAACTAATATCAAAGAATAGAAAATTCTTTTGTCCTGAATGCCAAGCAATTTCATAGTTATTGGAATAATACTACTGTAGATATTTGTTTATATTCTCCTGGTGCTCAGCATAGTTTCTCGTGCAATGAATCGTGCCAGCACTATCATGCAAGTAATAAAGGCATTCTGTTTCGGTTGGATATAACGCAGCCTTAATTGCATCAAGACCTGGATTTGCAATCGGGTGCGGCGGCAAACCCTTGTACTTATAAGTGTTATAGAGAGAATCTATGTTTTTGTCTTCAGGAATGATGGGCTTCCACCAGTCGGATAGTCCCGTGTATTCGGAGTATGGTTGACGGATGTTGGGCTGGTAACAGATTCCGGATTGCTTAGTTATGGCATCGGTTTCACAAGGATTTCTCCCGTAGTCATACGCTTCCCTTGAATCACGCGCGTACTGCACAGTAGCGTCTATTTCCAGCTTCATGTCCTGATCCAAGCGATTCCAGATTATGCCGGCGATGAGCGGCATATCATCAGAGCCGGCCGCCTCCCGCTGTACCAATGAAGCGACCTTAAGAACTGTAGTCCACTGAATGTTCTGATTCAGTGCCTCTTGAGAATACGGTGCAAATTTTTCATGGAAATTTGATACGAGCCTGTTCGCAGTTTCTGCTGGCGTATTATCGACAGGAATAAGGTAAGAATCAGGAAAATAGACCCCTTCCAACTCATCAAACTTCATTGCACTGCTCACCTTAACCCAAGTGTTCCTTGCAGCTGGAGGCCATTCCAACTCCTCGGCAAGAAGGTCTGCAATCTGTTCCTTCCGCAGCCCCTCCGGAATGACAACCCATTTCATGTTTGGCTCTTTAGAAAGCACTCCTGCTAACTGCCAAGCATTCATGGACTTGGAAATTTGGTATGCACCAGGCGCAATTTCCTTGCCACCATTTAAAGCAAAGGCGATCTTAAAGCCAAAAGTGCTTTTGATCCACCCCTCGCCTTTCAATTTCCCTATTCCCCTGCCATCTATGGCGATTTGATCATTGTTAATAGTTGGGAGATTACTGAAAGTCAGAAGCTGCACTGCTTGAGAGTTTGGAGCGGCGAAGACAAAAAAATAAATAATCCAACAACTTAGCAACAAAGCAGTAAGGATTCCAAGTGGAGTCAAGAACTTTCTAGATTTTATCAATGGCGATAATTGATCTTCCATATAAGATATATACGATAATTGTGGCTAAAAGTAACTATTTCACCTATATTCTAGCGTCTTTTGAGGCTATTAACAATTCGCTCCCGCATACAGAAACCATGACACTCGCATTGGTTATTTTTCCGTTTAGATTAATTTGCTGATTTGATTTAGATACACGCCCATCTGGACAAACTGGAAAAGCAAAAAAGGCTGGCGCAAGGAGCTATTGGTATGCCGTGGAATTTCCTTTATAATATACTCAAACCTTAATCACAATAACTCATGCAAGAAGCCAGATTTGAAAGCTCCGGATTCCGGGCAATGGAATCAAATGATGAAGCCTTAGAGTTAGCTCAAGAAGAAATGGAATCCTTAAAGGAAAGGGCCGAGAACGGTGAAATCGTAGACAAAGAAGTTAAAGAGCTTCGTCGGAAAATCGGAAAGCTTAAAGAAGACCGAAGCAGAATAGTAGACGCAGGAATGTAGCAAACGAAAAAACCGCAATTTGGCGGTTTTTTTATTGGCTGACTATATTTACCCAAGCGTAATCCTGATCAGGAATAGTGTGGCTATAAAAAACCCCAAAAAAGTAAACAGAATGCTGAACAGTAGCCACATCTTGGTGTGCAATTTGCTAACCACCACAAACTGCCTGCCGAAGTGCTCGACAAAATCATCTACCCGACGGTCAATCTCTCTGTCCGTGGAGCTGGATTTGAGCGAAACGCCGTAGTACCGGGTAAGATCAGTCAATGTAATCACACCCACTACCCTGTTTTTCTTGTCCACCACCGGCAAAACATCAGAGTCGGATTTAGAAAAAATATTCAAGGCTTCTTCAATTGTCGCTTTTTCATTGACTGAATGCAGGTTTGTGCTCATTACATCTTTAACCTTAAGCGACATAATTTGCTTGAGGTCATTTTCTATAAGGCTTTTGTCTCTCTTGTAATAATCAAATTTGTGGAGCAGTTTATATAAGGTGCTCAAGTGCATAAAGGAGCTGTTCTTAATCAGGTCTCTTTCCCTCAGCATCCCCACCAGCACACTGCTTTGGTCAACCACAGGCACTATTTTGATGCCATTTTTTGTCATCAGTGAAACAGCCTCAACCAGGTAAGTCTCCGGCCCTATGGTTACCGGCTTTAAATTGATCAACTCTTCGATGCGTATCATGCGTAAATTCTAACAACAAGAAACTCCGCATGCAACTTACCAAAACCATTCTATGTTAAAGAAAATTTCCCAAAAACCGCATAAGCGGTTTATTGAATAAACTTAAAAGATGAAAAAACCTTCTCCTCAACTTGATTTAGTGCAGTATCCCCGTAAAAGACTAGGTTATAGAAATCTTTATTGAGCTTAGTCGAGTAAACAACAAACGGATCACCACAGCTCGGCCCATCACAATATCCATTAGGAGCTTTAAAAACTTTTGCTTCCTGACCTCCCAGGGCGGCTGAACCGCTTGGAAGAAAATCAAGGTATAAATAATTATTTAATGTGGTACCCTGCCCTTCTTTCAACCTTACTTCAAAAACATAAGACGTTCCTTTAAAAATAACAAGCCTATTGTTCCTTGAATTTAACTCTTTTTCGACTGAAATATCAGGGGGCATCTCCAGACTAAATCCCAGTTCTTGATTTTTGTAGAGTTTCCATCCGTTAGCAAGAAGAGCTGTCGTGGAGGGTAGAGCTTCCTCCTCTCCTTGAGAGATTTCTTGATCATTTTCTACTTCCGTCTGCTGCTGAGTACTTGTGTTTGGTTTTTCGTCTACAACCAAAGCAATAACCACTGCAGTAACTATTATTACCAAAGAAATACCAAGAATTTCTGGTTTTAAATTTTTCATTTGTTTCTTAAGTCACAGGAATCTAATCACCCAGTTGAATAGTAGCAACTATAAAAAAGCCATGCAAATCGACCAATAAAAAAGAACGCAATCATTGCGTTCACACAGAGCACAGCGTCCGTTAGCGGGGGTCGAACTCCCGCTCCTTCACTTCGACCACTTGAACCACCATTGCATTGTTTCTTTCCGTCATACCTGAAGCAAATATCTGATCAGATTGAGCTTGCGCCTCCTCCAAAGTGCACCCAGTGTTCGGTGTAAACCACCCGCCTCTTACCCGAACCAAAACCAGATGGTCACCCTTCTTACAAGACATGACGACTATCCTCCTTCATACAAAAAACCCGCCGGGATGGCGGATTATTTTGCGTCTCTTGTTTTGGCTTCTTTTCCGTCTCTTGTGTAGTACAGTTTGGCTTTTCTTGCCGGAGCAGACTTCACAACTTCAATCTTCTCAATAGATGGAGCATGTACTGGGAAGATACGTTCTACGCCAACACCAGATGTAACCTTGCGGACAGTCACAGTGCCGTTAATTCCCTTGCCGCCCTTGGTTCCGATTACCTGTCCCTCAAAAATCTGGATACGCTGTTTTTCTTTTCCATCCGGGGAAACGTCTGTAATTCTCTGGTGGACTCGAACGATATATCCGGCTTTGAGCACAGGGACATCGGTCCTGAGCTGTTCTTGTTTAAATGCGTGCATCATAGTCAATGTTTACTTTCTTTAATACTTCCTGCAGATCTTTCGGCAAAGGTGCTTGCAAATCAAGCAGTGTGCCATCCGGAAGTTTGAACTTTAATTGTGCGGCGTGCAGGAATTGTCGGTTAATCAGCTGTGTGTCTGCTTTCTTGAAATTGCCGCCGTACAACTGATCACCCACCACTGGATGGCCTATGTGCGCCATGTGAACCCTTATCTGATGGGTGCGACCCGTATGCAATTTTACCCTAAGAAGGGCCATTTTGTCAACTCCTGAATTTTCGCCATTTTGCTCATTTGTTGCCAGGATGCGGTACCCGGTAACAGCCTCTTTTCCGGACCCAACCTTCATTTTCACATGGGTGGAGGCTCGTTCTATCGGGGCGTTGATGATGTCGTGCATTTTTTCCGGAATACCATGAACTAATGTGATATATTCTTTTTCAATCTGCCTGGTCATGAACAGATTTTTCATGTAGCCATAGCCCGACTGGGTCTTGGCGGCGACGATCAAACCGGAAGTATCCTCGTCCAGCCTGTGCACTATTCCCGGCCTGGCCACATCCCCCACATTTGCAATTTCCGGGTACTTGGCAAGGAGGGCATTGCTTAACGTATCCTGCTTGTGGCCGGCTCCCGGATGCACCACCAGATTATGCGGCTTATCGATCACAATTATGTCTTCATTTTCAAACACCACTTTCAGGTCATATTCCATTGGCTTGAGAGATTCGTCTTCAAATTCTGGGAGTGTTACAGCATCCCCCTCTGAAACCTTGTAGTCAGGCTCATTAACTGGCTCGCCATTCACTTTCACAACACCGGATTTTATGGCAGCCTGAACACGGCCACGAGAGACATTGCTCTTGACCGCTAAAAATTTATCTATTCTTTCTGGTGATTCGGAAATAAATTCAAGCATTTTATTATATCCACAACCAGGACCTAGCAATAAAAAAATTCTTTATGTAAGGTTCTTTCCTGTGGGGGTGGCTCAGTGCAGGGTCAGGTTTGTCAACCAGGAATCCAAACCCACGAAAGCGGGTTTTTGGTTTACTTAACCAAGTCAGGCCTGCGCTTTTTTGTGCGCTTAAGCGCTTCCTGCTCACGCCACTGTTTTACCTTGCCGTGGTCGCCGCTGAGCAAAACCCTGGGCACCCGCATTTTTTTATAAACTTCGGGGCGGGTGTACTGCGGATACTCGAGCATCCCGGAAGTAAAACTTTCCTCATGCAATGATTCTGCTTTGCCTAAAAATCCCGGAACAAACCTCGAAACCGCATCTACCACAGCCATTGCTGGAATTTCGCCGCCAGTCAGGACAAAGTCGCCTAGGGAAACTTCCATATCTACGAGCTTACGGATTCGTTCATCAAAGCCTTCGTACCTGCCGCAGATTAAATAAATGGTTTTGTGCTTGGCCAGCTTGGTGACCAATTTTTGGTTTAAAGTTTTCCCTTGCGGTGACATCAGGAGAATCAATTTGTCCTTGCTCCCCTTCCTGGCCCTGAGTGCGCGCAAAGCTTTGTCTATAATATCAACCCGCAACACCATTCCAGCTCCGCCGCCGTACGGCCGGTCATCCACTTTCTTGTGCGGATCATCAGCATAGTCGCGCAAATTTACGATTTTTATGTCAATAAATTTCTTTGCCAGACCGCGTTGAATCAGGCTTACGTTAAAGTAAGACTCAAATGCTTCCGGGAATAATGTAAGAATTACAAATTTCATTTGATAATTTATTCTTGTAGTGATCCTTATTAACAAAACCCAGCAAAAACTCTAGCGGGCTTTAAAAAACCTCCGCGGTTTGGGCGGAGGTTTTTGTTTCAGTAAAATTTATAACTTGAATTCGTCAATGTCTCCCAGATCAGCGGTGCTTGTTGAAGCTTCGCTGTGGCTTGATTCACGGCGTGGGCCGCGATTTGAACCTTCTGGTTCATGGATTTTCAAGTTCACGCGTGACTTGCGCTTTGCGCCTACTACGCGGAGCAAAGTTCGAATTGACTTTGCAGTCTGACCCTGTCTTCCGATAACCTGACCCATGTCCTCAGGGTTGAGGTGGAGGGTGATCAGTACGCCCATTTCGTCAACTGATCGCTCAGTTTTGACGTCTTCTGGATGATCAACCAGGCTTTTAACTATGTACTCAACAAACTCTTGATCTTTTTCGTCTGCCATGTCTATTCTAGTTAATTTCCGTGGAATAATTATACTTTAAATGTCTTTCGTTTGTCAATTTTAGAACGAAAACAAAAACTCCGCCTGGGCGGAGTTTGATTTCTATGCTTGCGGCGCTGGTTCGGCTGGGGTTTCTGCTGCTGGAGCAGATTCAGCGGCCGGGGCTTCAGCTGGTGCGGCTGCTGGAGCTGAGCTTGGAGCTTCAGCTGCTGCTTCGCCTTCTGCAGCCTCTTTCTTCTTTGGCTGCCAAGCTTTCACTTTCTTTCCATCCACAAACTTCTTTTCAACCAGCAAGTTATGGACTGTCGGAGAAAGGTGCACGTTTTGGCCAAGCCAGTATTTCAACCTTTCTTCGCTCTTCAAACCGAACTGTTTGTTGCGAGGATTGTAATGGCCCAAGATTTCAATGAATCTCTTGCTCGCTGCCCTGTGAGCCTGTGCCAAAACCAATCGGAAGGTCGGTCGGTTCTTGGTGCCAGTTCTCTGTAAACGAATGGTCAACATGTTATTTCATTCCCGCTTAAGCGGTAATCACTATTGAATATATAAGGCTGGTGCCTTATATGCCCTTTCGGACCAGGAAGGTCCGTTCGGACAATAATGAAATTAATAATAATTGCCGTGGTTTTATGCCACTAATGCCTGCAAATAATAACAGAAATAAGGGTCAGCGTCAACAGGCGTGTTTAAGTCCGGTTGTTGACATATTACCCCCTCCAAAGTATCTTATTGAGACGACAAGGAGGAATACATGCAAAGGGTACCTGACCTGCTGTCTTTATCCCGGATACCTTTAACGGCGTTGGCTGTTTATTTTAGGTGGACAGGCAACGGCCCGCTCGCGTTTGCGTTTCTGGCACTGGCAGTATTCACGGATATGATTGACGGAACGGTTGCCAGGAAACTGAAAGCAGAAAGCGCCACAGGAAAAAAATTCATTGACCCTGCAAGCGACGCAATCATGACGGCTGGCGCAGGATTTGGCTTAAGCTTGGGCCCAACCGGGTTCTGGTCTGCCGTACCAACTGGAATTGCACTGGGCTTAGCCGCACTCTTGATGAAATGGCTCAAGCACGAGGATTCCTTTCCTAGACTCAAACGCTTCAGCAACATAGTCCTTCCCTTGCTGTACCTGGTGGTCATCACCCTAATTCTCATGCACTATGCCCAGGATGCATCAGCAAGTGACGAATGGATCTGGCCAACAACCGCCGTGTGTATCCTGGCAGCTGCCTACTTCAAACGCCAGCGGCTCATTGACTGGCTGTCCGGCAGAATGTGACTCTTCCCACAGAAGAGTCTTTTTATTTTTCCGAATTTAAAACCGCCGGATCTATCGGCGGTTAATGAAATATCGCTTACTGTTGTGGTGCAACTTTTTCAGCCTGCTCAAGTTTCAATGACAAGATTTTTGAAATGCCTTCATCAGTCATGGTCACGCCATACAGAGTGTGAGCCTGGCGCATGGTTTCCCTGTTGTGAGTAATGGTGATGAACTGCGTCTGGTGAGCCAGCGTGCCCAGAATTTTGGCAAAGCGGATGGAATTGGCTTCATCAAGCGCAGCATCGACTTCGTCCAAAACCACAAATGGTGAAGGGTAAGATGCCAACATCGCACAGAGCAATGCAATAGCGGTCAAAGCGCGCTCACCGCCGGACAAAGCCGCAATTGTCGCCAGTTTTTTGCCAGGCGGCGTGGCCTTAATCTCAATGCCTGAAATTTCTGTTTGCGGCTTCTTTGCTCGAACCCCGTCCACTCCGGCTGGAACTGCAACACCTTCACCAGGTTCAGTTTCTTCAAGACCATCATCCCCCTCTTCCGGCTTCACAACTGATCTTTGCAAAGACATTTGCGCGCGCCCGCCATTGAACAAAATTCTGAAATACTCCGCAAATTTTTCTGAAATTTTATTGTAGGCTTCATTGAATTGAGTCTTGATGATCTGATCCAATTCTTCAATGACGGTTTTGAGGTCAGCAACTGCCTTGGTCAAATCCTCAGACTGCTGAGTCAGGTAATTGTAGCGTTCTTCTGTTTCCCGATACTCCTGTAAAGTAGTTTCGTCAATACCACCGGACAATTCAAGCTGTCTTTTCAGCTTGTCTATTTTATTGATCAGATCAGCCGGCACTTCCGGTTTTTTATGCTGAGGCAATTCCGCTGTTCTGGTCCCCAAGGCGGCCTCTGATTCCTTGTTCAAAGATTCAAGCCTTGTTTCCAGACGCGCCTTGTCCACCAAAACTTGGTTGTGCTCATCTTTGAGCCGAGACAAATCTGAACTGATCTGGCGGAATTTCTTTTCCTCTTCCATGAGGAAGGTTTTCTTCTCCTTTTCCTGCTGGCTGACTTTGTTCAGGTTTTCGCGCAAATCCGTTATTTGGCTGACCAGCTCATTCAAAGAAGCATTCAGTTTCTCTTCCTGGGTGAACAATTCTGACTTGAATTTTTCCGGATCATCATTCATCAAACTCTTGATCTGATTAAGCTTGGAGTTATAGCTTTCAATTGTATCCAGGTATGTCTGACGAAGCGTGTTGTGTTCAACAATATTAAGCTCAAGTTTATGTAAACGCGTCTGAGTCTCTTCTTTTGAGATAAGCAAACCGCTTAAATCGGCCGGGCCAGCCAGCGTGATGTTTCTTCTTGTTTCAGCCAGTTTACTGACCAATTGCCTTAACTTTTGCCTAATCTCCGCAAAGTTCTCAGAATCCAGAATCTCTAATGTGTGGGTGAATTCATTTTCAAATTGCTCAAGGGTTCGCCTAAGCTGGTCTGGGTCAACCTTGCTGTTCTTGGCTTCCTCAATTTTCTTGTTGAAATTATCCACGGAATGCTTCAGATCAGTAAACTGTTTTTGTTCACCGAGCAGTTGCCCATCCAATTCCTTCAACTTCTGGTTCATTACATCCAGCTGGCGCTCATAATCAAGTTTTTCAACGTTCAGGGATTCCGCATCTGTCTTGCCGGGCACGACCTGGGCTTTCAATTTGCCGCGAATTTCCGCAAGCTCTTCCTGGACTTTATATCTTTTTGCTTCCAAGAAACTGATCTTCTTCTCAAGCTCTTCCGTAAAGCTTAAATTGGTCTTTGTCTGTTTTTCTTCTTTTTCCAAATTGCCCTGGAATTCATTAATCTGCGCTTCCATTGTTTGAATGGACTTGTCCTTCAATTCAAGCTGTGTTTTCAGCGCGTTCAAATTGGTTTCCAGAAGGTAATACTGGTTGCCATAATACTCAAGGTGCAAAGCGGTCAGCTCATTGGCAACCACTTCACGCTCTTCCATGCGTTTGGCCTGTCTGCGCAAGGATCTCAAGCGAGGCTCGATTTCCGCGGTCAATTCAGAAACACGCTGAAGATTCTCTTCTGTCTGTTCAAGCTTGCGCCAGGTTTTTTCGCGCTTTATGTAGTATGGCTTGACCCCAGCCGCCTCTTCGACAAGGCTTTTGATTTCAGCCGGTCCCGCCAAAACCATTTGGTCAATTGTGCCCTGGCCAATGACTGCGTAATTTGAAGCTCCAAATCCTGAGCGCAGTAAGGCATCAACCACGTCCAGCAAGCGGACCTTCTGGTTGTTGATGAGGTATTCGGATTCGCCGTTGCGGAAATATCGCCTGGTTAATGCCACCTCTGAGTACTCGTAAGGAAGTTTGCGGTCTTTGTTGTCGAAAGTCAGAGTTACATCAGCCATTGAAAGTTTGGCTTTCTTGTCAGAGCCAGCAAAAATCACATCCTCGGATTTTTTTCCGCGCAAAAGCTTCATGGATTGCTCACCCATGACCCAGCGCAAAGCGTCAGCTACGTTGGATTTGCCGGAACCGTTTGGCCCGACAACCGCAGTCAAACCAGGCTCAAATTCAAGAACCGTTTTGTGTGCGAATGATTTGAACCCCTGAATTTCTAGTCGTTTTAAATACATTAGTGGGTATTTTATTACTCAAGCTAGCTAATATTGCGGCGATGCTGAAGCATTTTTCTGATGGCGGGGATTCGGCGCAGGCACATCAGTGCCGAGCCTGAAGCAGCGAACAACTTTAAAGGAATGTAAATTGTAGAAGTTCCACTGCGTGCCCCGACAGCAGGAAAATGCGCAGGCTAAGCCGCACTAAATTTGATCGGACCAGACTTTGAGTCCATTGGCCGCCGCTGATATTTCAGCCTCTTGCTTTGAACTACCCTGGCCTTTGGCAATCTGTTTATCCTGCACAAAAACCCCAACTTCAAACTGCTTGTTATGATCAGGCCCCCACTCTGCCAGCACTTTGTAATGCGGAGTAACTCCCATTTTCTCCTGGGTCAATTCCTGAAACTTGCTCTTTGGGTCCAAGACCTTCCCGCCGGAAACAATCGCCGCGAGCTGGTTAATTACAAACCTGTGCACGAATTCTTCAGACTTTGCAAATCCCTGATCAAGATAAATTGCGCCAATAAGCGCTTCCATGGCGTTCGCCAAAATAACCTGCCGGGCACGCCCCAAATCCTTAGCCTCGCCTTTGGAAAGCATTATGTATTTGTCCAGCCTGATTCCAGCGGCGATTTCGGAAAGCATCTTATAGTTAACCAAAGCTGAGCGCAGGTTGGTCAGCTCACCTTCCGGGTTCGGAAAATTGCGGTACAGATACTCAGTGGTTATCAATTCCAAAACCGCGTCTCCCAAAAATTCGAGGCGCTCGTTATGTGGCAGCGGCCAGGAACGGTTTTCATTTAGGTAAGAACGGTGAGTCAGGGCGCTTTGCAGCAAATTCCGGTCGTTGAATTTTATGTTTATTTCTTCTTCAAGCTGGTTTAAATCAGCCATTGGGTTGTCCCCCAAGAATTCCAAATCACAAGCACCAAACTAGTTGGAGTTTGAGATCTGAAATCGTTAATGATTATTTTCCTTAATTCCTCTGGTGGACGGTATAGGATTTGAACCTATGACCCTCTCTACGTCAAAGAGATGCTCTACCACTGAGCTAACCGTCCGCGATTCAGGTGATTACTTCCGGCAAAGTCTCCGCCGTAGCGGCTTCTTCGATTTTCACCGGTTTGATTATTTCAAAGAATGCTATTGTCCATGCGATGCGCTGAAATCCAGCCACCAAACCCATGGAGATAAAGAATACCATAAAACCAGCTAAAATTGCCAGTCCCTGCAAAATATTTGCCGCTGTCTGGCCTCCCATATCATAAAATACATTATATAAAAGGACAAATGGCAAGGTTGCGGCAACCATGAGGCCAAGTGAGACTATGACCAAAACCAGCTCCACCAACAGCAGTATTGCACTGAAGGCAATCAGCATCGGCCAATACTTTCTTATCAGATCAAACCCGGCTTTGAGTGCCCCGCCTATACTCATCCTTTGCAGGACAATAAACATGGGCGTCAAAACCGCCAGATAATAAAGGATGCAAAAAATTGGCAAGTAAATAATGGTGGCCATCAACCCAAGCGAAAATGCGCGGCTGGAATAATTGTTTGCGGTCAGGTAAACCACAGGACTGGCTAACAGCGCGCCGACCAGCAACATTGCCGCCATCAGCCCGAAACCCACTTTCATCAGTTTAATTGTATGGGGTTCTGACTCGCTGTAAACAAGTTTCTTGTCCAGGGATTTTTTGTCCCTAAGCTGGCTGACTGCGGAAATCAGCGCACCCTTGCTTCGGAAATAAAAAATCACGGCAAGTGTTATGAATACCAAAGAGACTACACCGATCCAACCATTGCCGGCAGTCTCATTGATCGGCCCAGCGCCAATATTCCCTTCCAAAGGCATCCAATCCATCCCGCTTCTCATGCCGAACAACAATAACAAGGCCCGGAAAAAATTAAACCAAACCAAAAACAGACCCAACAGCCAAAAGAATTTATATCCTTTTGTCAGTTGAAAGGCCTGTTTTAGTATTTTGAGGAAGTTTCCCTCCATGTGTTTTAAGCAGTTTGGGAGCCGAACTCAGGTGTTGGAGGCGTGACCATTTCGCTGGACGACCTCTTGTAGAGTTTTTCCTGCGGAATAATGTCTTTGACGATTGCCTCATACTCTTCCCGCTCTAAAGTTTCAACTTCCATTAATTTGTCAGCGATTGCTTTGAGGTAATTGTGGTACTTGATCAAAATATCAGTTGCGGTCTGGTAGGCGCGGTCAATGAACCCAGCCACTTCTTCGTCAATGCGGGCAGCAACTTTTTCCGAATAATTTTTCTGTTCGGAAATTTCGCGGCCGAGGAAAATCATTTCGTGCTGGTCGCCAAAGGTCATAGGGCCCAGATCAGACATGCCGTAGGTGGTGACTAGTTTGCGGGCAAGGTTGGTGGCGACTTTCAAGTCGTTTGAAGCGCCGGTGGTGATTTCGTTAAAAATCATTTTTTCCGTGGCCTGCCCAGCCAATGACACTGCCAGGTCTGCCAGGAATTCTGATTTGGAGTGCAGGTTCTTGTCTTCGGTCGGGATTTTCATGGTGTAACCTGCAGCCCGCCCGCGCGAAACAATGGAAACCTTGTGCACCGGATCTGCGTGCGGCAGAACTGTGGCAACCAGAGCGTGCCCAGCCTCGTGCCAGGCAGCGATTTCCTTTTCTCGCTTTGACAGCACATGGCTTTTCCTTTCAGGGCCGATCATTACTTTCTCAATTGCTTCAAACAGGTCAATTTGCCCGATTTCCTTGTTGTTTTTGCGTGCAGCCAGAATTGCTCCTTCGTTCATCAAGTTGGCGAGATCCGCACCGGAGAAGCCTGGGGTTCTTTCAGCCAGAGCGCGCAAATCAACGTTTTGGGACAAAGGCTTGTTTTTGGCATGGACTTTCAAAATAGCCTCGCGGTCAGAAATGTCCGGCAGGTCCAAAATGACTTGTCTGTCGAATCGGCCAGGGCGCATTAAAGCTGGATCCAAAACGTCCGGACGGTTTGTGGCGGCAATAACAATGACATTGGTCTCGTTGTCAAACCCATCCATCTCTACGAGAATTTGGTTCAAAGTTTGTTCGCGTTCGTCATGAGAGCCGCCAAGACCGGCACCTCGCTGTCTTCCAACTGCGTCAATTTCATCCACGAAAATGATACACGGAGCATTGCGCTTGGCCTTCTTGAACAAATCACGAACACGGGAAGCACCAACCCCAACGAACATTTCCACGAACTCAGAGCCTGAGATGTGGAAGAACGGGACATTAGCCTCCCCTGCCACGGCACGGGCAATAATTGTTTTCCCAACGCCTGGAGGACCAAGCAACAAAACACCTTTGGGGATTCGCGCCCCAAGGTTAAAGAATTTTTGCGGGTACTTTAAGAACTCAACTATTTCTTTCAGCTCTTCTTTGGCTTCCTTCACGCCCGCGACGTCATTAAATGTTACGCGCTTGCGGCGGTCGGATTGCTCCATGACTTTGGCATTGGACTGTCCAAAAGACATTGCCCGGTTGTTTGAGCCTTGCACTTGTCGCATTAAAAACCATATGAATGCGGCGATGAAGAGGAATGGTATCACAAAAGGCAGGATCGTAGAAAGCAGGAAGGATGAACCTGACGAGTCAAGCACGTCCACTCGGAAACTTGAAAGCTGTTCCTGCGTCACTCCATATGTTTCCAAAACCGTGAGGAACGATTCCTGTCTTTCTTTATTTGCTGTTTGCTGGGTACCGTCTTTCAAAAATACATAGACGCGGTCTTCTTCAACTTCAACACGATCAATTTGCCCGGCCTTTGCCTGCTCAGCAACTTCTGATATGGTCACGCGTTCGACATTTGCGTCGTCAGTATTTACAAAACTGAACACCGCAGCCACTATCACAAAAATTGCCAGTACAATCAAAATGTTTCTTACAAATCTATTCATTATATTTGGTGGTTAAAATGTTGGTTAAATTGATTAAGTTGTCCTAAAATTTTAGAGAACAGCATTTACGCTGTCAATTGGAAACCAAAGTGCTTATTGCGCCTTCTTGGTGCCGGGGAGAGGACTTTCAGTCGCCTGCTGGCGCTCTTTACAGGGCAGCGCCAAACGTCCACTGGACGTTTGTCGATCGTTTGGCTGCGTTCCTTACGAACTTGCCTCACTTCTGCCCGTTCAAGTCCCCGCAATATAACATATTATTATGCTCTTGGTGCCGGGGAGAGGACTTGAACCTCCACACCCTTTCGGGTACAAGGTCCTAAACCTTGCGTGTCTGCCAATTTCACCACCCCGGCCTTTTCTTAAAGCCTCGTAATTATACCAAAGCCCACATTTAATGAAAACGCCAGCATAAACCTAAATTAACCGGATATTTGTGCTATTTACTGTGTATTCTTGACAAAATCGTCAATTTCTGCTATTATTTACTGTTTCAGACTGGAATTTTCTAGGCGAACGGATTGCAGTTTCACAATTTGGGAAAAATCAAAGATAAAAAGGAGCGTGCGAATGGCTAGCTTTTGGAAGACGATTTGGGGTTTGACCAAGCGAGGCGGTGAAGCTATCGCCGAAGAAAGCTTCACAAGCGGCTTGGCAAGCATGTTCAAGATGCTGGTAAACCGACCTGAAGTAAAGGACAAGGTCAAAAGCATCTTCAACGACTTTCTGCCCAACGACGTAGCTGATGAACAGCTGTTCAACGCTGCCATCAGCGACGAAAACGTCAGCATTGAAAATCTTCACACGTTGCTGAAGAGGGTCAGTAAGCTGAACGACCACCAGCAGAACCGGTTCCGTATCCTGGTGGCGCAATACAAGGTCGAAGGAGACCGCAAGGGCGGCGACCCGAAAAAGACGGCTCAGGTCCTGGCGAAACTCAGTAACATGACTGATGACGACTGGAAGAACTACGTGAAGTTCATGGACCTGGACAAGAAGCGGGTCGATCGTCAGATCACTGGATTCTTCTCCAGCGGCAAGGGCAAAAGCTTTGCCGTATGGATGGAAAAAAACCAGGCCCTGATCACAAGCTGGGCAGAAGAGACAGGAAGTCCAACTCTCCGCGAGCTTGCCGATGATCTGCGGCGAAGCAGAAACACTGGCTTCGACTGGGATCCTGCCAGACATGTAACCTTCTGGAGCCGGCTGAAGTCAGCTCTCCTCAACCGCTAATTTTTGAGACCAAGGAGATAGCAATGGGTGCTTTGATCATGGACTTCTTCCGGCTTCTGGATGAAGCCGTCCGAACAGTCGGCGGCTGGGCGGCAACGGCAATGAGGGCGCTGATGGCATCGTACTTCAGCCTCCTTCTTGTTTCACTGCTCTGGCTGATCGCAACCGTGACAATCGGTTCACTGGGATCTTTCGGCCACAGCATCATGCCGTGGCTGGGGATTGTTTACCCGCCGATCATCCTCATGCTTTTGATGAGCGAACGGAGCATCAACGCCGCCGCTCTTGCAGTGGGAGTCGATCTTGTCCTGAACAAACTCAGGGGCAAAATTCACTTTCACCTCCCTACCCACCCTAAGGGAATGATCGAATACACAGGCACCGGCACTTTCGAGGACCTGGTATTCCTGAAATTCCTGGTCAGGTCAGCTCTCGCGGTCATCGCCTCCATGATGGTGTTCATCTTCATCCTGGCGGCAATGCCTCAGTGGCCAAGCCCGTACTTCTCTGGGATGATCATTCTGGCCCTGTTTACGTGGGGTATCATCACACTGAACCGGAACGAGTGGATGAGGCTCAGCGGATACGCGATCAGCGGTATTCTGCTGTTCGCGATTCTGGGAAGCCTGCTTCCCCATCTCGCCCACGTTCAGAAAATTCAGTCAGAAGCTGTCTTCGTGAACAAGAATCGGGAAATCGCGAACCAACACGAAGATAACCTGAGAAATCAGGCTGAAACTGAATTGAACAAAACGTATGGCGAAATCGCTGTACTGCAAAACAAAAACATGCAGCGCGGATTAACCGAATCAGAAAGGAAGGCACTCGACCTTCTGATTCAGAAACGCGACCGCATTCTGGGGGCTAGAACTGTTAATCCAAGCTCTTCTGCCTCGTCAGAAAGCTGGAACTTTGTTCCGGCCGGATGGCAGGAAATGACCTGGAAAAACAGATTCGTCTGGGCGCTTGGATGGATCATCCTCATGCTTTTTGGCCTCGCCTTCATTGGCACGGTCATCTGGTTTTGGAGAAACATCGCGGGCCCAGCACCTGTAATCGCCGCCGCAACTGGACCAACAGTGCCGGGTGCGGGTGATCCAACAGCAGGTTCAGCGGCAACCACTATAACAACCAAATCCAGTACCTCGTCTTCGGCTGCAACGTCTGGCGACAAGCTTGGTTTGGTGGAACAGATTATGGGAGTGGCTCTGATTCTGGCAGTGCTGATCTTTGGACAGCCTTTCTGGAACCAGATCATGAACATGTCTGACATGCCAAAGTACCCGCTCATCCTGCTCCTGACTTTCATTGCCATCGTTTGGGTCTATGCAATGGTGGCACGCGACAGAAAAAGGGCAGCTACCGCCGGATCGCTCATGGTTCTTGCGATCATGCTGTATGTGGCTGGTGTGTACAATATGTTCGACTCACTGGACATGTACCAAAGGAAGCTGGGGGCAGCTTCGCGGATGGGCAGCACGGAACGGGAATACAAACCTCGCTCCGAACACGTGTTTGCGTCGGCGCAGCCGTCAAAGTCTCCGCTCACTTACGTGGATCTGGGGACCTTAACCGAACAAGTGCGCTGGCACGACACCGGCGTGATCCCAGCAACACGACAGACCCTGGTGATCTCGGGCTACGCGGCTCGTGTCATCGGTTCTGACGTTAGGTGCAGCCAACCAATGGGCCTGCGTGGATATCAACAGCACGGCCCACTCGTTGAGGGTGGGAACCTGATGCAAATCATCGTCCTGGTGGACGGTGTCGCGTATCCCATGACTGGGGACGAAATTACAATCCAGTCGGCAACCACAACGGTTAAAATCGCCGTGAACGGGTTTCCGCTGGAAGGAGGATTTTACTACCGGTTCAAGTAACCGCAACTTGCGGACTTGAACATCGAGGGGCCTGATCTTTA
Organism: uncultured Candidatus Saccharibacteria bacterium; assembly: GCA_964605735.1. Classification (GTDB taxonomy): domain Bacteria; phylum Patescibacteriota; class Doudnabacteria; order UBA920; family O2-02-FULL-48-8; genus DASPNG01. The sequence goes on along the minus strand of CAZSDS010000001.1, from coordinate 749,814 downwards.
GGCCCTTCTTTTTTATTGTCTAATTCATTCTCAAAATCTTTTGGAGTAGTTAATATCGCCTGCGCAAAGGTCTTTAGATGTTCTTTCTAGAGCATTGACAAAATGCTCTTTTTTTGCTATAATTGCAAGTCAAAATCATATTTTGACTTGCTCGATAAATTCGCGATTTACACCACTTCAGATATTGTCCAATCAGCAATTTTCACTTCCAAGGAGGAAGACAGTGAAGAGCATCAGAACCGCGCACAACGTTTTTCTGATCCTGTTGGTTTTGCTCAGCGTACCGGCGTTCGCCGGGGCGCAGCAGCCGGCCAGGATCATCGGGAACGTGTACAACTCGATTGTGAGCCTGAATGCGCCGCCGGCCGGACAGGACAGGAGCCTGCGGGAAATCCTCGACGGCCTCACCCAGCAAGCACCTGGATTCAGTTACGTGCTGGGCGCCGGAACAGAAGAACGGGTCTTGGACGAAACCAGGCTCAAGGGCGGATTTGTCAAAGAACCGCTCGGCAATGTGCTGGACAAGTTGCTCAGGGCACTGCGCCCGCACAACGTCACGCACGAATTCCAGGGCAACACCCTGGTACTTCACCACCGCTCTGGCGCAATTTCCCCTGCACCAAGCGCGCCGCAAGTGACGCGTCGGGCAGAGAGCATTGCTCCAACCACGCCGGCCACGCCGGCCACGCCGCCTGCCTACACACCGCCTTTGTACGGTGTACCGCCAACGGCACCTCGGCAAGTCATGCCCCAGGACTTGGTCAACGACTTTGTTCTGGATGCAATGGACCAGGGTTTGGTTCAGCCGATCCGCTACAAAAATCCGGCACTTGAATCGCCGCAGACCCTGGCGCGTGCGCACATGACTAACATGACGCACTTTCGGAACATGGCGCTCGGACTTGAACCCGGCACGCCGCTGGAAACTATCCCGGCTGAATATGGCTACGGACTGAACTACGGCGCGGCATACGGATACCAGTATGGTTACAACCCATATGGGTTCTATTCAGTCAACCAGGCGCGCAAGATCCGCAATTTCATGGGTGAGAACTACATCGCCGCGTTCCGCACGCAAGGGCCTGACCGGTTCATGGGCAGGGTTCGAGTGTACATGAACGGCAATTTCGTGGACACGGCAAACAACGTCAACAACATCTGGGACGGCAAAATTCCCGCTGACTCAGATGCACCCGCTTTGATTACGTTCGTGACTCCCCTGGAAGGGCAGGATGCCTGCTTTACGGAACGAGTCAAGCCGAAATCCATGGCCGTGTATCAAGTCGCCAACCGTGGCGACGATGAGACACCCAAGATTCCGGTGAACGAATCAAGGTTCTACACCGCGGACAGCACCAAGCGCAGCAGAACGCTCCGCGGCACCTTCAACGAATCGAGCGGTAACTGCGTTCCTACGACGCAAAACTGACCAAGATTCTGCACACTGTCTCTAAGCGTCTCGTCTGAGACAAATCAAAAGCCGACCCCTAACGGGAGTCGGCTTATCTTTTTTATTTATGGTTGTACATTTGTAAGTGTAGTATATACAACGCTAATTACTGTAAATGACAATACAATAATTATCAAACCGATGATGGCATTCGTTAGTGTAGCCTTGCCTCGCTTGGCCAAATCTTCATTGGCTCCGCTGAGAATGTACTGGAAACCACCAATGATCACAAAGAGTATGGCAATTGCTCCGGCAACCCCAAGAACCAAGTTTGTAATTGCAATGATAAGTCCTGCTACACCGCCTGATCCGCCTTTGACTCTAGAGAAATCCAACAATCCACCGGGATTACTTGGCGCGGTCAACCCTTGAGCATCTGCGGTAAAAAATGCGGAAACCCCCACAATGACAAACGCCACTACCAACAATATGCTTAACTTTTTCTTCATACTGTTAGATGTTAGTGGAGGTCAAAGTATTGGCCACAACACGGACAACTACGAATGACAGAATGATGACAATAATACCAATGACCGCGTTCAAAATAATTTTTTTGGCACTACCTGATGCTTCTTCGTTTCCGCCAGCAGTGATGTATCTAAAACCACCGATGATCAGGAACAAAACAGCAATCAAACCAGCCAACGCCAACGCGATGTTGATAACGCGCAAGATAAAACCTGTCAGAGTGGTTTCGTTTGTGATGCCGCCGGTCAAACCAGTGCCGCCTGCGTTAGGCAGGTTGAACTGAGCACCAGCCACAAATGGGGCCACAACCAAAACCAAACTCAAACAGATCATTAAGATGTTAGCAATTTTTGTTATTTTCTTCATTTTTATTCCTTTCTTTTTATATTTATTTCGACCTTTCATAGGATTTATAAAAGTCTACGCAAGTTCCCTATATATTACAGATATAATGGTATACGATAATACGATAATTATCAAGCCGATTATGGAATTTTTAACATACAATTTGCCGCGCTTTGCCAAATCCTCGTTCATGCCAGCAGTTACATAATAAAATCCACCAATGATTAAAAACAACATGGCAACTGACCCAGCAAACCCAAGTATCAAAGAAATTACCGCCATGATCACATTATAAGGATCATTGCTGGTGAAACTAACAAAGAGACCCCCGGGAGCATTCCCCCGTAGCACGGCCTGCGCCGGTGCAGCCACCAAACTTGAGAGTATTATGAAAATCGGTAGAAAATATTTCTTCATGTATATTTTCCAAATGTATCAATAAGAACCTTTACTATTGTGTAAGATGCTAAAATACTGATCAAACCAATGATGGACCATGTAATCGCCAACTTGGCAGCTTTTGTCTGCTCTTCATTTGATCCAGCCAATATATATTTGAATCCATTCCACACAAGATAAAACAAAACGACGGCACCGACAACTCCTAAAACGTTTGTCATTGTTGTTTCAAGAAATCCGATCAATGTGCTGTCCCGCAAAGGGTTAAAGAAGAAATTTCTTTCCTGCTCAGGATCACCCTGCCTGACGCCAATGAAATACTGAACCGAGGAAACAATCACGTATCCAAAGATAGTTACCAAAAAACCCAGGATGGCATAAGTAAATGACGCTTTGGCTTCTTTGACTTTGCCTAGATCACCCTGTGAGAGCACCATCTTTATCCCGCTGTATATAAGAACGGCCATAAGGATTGTGCCAATGATTCCGGCAATCCAGGAAAATATCCCAATAATAAATCCCTGTAAATCGTTTATGTTTAAGCCGCCGAATCTTGGGATCGCGTTGCAGAGCGAAGTGCCGGTGTAACCCGGCGAACACGCTTCTTGCGCAAAAGCGAAGAACGGGACAATGGCCAAAATTATTATTAATGCTATTAAGAGCTTCTTCATAGTCTAATTCGGTCTTACGTATCGGATAAGGTTTTGAAGCGGGTTGCCTACTCCCCCGCCCGGCAAGAGCAATTCAGCAACATATCCAACTATCAAATAGGAAAGCAACACCAGCACCAAACCGAGTAAGGCATTGGTAATAGTGGACTTCCCCTCCTTAACTGCTTCCGGGTTCCCAAAGGAAAGCATCATTCTTACTCCACCCCAGACAACAAAGAACAAAGCAACCAAACCTGACATTCCAATCAAAAAGTTGGCACCGTAGAAAATCAAGGTCCAAAGGTCATTGAGCGTACACGCCCCTTCCACAACTGGGGTATTAGGATCATCCTGACTTCGTTTTCCGCAAAAAACAAAACCTTGCGCAAAAACTGGTTGCGCAAAGAGCAGAAAAACAAGTGCAGTAAAGAATATTTTGTTGATTTTTGATTTCATCTAGGTGTCTTTTGTGACTTTATTATACCATAAACGCCCGTTAATCCCTTAATATCAAGTTTACCTGCGCAACAGCGTCTGTAACCGCAGACTCCGGGTCAGATCCACGCAAAGTCACATCATCAATCATCTTCAAAACAATTGTTTCAAACTGAGCAGCATCAGGTTTGTACACGCTTTTAGCCGTAATCGCGTTTTCCGCAAAAACCCCGAGCTCCACGTCGCTTGTCTGGGACTCAAGAAGATCCTTGCGTGATGAAGGTGCTTTCACCTTCTCATAATACTTCGCCAGGATATCCCGCTGTGTAATGAAACGCAGGAAATCCCAAGCATACTCCTGTTTTGTGGAAGTCTTGGAGACGCCCTCGCCCCAATAGTTGGCAAAATTAATCTTTAATCCAGAATTATCTACCTGCGGCACCCCAGTCACTCCCCAGTTAAGATTAGGCGCTTTGTCTTTTATAGTCGGAATCATATATGAATAAGACAGCATCATTGCGAGCTTACCCTGTGCGAATGCATCTACGCTGTTATCTGCTTTTGAGTTCCAAGTGTAAGCCCGCTTGCTTGCCCTCGCAAACTGGGTATAAAAATCCAGAGCTGTTGCACCAGGATTGAAGCTTTGGTCATTGATCCTGGTCAGCTGGTCAAAGCGGGCGGCAGTGAGGTTATCGTTATAGAATGTTGTGCCGTTTTGCAACATCAACAAAAGCAACAAATCCGCAGATCTGTTTACGTTTCCGGAACTGCCCATGGCAATCGCTGAGCGGGTAAAGTTCCCGGAAGTATCCTGCTGGGTGATTTTTTGCACCGCTGAAACAACCTCCGGCCAGGTTTGAGGCGGAGTAAAAATCCCGGCAGACCCTAAAATATCCTTGTTGTAATATAACGCAAGAACATCCACGGCCAGCGGCATGGCATATATCCTGGCGTCTTTAATAAAATCTGCAGCAGCCACATCCACAAACGCTTCCCTGTACTGGCGTTCCGACATCATGCTCTCAGGCATTGGCGCCATTTTGTCTATGTGCTTGGGCAACCAGTCATTGTGGATGGTAAAAATATCCGGAGTATTTCCAGAAGCAATGGCATTCAGCAGTTCAGATTCATAATCCTGAATATTCTTCTTAAAATATTTGATGGTTACGTTTGGCCGGACTTTTTGATATTCCTCTATTAACTTATCCATATCAGATCGATCCTGGAAAGTCTTCCACCAGATCAGCTCCACCTGTTCCCCATTATTGTTCTGGCGGTTGCCGGTTGAAAAAAACATTGCTCCGATGATCAAAAGCAAAAAGAAGAAGATGGCTCCGCCGATTAGTAAGTATTTTCTCATGTTTTATAACTTTTGTTTCGTAATTTTGGAAGTATTATGCACGGGTTTATTTTACAACAAAAAAACCGGCGTTACAACCAAAGCTGCCGGTTTTCTTCCGTTATTACGCCTTAATACTCTTCAAAAAGTCAAGAAAGTCCTCGCGAAGGTCTTCGTGCTTTAACCCGAATTCAACCACTGCTTTCAGGTACTCCAGTTTATTCCCGCAGTCGTAAAATTTGCCGCCTTTGATCTCAAGCGCGTAGCAGGCTTTCTCCTCTTCAAGTAAAACGTTTATGGCATCAATATAGTGAAGCTCTCTGGTTATCCCTTCTTTTTGCGCCCGCTTAAACACCTCTTCTGCGGCTTCAAAAAAGGTTGGTTCAAACAAAAAACCTGAGACAACCGCATAATCGGAATCAATATTGCCTGGTCCTGGCTTCTCGAGGATCCGGTCAATCTTCAGGACTCCTTTCTCTATTTCTTTTCCAGCTGCGTATCCATACCTTTCATAATCCTCAGGCTGGGCCTTTCTCAAACTACTGACTATTGCATGCCCGCCAAATTTTTCATATGCATCTATGAGCTGTTGGCAGCGCGGCGGGTTTGCTTCTATAAAATCGTCACCCCATAACACCAAAAACGGTTCCCCGTCTATGAACTCTTTGGCGTTCCAAATCGGAGTTAGGTTTCCGAGCGGCCCTTTTTGCCTGACATAATAAAAATTCGCCAGATCTGCGACTTGACGGATTTTTTCAAGTTCTTCAAACTTCCCGCTTTCCTCCAATCTTTTTTCAAGCTCAAACGGGTAATCGAAGTGATCTTCAATTGATTTCTTATGCCATCCAGTGACTATAATAATGTCCTCAATGCCCGCTGAAACTGCATCCTCTACCACGTACTGAATAATGGGTTTATCTACCAGCGGAAGCATTTCCTTTGGTTGAGCCTTTGTTGCCGGAAGGAACCTTGTCCCGTAACCAGCGGCCGGAATAATAGCTTTCTTAACTTTTTTTGCCATGTCTTGAATCTTTTCCTTAGGTTAATTTCATCCACTAATTGTCATTGTAACCACAATACTGCTCAATTGGCAATTTGACTAAAATTTTATTCTATTTTGGTCCGATACTGGACTGCTTCAGCAATGTGTTTGACTGCAATTTCTTCCTGTCCTGCCAAATCTGCAATGGTTCTGGCGAGCTTAACTATCCGATGATAAGCCCGCGCCGAAAGATTCAACTTTACTGCTGCCTGTTTGGCAAATTCCCGCTCCCTGTTCCCCAACAAGCAAAACTTTCTTATCTCCTTAACCCCCATTTCAGAGTTTGTAACCAACCTAGTTCCTGCAAACCGTTTCTGTTGTCTGTTGCGCGCCTGCTGGACGCGCTTCTGAACATCCTGTGAACTCTCCCCTGCTTCGCCAGTAGATAGTTTTTCATATTCAACTTTGCTGACTTCCATAAATATATCAATGCGATCCTGTAATGGCCCGGAAACGCGGCGCTGGTAACCCATTATCTGAGTGTAACTGCAGGTGCATTGCTGGCGGCTGCTGTTGTAATACCCGCACGGGCAAGGGTTTTGGGAAGCCACCAAGATGAATTGCGCGGGAAAAATTACAGTGCCGTTGACCCGCGAGATAGCAATCACACCTTCCTCAAGCGGCTGTCTGAGCGTCTCCAGTGAAGCCCGGGAAAATTCCGGCAATTCGTCCAAAAACAAAACTCCTCTGTGTGCCAGGGAAATTTCTCCAGGCCTTGGGTATGCCCCACCGCCAACAAGCGATGAAGTGGAAGCCGAATGGTGAGGACTCCTAAAAGGCCGCGCTGAGATTATGGTTTGCCCGCTGTTCAACAAGCCCGCAATGCTGTAAATTTTTGTAATTTCCAAAACCTCTTCTATGGTTGGTTTTGGCAAAATCGAGGGCAAAGCTTTGGCCAACAAAGTTTTGCCAGTTCCTGGAGGACCATGCAATAAAATATTGTGCCCGCCGGCAGCTGCTATCTCCAAAGCTCTTTTTACTGCTTCCTGCCCGTTTATAAGCTTGAAATCCAGCACGTTTTCCGGGCTCTTTAATGCGTTATCCCAATCAATCACCCTGACTGGTTCAAGTTTCAGCAAACCTTCTAAAAAGCCAATCACTTGAATCAAGCTGTCAGCCGCATAAACATCTATTCCTTCCACAAGCGAAGCCTCATCTTTGTTTGCCGCGGGGACGATCACTTTCTTAAACCCTTTTTCTTTGGCCATTAAAATTACAGGGAGCACACCAACCACTGACCTAACTGAGCCATCAAGAGCAAGTTCACCTACAATAACCGTGTCATCGGGATTAAACTTAATGGTTTCTGAGTTCAACAGGATTGAAAGTGCAATAGGCAGATCATAATGTGACCCGTTTTTTGGCAAATCCGCGGGAGCAAGGTTAACAGCCACCCTGCTCCGCGGATACAATGCGCTAGAATTCTTTATGGCGGATCGGACGCGCTCACGCGCTTCCTGCACTGCCGCATCCGGCAACCCGACTATTATAGTCACAGGCAACCCCGGTAAAATATCTGCTTCCACCTCAACGATTTCAGCAGACAACCCCACCAGAGCAGCAGAGAAAACTTTCGCCATAAAACCGTTTTAAGTATTCACTATAAAAGAGGTGGCATCAGAAATAGCCTGATGAAAATCCTGAACCTCATTGTCAAAAACAGTCAGATAAGCCCTTTGTTTTTCCTCACCTTTCTTGGCTGAGCTGGTGATCCTCAAAAACGGCTTATCCTTCTTGCTTTTCTTAACGTCAAAAAAGAACGTACGACCTCCCTGACTAAACTTGGTTGTGAACAAAGGTTCTGGCTTTTGTTCTGTCATATTTTGCTTTCCTAAAATTAATTATTTAAGAAAGCATTCTATAACATGGAAAAAACCTTTGTGAAGACCCTGGCTGTGGATATGTACTACCTGCGCATTTTCCTGCTGTCGGGGTACGCAGTCGAACTTCTATAGTTAACATTCCTTTAGTGTGGTTCGCTGCTTCAGGCTCGGCACTGATGTGCCTGCGCCGAATCCCCGCCATCAGCAAAATGCTTCATTAGTGACTCTCCACCTAAAAACGACTGTGCTGCCCTTTTCACAGAGAGACCGCGAGCGCTAGTGGTCATAACAAAATAAAAAAGCCCGGGAACCTGTTGTTTAGATTCACGGACCTTTATACTCTCTCGGCTAGCAATAAACCTCTAAAGCTGTCATTTACAATCAACGGCACCCCACTAAGTTTCGCCACATCTTCAGCAATTGATTGCACGCGGCAGTTATGCGGCACCCCGGATGAGCAATGAGCACACAAACCTTTTATTTGGTTTGTAATGCTAGCCTTTCTTTTTTCAAATTCGCTCATTATTCAAGTCTCCTTATCACACCGACCACCTTTCCCTGAATCGACCACTCGTGTTCAGGGTAAATATTTGGGTAGTCTTTATTTTCTGCTTTTAAGAAATATTTGTTGCTTTGCTTCACTAATCTTTTTACAGTAGCTTCATCGTCCAGGAGCGCGACAACTATGTCATTCACTTCCGCGATTTTTTGCTGTTTAACCAAAACCAGGTCTCCGTTGAGAATACCCGCATCCTTCATACTCATCCCCTGAACCTTAAGCAGAAAAACATCTTTTCTTCCTCTAATCAAACTGGTAGGCAAACTCAGCCAATCTTCAATCTGCTCTTCTGCCAGCATGGGCAATCCGGCTGTAATTCGTCCCAGGACAGGAATATTTAACATACCTTTACTGACAGCCTCGCCCTCTTGATCCAGAACTTCAATCCCCCTAGCCTTACCGGACTTTCTGACGTACCCCTTTTCTTCCAGCGCATTCAATAGCTTGGCAACTGCATTCTTTGATTTAACCTTCAAACTCTTTGCCATCTCCGAGATTGTTGGAGGCAAGCCGGTGTTTCTAATTTCCTCTGTCAAATACTCCAGAAGTTTTTGTTGTTTGGGTGTAAGTTCTTGCATTTTACTCTTTAATAAAATCTAATTGCTCTAAAGGAATTCCGATTGACCTGCCATACTCTACTGCTTCGTTCACGTTAGTGAAAACCTTATCCTTAAATACTACTATCAATTCTTCATCATTCCAGAAATGCGCATACCATGGTCCGTCATTTATGTAATACTTAAGTTTTGCTACTTCAGCCAAAGATGCGCTTACGGAAACCAAGTCCCAGGAATCTCCCGGTGATCCCACAATTTTATGCCCCATAACCATCATGCCTTTCAAAATTGTAGGGTCTTTCAAGCTTTCTTTTACTACTGTGCCTCGATAATTGATTTCCATAATTCTTATTCCTTCAGGCCTCCAACGAGAACCTTACTTCTACTGGAAGTTTCGAAGGAACCAGTAGTATCCAGGCGGCAAGGATATTACCAATTCCTTCGTTGTTAGCTTCCATGACTGTATGGTAAACGATCGTTCACCCACTGTCAAGAGCTGCAATTTCTTAAATAAAATAAGGCTTATCCAGCCTTATCCACAAACCAAGATTTTTCCGAATGTTTTATTTTAAACTTTTTGAGCATGTACGCCTTAGTTTTGTTCCAGCGGCCTTCTTTCAGATTTATATGACTGCGCTGACCTGGATGAAATCTGTAAATTGAAAGGTAGGATTTGATCAATCCCGGCTTGAGTCCATAATACAGCAGTGAACACCACATGGCCCAATCCTGCCCAGCATCAACATTCTTATCCCAACCTTTAACAGTTTCTATGCACTTGCGGCGCATGGTTACTGTGCCATTGATAATCAAATTGTTCACTAAATTCTTTTTTAAAAAAGTTTTGTTGTCGGTGGGTGCCGGCGAATCCCACTCCCCCACGTACTTTCTGTCCTGGTCCACATGCAGGCAATATCCAAAACTCCAATCAATTTCCGGCATCCCTTTCATGTAGTCAAAACGCATTTGCAGGCTGTGGTGCGGCAAAAGGTCATCATCATCCAAAGGTACTATAAACTCGCCCTTGGATTTTTTAAAAGCCAAATTTAAAGCCGGACCTGGTCCAGCGTTCTTTGGGTTGCGAATGTATTTAATGCGCTTGTCTTTTTTGGCGAACTCGCGCACCACCTTTGCTGTGTCGTCGCTGGAAGCATTGTCTACAATAATATGCTCATGCTCAAAACCTTTTTCTTTTTGCCTTTGCACTGATTTTATGGTCTGTGGCAAAAATTTCTCAGCGCGGTTGTAAGTGGGGGTTAGAATTGAAAATAGGTTTCGCTTCATTTTTATTTAAAAATATTTTTTTCAATTAAGAGGGTGAAGACGGTAAAAGATATTGCTGCACAAAAATGAGTGGTACTTTCTTTACCCTTTAATTTTTACGACTATTTATCGGATCACTTGAAATGATGTGTTCTCAATAGTCGACACCTGTGTGTACCTGCCCGCCCATGTCTGGAAATTGTTTTCTTGGTGGGCATGCCAGGATTCGAACCTGGGACCAAATGTGTATAAGACATTCGCTCTACCGCTGAGCTACATGCCCAAGAATTAATTGAAATATATTGAGGCAGGCGGGTAAGACACATGCTCTAACCAACTGAGTTACAGGCCCTATTTACTGGGAAAGCCCATATATAATAACGAAAAAGCAGACATTATTCAATCTGCCTTTTAATTCTTCATGTTCTGCTTCATTGTTGAAGATATCCGTATAAACCCCAAGAAACAGAGGGGTTCGCCACCCTGGTCTGTTAATTGGGCCGGCCTAACAGCTACTCGTTTTCACTTTCTGAACTGTTCTTGCGCTTTCTGCCGCGCGCTCTGCCACCAAGTCTTCCGGCAGCGGCGTGTCTGGCTGAGTCCCCAAACCATCCTCGACCCTTATTATTGTTCCTAGCCATGTAACCACCTCCCTTCTTACGTTGATCTCCTCTATTTATACCGCAAGCAGAAATTTAAGTCATCAGACAATTCGGAGTAAATACCTTTCTGCTTGCGGATATTTTTGTTAGGTTTTGCTAATTGGGTGTGAATTTTCCACTGTTCTTGTCTTGTCCGGTGGAAGCAAAAGTATAATTGCCAATCCAACAACAATAAACAGATCAGCCAAATTAAAAACAAAACCCAAACTGATGTCTATAAAATCTCTGACGTAACCGAAAAAAATCCGGTCAATTAAGTTTGAAGCAGCTCCTGCCAAAAACATGGATTTGCCTGCATACATCCAAATGGATTTGCTTGGCAGGTGCTTTATGTACCACAACGCAACAGCATAGACCACGCAAAGCAAAATAAAATTCCAAACCCCTCCAAAGTCCAAACCAAAAGGCAAGCCAAAATTTTTCATCGGGTGGAGGTGCAAACCAAGAATAAAAAAATCACGGGATGCGAGCAGCATCTTCGTGATTTGATCAATCAAAACAAAAACTATAAACAGCCTGTGCATGACTAATTATACTGAGTGCTTCATGCAGGTATCAGCTTCAGGTACGGCACGCAACCTTTCTTCTTCTATATCATCACCTTCCTTGCATTTGCCGTAAGTGCCGTCCGCGATTCTTTGCAAAGCGGCTTCAATTTTCTGGAGCCGTCCTTCAAGGACATTTGTTTCACCCAGAGCATTTGCGTAGTTCTCGACTTCAGAAGCGTTCTCATCATCCTGCCTTCCAACCTCATCAAACTTTGGCTTGTATTCTCCCGGGAACGCGCCTGGACCATCATGAATATTTTCACGTCCAAGGACACCGCGCAACCTGTCTCGTTCTGATTCAAGCTTAGCTTTATTTTCCTGTAGTAATTTTTCGTTCATATTGTTCTCGTTTAAGTGTTTCTAATATACCAGACTCTTGCTCTTGAGACAACTGCAGAAATGTACAGCAAAAAATTTCGGTACAAAAAAAACGCCTTGCGCGTTGTAGTCATTTTTTCATAGTGAGAAATGGATATAGGAGAGGAACTTGAGCGTACCGCCTAATATAAAATAAATAATTAGCGAGGACAAGGTCCTCTCACTATGAGGGCCTTCATAGGAGCCTGTCATCGCCTTGGACCCCAATCCGCTATGCCGCTAATGGTTAGCGGACTCAAGTCCAGGGCAATGGCACGCATCGTCTTGTGAAGGTGTTTCCTTATATTGCTAGCCTCTTTATAAGAGCGAACGTTCCCACTGTTCTTATGGTCTTGTGGACCTCAAACGTGTCTCTTTTTATTTTTGTTTTGTGCGAACTTTTTGTGCGACCAAAAGAGCAATTTTTTTGTTTTTTATTTTTGTTTTTCAATCAGCCGGGCTAGACGGCTATGACGAATAGTGGAGAACGCCAGAAGTTCAATTTTTTTGAGCTCTCGGCTTTCTCCGCTAACTTTTGTTTCGTATTTTTTAATGTACTTCACTTAACTATGTACTAAGTATAGCAAAAATTTGGTCGATTGTCAACGTTTACAACTTAAATGAGCACCCAAAGTCAAGGTAAGTTTTGGAACGAATTTTTAGTCAATTTATTTAACGGCGATCCCAGATGTTTCACAAATCCAAAACCAGACCCTGGCTGTTTACCTTTGGTCTGGTTTCATAAATTTGCCTTAACTTGACTTGAGCCGTGTGTTTTTTACTCTTTTGAATCCGATAAATCAATTTCCTTAGACTTTGCACGGATATTTTTCTCAATCTCGGATGTAATCTTTGGGTTTTCTCGCAGGAATGTTTTGGCGTTTTCCCGACCAACCCCAAGTTTCACGTCCTTAAAGGAATGGGTATTCCCTGATTTGGTGACAACACCACAGGCAATGCCGGTGTCAAGCAAGTCGCCGGCGTAAGAAATTCCGCCTTCGCTGAACATGATATCAAACTCCGCGACTTTGAATGGAGCGGCAACTTTGTTCTTAACAATCTTGGCTTTGACCCGGTTACCCACAATGGTTTCTCCGGATTTGATCTGGGCAAGCCGTCTGACTTCAATCCGGACTGAGGAGTAGAACTTGAGTGCTTGTCCGCCGGTGGTCGTCTCCGGGTTGCCGAACATGACTCCGATCTTCATTCTGATCTGGTTGATGAAGATGACTGTGGAACGGGATTTGGAAATGATCGCTGTAAGTTTTCTGAGAGCCTGGCTCATGAGCCTTGCGTGCAAGCCCATGTGTGAGTCGCCCATTTCCCCTTCCAGCTCCGCTCTTGGTGTAAGCGCGGCCACCGAGTCCACCACAATCACATCGACTGAGTTTGATCTGACCAGGGTCTCAACAATGTCCAGAGCTTGCTCGCCGCTGTCCGGTTGTGAAATCAAAAGTTTATCGATCTTAACTCCAACAGCTTTTGCCCGGTCAGGGTCAAGAGCATGCTCAGCGTCTACGAACGCAGCAACTCCTCCGCGCTTCTGGACCTCAGCCATGATGTGCATGGCAAGGGTGGTTTTGCCGGATGCTTCAGGTCCGAAAATTTCTATGATGCGTCCCTTGGGAATTCCGCCGGCACCGAGTGCTAGGTCAAGTGAGATTGATCCGGTTGGAATTGTCTCCACGTGCATGGTGGTTGCTTTCTGCAAAGTCATGATTGAACCCTCTCCGAATTTGTCTCTGATTGAGGCGAGAGCATTTTCTAAACCGCCGCCAGTTGTTTTTTCTTCACGTTCTTTTTTTGCCATTCTGTTTCCTGTCTGGATTCTGGAGCCTTTCCGCCATCGCCCCCGAATCCTTGGTTAAAGTAGATTAAGTATAAGCCGGTATTTTAATCCGGGCAAGTTTTTCAAACAAGTGTTTGCGAAAGACTAAATATTAGAAAATAAAAACACCCCTGGTCAAGAGGTGGGTTGTTGATAAGAACCATCACGGTTCATTGTTCTCAGATTGCTCACTTTTCGAAGGCAGATGGACTGAAGTTTGGATAGACCCAGCCATCGTAGAATCTGATTTCGTCTTTCTCGCTCAAGACTTCTATCTCTGAGCGGACTTCGTCCATTGGCCTTTTGAGAACGTCGGCAAGCTCTTCAATGGTGACCCGTTTGCCACGCTCTACATAGCGACGGATGTCAATCGACAATACTCCAATCGGGAACATGAAAACCTCCTTGTCTTTTCAGAACTATAACACAGTATCCTGAAATAAAAAACGCCGGCAATAACCGACGTAAAATGATAACTGTTTACTGCAACGGCGTTGCCGTAAATTCCACATTCCTAATTACTTCACCTAATCGTCCCATTACCCCCAAATCTTTGCCATTGTAAATCACCTTTGTTGAGCCAGCATTGGCGGAAGTGAGCAAAACATCATTTGATGCCGTCACCGTCTTTGTAGAATTTGGCAACATTGTTCCGCGCTGCACCACCACCCCATCCGCTTCCAGATAAATCCAAGCACTTTCTGGACCCACCTCAATAGTTACTGTGACAGGCGCGGTTGGGGCAACTACCACATTCTGCGGCAGCTCTGCATTTACCCGCCTACTAACAACACTTTCTTTTTCAAACCTATTTCTTGCCTTGACTTCAATGACATTTAATCCAGGGCTCAGAATCAGACTTTCCGTAAACTGGCCGTTCCGGTCAAGCAACACAATTTGTTCATTGATGGTAACATCTGCGCCAACTTCTGCGCGCCCTGAAATAACCAAGGTATTGCCCTGAATAGTAATATCTTCTCCCGGTTCTTCCAGCTCCAGTAACGGTGGCGCCAGAACAGACCTGATCTGGCTGGCCACATACCCAACCGCAAGCACCCCTAATAACAAACTGACCAAGACAATGATTGTCTTGGGCGTAAAATTGAATTGCTTTTTTGTTTGTATGTTTGTGGTTGGGCGGGCTTTTGGGGTAAACCCGTGTTCTTTTTCGTACTGTTCGATCAAAACTTTTTCTTCAAGGTTGTATACCCGCGCCAGGCTTTTTATGAAACCGCGGATGTATACGTCTGAGGGGAGGCTGTCATAATCTCCGGCCTCCAGGCTTTCCAAATACTTCGGTTTGATCTGTGTCAGAATGCTCGCGGTTTTTATGTCGAAGTTCAGCTGTTCGCGAATTTGCTTGAGATATTCGCCGAGAGTATCAATCCTGACTTCCTTTGTTTTGAATAATGGCTGATCTTGTGACATGTTAGAAATCTTATTGTTCAAGAATGAAATGTTTGTTATTCGAGCTTCGCGAGAACTAAAAATAAGGATGCTTAACTTCTCGCTAATTCGCTCGAAGATGTAAATGCCAGAGTTTAAATATTATTGTTCGAGCCTCCGCGAGAACTATGGGTTACTATTAACTTCTCACTACGTTCGAAGGATAATTGGATTTTTTACTGCTTAAGCGTTTCCTTCATCACTTCCATAACCCTCTTCTGCCGCATCATCGCCGCCAGTCGCACCATAAACTTCGCGAGGCTTGGCACCATCTGCCGGACCAACAATTCCCTTCTCTTCCAAAATATCCAAAAGCCTGGCCGCGCGAGCATAACCAACTCGCAATCGTCTCTGTAATAATGACGCCGAAGCTTTGCCAGCAGCCTGGACAGTTTCTATTGCTTCAGACAGCAAATCATCTTCATTGCTGTCGCTCTGCCCAACCCCTTCAAATCCAGGAATAGTCACGTCTCGTTGCGGCCGTTCCACCACATTATGATCATAAATAACGTCCCCGGCCTGCTCCTTCAAAAAGTCCGTAACTTTCTTGATTTCCTTTTCGTTCACATAAGTCCCTTGAATACGCTTAGGCTTAGGCAAATCAGAACTGGTATACAACATGTCTCCGGCACCAAGCAGTTTTTCCGCGCCCGCCATGTCCAAAATGGTGCGGGAGTCAACCTGCGAAGCCACTGCAAACGCAATGCGGGTTGTGATGTTTGCCTTGATCAAACCAGTAATGACATCCACGGAAGGGCGCTGGGTAGCGACTATCAAATGGATTCCCACTGCGCGCGCCATTTGCGCCAAACGAACAATGGCTGCTTCCACTTCAGTTTGGGCAACACTCATCAAATCCGCCAATTCGTCAATAACCAAAACCAAGTACGGCAGTTTGCGGACTGCTGAAGTATCTGTCAAAGAATCATTAAACTCTCCTATGTTGCGCTTGCCCACTTCCTGCAGCAATTTATAACGACGGTCCATCTCCCCCACTGTCCAGCGCAAAGCATTAACCGCCTGCTGGTGGTCAGTGATGACGCCGGTCAACAAATGAGGAATCCCGTTATATAAAGAAAGTTCCACGCGCTTAGGGTCAACCAAAATCATCTTTACATCTGACGGAGAAGAGCGGAACAGGAAGCTCATCAAAATGGAGTTGATGGCCACGGATTTACCGGAACCGGTTGCACCTGCTACCAGCAAGTGAGGCATCTTTGCCAAATCAGTGACAATTGGCGCACCGGACACATCCCGGCCAAGTGCAAAAGCAACTTTTGACTGGTGTTCAGTAAATGTTTGGTGTCCCAAAATTTCCTTGATTCGGACAGTGGCTTTTGCGTTGTTTGGAATTTCCAAACCAACCAATGCCTTGCCCGGAATGGGAAGCTCCATACGAATGGCGCTGGCCGCCAAAGCCAAAGCCAAATCATTTTGCAGACCTGCAATTTGTGAAAGCTTTACGCCTACAGCCGGACGGAAGGTATACTGTGTGACAGTCGGACCAACATTAACCTCCCCCATTTCCACCTCAATGCCAAAATCAGCAAGAGTTTTTTGAATGACCGAAACATTTGCTTCAATATTTCCAGAATCAACTTTATTCTTGCTGCCTTCCAGCAGATCAAGTGATGGCAGTTTCCAGTTCTTGTCTGTCATCATCATCTTAGGAGCTGCTTGCGTGCCGCCTTTAAGATCACCGAGCTGGTTAACGACAGGCTCAAGTTTTTCCTTTTCCTTTTTCACGGCTGAGTTCATCTCTCCGACTTCTTCCTTGGTGAATCCGGCTGCGCCATTATTGATTTTCAGAGGCGCCGCGGGTTTAACCGCCAACTTAGCCTCTTCCGGTTTCTGCCTGCGCTTGAACAAGTCTGTGATGGAAACATTAAAAGTGACAATCAGTGAAATGGTAATTGCCGCAAGCAAAACAACCAGGCTGGCAATAAACCCCATGAGCTGAATCAAAGGATATGCAGTAAACAATCCCAAGTAACCGCCGCCTAATCCATCTTTAACCATTTGGAAAGCTTGCGTATAGTCTTCGCGAATGACAATCAAATGCAACAAGCCGGTCAGGGACAATGTCAAAAACACCGCACCCACGTAAGCATGGGTTGAAATGGTTTTGGATTTTTCTTCATCAGGTTCATCTGTTTGTTTCAGCAAAGCTGTCGCGACCATCAGAAAAATTAAAGGCACGCCATAAGCCATCCAGCCAAAAGCCAGTTTCATTACGCGGTTGGAAATCTCACCGAAAGGTCCGGCAATATTGGCGAGGCTTAGGGTAAACAGGATGGCGAGGACTATAAAAACAATAACAGCGACTCCGCGCTGTGTGTCTTTTTTCAAATTAAGCTGCGGCCTTCTAAAGCCGTAATCATCATGGTCTTTTTGTTTCTTTCTTCCCATATATATGTTATGAATGCCTGTTTATTTTACCATAAACCAAGGCAAATCACCAAGTTTGGAAACACTGTATTTTACAATATAAAACACCGGCCTGATTGCAGGTGTTTTAAGTCTTGGGGTTGGCCCAAATGTTGTTCACTTGTCAGTATGGCTATAATATTTTACCTATTGTAAATGCCTGTCTTGTGGATACTACCTTGGAACTATTTTCCAACCCTTTTCGTCACGCGTGAGTTTGCCTTTAACCTTAAACCCGGAAGCATACTTGTGTCCCCCGCCCCCAAAAGTCTTGGCGATTTCCGATACATCAGTTTTTTTGTGCGGATCAGAACGCAAGCTCCCTTTTACCACATCCCCATCCTGTCTCAACATCAGAGCAAACTTGGCTTGCGGCATATGGTTCAGCACTTCCACAAACCCGGTTAAATCTTCATCATCGGCCTGCACCTCTCTCATATCCTCTTCAGTCATGACAGAAAATACCATTTGTTTTTCCGGGTCAAAACGGGCATTCTCCAAAGCCTTTGCCCAGGCTCTTAAAGTTTGCGGACGTTTATTTCCAAACGTCTCCTGGGAAATTTTGTCGATTCGCGCGCCTTTCTTAAGCAAATCGGCGGCAACTTCATAAACCCTGCTTGAGGTGTTCGAATGCTTGAAGCCGCCCGTATCGGTAAATATCCCAGTAAGCAGACAGGTGGCAATGTCTTTGTCAATTATTACTTCCGGATTCGATTTAAAAAAATAATAGACCAACTCTGCCACCGCCGCAGTGCTGACATCCACCATGTTCACGTGACCAAACATCTTGTTATCCGGATGGTGATCGAAGTTCAATATTTTCGATTTCAGATTTTTAAGTTCCGGATAATTAGGCCGGTCAATGCTGTTGCACCCAAACGTGATCACTAAGTCATAATCACGGTTCTGAAATTCCTCGGTTACCTCACTGCTGCCTGGCAGGAATTTCAAAGTATGCGGCACACCTCCGTTAACAATACAAAAAAGCTCCTTACCCATTTTCTCCAACACGATCTTCATGGCAAGAAGACTGCCTAAGTCATCGCCGTCCGTATGTTCATGAGTTGTCATGAAAATCTTCTGGGATGATTCTATTAAAACCCAAGCTTTTTTAAATTCTCCCGAATTATTGTTCATCGTCATGCGTGCTCTTCAGCAGCTCGTTAATGCGGGAAACATGGTGTTGGGAATTATCTATTTTGAAAGCGATGCGCGGGGTATGGTGCATGGTGGACATTCGGTTCAATTCACCCTGGAGGTCATACATGTTTTTGTGAAGCGCATCCATAACAAAATCTTCCACCTTCTTGTCTTCGCTCAGCACAGTGATCCAAACTTTTGCGTGTTTCAAATCCTGAGTCACCTCTACCCTGCTGATTGTGGTCATGGCAGGCAAATCCAAAGACAGCATGAGCTGGCCGAGCTCCTGCTGTATTAAAGATGCAACTTGTTCTGTGCGTCGTGTCATAAATGTGGCTTAGCCTGCGCATTTTTCTGCTGTCGGGGCACGCAGTCGAACTGCATTATTATGTATTCCTGACAAATGTCAGGATCTCCTCTAAGGTGGTTCGCTGCTTCAGGCTCGGCACTGATGTGCCTGCGCCGAATCCCCGCCATCAGCAAAATGCTTCAGCGTCGCCAATTTCTGAATAATTAGCTTAAGGTTTTTTTCTTAACCGTCTCTTCGAAGGCAATAAGGAGATCGCCTTCCTGGATTTTAGTGCTGGTCTTAAGGTTGATGCCGAATTCGAAGCCTTTCAAAACTTCCTTTGCCTTGCTTTTGTTCTGCTGTAATTCGTTGATCTGGGCTTTGCCGATAATTTCGTCTCCGCGCTTGATCTCAATCCCGGCCGCGTCCTTTATCCTGCCTTCAATCACAGTGCCGCCAACGATCTGCTTTTCACGCTCTGTTCGGAAGACGGCCAAAACTTTTGCCCGACCAACATCTTCACGGACAATTTCCGGCGTCATCATGGACACAACCCTCTGGGTAATATCCTCAACCAATTCATAGATAATGTTGTACAACTGGATAGGGACTTTTTTAGCCTGCGCCAGCTTTGCGGCCTGTGCGTTGACGCGGGTATGGAACCCGATAATCAAAGCTTTTGAAGACTCAGCGCGCAAAACGTCGTTTTCGTTGATTTCCCCAACATCCTGGTTGATAACGTTGACTTTTACTTCGTCATTTTTCAATTTATCCAAAGCTCCGGTAATGGCTTCCAAGCTTCCGGCCACGTCCACTTTGATGATCAAATTCAAATCCTTGCCGCCATCCAAAGCCAAATTGCTCTGAGTCATTATGCGCTTGGCGCGCTCTGACTTGGCAACATTCAAAGCCGCGGTCTTGGCAGAATCCGCATCGGGGTATGTCTTCAAAATGTCACCGGCACTTGGGACATCAGACAAACCGGTAATCTGAACTGCTGAAGAAGGACCGGCTGATTTTACCTTTTTGCCCGTGTCATCCATCATGGAACGAATCTTTCCTGAAGCCTTGCCCACAGCAACAATATCGCCCAAATTCAAAGTCCCGTTCTGGACTATGATTGTTGCAACTGATCCTAAGGTTTTTGACAGGTGTGATTCGATGACAGTTCCCAAAACCTGACCCTTAGGGTTGGCGCGCAAATCCATAACTTCAGCCTGGAGCAAAATCAAATCCAATAATTCATCCACGCCCTGCCCGGTCATACCCGAAATTTTGGCCACTGGGACAGTACCTCCCCACTCTTCAATTAACACGCCAAAGTCTGCCAATTCTTTCTTAACGCGCTCAACATTTGCGTCAGGTTTGTCGATCTTGTTGATGGCAACAACTATTGGAGTCTGGGTCAGTTTGGCGCGGTTGATGACTTCCACTGTCTGAGGCTTAACTCCGTCATCTGCGGCAACAGTCAAAACAATAATGTCCGTAACGTTAGCGCCGCGGGCACGCATGGCCGCAAAAGCTTCGTGGCCTGGGGTATCAAGAAAAGTAATATGCTTGCCGTTGCGAGTAACCTGATAAGCGCCAATGTGCTGGGTGATCCCGCCGGATTCCGTTTCAACCACTTTAGCCTGTCGGATTTTGTCCAGCAATGTGGTTTTTCCATGGTCAACGTGGCCCATGATTGCAACCAACGGAGGCCTGACAACAAAATCAGCCTCATTCGCCGCCCTTTCCGCGGTCAGGACTTCATCAACATATCCAACGCCCAACCGGGCTGTTGCTTCCGGCACCTCTGAGACGTTGTACCCCAAATCTGAAGCAACAATTGCGGCGGTGTCATAATCAATTTCCTCGTTGATTGTGGCCATGACGCCGTTTTGGATCAATTTTTTGATGACAGTGGCAATATCCAGCTTCAAAATCCCTGCCAACTCCTTCACAGTCATGACTTTAGGCAAAGACACATCCTTATTCGCTGCTGTCGCCTGCACCTCCTGTTGCTTTCCGCCAAAAGCCTGCAAAACCTGCTTTGCCAGTTGGTTATCAATCTTGTTTGCTTTTGGAGAAATGCGAAAACCAGCTGCTGTCATTTTCTGGCGCAACTGTTGGGCAGACATGTTCAATTGTTTGGAGAGTGTAGAAATATCCATGTAATCAACTTATTTTGCCACAAATCTTCAAATTAATCAAGCAGCGATTTTTTGCCAAAACTCAGGGTTGTTAAATTAGAAAACGGCCCTGATCTGGGCCGTTTTTTTGCTAAAGTTTTATACTGCGCCGCCGACTCGAATCTTCTTTGCTTTAGCCTTTGCCGCTTTTGGCAAGACCACAGTCAGAATTCCATCTTTCAAATCAGCGCTGACGTTTTCAATGTCTACATCAACCGGCAGAACAACTGATCTTGAGAAACTGCCCCAGTAACATTCCTGATAAAAGTAATCTTCTGCAGAAGCTTCAAAATCCCGTGTTCGCTCGCCGCGGATAGTCACCATGTCATTGGCGATCGTAATATCAATATCATCCGGCTTCACACCAGCAATGGTTGACTTGATGATGACGTTATCTTTGGTCTGGAACATGTCAATTGTCAGCTGACCTTCAAAATCACTCATCCATTCATCCTGTTGCGGCTGGACGGCTGTTTCTTCTTCTTCGTCAACCTCTTCCATTTCTTCATCTTCTTCGATTTCTTCATCGTCGTTGTCCCGGACAGATTGCGTACCCATGAGTTTGTTTATGAGGTTCTTGTCTTTTGGCATGGTAAATGTTTCTTTAAGTAACTAAATATTATACGAACGTAAATGCTGGGTCAACACCTGTTTTTATGTTTGTTTGTAAGCCGCAGGTGCGCGTTTCAAGCTGACTGATTTAGGTAGTTTTTCACCTGTATTGGCGGGGTTTGCGGCTTTATTTTTTCCAATGCATCAACAACGCTGACGCTTGCCGGCGGCCTGATAACCTTAGCTTCAATCTGGATCCAATCTCGCTTTATTTTTCCGTCAAGGACCTGCTCGGCCAGGAACACGGCCTCGCGCGGGATGCGGGCGTAATCGGCAATTTTATGCTTCACCAAATATTCAAGATTCTCCCATTCATGGCCAGGCCTGACGTCAGTTAAAATTATCGGAAGCTTTTTTACGACTGCCTCGCACATGGTAGGACCACCCGTCTTTCCCACCATGACAGTGGCCGCTGACATGACGACTTCCATGTTATTGATGTAGCCAAAGATTTTAACCGGATGTCTGGATGGAGCGCTGATTTTTTCCAATTCCTTTTTCAGCTCTTCATTGCGGCCGCAGACAACCGCTATTTGGTAAGTTTTAGGCGAGCGCAAAAAATTAACGTACAACTCTTTGACTGCGTCGCGAGCCCGGCCGCCGCTGCTGATCATGACTGTTGGCATGGTAGTCAGCAGGCCGACTTCCCTGCACGCTTCCTCATGGGAAATTGGTTTGTAGAATTTTTCATCCATTGGCATGCCGGTCACGGCAATGCGGTCTTCCGCCACGCCTTGCACCCTCAAATACTCCGCCTGCTCAGGGATGTTGCAGACATAAAGATCGATTTCGTCAAACAACCAGAACGGATGAATATGATAGTCTGAGAAAACTGCCACAACTTTGCCGCGATACAATCCCTTCGATTTTAAATACGCGAGCACTGCGGATGGTGCTGCCTGTGTTGACATGGCAATTGCCGGCTGGTATTCGCGCAAAAGTTTCAGAGTATTAGCGGACTTAAAACCTGCCACCCACTTGCGGAGAGGCAAAGTCAAAAACATAACCACTCGCGAACGGTACAAAAAACCCCACAGCGGTGAGATTCGATCCAAGATAGTCGTATAAATTTTTTCTGAACTTGTGACCAGGGCGCCGGATTCGACTTGCTGGATGTCTTCAATCCGCGATTCAAAACTGGCTGACTTTGATAGCGCCTGGTGAATGTTTTGGGCGGTGACCTTAATGCCGTACCCAACAGATGTATGTAGAATTAAAACCCGAGTTTTCATTTATATTTCCTGATTTGTTGTTGCTTAACTAACGAGTGTATTTTAGCAACTAAAAACCCCTTTTGCGAGTTGGAATGGTAGCATCATAAAACCCTGGTAATAAGGGAGTAAACTTCATCAGCCACGTCTTTTGGAGGTTTGGTGCCGTCAATAATGTAGTCTGTGTGAAACTTTTCCACTCTCCTGTGTCGCTCTAAAACTGGAATCGTATACTCTTTGTCATACTCTTCAAGATCCAGCCCCCACACCCTCTTACCCCGCTCCAGCCTGCGGGCCAGTGAAACCTCTACAGGCACATCCAAATAAATTTTTAAATCCGCCATGTTTCTAACCTCCTCGTCCATAAGAACCATTGTCCCTTCCACCAAAATATATTTCTTTGGATAAAGCGTGTAATAGTAGACTTGTTCATCTTTGTGCTTGGCAAAGGTATGCCAATCAATTGGTTCACCGCGTTTAAGCTTATGAAGATGGGCGATCAGTTCGTCAAATTGAATGTTGGATGGGTTGTCCCAATCTTTTTGGCCGCGTTCATTTACAGGGAAAGTGTCCGGATCCTTAAGATAGTCATCCAGCCGAATATGAACAAACTCATCTTCATAGTGATGAGCCAAATAATGCCCCAGGGTTGTTTTGCCGGCTGCAGACGGTCCGGTCAGTGCAATTATTTTAGACTGCTCAGACATGTTTCATAATTAGCAACCGGGTTGAACGCTGTCTATTGGGCAAACAAAAAACTGCGTTTCACGCAGTTCATTTTGGGCCGACATATTTCTGGCGGAGAGGGTGGGATTCGAACCCACGGTACCCTTGCGAGCACACCGCATTTCGAGTGCGGCCCATTCGACCACTCTGGCACCTCTCCTATTCAGAACCACACTATTATATGCTAATCGACCACAACTCTCAACTTAGGCCAATGCTCAAGCCAACCTTTTTCTTTGTATCTCCTGTTAAAATCCTGCATTCTGTTTTTCATGTAGGGAGTTGGTTTCACAACCAACCCCACTAAATCCGACAAACCATATGGCGCAATAAGTTTCACGCCACCGTTCTCCAACTTAACGGCAACAGCAGTTGCCGTTTCAACCCAATGTGCTAAACCATCAGCCGCAGACTTGTAAGGACCATCACTGCTTTTCTCATGCATTCGCGCCATGTTTTTTACCGACCATTCCACACCCATCACCTGTTTCAATTTTGTTTCACATTCTTTTTCAAAATCGGTTGAGGTGTTGTCTTTGTCAAAATAGATCAGATCAATGTCATTTGTAGGAACTGTGTCGTTTGAAAAACCATGCAGATGATCCCAAACTTTATTCCTTATAAAACCGGCGCCAATCATCCAGTCAGGAAGATTCAAAGACTCAGCCACGCATAGTACTTTCATCATCCATGGATCGTTTTTAACCAAATACGTTATTTCCTGTTCGGTCATACGGGCAACGGCAATACTTGTTGGAATGTTTGCCGGACCAGACCAAAGCTCTTTCTGTGAACTTCACACGCACCATGTTTCACTAATGCTTCACGATGAAACTTGGTTGGGTATCCTTTGTTCAAATGAAAATTGTAATTCGGGTGCTTGGCATGCAGCTGGTTCATAATTGAATCGCGGGCAACCTTGGCAACTATGCTGGCCGCAGAAATGGACAAAATCTTTGCGTCACCGTCAACCACCGCTTCTTGTTTGACATCAAACAAATCTTTTATTTTGTGCTTACCATCAACAAACAAAAAATCAGGTTTGATCGTCAAACTGTTTAACGCTTGTTTCATGGCTAGCATGGCGGCGTGATAAATGTTTACCTGATCAATAGTTTCATGTGAGACGATGCCGACTGCGTGCGCCAAACAATGATCCTTAATGAAAGCAACAAGCTCCCCTCTTTCTTTCTCATTTACGGTTTTTGAATCCCTGACACGATACCACCACTTAGATTTGGTCCGGCGGCCGGTAACGCTTTCTTTATCCAAAATCACTGCCGCTGAAACAACTGGTCCAGCCAAAGGAGCGATGCCAACCTCGTCGCATCCAGCCACCAGGCCAAATCCGTTTTGGTATTTCTCTGTTTCATATTTAAACGTTGGAAAAATCATTGATTACCTGGCCACTCAACGCTGATTGGGAACATATTTTTGTGTTTATCATAGTCTTCCCTATCAGCGGCTATCACTACGCGCGCGTGAGGAAACCTGTTCATTATATAGGTAATAGAGTCAGGGTCAGCTTCAGACACATGCAACTCAAGCACCAACTCCTCATCTTCATGAAACTTATCCAAATTTCTTTCCAACTCTTCAACACTCCCGCTGTTGTTATAGATCTCCGTAATATTGTGTTTCATCTCGGTTTCACGAGAATGTTCATTTTTACCGAGCCTAAACTCCCCCTCGCGTTCTGACATAAATTTTGCTTGCTAATGCTAAAAGGCGTTAAAGAAACATTGACCACGCTGGGTTGTCTTACGGCTTAACCGCAAGCTGAGTATTGGTTCGTTACTTCAACAAAGTCACGAATATTCAATTCTCTGGTCCCTGTAAATTATTTATGTTCCACAGGTACAACGCGCTCGCCTAACATATTACTAACACACTGAAATAGGCTTGGGAATACCCAGGCTGTGGATACTTTTTGTGAAACAAAATACAAACAAAAAACACCTTCCATTGAAGATGATTTTTGTGGTGGACCCACGGGGAGTCGAACCCCGGACTCAACTATGCCATAGTTGCGTATTACCGTTATACCATGGGCCCTAAATAATCTTGGTTGATTCTATAAATAACCCTTTTGAGTTCAGCGTCGACCGCGGCGGAAAAATAATCAATTCTGCAAACCCCCCGGTATTCGATTTCTTGGTGCCCTCGGAGGGAATCGAACCCCCATCTCTCCCTTAGGACGGGATAGCTCTATCCATTGAGCTACGAAGGCCTCAACGCACTTCATTTTACTTAATATTCAAGCCCATGTAAAGCCTGCACCGTATGAAACACCGTTCATTACATTTCACAATCTTTAATTGAATTATAAAGGCTTTAACAATTAGATTGACTCAGATATACTTAATCATATGATAGCAACAGTACACATGCTCGCAGGAGCAGCCGCCGGTGTTAATCGCAAACATTTTCTTTACGCCATAGGCGCTGGCATTGTTTCACATTATATACTGGACATTGTCCCCCACCTCGATGCAATTAATGCGATTCACGCGTGGAACAAACTTTCATGGACAATAGTGGTATTCGATATCATTATTGGCGCAATAGTTGGTCTTACGTTTTGGATCAAAAAGTTCCAGTTCCCTAACCTAAGCACATTTGTTTTAGGAGCCGCTGGCGGATTATTGCCTGATATTCTGGATAGCCAACCGCTTTGGTCGCAATATATTTTAAAAATCCCAGTACTTGGCCACATTCAGATGTTTCACCATGCGGCGAACAATTTTCCAGTTCAATACTTCCCCATGCCCCAATGGGCTGTGCCGGGCATAATTACTCAACTAATAGTGTTAACAATTAGCATACGGATATTAAGAAAAGCTAATAGCAACAAAACTTAACAAGTCCACTACAATCCGTCTCTAATTTCAAAAACGAAACCGCATTAGCGGTTTTTTTATGCGAAGCATTATAATAAGCACACGGCAAAGTAAAAATGATTTTTGAATTTTCATCATCAGACAATATTTTTTACAATAAGTCAATGTTTCACGTGAAACAATTATTTACGAAAATCCAAAGCATACCTATAACAGATCTACTTCTTTATCTGTTCTTTATCTTGGCGCCTTTTCAATTAAGGACGATCCTAAATTTTGATGACGCCTTTATAGACTATTACTTTTCTTACCACAAAGCTTTCTTTATTTATGCTAGTGATTTGGCTGTGGTAACCCTGGCACTCACCTGTTTTTTTACTCAAAAAAGACTTCAAATAAAGCCACTAATTCTTTTACTCTTGGCAATAAGCCTGATTGGACTGTTTCACGTGGAACACTTTAACTCCTGGCTGTATGCAACATTAAAACTGGCTGAATATGCTTTCATTTTCATTTACGTACGATCTAACCCGCAAACACACAGACCAATCATTGGCATATTACTTGTTCACGGGGTTTTTCAGTCAATTTTGGCTGTAGCACAGTTTCACGTGGAACAAATCCGGGAATTCAGCACAATTGGCTACCATCTGCCTCGAATGACTGACTCTGGGGCCGCTACTTTGGATATTGCTGGAACCAAGGTTTTAAGAGCTTATGGCACATTCCCGCACCCTAATGTACTTGGTGGGTTTTTGGCTGTTTGTTTAGTCTTTCTCCTTAACGTTTCACGTGAAACCAAACTCAAGGCTATATTATGCGCTATAACAGCTGGAATTCTAGCCTGGGGATTACTTGTGAGTTTCTCAAGGAGCGCATGGCTTACAGCAACTATCATCCTCCTGTATTTCCTTGCAAAAAATTTGGCAAAAAAGCGCTTTAAAACCGCGTTTTTAGTGACCTTATTGGGGGTGATTTCTACCCTAATTTTGATAGGGTTTTACAGTGACTTAGTTATCCCCAGATCATTGGAAACAGTGGATAATGATCCCGCTATTGAATATCGAGCTGATTTTAATGATATGGCACTCACTTTATTCAAAGAAAGGCCAATTTTTGGTGTAGGGCTAGGTCAGTACATTAGAACAGCGGAACATGCGTTTCACGTGGAACCATGGCAATACCAACCCCCTCACAATATCTTTCTACTAATCGCCGCTACAACAGGACTACTTGGTTTGATAACGCTATTATATGTAGGCACCAGGATACGTTTCACGTGGAACACTCAAAAAATAGCAATAATATTAGCGTTATTGGTTATTGGCTCGTTAGATCACTATCTTTTAACTATTCAGCAAGGCCAAATCCTTCTTTTAACAGCAATTTCTCTAATATTTAGTGATTACTAAGTAGTTTCACTGAGAAACAGCGGTATGTTTCACAGGAATATAGTGCATCAATATATTAGGAAAATAGTTTCGAGAACTGTATGTTTTCCCTTAATTTAGCCACTTTTTACAGTCTCAGGAAGAGCAAGGCGGAAACACATACTTATGTGAAACATTCTATGTGTTTCATGTGAAACATATTCAGACCCCGAATTCCTAAAGAAACAAAATCAAAATCTATTTAAAACAGGCTTAGATAAGCCAAAAAAATTCTAGATTTTGCGTAAATAATAAGGATTTAACCGCAATTTACCAGGGGATTTTCTAGTGTTATTTGGCGAAATATTTCATAAGATGGGATTACTTTGCAGTTCAAATATTGAACTCTAAATACTAATAGAGATTTGCACGAATAGGGTATATTGAGCATGAATACCATTTTATTGGGAGTTAATCAACGTTCCACAAGTGTAATATTTGCCGAAATATAGACACCTACCCCAGCCTTAATATCCTAGGAAACTGGTTATGAAAACTACTTAGAATTGGCTTAAATAAGCCATTTTATGTCAAAAAACTTGGGCCAATAATGTACACTATTTGAAAAAATGAAACATTTTAAGGCTATTTCAACAATGTTTCACGTGAAACATTGTTTGAAATAAAGGCAAATTCTCAACTCCCAATAAGAATGCGTGAAACTGAGAAAAAGGGCCCTGATTCTGAAGTCCCATCTTTCGTAAATAAAATACATTGAGCAATAACCTTGTTTCACGGTATTTATTTCCACCCTATTTTTCATGTTTTATTGATATGCTTATTTATAGGGAAATAGTTTGGAAATCTAGCTGATTCTCTCGTTATTAAGGGGTTTTTAGACACAGCTTTGCAATTTAGGTTTTGCCCTGTTCTTTGGACTTAAATTCTTGTGAAACATCTGACTAAATACGTGTTTCACGTGAAACAACCATAAACACAAGTTTCTTTTGTTCCTTAAACAAATATGATTAAGTAAACCTCTTGGAATTGCCAGTATCAACCATTATATTTTGCTGGACAAATTCAAGTTCTTGTGGTATAATTGAGTTGGTTAATATATTTCTGTCTGCCAAAATGAGCAGATATCAGAAACAAAAACAAAATGGATGAAAATCCTATTGGTTCGGGAAATCAGTCGGAGAAATCAGCATTCACAAATAGTGCAAACGTGACTGACATGCCCAGAAAAACCACAAATAACAAAAAGGTAAAATCCGACAGTTTTTTTAGAAAACTGTCTTGGGTTGTTTTTGTCATTCCAAGGAAAGTGCTGGGTTTTCTCAAAGTCAGCGAACCGCGCTGGAGAACACTGTCAGCAACAACATTATTGTTGGCTATTTTTGCGTGGGTTCTTTTGTACGGTGGCACGCCTAGCTCAGCCGCATCCTATACCTTTACCCAAAACAGCTGGAGCGGGGGAGTTAGTGCCTCAACAGCGGCCCACCCGGCAGACCAGACCAATTGGAATAAATACTCAACGCAAACAGGAGCACTAATAGGATCCAACATCCAACTTGGAACTTACTCGAATTTGGTTACTACAGACCCTGCCCAATCTACTCAGGCAAATGCGGCAGGCACTTCCGTAAATTCAGCCACCCTAACAGCAACAGAGGGGGCTGGCACTGGAAGCTTATATTATGAATTATCAAACAATGGGGGATCAACTTGGGAGAGGGTAAGACCAGGGCAACTGCATACCTTCGCCTCGCCTGGTACAAACTTGCAGTGGAGGGCAGTGCCTTATCCAATTGCCCCGCCAACGGTTGTCCAACAAACAAGCGGATCTAACTCAGGAATCAGTGCACAAGCGGTACTTCCGAATGTAACTCCCGGCAACTTGATTGTTGTTGCGATGTCGCAGGTAGATAGTTCTGGAATCGCTTATTCCGCTTCAGACAACGCTGGTAACACTTACTCTACTGCAATTTCATTCACTGGTACTAACTTCCGACAAGAACACATCTATTACGCAAAAAATGTCACAGGCGGAACAACTACTGTCACAGTACAGGCTGCGACCGTAGGTTCAACCTTCAGAATTTATGCTTTTGAACTTGCTGGTGCTGATCATTATGACCCACTCGACACCACAGGCAGCACCTCTAACATTTCCGCTACAATCCATCCTTGTTCTTCAGGACTCAATACAGTTGCTAATGTTTTCGTGTTGTGTGTTGCTACACAAGTCGGCTCCACATCAGTCTCAGGGCCAAATGCCAGTTATACCGAAGTAAGCAGTGATAACGGACAACACATGGTACAGTATAGGACATCATCTTCGGCATTAACGAATGAAACAGCTACTTGGACTACAAATGATTCTCGTAACACCGCTAACGCCATGGCGTCGTTTGTTACGGGGGGCAGCGACACTCCTAGACCAATCACAAGCTCATCGCTCACATATAGTGGGATGTACTCAGGAGCAGAAGTGATTTCATCACCATTTGACGCAGGGGACACTGAAACCCTGGTGGCAAAGGTTGCCTGGACTGCATCAGGCACTTCTGTCACAGAAACCGCCCGCGTTCAAATCCGCACATCTCCGGATGGCGCAACCTGGAGCGGCTGGTGCGGGTTTTCCGACACCGGCAGTTCGTGCGACGGAAGCAACTATTTTGTTTCAGCAAACAACAACGTAACCATTGCCTCATCTAACCCGCTCAGATCGGGCAGCAATGACCGGTGGTTCCAATACAAGGTCATTCTTGGCGGCAACGGCGTTGCAACGCCAACATTCAGCAGTATTACGGTTACTTACGTTGTTAACGCTCCGCCGAACTTTGACCCATCTGACTCAGTTTCAGCAGTGCATGAGACTGACCCGGACAGCCCTGACGTCGGCAAGGTTCTGATCACATATAATATTCGTGACGTTGACACAACTACCGGCACAACAACCCCTGGCTTTGTGACACCTTCGTTCCAATATAATATTGGCGGGGGATGGGTCGCGATCAATTCGCAATCCCTGGCCGCAGGCGACACAAACAACAAGGAAGTGGAGGAGGTTGGCTATACCTCATACACTGCGGTTTGGGACGCCCTCAGCCAGATACCGGACAACTATGTGACTACCGCGCAAGTTCGCGTGACGATAAACGACAACGAATCAGCCAATAATACTGCCCAAGCCACATCCGGAGAATTCACATTAGACACGACTCCGCCTAGTGTCACTTTAAATTTGGATGTAAGCCAGGGCAAGGTTCAAATTACGGCTGATGATGACGCGGGGCTGTCCTACAGGTTATCCAACAACTCCGACATGTCTGCGGACGGACGCAACGCGACTTCCGGTGAATGGCAGGACGCGGGCGGGAACTCTATAGACCTAAGCCCAAATTGGAACTTTGCCCCAATTCCTAATCACTTCACGGTTTACCTGCAGGTTATGGACGCAAACGGAAACATCACTTCTGTAACAGCTGTTTCGCCAAACACCCCAAACCCTAACAAGATGTTTATCAAGGACATCTCCAATGTCAGCGCAGAAAATTACACCGAATTTATTTCCTGGGAGGTTTACACTGAGGAAGCAGGTTCTGAGTTTGAACAGTATGAAATCTACCGGTCAACGGACGGTAGTTCGTTCTCTCTTCATTCCACCATCACGGACATTAACGTCAACTACTTCGCAGACTTTACCCTGGACCAAGAAACCACTTATTACTACAAAGTCCGCACAGTGGACACTGACGGAGACATCAGCGGATTCTCTGATGTTGTTTCAGACACCGCTGACGGACAAGGTGGTACGGATAACTCTGCCCCGGTAATCACGAACATCACCGTGGCTGATGTCCAGTCAACCACAGCCACTATTACGTGGACCACTGACGAGCTTTCTGATTCTCGCGTGGACTTTTCTATTTCCCCGGCAACAACCTTTGACGTAGGCCAGGCGGTTTCATCTTTTGTCACCTCGCACTCAGTCACTCTGCGCAACCTGACTCCAAACACCACTTACTTATTCCGAGTCAAATCCAATGACCCGCTGGGGAACGCCACCACCAAAGACAATGACGGGGCAGGGTATAACTTTACCACAGTATCCGGCCCGGTAGTTTCCGGTGTCACGGAAACCAGCGTTGGTGATCATTCGGCAACAATATTCTGGACTACAAACGCAGACTCGGATTCTTTCGTAAACTATTCAACAAGCCCGACCCTGGCAAACCCAACACAGGTTGGAACTGCATCTTTGGTCGGCGGCTCAGCTCCTTTCCAGCACTCAGTGAACCTGACTGGCTTGGACGCGGGCACCACATATTATTACTCAGTCCAGTCCACGGACGACCAGGAAAACACAACCACTGACACCAATGGCGGCAGTTACTACTCCTTTGTTACCACAACAGACAACCAGGCGCCTGTCATTACCGGAATCGACACGCCGGTGATTGCTGCCACGGCTGCTGTTGTGATCTGGCAAACCAATGAGCTTGCCACTTCACAACTGGATTGGGGCTTGGCAGAGGATGACCTTGATACCGAAACTGACCTGATTGAAACGTTGTCCATTTTCCACGTGGTTTCAATTACCGGACTTGAAGAAAACACCACTTACTACTTCCGAGTAAAATCAACTGATGAGGCAGGAAATGAAACAATTTCTGACGTCGGACAGTTCACCACTGACGAAACAACCATTATCCAGCAGGTTGGAGGCGGGGGAGGAGGGTCATCCGTTACCCTAGATACCACTGCGCCTAACATTACCGGAGTCGTGGCGAATAACATCACTTCATTTTCTGCAGAAATCGCCTTCAGCACCAATGAAGACACCATCGGTATAGTTGAATACGGCAAGACAGAAGATTATGGGCTTACTGCTTCCAGCGCTGATTTTGCCCAGCAGCATAATATTCAAATGCGCGGCCTGACAATGGGCACAACTTACTACTACCGCGTAAAAGCAGTGGACAAAGGCGGAAACTCAAAAACAGACACACCGGCAAACCTTGAAACCAAGTACTTCACTGAAGGCAGTATTGATATTGAAGATGCTGAGCAATTCCAGGCGGCTATTGAAGAGGCTATTGAATCAGCCTTGCCTAGCTTGGTTCCACCATTCATTGACCGGCCTGAAGTGGTGGACATCACCCCGGACAGCGCAACTGTAAGGTGGCGCACAAACATTAAAGCCTTTTCTGTCTTGAACTACGCGGAAGAATCCCAGGTTCCAGCCGGCAGTACAGAATATCCAAACGAGGCTTCAAACACATCAACTAAAGTTACTCAACACGAGATCAAACTGGTTAACCTCAAACCAAACACCACGTACAGAATTTTGCCAAAAAGCTTCAGCATACCAGGAGCAGTTGGTCAGGGCAGGGAACAGACTTTCACAACCAGACCTCTGCCGGTGCAAGGCCGCATCACGGAAATTACAAACAACTCTTTCCGCGCTTCCTGGTCAACACCAACAGCAACCACCACCGTGGTGCAGTATAAGAACATGGCCACAAGTGAAGTTTTGCAGAAATCTGACGAAAACCGCACAACCAGCCACTCAATGGTAATTGAGAACCTGCTGCCGGCAACCTCTTATGAAGTCACGGTTTACGGCTACGCGGCCAATGGCAACATGATTGAAGGCGGAGCCCCAACAATCATCACCACAACGCAAGATGAGTCAGCGCCGGAAATCAGCGGTTTGAAGATTGAAACCGCGCTGGTTCCTGGCAGACAGGACCGCACCCAGACAATTGTCGCGTGGAAGACGAATGAACCAGCCACTTCAATTGTCCGTTACGAAGAAGGAACAGGCGCTGCTGACAGGCCGCTGACCAATAAAGTGGAAATTACCAACAACACAGTCACGGAACACACAGTCATCCTGACCACGCTTAAACCAGGCGGCATCTACCGCATTCAGATCGAATCCACTGACCAGTCCGGCAACACCACCTCGTTCCCAGTCAGAACAATTGTAGTGCCGCGCCAGACAGAGTCAATTTTGGATGTCATCTTCAAAAATTTTGAAGACACCTTCAAGTTCTTGCGACAGTAATTGAAGCTTCTAAAAAAACCCCTCAAAACTGAGGGGTTTTTATTCTTCCTGAGCAGATTTGTGATATAATAAACCTGAAAATTTTTACCCATATGACAACAAAAACCGCAACGAAAAAGAAGCAAAAAACCAAGGTTTTGCTGGTTGACGACAGTGAAATTGTCCGAATGTACATAAAAGATATTTTCTGGCTGCACGGGCTGGAAAATAAGTTCGAACTGACGATAACCGCCGGAATAAACGAAGCGGAAAAAGTCATCATGAACCCCAAGAAAAAACCTTCGTTGGTCCTTTTAGATTTGTCCATGCCAATGATTGACGGCAACAAATCAACCAGAACTGACGAAACCGGATTTGAGCTTTTGAAAAAAATAAAAGGCAACCCCAAACTTAAAAATACGGTCGTCATAATTTTCTCCGGATTCACAGAATCCAAGTACCGCAAAAAGGCCAAAGAGCTCGGCGCAGATGAATACCTGGTCAAAGATGATCACCTGCCGCAGGACATGGTTGCTGTTATTGAACGATTCGCTTAAAACGTAATTTTAATTTCAAAATGGCTGAGCCGATCATCGAACTTAACAAAGTTAATTTTTGGTACAACAAAGACAAGCCCTCTGAAACGTGGGCGCTTAAAGACATCAACTTGACCATCAACAGGGGAGAGTATGCCGCGTTTTTTGGGCCGTCCGGATCCGGGAAAACTTCTTTGCTTTACCTTATTTCAGGCATTGAAAAATCGCAGGCCGGTGAATTGAAAATCAACGGCCGTGACATCGCCAATTTTACTTCCCAGGAACTGGCAATTTACCGCCAGGTGGGGGTTGGCATGATTTTCCAGCAATTCAATCTGATTCCAACATTGAGCGTGGCCAATAATGTGGCTTTGCCAATGGCTTTCCTTGGGATTTCCGCTGACAGGCGCCGCAAGAGAGCCATGGAACTGCTGGACAGATTGGGAATCAGCAATTTGGCGGAGCGCCTGCCTTATGAATTATCCGGCGGACAACAACAACGCGTCGGCATAGCGCGCGCACTGGCGAACAACCCCCCAATATTAATCGCTGACGAACCGCTGGGAAACCTTGACTCTGAAAACTCCCAAAAAGTTCTAGAGTTCTTGAAAGAGCTGAACGAAAAAGACAACCGCACTGTCATCATGGTCACTCACGAAGCCTGGAGCTTGCGCGATGCCAAGAAAATTTTCTACATCAAAGATGGGCAGGTTGTAAAAACAGAAACCCCGACTCCGAAAACACTGAGAAAATCAATCACCAAACATATGTTCGGGCAAATTGATCAGCAGGCCGAACCAAACGAGGTTGCCGCCAAGTCACTTTCAAGCATGTTCCTGCGGGGTTTTTCAAGGGAAGAAATGGAACGATTCCAAAAACTGATCCGCGACAGACTCGATAGAAAAATTACTGCTCAGCAGTTTTTATGGGAACTGGACCGCCCCTACAAAGAAGGTGGAATTGGCTTGTGGTTCCAAAAAGCGAGCAAGATCAGTTTGTTTGTGGAGGATCTGATCCAGGAAAAAGCCAAACTGGACGAAATCCATAAAATTTTTGAAACCAACCCGGAAAATCCTCCTTACGAAGAAATGATGCTGATCCGAAAATGGCTTTTGCAAGGATACAAAGGAACTTTGGACTACCTGCAAATCGAACGACTTGATGAGATTATCCGCGAAAGAATCGTAAATATAATCGATTATGAATCTTTCCAGAAAGTGCTGAACCTGCCAAAGAGCAAAATGGGAGTGGGAATACCGTTGCGCAGCTCCCAGCGCATGGCGGAAAAACTCGAACTTGCCCTTTCCTCCAAACAACTGCCAGCCGGACAGGTTGACTAACCAACTAGACACCAAAACAAATGGAACAATCCACTCAACAAACAAACCACAAACTAAGGCTGTTTGACCTGGTTAGGCTTTCAACCAGAATTTTTACGGTAAAACCAACCAGGACTTTTTTGACGATTTTTGGCACGTCCATTGGCATTGCCACGGTTGTCTTTTTGATTTCGCTTGGGTATGGCTTGCAATACGTATTGCTTGGCCGCCTTATCACCACAGAAGATTCACTGCTTACCGTTCAAGCATATTATCCGCAGGAGAGCGGCCTGACAATCAGAGCAGAGCAGGTACAGGAAATCGCAAACCTACCGTTAACAGCGGAAATAAGCCCGGTGGCGGAGTTTCAAGGCGAAGTTAGGGCAGGCGAAGCTTTGGGAAGCGGCATCCTGGTCCGTACAATCAATGAAAATTTCTTCCGGCTTTCCGGCACGATCCCGGATGTTGGAAACCAAATAAAAAACGCCAGCGAAGGCGTGATCATAACCCTGCAAACGGCAAAGATTTTTGGCTTGCCTGAAGATGCCACGGCATTAGGCAAGCAGTTGGGAATACATATTGCCATTGAAAATGACCAAGGGGAGATCACGCAGGAAATAAACTCAAAACGTGACTTGCCCATTTTGGGCTTAATCACAAACGAAGCCGAGCCGCCAGTCGTCTATGTTTTGGCTCAATCCATGGACAAGGAGATGCCGGGCTACAAAGAAACCTATATCAAAGCCAAAAGCGGGGATGAAGTTAATGAGCTACGGGACGCCTTGCTGGAAAAAGGATTCTTGATCTCAGCAAAACTTGACTTGGTCAACCAGGCAGGGAGAATTTTAACCATAATCACAATTGTGCTTGGTGTGTTCGGTATTGCCGCTTTGGTTGTCTCGGCTGTGGGAATGTTCAACACCATGATTGTCAGCTTCCTGGAGCGCATTTATGAGGTTGGTGTTATGAAATCTTTGGGCGCGACTGACTCTGACGTCAGGAATTTGTTTTTAATGGAATCTTTGTTGATGGGACTGGCCGGCGGAGTCACAGGAGTTGTCCTTGGTGTGGGAGCAGGGGAGTTGCTCAACCTTGGCTTTAACACTTTAGCCTCACGCTTGGGGGGCACACCAGTGGATCTGTTCATTACGCCATGGTGGTTTGCCGCACTTTGTATTGGATCATCCGCGTTCATTGGAGTGTTTGCCGGATTCTGGCCGGCACGGAGAGCCACGGGCCTTTCACCAAAAGAAGCCTTCTTAAGAAAATAGCCAAAAAACAAAAAAGCGCGGTTAACCCGCGTTTTTCATTTCACCTAACTTTCCTTTGGTGGAGATAGCGGGAATCGAACCCGCGCCTCCGCAATGCGAATGCGATGTAATACCACTTTACTATATCCCCAACAGGAGAAAGGCAGGCGGTGTGAATGCCGAATACAGCAAAACTGACTAAAAACCGTGCAGGTTCACGCTGTGCAACGCTTGCAACATAACGACTTAGAATTTAATCAGCTGCGAAAACCAGTGTTCAAGCTGTCCAGTTGACCTGTTCCAGAAATACAAAGCCACCATCAAGGCCAAAAGCATTAAATTCAAACCAACTACAAAAGTAAAATCCTTTTTTACCACTCGAAGTTCGCGTTCTTCGCTCTGCTGAGCCAAATTATTGTTTTTCATAAGTTTCCTGTTAAGAGCATTAAGATTATACCTTACCCGCGCTTAACTGCCAATTTTCACAAACCTTATTGTTTAGGCTATAATAAGACGGAAATTTATGAACTACGAATATATTGCACTGGGTGCCGCAGGGCTGTCCGTACTTGTGTTATTTATGTGGGTGTGGCTGTTTTTGCGCGTCAAAAACATAGACAGCATAAGACAGGAGTTTTACGACGGCGCCGTAACTGAAAAACTGGACAACGTCATTGCTTCCCATGAACAATCCATCAAAAAAATAAACAGCCAGATTGACCATTTAGAACAGTTTGTCAGCGGTCTGGCAACTGCCAACAAAAACAATTTCCAGAAAATCGGCTTTATCAGGTTTAATCCGTTTGACGACGCAGGCGGCAGCATCAGTTTTGTCATCGCTCTGCTTGATGCAGACAACAGCGGCGTGGTCATTTCCTCTCTGCATGGCCGCGAAGGAAACAGAGTCTACGCAAAGGAGGTTGAAAAAGGAATCTCAAAATCCCAGCTGACCGAAGAAGAACAGCAGGCAATTAAAGAAGCAAAGTAACATGCCAAACCGAATGGAACAAAATCCGGAAACCGTAATTGCCACAGCAATGCGCGTGGAGGGTGAACTAAAAAGCCAGGGCAATATCAGAATTGACGGGATCGTTTCCGGGAAAGTGCATACGTCCCAGGATTTGATTATAGGCCCAAACGCGCAGATTGACGCTGATCTTATTGCCAATAATGCCACCATAGCCGGAGTGGTTAAGGGGAATGTAACGATTAAAAACTCGCTGACAATTGCGGAGACTGGCCGGGTGCTGGGAAATATCGCGTGCAGTAAACTCGAAATAAGAAACGGCGCGCTTTTCGTAGGCAACTGTCGCATGCAAGAGCCAAAGCAGGTGCAAATTGTGGAAGAGGAAGTTATCGAGGAGTAGGCAGCCATGTACTACTACATAATTGATCCGCAAAAAATAGAACAGAAAATTTTTGAACGAGTACAGAACCAGCTGTACTCGTGCGTTTCTCAGCTTCGAATTAGCGGAGAAATGACCCGGGTTACGCCATTGCGCACAATTCCGCAACTTGTAGAGACTGCGGTATTGCGCGAAGCCAGCACTATCGTGGCAGTCGGCTATGACAGCACTATCCAGGAAATCATAAATTGCCTGGGGGACAAAGAAATGACAATTGGCTATGTGCCTTTGGTTGATTCAGAGCTGTCCAAAATTCTGGGGATTGCTGGAGTGGAAAACGCCTGCCAAACCCTGGCGCACAGAAGAGTTGAACTGCTGGACTTGGGTCAGGCACAGTCTGGGTTATTTATGACCAAGATAGGGCTGGGAGTGAAACTGGACGACCTGCACCCAAAATCCATGTTCGATTTTTCCAAATTCTCGCTTGCTGCCAACCTCAAGCCAGTGCAAATGAGAATGGAAATAGACGACCAATTCAGCGCTGAATTTGAAGTTGCCCTCGGGGCAATCTTCAACAGTAGGGCGGCGAAAAGCAACTCGAAACTAGCCAACCCGACAGACGGCTTACTGGATATTCTTTTGCTTCCAGGCATAACCCCGTTTGACGCTTGGAAATACAGAAGCGACCTGGCAACCGCCTGTTTTGAAAACATTCCAGGATGCGCAGTAATGCGCGGAAGGCGCATCACCATAAGTTCGCCGGATGGCCTGCCTTTCTATGAAGGGGACAGGACACTGGCAAAAGCCCCAACAACAATACAGGCATTGCCGAACAAAATCCGTGTGATTGTGGGCAAAGACAGGACCTTCTAAGCCGGATTGACTGGATAGCATATTTTTTGTATAATTTTTAGGCTTTTACAATTGGTTTTAACTGTTCGGGCACGTGGCGGAACTGGTATACGCGCACGCTTGAGGTGCGTGTGCCTTTATGGCTTGAGAGTTCGAGTCTCTCCGTGCCCACCAAGAGGGCGCTTAGCTCAGCTGGTTAGAGCGTCTCGTTTACACCGAGAAGGCCAAAGGTTCGAATCCTTTAGCGCCCACCAAAGAAAATTTTGATATAATAGCCTCGGTAGCTCAGTGGTAGAGCAGACGCCTGAAGAGCGTCGTGTCGTCAGTTCGATTCTGACCCGGGGCACCAGAAAATAACATATTAGAGCGCAGGTATGGTTTAGTGGTAGAACACGTCCTTGCCAAGGACGATGCGGGGGTTCGATTCCCCCTACCTGCTCCAAGAAAAGACTTTCACCAACAGGTGGAAGTTTTTTCTTTAGTATGTGGAAGGGAATCGAACGCTAAAAATATTCCTTATAAACGATTTTTTTGCTAAAATCCTTCTATGCGCATAAAACCACCAACCAAAATTATTGTAAGAAAGACAGGAAAAAAGGGCAGGGGAGTGTTCGCCACAGCTGACATCAAAAAGGGTGAAGTGATCGAAGTTTGCCCTGTAATAGCTGTTCCCAAAAGCCAGGAGAAGACTTTAAGAAAAACTCTCTTGGATGATTATTGTTTCCCCTGGGCAACGCAATACCAGCCGGCCATTGTGCTTGGGTTCGGCTCGTTATACAACCACTCCTACACGCCCAACATAGAATACGACGAAGACGTTGAACGAAAAGCTATGATCTTCACCGCCCTCAGAGACATCAAAAAAGGTGAGGAATTAATGAGCAACTACAATGGCGAACCAGACAGCAAAGATGAGGTCTGGTTCAAAGTAAAGTAGGGAATTAGGAATATTAATGTTTATCTGTTAAGCTCAACATATGAAAGCCCAACACGTCCTCTATCTGCATACTATGATATTTGCAGTGTTCGCAGTATCAGCCATAAGTTCTCCCGTACTTGCAATTTTCTACCCGTCAATCTTCGCATCATATCTTTACGCAATAATTGCCGGCGTCTTGCTTGGCGCCACCATGTTTTCTTGGAAACTATTCAAAGGATGTCCGTTCACGGTCTGGGAGAACAGGCTCCGGGCAATTGAACAAAAAGAGCTGGCATACTTGGGCTCATGCCTGTCTCACTACGGAAACCAATGGCTCGGACTTAAACTCCCAGCTAAGGTCTACAGCTTAATGCTATACACTATGCTTGTGATGCCTGTATCAGCGGGAGTGATTGGTCATCTAAGTTAGCTATCCACAGAGTTGATATTGACCGCAAAATTTCAGCGCGGGATAATTAACCCCCTATGATCACAAATTCCGATATTGCAAAATTAGCTAAAGTTTTGGCAACCAAAGAAGATATTCGCGGACTGGACGAACGGCTCACCAGGGTGGAAGATACTGTCACAACAATTACAACAACACTGGATGCAGTCGTTAAAGACGTCCGGGATATCAAGCATGAGAATTTAGCCATCAAACATCACATAAAGCTTCTATAAACTGAGGAAAACAGGGTCTAAATAGCACAACCTGGAACAGCCTTTAAAATGGCTGTTTTTTATGCATTTTTTATCACAATTTCACACGCCTATTTCTTTCTAAAACCCACGTATTTATTGGTCATTCACCACCTTTTAGCTCTTGACAAAACACCCTTTTTATGATAACATTCACAGTTGCGTACCCTAGCCTCCTCCGGGAGGCCAGGGCAGGCAACTAAATCACCAAGGATTTAGTGCCCGAAAAACGCAGCAGAAAGTTCTTTTTATAAAGGTCAAACTAAGCTACCTTTTATTGCAGCCTATTTGCCGCTCTCTGCTATGTAAGGGAATAGGAAGGGTGATTTAAGGAAGCCAGCGAGTATTTCAAGATGACAGCCCGTTTTGAGAGGCTGAGCATCATCGATGGCACAATTTTAGCTTCTATGCTTGCCATCATGGCTTTATTCGGTTTTCCGAATTCCGCTGATGCTCATACCGAAAACAAAACGTCCCAAGTCTTTGAAATCAAAAATCTTCCAACAATAAAATTACCAGAACTTCCTAAAATTCAGCTCATTGCTGACATCTATAAGAATTCTGAAAAAGTAGAAATGGTCGAAGTTGCTACTAAACTGGAGATGGTGCCTAATCCGGCTCCGCTCCCAGTCACTGAAATCGCACAAGTTCTTCCAGTAGCGAAAGCTGTAACTTTAACAAGCTCAACATCTTCTAACTCAGTTCCGCCAAAGAAAACCGGCGCCGACAGAGTCTTCATGCAAGAACCTGAAATTCGTGCATACGTCTGTCCTAGATTAGGGGATAAATGTAATACGTTCATTGCTATTTTGAAAGCCGAAAACGGAACTCACGAATGTACTCGTGACAACCGCGGATTGAACCGCAATGGTTCTATAGACATCGGTCTTGCTCAAATCAACTGGAAACCCGGGAACCCATGGCACACCTTCGAAAACTTGCAGGACTGTAAGTATAACCTGGATGTAGCCCTGGAAATGTACTCACGAAGAGGTTTCCAACCTTGGTATGCATATACCAAAGGCGCCTACAAAAAGCATTTGCCAGCTGTGCTTGCTTCCGCCCAGGCCATTGAGGCTAAGGCTATCGAAGCCGCTGCGTTGGTTGAAACCGCAGCCGCAGCAGCTGTTGTGAACTAACATGAACAAAACCCCGGACAACCCCGGGGTTTTGGTTTATAGACAAACTTACATTTTATATATAGAATTGCAGGATATATCATAACCACCGTTTATGGGCATAAAATATAGAGTTAATGAAAAATTTTTTTCAAAAATAACCAATGAATCAGCTTATATTCTAGGTTATCTATATGCAGATGGCAGCCTTGAGGACGCTACATATTTAAGAGGGAAATATATTAGAGCGAGTAGTATCGATAAAGAGTTAATCTTAATTGTAAAAAACTCGCTTAAATCTGAGCATAGAATAGTTACTCTACCTGCAACCATGACACGACAAGCAAGATATTTTTTACGAATCGGAAATCATGTGCTTTACAATGAGTTATTCAAAATTGGCCTAAGACCTAACAAATCGCTTTCCATGATTTTTCCAGCCCTATCTAAGCAAAAGCTAAAACATTTTATTCGTGGCTATTTCGATGGAGATGGCTCCGTGCTAATTGAATATAAGAATAGTCACCCAAGAAGATTGAGAACAGTTTTTACAAGCGGGAGTAAACCATTTCTCGAACAATTAGACTACATACTCCAAACAGAGCTTAGAATTATGAAACCCCATCTATACGAAAGCCGTAGATCATATCAACTAGCTTATTCTACGAAAGACAGCTTGAAACTGTATAAGTACATGTATTTTAATTCACCAGGTTTGTATTTAAAACGAAAGTACGATGTTTTCCAGCTTTTCTTGAAGACTCGAAAAATGTCGGGAAAATTGTTATAATTACCGAAGTTGGTCTGGTGGCCGAGCGGTCAGGCAGAGCTCTGCAAAAGCTTTTACAGCGGTTCGACTCCGCTCCAGACCTCCAAAGGAAATAAGGGGCAAGTGGCGGAACTGGCATACGCACGGGACTTAAAATCCCGGGCCCGCAAGGGATTGAGGGTTCGATTCCCTCCTTGCCCACCAAAGAAACATACGCCTTAGATGCTTTACGAAAGGCAGCTAGCGCGTTTGTTTTTTTTATCCCAAGCAAATCCACATCTTAACATTGACCCTGAAGTTAATTTTTGATAAGGTTCTCTCAGAAGAAACACGCTAATTTTTGAAACAAACCCTAAATGGACGCAATAAGAATCGTCAAAAAACAGAACCCGAAAAAAGTCTTAGCCCCAACAGTTAAAAAACACATAGACATTGTTCCCCAGCCTATAGAGGACATGGGGTCATTCACCAAATTATTGGTTGCGGCTTTGTTGTTCAGTCTTACTCCTATGCTGTTCCCGCAAAAATCAGTTGCTGCAGAAATTGAGCCTGTCATCATCAACCCGCTTGTATTTGAAGCAGGGGACCATACCGAGTTCATGCGCGAACTGAAAGAGAGCGCAGAAGAAAAATCATTCAAGGAAAGACACGAACAGGCCGTTGCCAAACTTCAGCGCCAGCTGAAAATGAACACAGCTCTAAAACAATACCTGCAATCCAAACGCTCACCGCTGGCTGACTACACTCATGTAATCCTGCAACAGAATAATTGGAAGAAAATTCTTGCGCTCTCAAATGCAGAAAGCACTATGTGCCGCCGTTACATCGAACACCTGAACAACTGCTGGGGAGTAGGGGGCTCAGACCTCTGGGACATGGGCGACAACCTCGGTGAAGGGGTGGTTGCCATGAACCATTTCCTGAACACTGCTCCAAAAAAATCACAGGTGAAATATTCGCAAATGAACTTTGAACAGATGAATGGTTTATACAAGCAACCACCAGGAGACCACTGGGTTTACAACAACCTCCAGGTATACAACGAACTTACAGCTCTAGAAAACAGCGTTAAATAACACTCAATTGAGTGTTATTTTTTAACAAGTAAACTAGCCACCAGCTGACGCTGGTGGCTTTTATCATCCAGGCTTAGCCTGGAAAAGGCAGTTGTGGCAAGGGTCTTTGGTGGTGCTTTTGGTTGGCAACATAGTTTTTCACCGTAAGCTCATCTAGTCCCATGGTTGTGACAAAGTATCCCCTTGCCCAGAATGGTCCTGGTGGGAATTGTTTTGTCTTTTTCTTAAGCCAAGAGCTTGATTTACCTTTGAGAACCTGGGTTGCGTATGCAACTGAATACTTTGGTGGAATGATTACTATGAGATAGATGTGTTCATCACCAATGTGCCAACCTTCAATTCCAAAGCCTTTCCATTGGCATATCTGCTTGAATATTCGCTTTACTTCTGCTTTGATATACTTGTCTTGAAGAACCTGGCCCCGGTATCTTGGTGTCCAAACCAAGTGGTAGATACATCTCCAGGTGCAATGGTCGAGTTGATACAACCGACGATTAGACATTAAAGTCACCTCCCTTCTTACCAAGGTGTGGTGACTTTAGTTTATGTGACAGAGGGCTACGCCTTCAAACGCACACGCCGGCTAAAGCCGGCGGTTTATGCAGGTAACAAAAAACCTCCCTTTCGGGAGGTTTTTATTCGTTCATTATTCAGCCTTAGCTTCTTCTTTTGGTGCTTCTGCAACTGGCTTTTCTGATTTCTCAGCTTTTGCCGGAGCAGTAAGGGCTCTCAAAGACAAACCAAGCCTGTGTTCCTGCGGTTCAATGGAAATAATCTTGAATTCACGCTCTTCGTTTATCTTTACAATTTCAGAAGGGTCTTTCACT
This sequence comes from uncultured Candidatus Saccharibacteria bacterium, assembly GCA_964605735.1. Classification (GTDB taxonomy): domain Bacteria; phylum Patescibacteriota; class Doudnabacteria; order UBA920; family O2-02-FULL-48-8; genus DASPNG01. The sequence goes on along the minus strand of CAZSDS010000001.1, from coordinate 705,085 downwards.
TCTTCATTAGAGAGTTCAACGGAGTGGACCAAGCCGTAGATGTCCGGATCAAGCTCTACAAAGGCGCCGAACGGCATGATCTTTGTAACCTTACCTTTAACAACCTGTCCAACCTGGTACTTCTTGATTGCTTCCACCCAAGGATCAGCCTGCAAGCGCTTTACTGAGAGGGAGATGCGGTCGCGATCAATGGAGATAACCATTGCCTTAACCTTGTCGCCAACCTTGTAAAGGTCTTTTGGATGATCAATGCGGCTCCATGCCAGTTCTGAGATGTGGACCAAGCCTTCCAGACCATCGCCGAACTTCAGGAAAATACCGAAATCGACAACACCGGAAACTTCGCCTTCGACAACCTGGTTCAACGCCAGCTTGCCGATCTTCTCTCTGAGGATGTCTTCATTTACAGCCTTCTCGGAAACAATCAGTTTCTCTTCATGAGGATCTGCTGTGATGATCATGACATCAAACACCTGGCCGACGTAGCTCTTCAAAATCTCAAGGATTTTATTCTTGTCTGCTTCTTCCACGCGAGGGTAGTGCTCTGATGAGAGTTGGGAAACCGGCAGGAAGCCAATAACTCCGTTTACCTCGACCATCAAACCACCTTTGTTCGCCTCAAGGATGCGGGTCTTGATAACTTCCTTTGCCTTCATGCGGTCGGTCAAAGTGGACCAAACGCGTTCCTGGCCAGCCTGTCGGAATGACAACTCAATGTTTCCTTCCTTGTTCTCAGGCTCAACCACTGAGGCAAAAACCTTATCACCCGGCTTGAGAGCCTGCAGACGAATTGATTCGTCATACAGCTCGCGGCCGCGAACTACACCCAAACCGATTCCGTCAATGTCAACGTAAACTTCATTTTTTCCGGCGCTAAGAATAGTGCCTTCCAAAACATCGCCGACTTTAGGAACTTTGATTTCAATGCCACCCTGAGTCAGTAACTCCTGCATGGTCTTGAAATCCTGTGCAACGCTTGTTGTAGCGTCTGACATATGTGTTAGATAGATAGTAACGTGTTCGACCCGCCCATGTTCCGGGCAAGTCCCGCTGTTGTTCAACAGCAGGCGCTGCGACAGTTACTGCCTTTCCTGCAACCCTGCCTTAAAAGGCAAGATAAAGCTTTTGAATTATACGCTTATTTGCCTCATAAATCAAGGGTCAAGTTGGGGCGAAAACAAAGCCCTTATTCAGGACAAAAATTAAGGCAAAATCAGGCCCAAAAAAGGCTTCCCAAAACAGCCGAAATTTGGTAGAATTTGTGAGTAAGAAACGCCTTAAAAGACAGTAAATTTATGCAAATCACGTGGTTCGGTTTAAGCAGTTTTAAACTAGTCGGAAAAGACCTCACAATCATCACTGACCCGTTCAACAACAAGACAGGTTTAAGCCCGGTCAGGGGAGCGGCAGACGTGGTCATCTTATCCAACCCGAAACTTGACTGGAGCAATAACCTTTCATCCATCCAAGGCACACCGTTTGTCATCAACGGCCCGGGCGAATACGACATCAAGGGCGGCCATATCATGGGCGCTCCGGCTGAGAACAAAACCTTGGGACCTAATGCCATTTACAGCATAGAGCTCGACGACATCCGAATCGCATTTTTTGGAGCATTTAACCAGGCCGAGCTTACGGACGACCAGAAAGAAACACTGGAGGGCGCGGATATTGTCCTGATCCCGGTGGGCGGCAAAGATGTTTGTGATTACGTAAAAGCCGCAGACATTGCCACCAGACTCGAACCATATTACATCGTCCCACACAGCTATAAAATCCCAGGATTAAATCTAAACTTCGACAAGCCTGACAACTTCATCAAAGAAATGGGCGGCAAGCCGGTGGAATCAGACAAAATTACCGTCAAGAGAAAAGATTTTACAACAGACACGACCAGCGTAATAATCCTTGCACCGCAGAGGTAACAATTCTCCAAACAAAAATGTTAAACAAAATCGTCAGTTATTTGCAAACCAGGTCCTACCAAACCAAAGGCCGAATCCTAGCCGCCGCAATAGCGGTGACCATGATCGGACTTGGAACAGTCTGGATCAACAACCTCAAGCATAAATTTGCCGACATAAGCACCCCTGACTTGAACCTTTCCAGCCTTCAGCCAGGACAAGTCCTCGGCGCTTCCAACTTCATCACACTGGAAGCCACTGAAGTCAGAGAAGGGAAGAGGTATATCTACTTCAAGGTTGAAAACAACACCGACGAAATCTTAAACTTCCCGTCTAAAGACAAAATCAGCCTGAAGGTCGGAAACCAGACACTGGAACCGGAAGCGGTTCAAACCAGGCAACAACAGCCCTTCGTAGTGAAGGTGCTGAACAAAACAACCAACTTTGGGGTGATGGTTTTCCCGGAGTTTAAAGAGGATAAAGGAGAGTTGACGATTAGGGAATTGAACTTAGAACAGAAAAACGAATTTTCACAGCAGACCATTAAAATAGATTTCGACAAACTAAACCCCTTAGAAGAATTAAGATCGTAAACCACATATGGCTAAAAAAGAAGAACAAGTGTTAGAACCGGCAAGCATAGGGCATGTAGCGCCCCGCCCGATTGAACGCGAAATGCAGGAGTCCTATTTGGACTACGCCATGAGCGTTATTGTTGCGCGCGCCTTGCCTGACGTCAGAGACGGACTGAAACCGGTGCACCGAAGAATTTTGTACGCGATGTCGGAAATCGGCCTGCGCTCCACAGCAAAATACAGAAAATCGGCGGCTGTTGTAGGTGAAGTTTTGGCCAAATACCACCCACACGGCGACGTGGCGGTTTACGATTCCATGGTCCGCATGGCCCAGGACTTTGCCATGCGCTATCCGCTCGTGGACGGGCAGGGAAACTTCGGGTCAATGGACGGGGACAGCCCAGCGGCAATGCGTTATACGGAAGCCCGCATGACTGCAATCGCGGAAGAAATCCTGGCAGATATTGAAAAAGAAACGGTTAACTGGAACGACAACTACGACGCTACCCAAAAAGAACCGGCTGTGCTCCCGGCAAAAGTCCCTAACCTTTTAATCAACGGCACGCTGGGAATCGCCGTTGGTATGGCCACTGACATGCCGCCGCACAACCTCGGCGAAGTTATTGACGCGACAATCGCGCTGATCAACGATTCCTCAGCCACCTCAGAAGACTTGATGGAATTCGTTAAAGGCCCAGACTTCCCGACAGGCGGCTATATTTATGACTGGAACACCATCAAGCAGACCTATGCCACAGGCAAAGGCCCTATTGTCATGCGCGCCAAAACGGAAATCGTAGAGAACAAAGGCAGCCATCAGATCATAATTTCTGAAATTCCTTACCGCGTAAACAAGGCCTCATTGCTTGAGAATTTTGCGGAACTCGTCAGAGACAAAAAAATTGAGGGCATCAGAGACTTGCGCGACGAATCATCTGATACCGTCCGCATTGTCATTGATTTGAAAAAGGACGCCCTGCCAAACAAAGTTTTAAACCAGCTGTTCAAATACACGGCCCTGCAGGATACTTTCCACGTCAACATGCTGGCTCTTGTGGACGGGCTGGAACCGCAAGTTTTGAACCTCAAAAACATTCTTGAGTATTACATCAAACACCGCCAGGAAGTTATTACCCGCCGCACTGAATATGACCTCAACAAAGCCAAAGAACGCGCCCACATCCTGGAAGGGTTGAAAAAGGCTTTGGACAACATTGACGCGATCATCAACACCATCAAGAAATCTGAAACCACTGAAATTGCCCACAACGCCCTGATGACCAAGTTCAAACTCTCAGACAAACAAGCCAGCGCCATCCTTGCCATGCAATTGCGCACACTGGCCGGATTGGAACGCAAAAAAATTGAGGATGAATTGAAAGAAAAGCGAAAGCTTATCAAAGAATTGGAGGAATTGCTTGCCAGCGACAAGAAGAAAAAGGAAGTCATCAAAACCGAACTGCAGGAAATGAAAGAAAAATACGGCGACGAACGCCGCACAGTTTTGGTCAAACAGCCAATTGGCCAGTTCAGAGTGGAAGACCTGATTCCGGAAGCGCAGGCCATGGTCATTATTACAAAATCCGGTTACGTAAAACGAGTGCCGCCTGACACCTACAAATCACAGGGAAGGGGAGGCAAGGGCGTTATCGGCATGACCACCAAAGAAGAGGATGTTGTTGAATGGCTTTCCACCTCAAACACCCATGACGACATCTTATTCTTCACCAACAAGGGCCGCGTATTCCAAACCAAAGTCTATGAACTGCCGGAAGGCTCAAGGACTTCCAGGGGACAAGCCCTGGTCAACTTCCTTGAACTGCCAAACGACGAAACAGTTCAGAGCGTCTTGACTCTCTCAAAGAAAACTCCGGCCAAATATCTGGTTCTCTGCACCAAATCAGGACTGATCAAGAAAACCCCAATTGAAGAATTCGCCAAAGTCCGCCGCTCAGGATTGATTGCCATCAAACTGAAAGCCGGCGACGAACTCCGCTGGGTCAAGCATTCAACCGGCGAGGACGACATCATTCTTTCAACCGCCCTGGGGCAGGCCATCCGCTTTGACGAAAAAGACGTCAGGCCAATGGGCCGCACAGCCGCTGGCGTCCGCGGCATGAGAGTCAGAAAAGGTGACTGGATCATGAGCATGGACCTGGTCTGGAAGAAGGACAAGAACCTGGATAACGTTCAGATCTTTGTGGTCACTGAAAACGGCTTGGGCAAAAAAACCGACTTGAAAGAATACAAACGGCAAGGCCGCGGCGGATCAGGAATCAAGACCTTGAAAGTTACTCCTAAAACCGGAAACATTGTTTCCCTGCACGTCATCGACAAGTCAGAAGAGCATGACGTTATGGTAATTACCAAATCCGGCCAGACCCTGCGCACTCCGGTTGGTAAAATCTCAACGCTTGGCCGCGCTACACAAGGCGTGCGTATAATGACGCTTGATGCACAAGACAAAGTTGCGACTACAACAATAATTTAGTCAAAAGTTCTAATAGCAAAATATGGGCGATGATATAAGCTTCCAATAAGGAACAGTACAGTCCTGGACTTCCAGGCATGAAGGTCCTGACATTTTCAGGGCTGTGCTGGCCGCAAGGAAGCTTATTATGATAAAAAGGGAAACAAATCAAGCGCTGGTTGCAGGGGTGGCCACTGGACTGGCAGAAAAATATGAAACGAATGTCTGGTTGGTCAGGCTGGGATTTGTTGTCAGCTTCTTCCTGCTTGGACTGGGTCTTATCATTTATTGGTGGCTTTGGATTGATAAAACCGCAAACAACAACCAAATCAGAATGAATTTCTAAAACTTTTTGAATGCTTGAGATAAGCTCATTACGCCGCAGAGTTGTTCCATCTGGGGCGTTTTGATTTGCCTTGCCCGTCACGGAAGCTTTTTTGTTATAATACTGGAGCATTAATCCAATTACAGATATGTCCGGACACAGTAAATGGTCAACAATAAAGCGCCAAAAAGGCGCTGCAGACGCAAAAAGAGGAAAGCTGTTTTCAAAACTTGCCCGCACCATTAGCGTGGCGGTAAAAACCGGGGGCAGTCCGGATCCTAACTTCAACTTTAAACTGCGGGTGGCAGTGGACAAGGCCAAACAGGCAGCCATGCCCGCCGACAACATAGACCGCGCCATCAAGCGCGGAGCAGGGGAAGGAAAAGAAGCCATTGAGTCAGTGGTATATGAAGGTTACGGCCCGGCTGGCACAGCCATGATGGTTGAAACCATCACTGACAACAAAAACCGCACCACTCAAACCATCCGCAATACTTTTAACAAGTATGGCGGACGCATGGGGGAACAGGGGAGCGTGACCTGGATGTTTGAATCAAAAGGACAAATCCTGTTGGAAAAACAACCTGGCACAGAGGACCTGGCGCTTGAACTTATAGACATTGGGGTTGAGGACATAAAAGAAACTCCGGATGGATTTGAAATTTATACTTTGCCGGTAGACCTGGAAAAGGTTAAAAAATGGATTGAAGACAAAGGCCTGAAAATTCTTGACGCGGAAGTCATTATGAAGCCTAACCAAACGGTCGAGCTGTCTGAAGAAGACAACAAAAAAGTGCAACAGCTGATAGATGCCCTGGAAGATGACGACGACATAATGACTGTGCACACAAACCTAAACTAATTTAAAGCGCATGACCATTTTAGGCATTGACCCGGGCATAGGCCGCATGGGCTATGCAATCCTTAAATCATCAGGGAATCAGCACATTCTTTCCGAATGTGGCTGTATCACCACTCCGGCGAATACTCCAGAGCCGGGCAGGCTTTTGGAAATAAAACAAGACTTGGATGCGATCATAAAAAAATACAAACCTGAAGTGCTTTGCATCGAGTCTCTCTATTTTGCTGCGAACAGTAAAACCGCAATGAGCGTGGGCCAGGCCAGGGGAGTGGCAATAGTCACCGCGGCCGAGCATGGACTAAGGGTAATTGAAATAACTCCATTACAGGTGAAGATTGCAATTACTGGATATGGCAAAGCAGAAAAGGCCCAAGTCCAGAAAATGCTGTTAACGCTTCTTAAGCTTAAGAAAATACCAAAGCCAGATGACGCCGCAGATGCAGCAGCCATCGCCTGGGCCGGAACAGGGCGCATTAAATTGCAAGACCTAAAATAGGTCATCTTTTTGAAAAAGAAAACGCTTGCCCAGAACTTAACGAGCAAGCGATATTGTAACTTTCAGGCACGGATGGAGCCGCTTCCGTCTCCGGTACCTTATTGCGGATTCCTCATAAGTAATCCTGAACCATTCCTTCAAATCCTCTTTCAAAATTTCGAAATCGCGCTGAATGTCTGAAACCGTTTCCCACTTCCTACACCCACCAGACAGCGAGCGATCAAATCCGTATCCCGCGTACTCATGCGGCTGGATGTATTGGACTATTTTATTACCTTCCAGAATGTAGGCAGGATCAAACCAAAAAAGAAACTGCCTAACCCCAATCCTTTCCCAGCCCACAAAGCGCAACCTGATCTCCTTGATCAGTTTTTTGTTCTCGCGCCGCCACACTTTCAGGTGCTCGTTCCTGTCCCTGTTCAGCCGATCCTGAACCTCTCTCCATTCTCGAAGTTTTTCACGGCGGGCGCTGATGATCGGCTTGGGATCAATTTGAGTTTTAGCCATATCCCTCCTGGCGAGCATGATAACTAATTACGTCTTGAAAAGTCAAAACCCCGGGTTTGCACCAGGGGTTTTCAAATATCGCCCAACTAACACTTCAACTTTACAAACTTTCTCTTACCAGTCTGCAAAATTTGCCCATCTTCCACATCAAGCGTTGCATCCCATTCCGTAATCACCATGTCATTCAATTTCACGCCGCCTTGCTGAACCAGCCGGCGCGCCTCGCTCTTGCTCGGCGCAAGCTTAGTCTCCACCAACAAGTCAATTATGTTCTGGGACTTCACCCTCATTTCAGGAATTTCGCTTGGTTTTTCCTTTTGGCTAAACACCCGGTCAAACTCTTCCGAGGCCTTTTTTGCAGCGTCTTTGCCATAGTAGAGTGTAACTATTTCCTCTGCCAATCGTTTCTTAATTACACGGGGGTTCGCCCCTTTTTCCAGTTCTTTCTCAAAAATAGCAATATCTTTAAGCGGAACTCTGGTGGCCAATGTAAAGTATCGGATAATCAAACTGTCGTGCAGGCTCATTACTTTACCGAACATATCATTTGGCTCGTCAGTGATATTTATAACATTGCCCCAAGACGAACTCATCTTGCGGCCATCCGTTCCCTCAAGCAATTCAAAAGTCATAATGGACTGCGGTTCTTGTCCGTACAAAGGTTGAATAGTTCGGCCAGCCAATAAATTAAACCTCTGGTCCGTGCCACCCAACTCAACATCAGCCTTCACTGCAACGCTGTCATATCCCTGCATGAGAGGGTAGAGGAGTTCGCGCAGGGAAACGCGCTTACCGGCATCCAGTCTCTTTTTAATCAGTTCGCGTGAAGCAAATTCATGCAAGCCGAACAGGTCAGCCATTTTCCCGATTTCCAAAAACCCTAATTTCTTCAACCATTTGGAATTGTAGTGCGTTTCAGTCTTGTGCTTGTCCAAAATCTTATATGCCTGCTGGAAATATGTCTTCAAGTTCTGCTTAACCTGAGCTTCGGTCAGCATCGGCCTCTCAGATTCCTTGTCGGAAGTGTCGCCAATCAACCCGGTAAAATCTCCGACAATGAAAACAACCTGGTGCCCCATGTCCTGGAACGCCCGCAACTTCCAAAGCACCACAGCCCGGCCGATATGGATGTTCGGACTGGTTGGATCAATGCCCAATTTTATTCGGAGCTTCTTCTTCCCTTTAACAGCTTTATCAAATTTTTCGCGGCCAATGATTTCTGACACGCCCCTGGTCAGCACCTCTTCTAAATTAGCTTTCATATATCAATTTCAATTATCTTGCCAATGCCCTCGTTTTGCCTTTATATAATACCAGTTTTTTGGTAGAATTAGTAGGTGAAAAAGTAGCGAATTTATTATGTATTACCATTTTAACTGGAATAAACACAACCGCCGCCCAAAATGGGAAAACTCAGTCAATGGGTCAGTGGCTTGGATAAAGGAAACCGCCCGTAAAATGAAACGGAAATTCTTTGCAAACTGGACCTGGAAAAAGTCATTGAAGTACGGTCTTGGACTGGCCGGGCTTGGACTAATTGCAGGCAGTATCATGTTTTTCATCGTGTCTTTAAGTTTGCCTAACCCGAACAAATTATCTGCGCGCGTAGTCCCTGAGTCAACCAAAATTTACGCCAATGACGGGCAGACTTTGTTGTATGAAATCCACGGTGAAGCCAAACGAACTTTGGTTGAGCTTGATCAGGTCCCGCAATACATGAGAGATGCAACCATTGCCATTGAAGACAAGGATTTTTACCGCAACAAAGGCGTGGATATTGACGGCATTATCAGATCCGCGGTAAAGAATGTAACCCGCGGCGACCTGACCAGCCAAGGTGGATCCACCATCACCCAGCAGTTTGTCAAAAACGCCATTCTTCTGCCGGACCATAAAGAATCAACGCTTGAAGCCTACGTCAGAAAAATCAAAGAGGCTGTTTTGGCCATTCAAATGGAACAGAAATTCAGCAAAGACGAAATCTTGAAACTCTATCTGAACGAAATTCCTTATGGACGAAACGCTTATGGCGTGGAAGCAGCTGCACAAACATACTTTGGCAAAAGCGCGAACGACTTAAGCTTGGCTGAAGCTGCTTATCTTGCTGCCGTGCCGCAAGCGCCAAGCTTTTACAGCAACAACCCTGACCGCTGGGAGGTCAGAAAAAACCTGGTCTTGGATGAAATGCAAAGACAGGGATACATCTCGGCAGAGGACAGGGATAAAGCCAAAGCGGAAAAGGTAGCTTTCAGCAAAATAAAAACTGCAATCAAGGCTCCGCACTTTGTCCAGTATGTCCAACAATTGCTCGCTGAAGAATACGGCGAAAAAACCTTGGAAGAAGGTGGTTTAAGGGTGGTCACCACCCTGGACTGGAGATTACAGGAAATGGCTGAAAAGGCGGTGGCTGAAGGAGCTGCCCGAAATGCAAAAAATTACCGCGCTGAAAACGCAGCCCTGGTTGCCATTAACCCAAAAACCGGACACATTCTGGCCATGGTCGGGTCGAAGGATTATTTTGCAGAAGATATTGATGGCCAGGTTAACGTGGCACTCAGACAAAGACAGCCGGGATCTTCCTTTAAGCCTTATGTTTACGCCACAGCCTTCAAAGAAGGCATGTCTCCGGCAACCATGTTAATGGACGTCAGGACTAATTTCGGAACCTTTGGCGGCAGGGACTACACCCCAGCCAACTATGACGGCGCGTCTCATGGCCCAGTCTCAATGAGAAAAGCCTTGGCTGGCTCTTTAAACGTGCCTGCGGTAAAAACCTTGTTTTTGACCGGAGTGCAGGATGCAATTGATACTGCAAAAGATTTGGGCATAACCTCGCCGCTGGACACTGACCGATGCGGTTTGTCTCTGGTGCTTGGCGGTTGTGAAGTAACATTGCTTGACCATGTTTCCGCAATGGGCGTATTCGCAAACATGGGAGTTAAGCATGACCATACTCCAATCCTGAAAATCACTGACAGTAAAGGACAGGTGCTGGAAGAATATAAAGAAGCGGGCAGGGAAGTGATCAACCCGCAAGTGGCATACGAGATAGTCGACATTATGACTGACAACCAGGCCAGATCATACGTCTTTGGTTCAAGATCACCGCTTGTCCTTCCTGACCGCGTAGTGGGCGCCAAAACCGGAACCACACAAGAATGGAAAGACGGATGGACCATTGGTTATACTCCTTCATTGGTAGCCGGAGTGTGGACCGGCAACAACAAAGGTGAGTTGATGAGAGCAGGCGCAGATGGCGTGTTTACGGCCGCACCAATCTGGAACCAGTTTATGCGGGAAGCCACTGCAGGCACCTCACCAGAGCAATTCCAGGCTCCGGAAGGAATCCAAAGACTGTTTGTTGATTCTGTGTCAGGAAAACTCCCCACTGAATATACGCCTTCCACTAAACAGGAAGTTTTTGCCGAAAATTCCGTGCCCAAAGAACACGACGACGTGCACGTCGCGGTTCGCATAAACCGCATGAACGGCAAGCTTGCCAATGACAGCACACCGGAAGAGTTTATCGAAACACGCGTCTATACCGTGCTCCATTCCGAACAACCTGACCGCCCAAACTGGGAAACCCCGGTCCGAAACTGGGCCCTGGCCGCCGGTTACAACTATCCCCCAACAGAACAGGACGACGGCTCAATCAACCCTAACTTCTCCAAAACGCAAGTAACCTTCCTGGCCCCAAGCGGGAACAGCCAAGTCAATTCTCCTTTTGACGTCAGACTGCAAATAACAGGCGAAAAACCGAAAAGCGTGGAATTGTATTTTGAAGGGAAGTATATTGACCGCAGGGACGATTCTCCGTATAACTTCCTGGTTACGGCAGAGAGAAGCGGTTGGCAAACACTCACAGCTCAGGTGAACATGTTCAATGGCGAAAGAATCCAGTATAGTGTAAGGGTAGAGGTGCTGGGAGACAGCTTTGGTATCAATGATGATGAGGAAGACCGAGGCTCAATCCTGGACCTGATTATAAATAGTAATGGCAACGGCAATAATAAAAACAAAAAGAAGAATTAAAAAATGACAGCAGGAATAGCCTTTCTTACAATCTTTTTCGGAATCAGTTTTAGATACAGCAAGGCTGCGTATGGAATATTACTGGCACTGCTCCCAGCCTACCTGTTGCGCTTTCAAATAGTCGGCATCCCAACCACCGCACTTGAACTGATGGTTGGGGTGTTTTTGTTAGCAGTGTTGCTAACGCATTACAAAAAAGAGTCTTGGGTAAAAATCAAAAAGCTGGGCCAGATTAACCAAGCAGTGCTTGGATTGGTTGCGGCAGCAATAATTTCGGTTTTGGTTTCGCCTGAGCCAGTGCGCGCGCTGGGCCAGTTTAAGGCTTTTTTTGTGGAACCAATCCTGTTGTTCTATGCCGCGGTTGTAATTTTCAAATCCAAACAGGAGCTGAAAACGCCGCTTGCGTTCCTGTTTTGGTCTGCCACGCTTATTAGCTTGTTTGGCATTGTCCAATACTGGACTCATTTATGGTTGCCATTGAGGTTTTGGGGGTATGGAGAAGAAATAAAACGAATCACTTCAGTGTTTGAGTATCCGAATGCCCTGGCATTGTATCTGGCGCCGGTATTCACACTCTTCTTGTCCTTGTTCGCCAAACAATATCGCGTTGTAAAACCATGGCAAATGGGGTCAGGGCTCATTCTTATGCTGATTGCACTAATGCTGACTTATTCCAGGGGAGCATGGCTGGGAATTTTAGCCGGATTAGCAGTGCTTTTGATAAAACAAAACCGTCAGGCGGTTCGCAAATGGGCGGCTGGTTTGGCTATTGCCCTAATAGTTATGTCTCCATTCGCTTTCAACAGGTTTAAGCAATCCTTCAATGACGCTTCAAGCGGGGAGCGGGTAGCGCTGTACAAGGCAGCAGTTGATAAAATTCTGGGAAATCCGCTTTTAGGAAACGGATTGTACGGATTCAGGACCACACTTGAGCAAAATCCTGAGTACCAGGGAGAAATCCTGAACTATCCGCACAACATCATCTTGAATTTCTGGATAGAAACGGGTTTGCTGGGAATTATTTGCTTCGCTTTAATCATCTTTTTTGCTTTAAAAAGATATAAGCAAAAACCCCACCTGCTTTCCTTGGCCGCAGCTTTATTCCTGGTAACTATGTTTGTGCATGGGATGGTGGACGCCCCTTATTTCAAAAATGACCTATCAGTGCTTTTCTGGTCAGTGCTTGCAATCTTCTTTATTGAAGAGTAAGACCCCCAAAAAAAGAAACCCCCGTGCTGGGGGTTTTTGTTTTACATTTCTTCTATGAGGTTAAAACCGGAATCTTGCGGCTTCTTGTACCGGATAATGATTTTGCGCTCCGGCTCTTTTCCAATACTCTCCGAAGACACATCAGAGTATAACGACAAGTAATTATGGATGACCCGCCTTTCGTGCGAAGGCATTGGTACCAGAGAAACGGGCTTCTTTGTGGTCTTGACCTGATGTGCAGCCTTTCGTGCCAAATCCTTCAGGTAGATAACGCGCTTATCTTTGTAGTCATCAATATCAACAGCAAAGGAGAACTTTTCTTCCGGTGGAATCTGCCTATAAACAACCAGTTTAATCAAATACTGCAAGGCTTCCAAAGTTGCACCCTGTTTTCCGATCAAAAGCTTGGCATCATCGCATCGGACATTGAAAACCACACGCCCTTCTTCCTGGCGTTCGTAAACTTCGGCAGTAAAACCCATGTGCCCAAGCATTTCCTTAATGACTTTTTTTGCAATCTCAATATTATTGTTTTCCATACAATGCTTCCTTTGCTTCCTTCCTTAAGATGTAATATTGCTGACCAATACCGAATAGGGTAGTGGTTATCCAGTACAATGACAAGCCGGCTGGAAACTGAATACCGAAGAAAAACGTCAGAGCTGGCAGAAAATACATCATATAGTTCATCATCATGCGGTTTGTGGCTTCCATGGTGTCGTCTGAAGAAGCGGAAGCCGCTTCTTTTGCCTTGCCATGCTGGTACATTTTGGTTTGGAAGAACTGCAAAACCGCGGCTGCAGCCGCCATCCAATAATTCCCCTTAGCCGCAAGATCAATAAATCCCATGAACATCGGGTCAATCATCCCTGGATTTTTGACAAAACTATACAACCCCTGGATTTGCTCTCCGTTCAAACTTTGAATGAAAACGCGATACAAGGCAAACAGCAACGGCAACTGGATCAGTATCGGCAAACAAGAACTTAGTGGGTTAACTTTATGAACCTTGTAAAGCTCCATCATAGCCTGCGCCTGTTGCTGTTGGTCATCCTTGTACTTTTCCTTGATCTCGCGCATTTTTGGCTGGAGTTTCTGGATGTCGCGCTGATGTTTCAAAGACTTATGGAACGAAGGCAATAAAAGCAATCTAACCAGAACCGTCAGAATGATAATTGCCACGCCAATGTCCGGAATGTAGTCATAGATAAAAACCAGGGCATTAAGCAACGGCTCCACTAAAATCGTATTGAATATATTTCCCATAAAGTTATTTTGGCCAATCTACGCCGCCCATGCTCCAGGGGTTGCAGGAAACGACGCGTTTAAATATTTTCGGTAAACCAATAATCCCTTTTGTCCGCAAAACTATTGATGCATACTCAGAACATGTGGGATAGAATTTGCAGTATCCGTAAGGATAAAAAGGTTTGAGCAATCCGTGGTCAGGGGAGAGGGACTTTTGGTACAAGAAAACGACCGCGAGAAGCGGCCAAGCCAAAATTCTGCTAATTTCTTGCAAGATCCGCGATATTGTTTTCATAAAACCCCTGATTTTTTTAAAAGCTCCAGAATTTCTGCTTCCAGATCTGCAAACTTCAGCTTAATACTAGCAGGTTTTGGGAAGAACAGTATATCCACCGGCCTCATACCAGCTGAGTGTTTGGCTAAAATTGCCTTAATCCGCCGCTTTATCTTGTTTCTGTCCGTGACTTTCTTGAAGGTTTTCTTGGGAACAATAAAACCAAAACGGGTAATGTTTTGGTTCTTGGGCACATGCCAACGGAAAATGAAATTGGCAGAAACAAGCTTGCGGCTCTTCTTAAAATTTGCGAAATCTTCTTCAGTTTTAAGAAAAACAAGCTTTTTTGGCATTAAACTGACAATTTCTTTCGGCCTTTTGCACGTCGGCGGGCCAGGACAGTTCTGCCGTTGCGGGTTTTCATGCGCTTTCTAAAGCCATGGACGCGCTTTCTGTGAACCTTTTTCGGGTTGTAAGTAGGCTTCATAATATCAATACGGCAACTTTATGCTAATAATTGTTTTGAGTAAGCCGCCGATTTACCTAAAGATTATAATGGAAAATTGCTATTTTGTCATCCCCCTGCGATCTAGCCCCAGCCTTTGCACCCGTTATCCCCAATCTATGCACACACCCCCTAAATTATGGCTTAAACTAGCCTTTTTGTACGAGTTTACATGGGGATAACTAATCTGTTATTATGGATAGGATATTTTTTACCCTGTTAATAACTCGTTCAAACCTAAGACCGTAACCCTATAAAAGCATGACAAACCAACAGCTATGGCAAGCTATTCTGGGTAATATGGAGCTTTCTCTAAGCAAGGCAAACTTCATTACCTGGTTTAAAAACACCTCTATTATCGAAAAAAGTGATACTGGCATCGTTGTTGGGGTGCCAAATGCTTTCAGCAAGGAGTGGTTACAGAACAAGTACCACCAGGAAATACTCAAAGCCCTAAAAACAATCGCGCCGGAAATAAAAGAAGTAAAATACCAAATTGTCAGCCCAACTTTTGTGGCCCCTATTGCGCCAAAAGAGGCAGCCAGGACAGCTTCCATCCCATCAAACGCCAGAAAACAAGAACCAAACCAGAATCTTAACCCTAAATATACATTCGACACGTTTATTGTTGGCTCACACAACCAGTTGGCGCACGCGGCAAGTCTTGCAGTAAGCAAAAAGCCGGGGACAACCTACAATCCACTGTTTATTTACGGCGGGGTAGGTCTTGGCAAGACACATTTAATGCAGGCAGTGGGCAATGATGTATTAAAACGCACACCGGACGCAAAAATCCTATACGTTACCTCTGAAAGATTCACTAACGAGTTCGTGTCTGCGCTCTCGCAGGGCAAAGCCGAGCAATTTAAATCACTTTACCGCAGTGTTGACGTTCTTTTGATTGACGATATTCAGTTTTTGGCTGGAAAAGAGGGGACTCAGGAAGAGTTTTTCCATACTTTCAACGCACTTCACCAAAACAACAAACAGGTAATCATGACTTCTGACCGATTACCAAAAGAAATTCCGGCAATTGAGGAGCGTTTGGTTTCAAGATTTGAATGGGGGATGATAGCAGATATTGCTTCCCCAGACCTTGAAACACGCCTGGCAATTTTAAAGAACAAGTGTAAGGAAAAAAATTACAATATAGAGCCGGAAATTCTCCAGTACATTGCAGAGACCATCCAGAGCAACATTCGCGAACTGGAAGGCGCTTTAAACCGTTTGATGGTTTACTGCCAGCTTAACAACACCCGTCCGACAATCGACCAAGTTAAAAATATTCTGGTCAGCGTAATAACGCCGCCTAAAAAACGCGGAGTTTCAGCCAAAAAAATCATTGAAATTGTTTCGGATTTTTACAATGTCCAGCCGGAAGACCTGCTTAAACAATCCAGAAAGAAAGAGTATGTAAACCCGCGCCAAATTGCCATGTACATCATCAGAAAAGAGCTGGAAACTTCCTTGCCTTCAATAGGTGAGTTCTTTGGTGGCCGCGATCACACCACTGTTATCCATGCCATTGATAAAGTCGAGAAGAATATTAAAGAAAAAAGTGGGCTAAAACAGGAGATCGATCTAATCAGGGATAGAATTTATCTTAATTAAAAATTCAGTGCATAACCTGTGAATTGATGTGGATGAGTTGTATAAAAATAGTTAACAAACATCAGCGCTAAAAATGAAAGTTAAAGTTATTCCGGGAGTATAAACAAGTTCCCCACAAGTCATTATAAAAATCTACAGCGAAAAATTTTAAAAATCCTTAACAAACAAAAGCATTTATACATCTTGTTCACAAACTAACATCACTTATTACTATTATTCTTTTTTAAATATATGAAATTAATATGTACCAAGGAGAATTTGAAAAAAGGTTTGTTTGTGGTCAGTCGAGTTGTTGGTGTGGGGAATCCGTTACAGGTATTGAATAATATTCTAGTGAAGACTGATCAGGGTAGAATTAAACTTTCTTCCACGAACCTTGAGATTGGGGTGAATACTTGGATCGGCGGCAAAATTGAAGAAGAAGGTTCGCTTACGGTCCCGGCTAAACTGATCAATGAATATATAAGCAATCTTCCGACTGACGTCATAACAATGACAACGCAGGAAACTATGTTGAATTTGTCTTCGGAAAATTACAACACTAATATCCGAGGCCTTTCTTCTGATGATTTCCCGCTTATTCCCCAAGTTGCTGACGAGGCCTACGCTAAAATTGACAGCCAGGAGTTGCGGGACGCGCTTTCTGAAACCATCTGGGCCGCTGCCAATAACGAAACACAACCTGAAATTTCAGGAGTTTACTTTAATTTTGAAGAAGATAAGGTGAAGATAGCCGCAACTGATCGCTATAGGCTCGCAGAACGCGTTGCAGTGCTCAAGGACGCGGTAAAAACCCAAAGAGACGTTATCATCCCAGCCCGCACCATAAACGAGTTATACAAGATTTTAAGCACAGGTAAGGGTGATGTGGAAGTTTACTTCTCTGAAAGCCAGGTTTTGTTCAAATTCGAAGAAACTGAACTGATTTCACGTCTGATTGACGGCAACTATCCCCCATACAAAGAGATTATTCCCAAAGAATTTCAAACAAACATCACTGCAGATAGGGAAAGTTTAATTCATGCTTTAAAAGCTGCAGCCTTGTTTGCCGCAGATTCATATAATATCCATATCCAGGCAATTCCTGGGGAGGGGTTGAAGGTTACTGCATCCAGTGTGGCTGCCGGAGAGAACACCACTTTGATTAAAGCGGAAGTTCACGGCTCAGAAAACAATGCAATCTTTAACTATAAATATATTTTGGATTGCTTGAACAACTTAAAACAGCAGAATATTATAATCAAATTGATCAGCGACCGGTCTCCAGCCATGTTTTTGCCGGAGGGACGAGATAATTACACATACATTGTGATGCCTATTATTCAATAGTAAGGGACGGGTAAAATCCAATGCGTTTAAAGTCAGTGTATTTGGAAAATTACCGAAACTATAAGCGGTTAGAGGTGGATACGGACAATGATTTGGTTGTGATAGTTGGAAACAATGCGTCAGGAAAAACCAATTTCATTGAAGGTATCTACTTTTTAGCTTATTTGAAATCGTTTCGCGCGCCAGATAATCTTCTTGTAAACACTCAAGAGGATTATTTTAAAATTGTCGGGTTTGCGGACGAGAAAAAACTTGAAGCTGTGGTTCAGGTTAATCCAGTGCTCAGGCGCGGTTATAAAATTGACGACCAGAAAGTCAAAAGGTTGCACTGGCGGACTTTTAAAGCAGTGTTGTTTATTCCAAATGACCTGAATTTATTTATTTTAGGACCAAGTGCCAGACGAAAGTATTTAGACGAAACGCTCGGGCAGTTTGATCCGGCTTATGCCGCAGATATTTCCGGTTTGGAGCACGTTTTAAAACAGCGCGCGGCTTTATTAAAAAGTATTTTGTCAGGGGAAGCCGCGCGCGACCAGCTGGATTTTTGGGATATTCAGTTGGCGGAAATATCAGTTCGTTTAAGCCATGTCAGGCGTGACTTTTTAACGTACATGGATGATCGGTTTACGGAGATGTACGACAAGCTGACCGGGATACCGGCCCGGTTTAAGGTTGAATATAAGGGAATCCCAGAGGAATTTGACCAGGATTTGTTTTTGTCCCGCCTGCGCGAATACCAGGACGCGGAGGTTAGAAGCACGCAAAATCTGTTTGGGCCCCACAGGGACGACTTCAGTATCTACAAAGACGGCGAGCTTAATATTTATAACTCCTCAAGAGGGGAGCTAAGAGCCCAGATTCTCGCGATGAAATTATTACAAGCCAGTTATCTGACTATTGGGGAGGAAAAACCCCTGATCCTGCTTGATGATGTGTTTTCAGAACTGGATGAAACGCGTAGGGAAAGATTATTAAACAGCTTGGAAGGTCATCAGATTTTTATTACAACCACGGACGCGTACAGTACTGAAAAAATAACGCCACACGCCAGGATTTTTCGAACTGAGGAAAACCAGCTGGTAACCGGTATTTAAAACCGCCCTTACGATGGGCGGTTTTTGTATTGCTGTTTTTGTTGTTCAGGAAGCTGTTCATATAAATCCAGGACGAGTTTGGTGACTTTCGTGGGGTTGGGGATTTTGTCGAATTTAAACCTGTTTGTTTCTCCGGCGGTTTGAATAAAAACATCGCCATAATCCAGAATATTTTCCAGCAGGCCGTGCACTTCTGCAGTCACGTCTTGGATTTGTTCCAAATGAAGTTCGGAGATGGTGTGGTGCAGTAAACTTTTTTGTTCAATGTCCACGATCCGCTCGTTTGTAATCACATGAAAATTCAGATAGTACAGGGTAAAGATTATAAACAAACCAAGAGCCAGGAACATTAGATAAACGATCCGAAAAACCTCGATAAGGGGGGAAAATGATGCGTCAATAACCCCTGGGAAATACGAATATGCCAAATAGTCGAACACAAGGTAAACAATCAACATTATAAACCACAGCGGCAGTTTCATGACCAGTACTGCCCAGTGTTGTCTGAACACCAAACAGACGCGTTCATCCGGCTGTTGGCCCGGAAATAAAATTTTGTTTTTGGTTTCCATTATTGAATATTTAGTATCACGGTAAAACCCCAGGACAAAAGCCCAATTACGGCCGCCCCATAGACCATGCTTACAGTGGAGGCAACGGTTTTGGATTTGGAATAAGTGTTAAGGGTGTACATTCCGACTATGCTGTATATCACAAAAAACAAGGTTCCAAGACCAAAAAGGATTTGTGCCGCCAATTTTATATAGACTTCCATATGCAATTATTTTATCGGGACAAATAAAAAACCGCAATATTGCTTGCGGTTCTATAACAAAGTTTGATTTTTGGTTGCCTGTTTGATTCCCAAGTGCTCATAGGCAAGCTGTGTGGCAATTCTGCCTTTAGGGGTTCGCGCAATCAAACCCAATCTTAGTAAATACGGCTCGTAAATATCTTCAACTGTGCCCGGGTCTTCTGAAGTTGCCGCGGCAATTGAAGAAATTCCAACCGGCCCGCCGTTAAATTTCTCAATCAAAGCTGAAAGTATTCGGCGGTCATTTCCATCCAGCCCCAAATGGTCAACCTCAAGCATGTTCAGTGCCTGGTCAGCAACTTTTTTGTCGATCACGCCGTTGGATTTTATCTGGGCATAATCCCGAACGCGTTTAAGCAAGCGATTGGCAATACGCGGAGTCTTACGTGAGCGGGTGGCGATTTCTTGCTTGCCTTCATCATCCATTTCAATGCTCAAAATTTTTCCTGCACGTTCAATTATCTTTTGGATTTCTTCGTCTTCATAGTAGTCCAAACGGTAAGTCATGCCAAAACGGTCGCGCAGTGGGTGAGAGAGCAAACCAATTCTCGTGGTCGCGCCTATTAAAGTGAATTTAGGCAAATCTATGCGCAACGCCTTTGCACCAACGCCTTTACCAAGCACAATATCCAAGGCATAATCTTCCATTGCCGGATACAAAACCTCTTCAATGGTTTTGTTCAACCTGTGAATTTCGTCAATAAACAAGAAATCTCCCTGTTCCAGATTGGATAGGAGAGAAGCGAGGTCTCCGGCTTTTTCAATGGCCGGACCAGAGGTGATCTTAATGTTTGCACCCACTTCTTTAGCGATGATATGCGCCAGAGTTGTTTTGCCCAAACCCGGAGGGCCGTAGAGCAAAATATGTTCTAAGGTCTCTTTCCTTTGCTTAGCCGCGTCAATAAAAATCTGTAGGTTCTCTTTTATCTTCTGCTGTCCTACGTAATCATCCAGTTTTTGCGGACGCAGGGTTGCTTCAAAAAACGTCTCTTCTGAAGACTTGGATGGGCTGGTGATATTCAGTTCTTCGTCAGAAGTGACGTCTTTGTTGATCATTTTTGTTTGGATAAAACCAGGTATTAAGCGGAAGGAGTTGGGTTAGGGGTTGGTGTTTCGGTTGGAGTTTCTGGGCTAGGGTTTGGTGCTGGGTTTGGATTGTTTGGGTCAGATGGCGCCGGGTTTGGGTTGGTGGTGTTTGGGTTTGATTCAGGGTTTGGGGTGCTGGCCTGAGTTGCGACCTGGAACAATGCAGGCGGCTGGTAGTTGCTGTTGAACGTTTGCTTGCTTTCTTTGCCGTCTTTGGTGACAGTCCTGGACCAGGTTGCCTTCATGGCGCCGTTGGCCTTTTTATCATATGAATATGGGTCGTCCAGAACAACCTTACGGTCGTCTTTGGTGCCATAAAAGTCAAAGTAAAGCTTGTCGCCTTCGATTCGGGTTCTAATCAAAAGATGGCTTGATAAATCATTTGTAAACCTGAAATCAGTTACGCCTGGGTAGATCGTGGCGTCGGTGCCCTGCGGGGCATAATATTTTACCGCATACGAGTGGTTGCGGCGCTCAACAATAGGCAGGCCGGCTTTCATTGCTGCTCGGAATACTGTTGAAGAGACCTGGCATAAACCTCCGCCGAATTCAGGCACAGTGCCTGTTCGCTTGATAACAAGCTCTGGCAAAAACCCGTGTTCAGCGTCCACGTCTCCCAAAAATTTATTGAAAGAAAATTCTTCGCCAGGTTTGAGGATTAGTCCTTGATAACGGCTTGTTCCCACAGCTATGTTAACCCGCCTGTTTCTAGGAGAGCCGGCAAAATCTGATTCTCCGGTTGCAATCAGTTCATTGATTCCCAAATTGTTTGTTGCGGAAAGCGAGCTGTTGGATTTTGAAACCAAAACAGGAAGGCTTATTCTGTCCTCTCCAGCGCCCAGCATCTTATAGGCGCGGTAAACATCAACAGATTGTCCATCTTGGCCGGGTTCAAACTCTTTGGCGAAGTTGCCTTCAATGACAAGTTTGGCTGGTTTGTTTTCCTGATTCAGCTCATCAGCAATTTCTTCCAGAGTCTTGATTGTTTCAGCGTCCAGAGAGCGGGCAGTGGTTGAGTAGGGCTTGCTGGTGAAAGACTGCCTCACAAAAGTTTTCAGGTCAAAGTCATTGCGCACAATATATGCCTGCTGGGTGACGCCGACTCGAGGCTCCACCTCCCAGGTTTGGTCTGCAAACTTTAACTCAGCCCCATCAGCCGTAAATGGCAAAATGAGGAAGGTTGTAACCCCGGCAAATTTAATTATGCGTGACAGTGACATTTCTTTTATTGTCTTTGGTGATTTCAAAATTCAGCAAACAATCGCACTGGTCCATCAGTTTAGGGAATTTGTCCACCCATTCTATGGCTACCAAATTGCCTTCGTCTTCAAGTATTTCTTCCAAGCCAAGCGAGGCTAATTCTTTTTCGTTTTCCAGCCGGTACAGATCTATATGATATAACGATTTTTCAGGCCCTTCGTAACAATGAACAATGGTAAAGGTTGGGCTTTTGGCGTTTTTTATACCTATGGTTTCTGCAAGAGATTTGGTAAAAGTCGTCTTCCCGGCGCCTAAGGGTCCTGTCAGTCCGAATATCCTTGGTGGTTTTGACCTAAGTTTATCCGGTTTTCTTAAAGAAACCGCCAGCTTTTTAACACCTGCCAACGTGAGGTTCGTGTACTGCATTTGTTAGTGAATTCTACCATTTGTGGGGCGAAAAGTCGAGTTTTAAAGTCTCAGGTACCCCAGGGTTGACGTAAGTACCTGTTTTCGATATATTACTATGAAAATTAAATTCAAATTGAGCTTAATAAATGCCCGAAAATTTTAAGCAGGTTGCCGAAAAACTGAAGAATGTCAGCAGTGTTTTAGTTCTGTTGTCTCCGATTCCCAGCCCTGATGTGGTTTCCGCCGGGTTGGCTTTATATGGATACCTTAAGCGCATGGAAAAGAATGTTGTTATCGTCTCTGCTGACGGCAACCTCAATCCGCGGGTAAGTTTCCTGCCAGGCTATGACCAGATCCAAAGAGAACTGAATCTGAGCAAAGGTTTTGTCATTGATGTTTCAACCAAAAAGACGCAGGCTGCTGAATTGAGTTACAAAAAAACCAGAGACAAGCTTTCTATTTATCTGAAACCAAAATCCGGACAATTTGAGGAATCGGATGTCAGTTTTCGGACCTCAAAATATCCGCACGACTTGATCATTACTGTTGGAGTGGGGAATTTGGCGGCGCTTGGTTCGCTTTATGAAAAGTATGCTGATTTGTTTTTTGAAACGCCGATTCTGAACATTGATTTTCGCGGATCAAACCAAGGGTTTGGGCAGTTCAATTTGGTTGAGCTGACAGCCACGAGCAATTCGGAAATAGTTTTTGACTTGATCAGTGAGATGGACCGCGGGTTGGTTACCCAAAACATAGCGACAACCTTGCTTACCGGAATTATTGCCGAAACAAACAGCTTCCAGCACAGCAGGACAAGCCCACAGGCTTTCTTAAAAGCTTCACAACTGGTTGGATTGGGCGCGGACCAGCAGGATATCGTCAATAAATTATTCAAGAGCAAGAGCTTGGGCTTCCTGAAATTGTGGGGGAGGGTGCTCGCCCGAATCAAACACGAGCCGGAGAACATGATTGCGCACTCTGGGGTGAACAGGATGGATATTGAAAAGTCTGGAGCGTCTCAGGAAGACGTGATGGCAGTGCTCAAGGAAATGAATCTTCAGCTTGGTTTTGCAAAGATTCACATCTTTTTCCGGGAAGTCAGCGAAGATCTTACAGAGGTTTACATGTCAGCGCCAGCAGTGTTAAACCTGCCTGATTTGTTCAACGAGTACAGTCCTGAAAACATTCAGCCGCAATCAACGACCTTCAAGGTTAAAGCTTCTCTGCAGGACACTGAGCAAAAAGTTTTGGATGTAATCAGAAAAGAAGCTTCCAAATTATCCTAATATATACTTACACCCGGTTTTTTATGTCAATTTGTGGTATAATTTAAGAGCTAAAACTCTATTATGGCCATAATGACCGGGGCTGAAAGAGACCTTAAGTTAAACCAGGTTTTCAACCAGCTCGACCGAAAATTCGAAGAAGAAGAAACCCAAAGAAAAGCAAAAGCAAATAAACTGCCGTACATGAATCTTTACGGGTTTCCAGTTGACCCCTCAGCTTTAAACGTCGTCCCCAGGGTGGTGGCGGTGGAGCTGGGCCTTGTTGCGTTTTTCAAAGAAGGAAGGAATTTAAAACTCGGACTAATAGAACCATCGCCTGCAATTGACGTTTTTGTAAAAAAACTGAAATCGCAAAGTTATTTTATAGAAATCTACCAAATTTCCAAAAGCAGTTTGGTTCATTTTATCGAAGGTTACGGCCAGGTGGTGGAAACTCACCGCCGGGAAGAAAAAATCAGCATAGAGGGTGCGGACATTGATGTAAGCAAAATCAAATCCTTGAGGGATCTGGGCGACCAGCTTCAGCACGTCAGTACCACTGAATTGATTGAGAAGATGCTTAAGGCGGCGCTCGGGCTTAATTCTTCAGACATACACTTGGAGCCTGAGCCAGCAGGAATAAAATTGCGATTCCGCATAGATGGTGTTTTGCAGGACATAACCATACTTCCAAAAAATTTGCACCAGCAGATTATTTCACGCGTGAAAATTTTATCCAAACTTAAGCTGAATATTGTCACAACTCCTCAGGACGGAAGTTTCAGCTTGGAATACAACAAAAGCCAAACTGACATCCGCGTATCAATTCTGCCTTCTGCTTTTGGCGAGTCAGTGGTTATGCGTATCCTGCGCCAGGACAAAGGATCTTTGCGTTTCGAAGAATTGGGAATTTCAGGTATGGCTTTGGAGCGCCTGGAAAGAGAATTGCAGAAACCAAACGGCATGATTTTGACGACTGGTCCGACTGGTTCCGGCAAAACCACCACCTTGTACGCGATTTTAAACAAATTGAATGAACCTGGAGTAAAAATTATTACGCTGGAGGATCCGGTGGAGTATAAAATCGCCGGACTGACCCAGACGCCGATTGACACCAGCGCAGGGTTGACGTTTGCTGCGGGGCTGCGCGCGATCCTCCGCCAGGATCCTGACATAGTCATGGTGGGAGAAATGCGGGATTTGGAAACCGCAGAAACAGCGGCGCAAGCAGCGCTGACCGGGCATATTGTCCTTTCAACCTTGCACACCAATGATGCGGCTTCGGCTTTGCCAAGGCTGTTGGACATTGGGGTAAAGCCTTTTATTCTGGCTCCGGCCATCAATGCGATTATTGCCCAGCGCCTGGTCAGGAAAATTTGTCAGTCCTGCAAACAGGAAATGGTCCCGGACAAAAAGGTTATGGCGCGAATCGAAATGATTCTGAAAGCCATCCCGGCTTCCGCAAAAATCAGCCTGCCTAATCAGCTGAAGTTTTACCACAGTCCCGGCTGTTCTTTGTGCAATGGACTGGGGTACCGCGGGCGCATTGGGGTGTATGAAATTTTCACAATGAGCGAAGCTATAGAAAAGTTGATCCAAAAAGAAGCTGTAACCACAGAAATAAGAAACCAGGCCATTAAAGAAGGAATGTTAACCATGGCGCAGGATGGGATAGTCAAGGCGCTAGCCGGGGTCACTGATGTGGCTGAAGTTTTCAGGGTCACTGAAGAATAATAACAACACAGGTTTCCAAAATCGCCGTAAGGGCGATTTTTTGGTATTATGCCCTCATGCCAACTGCCAAAGAATTCAAGCAAAAAATGCTGTTAGTTGACGGCCATGCGCTGTTGCACCGGGCTTTTCACGCGCTGCCAGGCCTGACCAACAAAGACGGGTTTCCAACCGGCGCTGTTTTTGGTTTCTTTTCGATTTTTCTCCGCGCTTTGGAAAAAATAAAACCAACCTATGTTTTGGTGGCTTTTGATTTAGGGGGTGAAACCTTCCGCCACAAATTGACCGGCGATTACAAGGCTCACCGGAAGCCGCCGCATGATGACTTGCTTTTGCAGGAGCCCAAAGTCAAGGAAATTCTGACGGCAATGAATATTCCCATATACTCCAAGCCCGGGTATGAAGCTGATGACATCCTTGGCATTATTACCCGAAAAACTCCCAATGATGTTTTGAACATCATCCTGACCGGCGACATGGATTTGCTACAACTGATCAACGACAACACTGTGGTTTACCGGCTTAAGACCGGCATCACTGATTTTGTTGTATATGACAAGGCTATGATGAAAAGTGAATATGGCTTGACGCCTGGCCAGTGGGTGGAGTACAAGGCGCTGAAGGGTGATGCCTCAGACAATATTCCAGGCGTTGCTGGAATAGGGGAGAAAACCGCAATCGACCTGATACAAAGATACAAAAATATTGAAAAACTTTACACAGCGGTTGAAAAGAATGATCCGGAAATCAAAGCCAGTGTGTTGAAAAAACTTTCAGAAGGAAAGCACTACGCATTCTTGTCGCGCAAGCTTGCTTTGATTGATTGTGAAAACTATAAATTTGACGAATTTTCGTTGGAGAGGACCATGCTCGGCGACTATGACCAGTCTCAGGTTATTGAACTTTTCCAGGAGATGGGAATAAAATCGCTGATAGACAAACTTCCCAAGACCACAGTAAAAGCAGAAAAGGTTATTAAACAGAAAGCTGGTGATGAAAGATTTGAGCTGGTTGATACAGTTGAAAAGCTGGAGGATTTAATAAAACTGCTGGAAAAGAAAAAAGCCATTTCCATTGACACTGTGACTACGGTAGGCCGGCCAGTTGATGCAGAGCTGGTTGGTTTGTCGGTTGCCGTGGCAGAGGGTGAAGCCTATTACATACCGGTGTACCAGCACAAGGAGCTTAATGCGTTGGGTGCGCTTAAGGGTGTTTTGGAAAACCCCAAAATAGAAAAATGGGGGAACGAGCTGAAGACAGATGCTTTGGTTCTGAAAAAATACGGGATTAATTTGCGCCCGTTCAGCTTTGATACGAACATTGCGGCTTACCTTAATAACCCGGGCCAGCGCTCATATGATGTAGAGTCGCTTGGGTTTGCACAATACGGCATGCGCCGCTATACACTGACTGGTTACGAGGGGAAACCCAAAGAGGTAATTCCTTTTGAAAAAGTTCCTTTAAAGGAAGTTTGTCTTTATGGTTGTGAAGACGCTGAAACCAGCTTGCGTCTTAAGCCTGTGCTGGAAAACCGGTTGAAGGAAAAGAAACTGACAAAGATTTTTGAAGAAATTGAAATGCCGCTGATTCCGGTGCTGATGCAAATGGAGGAATACGGGGTACAGCTGGACATCAAATATTTGAAATCGTTAAGCCAGAAAACGGGCAAAAAAATCAAAGAGCTGGAAAAGAAGATTCATAAACTCGTCGGCCATGAGTTTAATATTTCTTCTCCGGCGCAGTTGCGTGAAGCATTGTTCGACAAGCTTCAGATTCCAACAACAGAGCTCCGCAAGCGCGGGAAAAACGGCGGTTTGTCTACGGCGGCTGGGGAGCTGGAAAAATTACGCGGCCTTCACCCGGTTATTGACTTGATTTTTGAGTACCGTGAGCTGACCAAACTTAAGTCAACATATTTGGATGCTCTTCCTGAGCTGGTATCTGAACTCGACAAGCGTTTGCACACCACATACAACCAGACTATTGCAGCGACTGGCCGGTTGTCGTCCATTGACCCTAATTTGCAAAACATCCCTATCAGGACAGAAACAGGGCGTGCCATCAGAAAGGGTTTTGTTGCCCAACCGGGTTTTGTCCTGGCCTCGATCGACTATTCGCAAATCGAGCTGAGGATCGCAGCCTCTGTTTCCGGTGATCCGGAAATGGTTAAGATTTTCAAATCGGGCAAAGACTTCCATATGGCAACTGCGGCCAGGATTTTCAACACCATGGAGTCGAACGTCACTTTTGAACAAAGGCGGGACGCCAAAACCATCAACTTCAGCGTGCTGTATGGCGTGTCTGCTTTCGGCTTGTCTTCCAGAACAGAGATGGGGCATGGGGAAGCCAGTGATTTCATCCGCCGCTATTACCAGGTTTTCGCCAAGCTTAAAAAATATATCGACGACACCATTGAAAAAGTCCACCGTGACGGTTACGTGACAAACGCACTTGGCCGGATCAGGTATTTTCCCGAGATCAATGCTTCCAATTTTGCCGTTAGGTCAGCCGCTGAGCGAGCCGCCTTCAATATGCCTATCCAGTCCTTAAGCGCTGACATCATCAAAATGGCCATGATTGAAATTCAAAACAAGGTCCTGGATGAGGATTGCCGGATGTTGCTGCAGGTCCATGACGAACTTGTTTTTGAAATAAAAAAAGGCAAAGAAAAAGAGTGTGTAAAAAAAATTAAAGAAATAATGGAGTCGGTTTATAAATTGAAAGTGCCAATTGTGGCTGAGGCAAAAATCGGTCAGAACTGGCTGGAGATGGAGAAAATTTAATATGCGGGTAAAACGACCTGAATCAAAACAGCCTCTGCCGCCGGATGCCAAACTGGTGTTTGCTGGGAAACTTTTTGACGTTTACCATTGGCAAGCAGAAGCGTATGATGGCACAACCAGAATTTTTGAAAAATTAAAGAGGCCGGACTCTGCCATGATCATTCCTGTCACAGAAGACGGAAAAATAATAATGAGCAGGCAGGAGCAGCCGGGCAAGCAACCATTTACCAGTTTGATTGGCGGAAGGGTGGATGAAGGAGAAGATGTGCATGAAGCAGCAAAGAGGGAGTTGCTGGAGGAGACGGGGTATGCATCTGAGGACTGGGAATTGTTTGATGCTGTCCAGCCAAACAGTAAAATCGAATGGGCTGTTTACACATTCATTGCCCGCGGCTGCAAAAAAATTGCAGAGCAGTCCCTGGATGGCGCTGAAAAGATTGAGCTTATGCAGGTAAGCTTTGAAGAATTTGTTTCACTGGTCTGTGAGGATGAGTTCAATGATATGGAATTGAAGGTTATGTTTCTCAAGGCCTTGCAAAATCCGGAAATGTTTGAAGGAATAAAGAAAAGCATTTTGGGTTAAGATTTGTTACCTTTTGGTTTTTGCTTCGTATTATTATGCGGAGAGAGAAAAGCACCCCCTTACTTCGGCCGCGAAGTACGGGGGTTTTGCATTTAATAAAAAAACGCCGGTTTGGGGGCGTTTATTCTTGGTAAAGCTGCTTTTTGAGCTCTTCCAGTTTTTGTATAACTTCAGGGTCTGTGATTTTTGTGAAGCGCTGGAATGTCCGGCCGCCTTTGGTGACTGTTTCCGTAAACATCTCCAGTGGTCGGAGATAATACAACTTTCCGTTTTCGTATGCTGAGCATCCTGGGTATAGCGGGCGGTATATGGCCATGTTAGCATCTTCTGGACGACACTCATCCTCAGTATGCAACCCAACATTTAATAGCTCATAAGCATAATTATTGACTAACCCGTTTGGATCATGTTTGTAGTGATAGTAAAAACCTTTTTCTGGAACAGATGTTGGTATTTTCATAAGTCAAGTTAATTCGTTGGATTTATTATACAAAAATAAAACCCTCACTGGAGGGAATTATTTTTTGCTTGCCTTTGAAACAAACTTGCTCAAGCGGGATTTGTTGCGGGCAGCATTGTTGGCATGGATGACATGTTTCTTGGCTGCTTTATCAAGGGCGGCATATGCGCTCTGCAAAGCCTTCTTGGCTTCTTCCAGATTGCCGGCAGTTACGTTTTTGCGGACTGCTTTTTCTGCCTTCTTGACTTTTGACAGGACTTCGAGGTTTATGCCTCGGCGCTTGATGTTCTGGCGCATAGCCTTGATGGCTGATTTAGTATTTGGCATTTGATAATAAAATTATTGAATAGTGTAATGTGCGACCACAGCGATTCAGTTTCAGCGACACGTGATTCCGAATCAATAACTAATAGATACTAGCAGATTTGCTTGGAATAATCAAGTGCTTAGGCAGAACGAATTTTATGTCGGGTTCTGCGCGTTTTTTGCCTGATGGCCGCTATGCGGTCGCGCAATTCTGCGGCCTTTTCAAAGTCCAGGTTGCGGGAGGCCAAATCCATCTGGTCGCGCAATTCTTCTATCAAGTAAGCCAGTTCCTGTTTGCTCATCTTTGTGATGTCGGCTTCTTCGGTCTTTATTTCTTCACCGGCTTTCTTTCCGGCTAAACGGGTTTCTTTGATTACTTTCTTGATTCCTGTAGGGGTGATGCCATGTTTTTTGTTGTACTCTTCCTGGATTTTGCGGCGGCGTGCAACTTCGTCAATTGCCGTTTTCATGGATCCGGTTACTCGGTCAGCGTACATGATGACGTGGCCTTCCACGTGTCTTGCCGCCCGGCCCATGGTTTGAATCAGGGAAGTGCGGGAGCGCAAAAACCCTTCTTTGTCCGCATCCAAAATTGCAACCAAAGACACTTCAGGCAAGTCCAATCCTTCACGCAGCAGGTTGATGCCAACAACTACGTCATAAACACCCAGGCGCAAGTCGCGCAAAATTTCCAATCGCTCCAAGGTGTCCACGTCTGAGTGCAGATAATGCACCTTGATGCGGTACTCAGTCAGGTACTGCGCCAGCTCTTCAGCCATTGTTTTGGTTAAAGTTGTAACCAGCACGCGCTGTTTTTTGCCAACGCGTTTGCGGATCTCTTCCATTAAATCATCGACCTGGTTTTTTGTCGGGCGGATTTCAATTTCCGGGTCAAGCAGGCCGGTTGGCCTGATCAGTTGTTCAGCCACCTGTTTTGAAACCTGCAATTCCCTCTGCTCAGGCGTAGCAGAAACAAAAATCGTCTGGGCAATTCGCTTTTCAAATTCCTCAAATTTCAGCGGGCGGTTATCCATGGCTGAAGGCAGACGGAACCCATAATCAACCAGAGTCTGTTTGCGGGACATGTCTCCCTTATACATGCCGTTTATTTGTGGCAGGGTAATGTGCGATTCGTCAATGAACAGCAAGAAGTCGTCAGGGAAATAGTCCAGAAGCGTTGAAGGTGGCTCTCCTGGCTTGCGGAAATCCAAGTGCCGCGAGTAGTTCTCGATTCCATTCACGTAACCTGTTTCCAACATCATTTCAATATCGAAATTTGTTCGCTGCTCAATTCTTTGCGCCTCCAGAAGTTTCCCTTGTGACTTTAGAAGTTTGACCTGGTCAAACAACTCCGCCCGAATGTTGTCGATTGCCGCAAGAAGTTTTTCTTTAGGCGTGACAAAGTGTTTGGCAGGGAAGATGGTAATCTCCTGGTGTTTGCCCCAGTCTTGTCCGGTCAATGGATCATGTTCGGAAATCGATTCAACCTCATCCCCAAAAAAACTGATCTTAAAAATACGATCTGCGGATGCCGGAATAATTTCTATAGTGTCCCCGCGAACGCGGAAGTTTCCGCGCTCCAGATTAACATCATTGCGCATGAACTGCAGGTCTGTCAGTCGGCGTAAAAATTTATCACGTTTTAAAGATCTACCCACTTTAACTGGGATGGATAATTCCAGATAGTCTCCAGGGTTCCCCAAACCGTAAATACAAGATACTGACGCGACAATCAAAACATCCTTACGGGAAAGCAAGCTTTGCGTGGCGGCGTTTCGTAATTTATCTATCTCTTCATTTATCTGAGTTTCTTTTTCAATGTAAGTATCAGAGCGGGGGATGTAGGCTTCAGGCTGATAGTAATCGTAATATGAGACGAAATAATGGACAGCATTGTCCGGGAAAAAATCCTGAAACTCTGAGGCAAGCTGTGCGGCCAGGGTTTTGTTGTGGGAGATGACCAGGGTTGGCTTGTTTATCTTCTCCACTATATTGGCCATGCTGAAAGTCTTGCCTGAGCCGGTGACGCCAAGCAGTGTTTGATAGCGATGGCCCTTGTCCAGGCCTTTGACCAGTTTTTCTATTGCCTGCGGTTGGTCGCCGGAAGGCTTGAATTCAGAGTGTAATTTAAAAGACATAAATGCTCCTTAAGGAGCCGCCGGTTAATTCAAATCAACTTTTAGTGTAACAAAACCAGGCAAGTTTTGTATAGTGGTCCGGGTAAATAAAAAACACTGGCACAAATGTCAGTGCTAGTGTTGGGTTTGCCCGTGAGGGCGATTACTGCAGGACGAATCTCCTGTATTTGACCTTCAGGCCGATCCACTCCATCCGGGGATTGATCCAGGATTCAGTCAGAAGCCCAACTTGCCGCTGGTGTTCCTCTTCCAGCGGATTCAGGAATTCTGACAGCTGATTTGAGTTCTGGTTTGTGAACTCAATGGTGTAGTAGCTGATGATTTTCCCGATCTGGTCCTCCAGGTACCAATCTCCTAGTGCCTCGAAGTCTGTAGTGGGTGAATACTCAGGGTATTTGTCGCCGTTATTGTGGGCATGTACCAGCCGCCCCTCTCTAAGTTTTCTGTGCTCCGGGTAACTGTAGAACTTTTCCGGATCAGAGATTGAGCCAATCAGCTCAATTTTTACCCGGTGGATCTTGGGGTTGGGTGTCAGGGCCGAAACGTATCCTGCCACGTAAACTTGTGGGTTTTCCGGGAAAAAGAATTCTTTGTTGTCGATGTTCCACCGGAACCCTTTTTCGTTGAACTCGACGATCTTTCCGTTTTCCCAGATTGTCCCGGGTTCGTACCGGAAGTAGGCGGGGGAAACAATCACGGCAATCAGCACGATCAGCGCAGTGGAAAGAACTTGCCGTTTGAGGCGAAGCGAGCGAATGAACCGCGGAGAGTACTTGAACAGCATTACCGTGATTGCCAAGCTTGCAGCCATAGTCAAGAGATAGTAAAGCATTTTCATCCTCCTCCATTCGGAAAACAAAGAACCGATAGCTAAGTATATTGAATGCCTTTACTGTTGTCAAAGGTGTTTTGGAAAATATAAAAAGGGCGCCAACGCGAGTTGGCGCCCCTATCCGCAGCCGGTTGAAGGCTACGGTCGTACCCGGAAGCCGATTGAAAAGCTTCCGGAGTTGAGATGGTTCGGGACAGGCCCTTCCTCGCTCCACTTGTAAACGAAATATCCGTTTGAAGTGTAGATCCCTCGGAACGAGTAGGCGCCGACGACGTCCAGGTGGTTGGTGAGCGTAAGTGCAGCTCCTGCTGTCCACCGGTATTGCATTGACCAGATAGCGCCATCAGAGGAATTCGAGTGAGGGCCGCTAACCGGATCTATGTAACGGAAAGTCTCGACGCCGGTCTGCCGAAGCGCGCCGAGGCTGGTTTCGCCCGTCAGCGTCACGCGCCGCCCAAGGGACCGCGAGTATGAAACGCCGGCGACTGGTCCAATGAAAGAATAGTCGGACTTGAGAGACCCGCGCTCGGTGCTGGTCAGTACCTGGTACTCTTCCTTTTGGGTGAAAAGCGCGTAGGACATGCCGGCAACGGCGGAAAAGCCTTTGCCGAGTTTGACCCTATGCGCCAGGTCTATGACCGTGTTCGCGGTGGAGAACTGCTGACGCACCAGGCTGAACGATTCGTCGTTGTTGAGCGAGATCCTTTCGCCGGAAGTGCTCCGTGCCCAGGCATTGGGTTCCCCCAATGAATCCCGCCGCACAGCTACTTCTGTTGAGTGTCGGTCGTCGAGGCGCACTTCGAAAGTGAACCGGATTGACCCGGCGCCGTAATCCTTTCTGGCCTCCACCATGGTGGATACCGGGTTTGGCGTGAGCTTGAATTTGGAAGTCGTGCCCGTGGCCAAGGCGTCCGCGCCAAAAGTGATCTTGGCTGGCGGAGCCTGCTGCTGAGCAGCTAACGGCGCACTGAACATGGAAACCAGTGCCAGCGCAAAAACCGTAAACAGGATCTTTCGAACCATCATGCCTCCTTGCGTGATGTCGTAACTTGCTGTGTTCCTGAAGGATTTCAGAGAACATGAAATATTACCATAAAACGGCAGTTTTGTCAATGTTCTTGGGTAGGCTATAATAAAGCATATGATCGGATCGCTTACGGGCACAGTTCAGCACAAATCAATCAATTACATTATCCTGGAAACCCAAGGAGTTGGTTACAAGGTTTTTATTACGCCAATTTTGCTGGCTAATTTAAGCGTGAGCCAAAGGCTTAGTTTGGTGACAATGACTTACGTGCGCGAAGACCAAATTACCTTGTACGGGTTTGAAAAACTGGAAGAGTTGGAGTTTTTCGAATTGCTTTTGACAGTTTCCGGGGTTGGTCCAAAATCCGCACTGGGAATTATGTCTCTGGCAAGTTTAAATATGATCAAGTCAGCCATAGTCAGCGAAGACCCATCTGTGTTCACGAAAGTTTCCGGGATCGGGCGTAAAACCGCGGAACGCGTCATCATAGAATTGAAAGACAAATTGAAAGGCCAGGCAGATGCTTCGCCAGTAGCCAAAGATCATTCAGAAGTTCTGGATGCGCTTTTGGCGCTGGGTTATTCTCAGCAGGAAGCGCGCGAGGCATTGAAATCAGTCCCAACAGACATTTTAAATCTGCAGGACAAAGTAAAACTAGCTCTTAAGGCGCTGACCAAGTAAATGACAAAAGAGCAGTGGGACAAAAAAATAATCGAACTTGGTGGAGGAATTCTGCAGTCCTGGGATTGGGGCGAGTTCCAAAAAACCCAAGGACATAGAGTGGAGCGGTTGAGCGGAGACGGCTGGGCAAGCCAGGTTGTTGAACACGAATTGATGATGGGTAAAAAGTACTGGTACAGTCCGCGTGGTCCGGTTGGCAATGCTCACGAAGCAGCTGGATTCATTAAAAGCCAGGCTGTCAGCGATCACTCGATTGTTTTTTTGCGTTTGGAGCCCTCAGAGCCAGTTAATTGGCCGGCCGCACCAAAAGCAACCCAGCCAAAAGAGAATTGGGTGGTTGGCTTGGAGGGGAGCGAGCAGGAACTGCTCGTCACAATGAAACCAAAACACAGGTACAATCTGAATTTGGCCGCAAAAAAAGGGGTGACAGTCCGCGAAGCAACAAAAAACGATTTTCTCTCTGTCTGGAAACTGTTGATGGAGACAGCAGCGCGCGCCAAAATCCGCTTGCACTCGCAAAATTATTACTTGCAGATGTGGGAAACGCTTGCACCGAACCACTTAAAAGTATTTATTGCTGAGCTGAATGGCGAACCATTGGCTTGTGCCTTGGTTTCCTTATATGGCCATACCGCAACTTACCTGCACGGCGGGTCTTCTGACAGAAACAAGCAGGTTATGGCCCCGTTTTTACTGCACTGGGAAGCCATGAAGTCAGTAAAACAGTTAGGGTATTACAATTACGACATGGGCGGTTATTCCTCTGATCCAAACCACGAATGGGCTGGTATCTCAAGGTTCAAGCGCGGGTTCGGCGGGTTTGAAGTGCGTTATCCGGGCACTTTTGACGTGGTCTTGTCGCCGCTTTGGTATAATGTTTACACCGGTGGTCGAAAGTTAAGAAGACTGCTTCGTTAGTTTTTACTCAAGTATAGTTGAAACATTTTTATGATGCTTTTTATTGACACCTCAGGTCCGGAACAAACCTTTTTTTATTTGCTGGACAACAAAGGTTTGGTGAAAACATATGGGTGGAACAGCAGGCGCTCGCAGTCTGAAAACCTGCATGTTGAAATTGAAAAATTTCTGAAAAGAAATAAACTGACTTTGAAGAAATTAAACAAGCTGGGGGTGGTCACTGGCCCTGGTTCATTCAGCCGCGTCCGTACCGGAGTGGTAACTGCGAACACTTTAGCGTATGCGCTTGGCATTCCGGTGGTCGGCGTAAAGAAGTTGGGGACTGGCATCAACTTCAGCGCCGTGGCCAGGGACAAAGGAAAAAAATCAGTTGAAGTTTTTTATGACCGCCAGCCTAACATAACCATTCCAAAGAAAAAATAATGACAGGACATCTGCGCCCGTATATTGCGGTATTGAAAAATTATGATTTTGCCAAACTGTGGTTCACGCAAGTTTGCACCCAGCTTGTCAGATATATATTGAGCTTTGCGGTTTTATTGCAGGCGTTTAAACTAACTGAATCATCACTGGCGGTTTCCATTATTTTAGTTGCGTTTGGTTTGGCAACAGTTTTCTTTGGCAGTCTTGCCGGCGTTTATGCAGACCGCTTTGACCGCCGGAACCTTTTAATTCTGATTACCTTTGCCCAAGCTTTTGTAATTCTTGGATATATTCCTTTTGAGAAAAATTTTGTGGCTCTGGCTGTCATTACTTTCCTGTACTCTTCATTTAACCAGTTTTACCTGCCTGCTGAAGCGCCATCCATTCCTAATCTGGTGCCTAAGGAGCATCTTCTCGTTGCCAACAGCTTTTTTTCTTTCACTGCCAACCTTTCAATGATTCTTGGGTTTGCACTGGCCGCGCCTTTGAGCCTGGCTTTTGGCCAGCAGGGACCGTTTTGGGCAGCTTTTGTCCTGATGATCCTTGCCGGAATTGCCGCACTTATGCTTCCAAGCCTTAAACCGCATGATGATCATCCGCACAAAGCTCATTATTTCAAGAATGTTTGGGGCGAATTCAAGGACGGTTTGAGGATTTTGGTTGAAAATCACCGGGTGCACTTTTCTTTTGTGGCTTTAGTGGCAGTGCAGGTATTCAATGGGATGATTATTACGATGGCTCCGGCCTTTGTTTCTCAAGTGTTGGGGTTTGAGCTGGAGCAGGGGACTTTGGCCATGATTTTGCCTTTGGCAGTGGGAATTTTGCTTGGATCCTTGCTTTTGGGTTGGGAGGGCGAGTTTTTGAGCAAGCGCCGCATGGTTAAGATAGGTTTTATGGGGTGCGGAGTCATCACATTCCTGATTGCTCTTTTGGTTACCCCTGGAAATTATTGGAATTATGCGGTTTTGGCCTTTATTTTAGGGCTTTTTAACACTTATATCTTTGCACCCAGCCATTCTTTACTGCAGGAAAACGTGGACGAACAGCACCGGGGACGGGTTTATGCCAGTCTTTTCCTGCTTTTACAGCTTGGCGCCACTCTTCCTACGGTAATTGTCGGTGCTTTGGCGGACAGATACACAATTCCTGCGATTTTAGCGGTTTTAGGGGTGCTTTTAGTGGTTTTAGCCTTATTCCTGAGCACAAAAACTCCGCAGAAGGCCGCAATAGCCAAATAGCTTATGAGGAATTTATGCGGTCCTGGAGAGGGAGAACCAGGAGCGCTCATCCTCAACGCGAACTATTTGACAAATATATCTAGTAGGGTAAAATTCAAGTGTGATAAATAACTACATAAATAAGTAAGCCTCAGCGGCTCTTTTTGCATATGGCAGAAAGAGGGATTATTTTATGCCTATAAAAAGGAAAATGGCTTATATAAGCCAAAATCTTCCTGATCCAAGCTTCCACCGCGGGACTCGAAAGTACTTCACACCTTTCCAAGAGGTGATGAGCATGCCAAACCTCATTGAAGTACAGCTCGTATCCTATAAGTGGTTCATGGAAAAAGGATTGAAGGAACTTTTCGGCGAAATCACCCCAATCAAGGATTTCACCGGCAAGAACCTGGAACTGTTTTTTGGAGAGTATTTCTTAGACAAACCAAAATATGACGAAAAGACGGCAAAAGAGAGGAACACGACTTACGAAGCTCCTCTTTATGTTTCCGTAAAACTCGTCAACAAAGTAACCGGCAAAACAAAAACTCAAGACGTATACTTGGGTGATTTTCCAGTAATGACTCCGCGAGGCACTTTTGTCATCAATGGTGTGGAAAGAGTTGTTGTTTCTCAGCTGGTTAAATCCCCGGGCGTCTTCTTCAGTGGAGAAGTCGCACGCGGAAGAAATTGGTATGGTGCTAAGATCATCCCTAACCGCGGGGCATGGCTTGAAATTGAAACTGATTTAAACGGAGTGCTCTCCGTAAAGATTGATCGTAAGCGCAGGATTCCTGTTACAGCTTTACTGCGCGTTTTTGGATTTGCCTCTGACGAAGAAATTTTGGCTTCCTTCGCAGATGTTGATACAAACCCAGACATGCGATTTATCCAGAACACATTAGACAAAGACCCTTCCAAGAATGCTGATGAAGGCTTCAAGGAAGTTTACAAAAGAATCCGCCCAGGCGATCTGGCCACAGTGGACAATGCCCGATCTTTGATTGAGGCCATGTTCTTCCAAGCCGACAGATACGATTTGTCCGAAGTTGGACGCTACAAGCTCAACCAAAGACTGAACGTCGAAGACAGGGAAGACCATGTGCTGACCAAGCAAGATATGGTGGACATCATCAAGGAAGTTATCAGGCTGAACAACACTCAGGAACCTTGGGATGACATTGACCACTTGTCCAACCGCCGCGTTCGCGCGGTAGGCGAGTTGATTCAGGGTAAATTCCGCATTGGTCTTGCCCGTATGAGCAGAATCGCCAAAGACAGAATGAGCTTGGCTGACATTGAAACAGTCACACCTGCCCAGTTGATCCACGTCCGACCAATTGTTGCCGTGATTCAGGAATTTTTCTCATCCTCACAGCTTTCTCAGTTCATGGACCAGACTAACCCTCTGGCCGAATTGGAGCACAAGCGCCGTTTGTCCGCCACTGGTCCTGGCGGTTTGTCCCGTGAACGCGCCGGTTTTGAAGTCCGAGACGTTCACCATTCCCATTACGGGAGGCTTTGTCCAATCACCACCCCTGAAGGGCCAAACATCGGTTTGGTGGCTCACTTGGCAAGCTTTGCCCGCATCAACGAATACGGCTTTATAGAAACCCCATACCGCAAGATCATCAAACAAATGCCTAACGACGGAAAATCCGCCGCAGGTTATTTTGCAAAACATGATTTGAATGATGAGTCAGGTTCGGTTGTCGTGAAGGCTGGGGACCAGATCTCTGCAGACGCGGCAAAGAAGTTGTCCGCAAACAGCGCGCTGACTCAAATCGAAATCAAGCCTTTCGTCACCAACGAAATTGTTTACCTTGATGCTTATGAAGAAGAACAGTTTAACATTGGTCAGGCCAATGCTCCTTTTGACGAAAAAGGTTACTTTACTGCTGAGCGTGTTTCAGTCCGCGTCCGTGGCGAGCCATCCATTGGTTCAACCGGCGATTTGGACTATTTGGAAGTTTCCCCAAAGCAAATCATCTCCATTACTACCTCATTGATTCCATTTGTTGAGCACGATGACGCTAACCGCGCTTTGATGGGATCAAACATGCAACGTCAGGCTGTGTCCTGCATCAAAACCGATTCTCCGATTGTCGGAACCGGCGTTGAGGGCAAGGCTGCTTATGACTCCGGTCAGGTGGCAATTTCCGAATACGACGGCACAGTCACTTCTGTCACAGGGGATAAGATTGTTGTTACAGATAAGGCTGGCAAGAAACACGAATACGAACTCCAGAAGTTTGTCAGATCAAACACTTCAACATCCATTAACCAGCATCCAATTGTGGTTAAGGGGCAGGAAGTTAAAGCTGGTCAGCCAATCGCCGACGGTGCTTCCGTTGAAAAAGCTGAGTTGGCTTTGGGCCAAAACATGCTGGTTGCATTCATGTCATGGGGTGGCGGCAACTATGAAGACGCTATTTTGATTTCCTCCAGGGTTGTGGAAGAAGACCGCTACTCATCTATTCACATTGAAGACTTTAAGATTGATGTCCGCGACACCAAGCTTGGCCCTGAAATTATTACCAGGGATATTCCAAACGTCGGTGAGGAAAAACTGAAGGATTTGGACGAAAATGGAGTTGTGCGCATTGGTGCCCAGGTGAAAGCAGGGGATATTTTGGTAGGTAAGATCACACCAAAAGGTGAAACTGATTTAACTGCTGAAGAAAAATTGCTCCGCGTGATTTTCGGTGAAAAATCCCGAGACGTTAAAGATACTTCTTTGACATTACCTCACGGTGAATACGGTAAGGTTGTCCATATCCGCGAATTCTCCCGAGAACAAGGCGACAAGCTCCCATCTGGCGTAATCAAATCCATCCAGGTTTCTGTTGCTGTCTTAAGAAAAATCCAAGTCGGCGATAAGATGGCAGGACGCCACGGAAACAAGGGTGTTATTTCTCAGATTATTCCAGTAGAAGATATGCCGTTCATGGAAGACGGAACACCAGTAGATATCATTCTGAATCCTCTCGGTGTGGCTTCCCGTATGAACATCGGTCAGATTTTGGAAACCCACTTAGGTTTGGCTGCAAAGAAGCTTGGTTATAAGCTTGCCACACCGCCTCTTGATGGTGTGCCAGAAGAGACTATAAAAGAAGAATTGACCAAGGCTGGATATCCTGTAGACGGTAAGGTGTATATGTTTGACGGAAAAACAGGGGACCGCTTTGCTGAGAAAGTTACCGTAGGTATCATCTACATGCTTAAGCTCCACCACTTGGTAGATGACAAGATGCATGCCCGGTCAACAGGCCCTTACTCCTTGATTACTCAACAGCCGCTCGGCGGTAAAGCCCAGTTCGGCGGACAAAGATTCGGAGAAATGGAAGTGTGGGCACTGGAAGGCTACGGCGCCGCCCATACTTTGCAGGAAATGTTGACCATTAAGTCTGACGACGTCGTAGGGCGCGCCAAGACTTACGAATCCATTGTTAAGGGTGAGCCAATTAAGAAGCCAAACGTTCCGGAATCGTTCCGCGTGTTGGTTAAAGAATTGCAATCCCTGTGTTTGAACGTTGAATTGATCGGCGAAAAGAAAGTTGAAGAGGATGACACTGAAGGCCAGGTCCAGGAATTGGCAACCACAGACGAGAAGCTGGACATGATGGCTGACATTCCAGAGCCAGTAACAGCAGACGGGGATAAATCCAAAAAGAAAAAGGCAAAGAAATAATTTTTGGTTGAGCGGACGGGTTGCCCGATAGCAGGACATCGGAGGCCGCATCAGCGGCCGAGACTAAGCAAAATCCCACATTAAAGGAATTGTATAAGTTGTGGGATTTATGCGGTCCTGATAGAGGGCGCCCGGCAGCGCTAAAAGATAATAATAATTTTTGTAATTAATTTTTAGGGATTTATACCCAATGGTACAACAAACAGAAGAGTTTAAGGCGGTTCGCCTCAAGCTCGCATCTCCCGAGGACATCCTGAATTGGTCCTACGGCGAGGTGACCAAGCCCGAAACCATCAACTACCGAACCCAGCGTCCGGAAAAAGATGGTTTGTTCGATGAAAAGATTTTCGGTCCAATCAGGGACTGGGAATGTTATTGCGGAAAATACAAGAGAATCCGCTACAAAGGCATTATTTGTGACAAGTGTGGCGTGGAAGTCACCAAATCATCCGTTCGCCGCGAACGCATGGGCCACATTAAGCTGTCCGCTCCAGTAACCCACATCTGGTTCCTCCGAGGCGTACCATCTCGCTTGGGGCTGGTTTTGGATTTGTCCGTACAGGAACTGGAAAAAGTTGTTTACTTTGCCGCTTACATCATCACCTCCGTTGACGAAGACGCCCGCGCGGCAACCATGGAACAGATTGAACGCGAATACAAGAGCAAGAAAAAGGAAATCGAATCCCGATATGAAGCCTTGATCAACCAAGCCAAGTCTGACCACGCAAAGCAGAGCGCAGGCAAAGATAAGGATGTTGCAGCCGCGGAGTTTGACACTGAGGCAAACCGCATGCGCGATATGGCCGCAAAGGAAATGGAACACCTTGAATCCATCAGAGATCTCGCCCGCTCAGAATTGAAGTCAATCAAGAAATACCAAGTCATCTCAGAACTCGACTACAGAGACTTGTCTTTGAAGTATGGTCCAGTGTTCCAGGCCGGCATTGGCGCTCAGGCCATCCAGAACCTGGTCTCAGAATTGGATTTGGAAAAACTTTACGCCGCTTTGGAAGAGGAATCCAAGTCAGCTGAAGGCTTGTCACAGCGGAAAATTCTCCGCCGTTTGAAACTGGTAAAGTCAATGCTCCGCTCAGGCATCAGGCCAGAATGGATGATCATCACCAACTTGCCTGTTATCCCGCCAGACTTGCGCCCTATGGTTCAGCTGGATGGTGGACGATTCGCAGCATCTGACTTAAACGATTTGTACCGCCGCGTCATCAACCGAAACAACCGTTTGAAGAAATTGCTGGAAATCGGCGCACCGGAAGTCATTACCCGAAACGAAAAGCGCATGCTGCAGGAAGCAGTGGACGCTTTGATCGACAACTCAATCCGCCACGGCAAAGAGGTTACAGCCTCCACCGGTCAAAAGCGCAAGCTCCGCTCATTGGCTGACATGTTGAAAGGTAAGCAGGGCCGCTTCCGCCAGAACTTGCTCGGTAAGCGCGTGGACTACTCAGGCCGCTCTGTAATTGTCGGTGGTCCAAACCTGAAACTCCACCAGTGTGGTTTGCCAAAGAAAATGGCTTTGGAACTTTTCAAGCCGTTCGTAATTTCTAAACTTATCACCCGCGAATACGCGCACAACGTCCGTTCCGCAAACCGCCTGATTGAACAGGGTAGAACAGAAGTCTATGACATCTTGGAAGAGGTGACCAAAGATCACTATGTTTTGCTCAACCGCGCTCCAACCCTGCACAGGCTCGGCTTCCAGGCGTTCTTGCCGACATTGATTGAAGGTAAGGCCATTAAGGTTCATCCTTTGGTTTGTCCTGCTTTTAACGCTGACTTTGACGGCGACCAAATGGCTGTTCACGTATCTTTGACCGCAGCAGCTCAGGAAGAGGCAAAAAACATCATGTTATCTTCCCGAAACTTGCTCAAACCGGCATCCGGCGAACCTATCATGGGTCCTAACCAGGACATGGTGCTTGGTTGTTATTGGCTGACTCGCATCCACCCAGGTGAAAAAGGTGAAGGAAAAGTTTATGGTTCCCCAGAAGAAGCTTTGCTGGCCCACGCTTCCGGCGTGGTCAGCTTGAAGGCTCGCGTGAAAATCCGCATGGGCGAAGGTTGGGGCAACCATGGCCTTGTTGAAACTTGTATTGGACGCGTGATCTGGAACCAGATGTTGCCTGAGTCCATGAGGTTTGTGAACGAAACCATGGACAAAAAGAGAATGCAGCAGGTTATTCAGATTTGTTACCGCGACTTTGGGATTGACCGCACCGCCATTCTGCTTGATGACATCAAAGACACTGGCTTTAAGTACGTGACCAAATCCGGAATTTCATGGGGTATGGATGATTTGAAGGTTCCCGAAATCAAGAAAGAATTGCTTGAAAGGGCAGATGAGGAAGTCCAGAAGACTTTTGAAATGTACCAGCAGGGCTTGCTGACCGCACATGAAAGGCAGAACCGTGTTATTGAAATCTGGGCCGAAGTCCGAGACAAGGTTACTGAAGCAATCACAACCACATTGGATGAATACGGCACAGTTTACCAGATGGTCAACTCCGGTGCTCGAGGATCTGTTTCCCAGGTGGCGCAGATGGCCGGCATGAAGGGTTTGGTGACAAACCCAGCAGGTGAAGTTATCGAACTTCCTGTTCGTGACGCCTTCAAAGAAGGTTTGAGCATTTTGGAATACTTCATTTCAACCCACGGCGCCCGAAAAGGTATGACTGACACCGCGCTGAGAACCGCTGACGCAGGTTACTTGACCCGCCGTCTGGTGGACGTGGCGCAGGATCTGGTGATCAACGCCGAAGATTGTGGCGTTTCAACCGGCCGCGTCATCACCCGCGCATCTTCAGAAGCTTTGGGCCGGCCGCTCGCCAAGAGAATTTTTGGCCGAGTTCTGGCTGGAGATGTCAGAGACGCTGAGGGTAACGTTATGGCCAAAGCAGGGGATATGATTGATGACCGCTTGGCTGAAAAGATTGAAAAGTCATCAGTGTCAGAAGTTGAGGTCAGGACGATTCTGCGATGTAAGCTGACCCGAGGGGTCTGTGCACAGTGTTACGGTTACGACCTTGGCTTTAACAAGATGGTGGATTTGGGTGCGGCTGTAGGTATTGTGGCTGCTCAGGCCATTGGTGAGCCGGGCACCCAGCTGACCATGAGAACTTTCCACACCGGTGGTGTGGCAGGACTCGACATTACCCAAGGTTTGCCTCGAGTTGAAGAGTTGCTGGAAGCCCGCGAACCAAAAGGTCAGGCATTCCTT
This sequence comes from uncultured Candidatus Saccharibacteria bacterium, assembly GCA_964605735.1. Taxonomy (GTDB): domain Bacteria; phylum Patescibacteriota; class Doudnabacteria; order UBA920; family O2-02-FULL-48-8; genus DASPNG01. The sequence continues at coordinate 661,846 of CAZSDS010000001.1, read as the reverse complement.
TCAGAAATCAACGGTGTTGTGGCTTTCGTCAAACAGAGCTCAAAAGAATCAGTTATCAGAATTGAAGCCCAGGATATTTCAAAAGACACATACCCTCTGGATGTCCAGAAGCTCCAGATCAAAGATGGTGAGACCGTTAACTCCGGCGATCCTATGTTCGTAAACCAGGCTGGAGAAACCGTGAAGGCAACCAATGCCGGAATCGTCAAAGTTGAAGACAATAAATTGGTGGTTATCCGCGAGTCTGAAAACTTCCGCGAATACACGGTGCCAGCAGGACTTGGCGTTTTGGTTAAGGAAGGTGATCTGGTTTCCGTCGGTCAGTCGCTGACTGAAGGTAACTTGAACCTTAACCAGGTCTTTGCCTTGCGTGGCATTGAAGCTTGTCAGGATTACATCATCAAAGACGTGCAGGAAATTTATTCCTCACAAGGTCAAAACGTGAACGAAAAGCACATTGAAATCATTGTCCGCCAAATGTTCTCCAAAGTCAGGATCACTGATCCGGGAGACACTGAACTTCTTACGGGCGATATGATCGATAAGTCACGCTTGAACATGGAAAATGAAAGAGTCCAGGCCAATGGCGGACGCCCAGCCCAGGCTGAGCAGCTGCTCATGGGTCTGACCAAGGCATCTTTGAGCACTGATTCGTTCCTGGCCGCGGCTTCCTTCCAGGAAACCACCCGCGTTTTGATTGACGCGGCGATTAACAGCAAGACTGACTACTTGCGCGGCTTGAAGGAAAACGTCATTATCGGTAAGCTGATTCCTGCCGGTACAGGTTACAGGCAAGATGCTTTGGCTGAAAAAGAAGCTGCTGAGGCGCATGACCTGCAGGCCACGGCTTAAACTTCGAATGAAATAGTCCAAAAAAGACACCTCTGGGATAAAAATCCAGAGGTGTTTTCGTTTCGGGAAAAGTGCGCGGATCAGGGGACAAGGCGGATCGCAGTGCGCTCCTCCAGCACTTTTTTCTGCTGGTCGTATACACCCGCGTTTACCATCAGAAGAAATGCAAGGAGTACGCGCCGGTAGAAATTCTTGAGCTCCGAGTAATCGTTGTTGGTTGCGCCCCTGGAGAGGTAATATTCCTCCAGGGCAGTCAAATACCCCGAAAACTCCTGCGGGGTCTGAAGTCCTTGTTCCAGTTCGTAAACCAGGGAACAGGCCTTCTGCTGGGGTTGGGTAACCACTTCGGATGTCAGCTCGCCCAAGCCCCGGAGCGCTTCATGGTACACGGCCAACAAGTTTCGTTGATGTGTCCAGAATGATACCGAGCGGTAGGGGTAAGGCTTCAGCTTGTCCGCGTCGATTTCAGCCAGAACCTTGGGGGTGTTGCCGACGCGCATTGTTGGCGTGTCGGAAGTTTCTATGTGCTCGGCAATCGTATTCTCCTTGGTGAGCACCAGGCAGAGGCTGATCTTTTCCTTTTCTTCGGTCATATATCCTCCTTCAGGGACACCACAGTATGTCAAAAAGCCTTTGCTTTGTCAACCTTTGTTACTTCTGGTATACTGTCCTCGTTGTTATATTATGGACCTTAATCGGAGAGCGTTATGAATCAATTGAAAAATGTGATTATTATTGTTTTATTGCTTGTCGTAGCTGGTTTGGTTTTTGCCTTGTTGCCAAAAGAAAACAATGAAGAGAATGGGAACGACGATGCCTTTGCCAATGTTACTGATTTTGCATCCTGCATTGAGGCCGGCGGCGCATTGCTGGAAACTTTTCCTGAACAATGCCGCACTCCTGACGGAAGATCGTTTACTGATGAGGTGGTTTCCAACAGCGAGGTGGTGATAGACTCTCCGGCATTTGGCGCAACCGTCACCAGTCCGCTTACAGTAACTGGCAAAGCCCGAGGTAATTGGTTCTTTGAAGCAAACATCCCGGTTACCTTAAAAGACGGCAATGGCAAGGTTCTTGCTCAGGTGGGTGCTCAGGCTCAAGGTGAGTGGATGACTACTGATTTTGTAAACTTCTCAACCGTTTTGAATTTTGCGGAGCCTGAAACTGAAATGGGCGTGCTGGTCATAGAAAAAGACAACCCTTCCGGCCTGCCGGAGAATGCGGGAAAATATGAGATCCCTGTAAGTTTTAAATAACGCATTTCTAAAAAGAGTCCTTTGAGGGACTCTTTTTATATTTACTTAATCGGCCACGGTTCAATCATCAGCAGTTTGGTGTGTGTGAGCTGCCAGACTGCTTCTGTGACAAACGGAGTGAACGGGTGCAATAATTTCAATTGCAGCTCTAGCGCTTCGATCAGCATACGCTGGGTGGATTTTCTTGTGTCTGGGTTGTCCAGGCGAGGCTTTGACGCTTCAATGATTTCGTCCGCGAACCTGTGCCAGAAGAAATGGTAAAGATTTTCTGCGGCATGGGAGAAGTCATATTGCTCCATAAGTTTTGTGGTCTGCTCAGCCATGGTTTTGATTTCGTCAAGAATTTTTTGGTCTTCTTCCAGCAGTGTCATTTCTTCGCCTCTGTTGTGGTCACCAGTGCTTTGCAGGACAAACCTTGCGGCATTCCAAATTTTATTGGCGAAATTACGGTAACCCTTAACTTTTTGTTCGTCGTATTTGGAGTCATTCCCCGCGCCAACGCCGACAGTCAAAGCCATGCGCAAAGCATCTGCGCCGTATTTGTTGATGACTTCCACCGGGTCAACGCCGTTATTCAATGACTTGCTGAATTTCTGTCCTTTGGCATCTCGGACGATCCCGTGAATGTATGCGGTTTTAAAAGGAACTTCGCCCAAATGATAGGTGCTCATCAGGATCATGCGGGCAACCCAGGGAAACAGAATTTCATAGCCAGGCGACATGAACTGGGTTGGGTGAAAGGTTTGCAAATCTTCAGTCTGCTCAGGCCAGCCAAGAGGGGAGAAGGTCCAGAGCGCGGAGGAGAACCATGTGTCCAGCGTGTCTTCATCCTGGGTCCAATCTGATCCTTCCGGCGGGGTTGTGCCGCAATAGACATGGTCGCCTTTGTACCAGACAGGAATGCGGTGCCCATACCAAAGCTGTCTGCTGATGTTCCAGTCGCGGAGGTTGTCAATCCAATGGAAATATTTCTTTTCTTCTCGTTCGGGAAGAATTTTTACCTCGCCGCTTTCCACTGCCGTGCGCATAAGTTTTTTCAAAGTGACTTCGTCGCCGGCTTTAACTCCCGGGATTTTAGAATGTTTCATTTTGAACGGCTTATTGACGTTCACAAACCATTGCAGTTTAGGCAAGGGTTCGATCAGCCCGCCGCTTCGTTCAGCAGTAGGCAGGCTTTGGTCAATGAAATCAATTTTGCTGATCAGGCCGTTTCGGCTCATCCATTCAACCAAAACTTCTCTGGCTTCCTTGGTCTTTTTGCCAGCCACCAGTTTTCCGGCTGCATCCATCATTTTCCCGTACTCGTTGATAACTTGCTTGAGAGGCAGGCCATGTTTAAGAGAGAGTTCATAATCAATAATGCTGTGCGCCGGTGTCACACCCAGGGCGCCGCTCCCAAATTCCGGGTCAATTGACTCGTCGGCAATGACTTTGATTTTCAAATCCACTCCTGCAAAATTAACGTCAAATTCCTTGCCGATGTATTCCTTGTAACGATCGTCATTTGGGTTGACGGCGACGGCCGTATCTCCAAACTTTGTTTCAGGGCGGGTGGAAGCTATGGTGATAGGGAAGTCAGAGGAGTATTTGAAGTAGAAGAGCTGACCCCTTTCTTCCTTATATGTAACTTCATCATCCGATACTGCAGTCTGGCCTTTAGGGTCCCAGTTAATCACTCGGTAGCCGCGGTAAATCAAACCGTCGTCATACATGTTTTTAAAAGCAGTCCGGACAGCCAGGCTCCTTTTTTCATCCAGGGTAAACGCTTCACGGCTCCAATCTGCGGAAGCCCCCAGTTTTCTGATTTGCTGTTGGATCGTGCCGCGGCTCTGCGCCACAAATTCTTCCACTTTTTTAACAAACGCTTCACGTCCGATGTCATGGCGGTTTTTGCCTTCTTCCTTAATCAGGATTTTTTCCACTTTGGTGTTGGTGGCAATGGCAGCGTGGTCAGTGCCTGGCAGCCACAAAGCCTTTTTACCGCGCATGCGCTGGTACCGGATATTGGTGTCCTGAATGGACTCTTCAAAGGCGTGCCCTATGTGCAAGGTTCCGGTTGCGTTTGGCGGAGGCATAATGATTGTGTATGGTTCGCCGGTTAGGTTGTCAGGGTTAAAATAGCCTGAGAGTTCCCAGAGCTTGTAGATATCAGGCTCTTTTGACTGGTCGTATGCTTTTGGGAGTTGTTCCATGGTCATATTGCTTGGTTAAATTAACAAAAAAACACCACACTTGGTGTTCAAGATCCCCAACTTTAGCCAGGGAGGTACCATCTTGATTTTCGGCAGCATTTGTTATATATTCTAGCCACCACTTGATTTTGCATATAACGGTTGCATCCGGCAGGTTCTACTGGTTGGTATCCGGAATTAACCGGACAACGTTCTTCCTGCAGTGCCGCCCTTTGGGCGAAAACAGGTGACAGCCTGTATCACTTTTATTAGTGTTAACAATAGCTTAAGTGGCAGAAAATGTCAATCGATAAAAGTTAAGCTAGGTGCTTGGTTTTTATGGGTTGATTTCTTTAACAAACCAGAGATGTTCAAAGGAGGACGGTTATGCCTGACACAAAAGCCTCCTCCTTTGAGGAGCAGCTTAAGACCCTTTGCAGAAAAGGGGTAATCGACAGCGTCGAGTCGGAGCGCCTGCTTGAGAAGTACAATTCTGAACTGCGCGAACGGGTCGCAGTTGCAGTAAGTGCGGCGCTTGAAGGTCGGGGTCAGGAGATCATGGAACTGAAAAAACAGGTCCATGTCCTGACTGAAATTGCGGAAAGCAAGATCGAGGGACCCAAGTTTGACCCAAGAACCGGGTTGCTTTTGGGAGACTACTTCGACACGATTTTCCCGATGTACGTTGAGAGTTATTGCACGGACAGACGCAACGTCAGCGACAGGCGCCACGGGGCTCCCTGTTTGATACTGGGGGACATCCGAAACCTGAAGATGTACAACGACAACTTTGGGCACACCTACGGCGATATGTTGGTTAAGGCTGTGGCTGACACCATCATGGGCAGTTTGCGGGTCAGCGCAGAACCTTTCGAGCAAAGCGATCTGGCTGTCCGGAGCAACCGGGCCGGGGATGAGGTGGAAATTCTGATTGTACCGCCTCCTCGCGGACCGCTTGAAGCCTACGACACCGCAAGCCATATCAAGGACGCTTTCAACTTAAGGAAAGACTGGAGCGAGTATTCGGAAATTTTCAATGAACCTGAGTTGAGGCCGAACATTGATTTTGGGGCGGTGGCATTGCAAGGGAGTTCCTTGAGGGGGATTCTCAAAGGCCTCGATCACCTGGAAAAGAAAAGAGTGGTTGCGGACCTGATCGCCAAGTGGCGGCAAGTTGCAGATTCCACCATGTACCGCATAAAGAAAGAGCGTGCGGATCATGTGGGATTTGGCTGGTTCAAGTACGTGGAAGGACAGCTCGTGGATATCACCCACGAAGTCAATGAAATTAAGCGGGTGATTGGGTTGAGACAGGAAAGGAGGGACTGATTACGTGTTCGGTTCAGCACTTTGGTTTTCCGAAGTGCTTTTTTTATTTCAACTCCAGGTTTGGTTGGGCGCTGAATTTCATAGAGTAGTTTGCCTTCCCGGATTTAATCCTGTAATGCGCCGCAAGCCCGATCATGGCCGCATTGTCAGTGCAGTAAATCAGCGGCGGAATGGAGTAATTCAGATAGTGTTTTTCTGCCAGGGCGATAAACGCCTCGCGAAGTTTTTTGTTTGCCGCAACGCCGCCTCCAAGCATGATTGTTTTTGGCTTGTGTTTTAAAAGCGCTTGCTCTGTTTTGCCAATCAGAGTTTCGACTATCGCAGCCTGCAAAGACGCAGCCAAATTTTGTTTGGTTTTTTTATCCATTTTTTTGAGCTTTTGGATTTCGTAAAGCACTGCTGTTTTCAATCCTGAAAAACTGAAGTTTAGGTCTTTTGAGTTGAGCATGGGACGGGGAAATTTAAACGCATCAGGATTTCCGTTTTCCGCAAGTTTACTGATTCTTGGTCCGCCAGGATAACCTAACCCTATAAGTTTTGCTGTTTTGTCAAAAGCTTCGCCCGCGGCATCGTCAACCGTTTCTCCCAAAATTTTAAACTGGCCGTGCCCCTTCATCAGCACTAGCTGGGTATGCCCTCCGGAAACAATCAGAACCAGGGCAGGGAAGTCAATTTCCGGTTCCACAAAGTTTGCATAAATATGCGCTTCCATATGATTAACAGGAAGCAACGGTTTGTTCAGCGCAAGAGCCAAAGATTTTGCCGCATCAATTCCGGTATGCAGGGCAATGGACAAACCCGGGCCTTTCGTCACAGAAATTACGTCGATATCGGCCAGTTTTGTTTTGGCCTCTTTCAATGCCAAATCAATGGTTGGGATGATTGTTGGGACGTGTTCGCGGGCGGCAACTTCCGGGACCACGCCGCCGTACTTGTTGTGAAGCTCAGCTTGGGATGCAATCACGTTGGAAATGATTTTCCCGCCATGAATAACCGCGGCCGCGGTTTCGTCACAACTGGTTTCAATGGCTAAAATTGTTTTGGCTTTTTTCATAACCTGAATTATAGCTTTTTGCCGCGAATAAAAAAAGCCTTGACTTTGGCGGCGTTTGGGTGTATACTGCCAGGCTTAAAGCAAGATATATGGCAAAAATACTCCTGTTCTCGATATTACTGGTTCTAGTCTACCAATTTGATGAAGTGGTGAGGGGAGTATTGCATATTATGCGCAGGGTATTGAAACAAAAACTCCACTATGTAATAAGGGACTCTGACCACTATGTAGGCACTGCCCTGACCATAGCCACCATGCCTTTGCTCTTGTACTCGATTATGGCTTCAGAACAGGAGTTGATAGTCAAACTCATATGGCTGGCTTGCGTATACCTGGGTTTTGCGGTTGCGGCCGCAGGTCTCGGATATTTTCTGGGGCAGATCAGGCATTTGAAAACGCGCGAAGGGTATGACCTGGCTTTCTCTGCGCTTGGAGTGGTTGGGGGATTGTTCCATCCGTCATTGAATATGGTGCCGTGGCATGCGGGCAGGGAGCGAATGACCTTCGCCAAACTGGCCTTCCTGCTGAGTATCCCAGCGGTGCTGGCCGCACTTTTCAAAATCTATTACGACCAATCAATGTATCAGGCCGAGCTGTCAGAGTATTTGGATGTCCTGATTATAGTGCTGATCGGCGGGGTGTTTATCAATATCACAATCTCAGCCCTGGAAAAATATCTCAAAACCAACAATCTAGGAATTTTTTCTTACTTCAGAATTGCCGCTGGTTTGGGAGTCGCTTTTTACCTGATTTACTAAAACTTTTTATTAAAAACAGTTTGCTGGGCCGGTCCAATTTTTTTAGTTGTGATTCTCGCTTAAGTGCCAGGCTTAGGCTGTTTTGTGTTTCCTGATAGATTATTTTTCCGCCTCCTCTTGACCGGACATAGGCTGATCCCTTACCCGCATTATGCTGGGCTGTTCGTTTCTCAATATTCTTGGCGATTCCGCAGTAGATGGATTTGTCAGCGCACTGCAGAAAGTAAACAAAGTAAATCTGCTTTGTTCCTTTTTTGATTCCGGTTTTTTTCTTCATGAAGATATTATAGCCCAAGAAAAAAGCAGTCATTTGACTGCTTACATTACCCGATAAATTTCCCTGCTTCCGGACACATACATATCATTCATTCCTTTCATTTTTTCATCCATTTCTTTCATCTCCGGAGTCGGGTTTTTCATTTTCTCCCAGCTTTGCTCGTAAGCGGCCAGGCTTTCAAATTCAGAGATCATGATGACACGGTGCCATTGGCCGGTATAGTCGGTCAATATATATTTGGTCTCAGGGAATGCGGCCATTACTTCTTTGAATAATTTGGCCAGCTTGGAGGCATTACCCGGCTTGCAGACAAAAATGTCTTGTACAAGGATCATATATTTTGGTTAATAATTAATTGTTTGTTTAAAACTATGGCAACACTATACCTGCAGGATTGCTCTTTTCATAGTGTATAAAATTACAAAATTTGTTGGCGGCAGGGAGTCAGGTTGCTTTATGTCTTAGCTGGTTGCAAACCGGATTATATTGATCACCTGGAGAATGAAGAATACGCCGTAAAATGCGATAAGCGCGTATCCTTCCTCTCTGCTTATGTTGTTTTTGGATTTTGCGAAATAATAGAAAGCGATAAGTCCGGTTGCCAGTAAAATTCCTGTGGCCAAAAACTCGGAGGATTCAACAGCAAAAGTGCCGTTTATCAGCGCCAGCAAACCGAATGTCGGCGCATTGTTTAAGGCCGATCCCAGGTAATTGCCAAAGGCAATGTCTTTGTGTTTTTTGAGGACTGATCGGATCCCGACCACGAGTTCAGGGACGTTTGTGCCGACGGAAAGCAGGATAAGCCCTATGATGGAACTGGGCACATTGATGGCATTTGAGATAAATTCTGTTTCCACCACAAGCAAATGGCCGGCCAGAAAAATAAACAGAGCGCCAACGACAATTTTCACCATGTCCCCGGTGGTTGCCTTTTCTTTGTTAAGAAGCTCGTCCTGGACCTGGTCTACAATCTTGGGAACCGTCTGTTTTGGCCTGTGTTTTCCAATGAAATAAATCAGGGTGCCGTAAACCAGGAGAATCAGAAGCCCTTCGCGTTTGGTGACGTTGCCATCCAGCATAAACAGGTTTGGCAGACAAATGGCCAGAAACGAACTTGCCAGGTATCTCCTGGACAGAGTTTTTCTCAGCTGGATGCCGTTGCTCATAATGGCCAGGAGCGGCACTATAAAAAGCAGTATGACGAACGACGCTCCAGCAAGATTGCCTGCTGAGATCTGCGGGGTTTTTTGGATGCTGGAGTTGACCATGACCGAAAGCTCGCTTAGGGAAGTGAGCCAGCCCAACACAAAAAAAGCTACAGTGAATCCAGTTTGGTGAAAGCGCTTTGCTACTTTATCTATTGAATCAACGACTAATCCCGCAAAATACCAGATTATTCCAGCAGACAAGAAAAACAAGCAGATATGAACAAATAATGTCATTTAATTTTATCTTATTTAGTTTTTCTTATTATATCAAAGATAAACATCTGGTGTTGGTGAGTTGCTGGTTTTTTGCTGCATTCAAAGTCCATCGTGAAAAAACAACCGCATTCGCTGAAAAGCTAATGCGGCTTTTATTATAGGAATTCGTTTATAGTTTGACGGTGCGCCTACTGTTTTATTTTGCGGTAGGCGATATATGAATAAACAAAGGTGCCAAAAACCAGAAGCGCTATTCCAAGGAAGAATAAAATAAAACTCAGGGTTTTGGTCAGGAAGGGCATGGCTACCATGATTGCGCCGAAAGCCACAAGGCATTTGCCAGCAAAGGCGTGCGTTTTTTCCCAGACCACTTCAGAGGAAAGAGTCCAGGGGGTTCGTACTCCCACAAACCAATTGCTTTTTATTTTACCAAGGTGTCTGCCCATGACAATAAACATTAATCCGATAATGATTGGAATTGCGGTGCTGATGTTGACTTCGTATCCAAGATTGTAGAAACCTACAAGCGCAAAGATGGCCAACATGACAGCCATAATCATGTTTCGGAAGTAGAGGTACAAAGTTTGAAAGTCTTTATAGTTTTCCTTTTTTGGATCAAGGTAGGGGAGGGTAAGGAAAAGCAAATACATGCCAAACAGAACTACTGGGCCCAAGAATGCTCCCCAGAATTTTCCTGTGTATCCATCCGGCTCTCCTTCAAAGTTCCAGTGGCTCACCACAGTGTCAGGAAATTGGGAATAAAAATATATGCCTGAAGCGAAACTTGCCAGCAAGATAAGCCAGGGCACCGTTTCGCTTTTGAAAGTAAAGTTAATTGGTTTCATAATCCAATCATAACAAAAAACATCAGCGGTTGCTAATGTTTTTAAGTTGAGTGTTCAGGATTAAAATGTTTGCTCGTCTGCTGATGGACCGTAAAGAGATGGAACCGGTAAATTATTCATTCTCATGTAAACCGAGAGCTGGCCTCTGTGGTGCACCCAGTGATTGATGGTATTGCTGATTCCTTCACCCAAAGAAATGCTCCAGAGGAGTTGTCCGCTGTTCTTAAGTTCAAAGGTTTGTTCCAAATCTTCATCTGATATGTTGTTTAGAGCGGATCTTGCTTCGTTCATTGCCAAGTCCAGGTGGCTAATCAAATCTTCTGTTGTTTTCGGCGAGAACTGCGGGTAGGTGCCAAAGTCGATGACTTTGTCAGTGACCATTTTTGCTACCCACCTTGGCATGTCCGCAGTCATAACCACCAGACCTCCCATTTTCATGGATTTCTCATGCGGCGTATAGTCCATAAGTTCGATAGGAATTTTTTCCAGACACTTCCTGGAAGCAGGCGCTTCAGCCTCAAGTTCTCGTAAATACTCTTTTGTAATGATGTTGCTCATATATCGTTAATAATTTTTTATACAACCATTGTAATTTATGGTAGTTACACCGTAAAGCAGCAAAGTGAACAGTAAAAGAATAGAGGGGCAGCGCTAGTTGATTTTTTTCTTCAAGTGTGTTATAATTACGTATGTAAGGTTCACAAAAATCTGAAACAAAAAAACAAATGAATAAGGAGATGGTCTTTGAAGGCCAATCTATTGTGTTCCGCAGGAAAAGTACCCCGCGGAGCTCCAAAATAGTTGCTGTTGTCACATTATTGATGATAACCAGCTCTTTTATTTTGCCTTTTTCCTTACCCACTGAAGTTAAGGCAGCCCCGCCGGCAACTTTTGTAGATATAGATTCCACGCCATTTTCACGATTGGTTACGCAGGCGGAATTCAATGTGAACGAAGAATTCTGGTTCAGATTTATTACGGCTGAGGAAATTGTTTTAGGTGGAAGCACAGATCATCATTGGCAATCCGGAAGTTTGTTGAGCCAAATATATCAGGATGATGGGACTACTTTGGTCAAAAGTTTTACTGCTGACTACAGCAGTGCTTGGTGGGTGCACTTAACACCAGGTACATATTATATAAAACTGGTGATGGATTGGGGAGGTGGGCCGGCGACCGTTGATATCCAGATGGATTTTGATGTTGCCCCGGTAAATGTTACCCCTATTCCTCAGGGGTCTTACCTGGTTCCTGATGACGATACTTCTAATTTGCCTGCAACCGTATGGCAGCCTGATGGGACGTTGGTGGGATTCTATCCGGATATACCTACAGGTGAAATTGGAAATGCTTTACCGAATGGGTATTCATTGTTTCATGACCGTTTTGCGAAATATGCGGCTAACTCAGTTATCCTGTTTGACCCAAATCTTAGTCATGTTTCCACTATCACGCCCAATGCGCCGGCTTTGAGCGGCTTCCCTTTGATTTACAATGACGGGACTGATTTTTATGTAACCAACGGCGGGGGTTTTGGGGCTTTGAATTGGGGCGAAACATATAAAGTTACAAGCGCTGGGGTACTTAGCGGCCCAGTGGCGACAATCCCGTTTAGCGCTGGTGGCTATGCGACTGCTATTGCTGTTTCCCGCGACGGCGGGTCATTCTATTGGTCCGAACTAGATTCAGCAGAAATTAAAAAGTATGATGTTGCAACTGACACTACTACGGTTCTATATACTGTACCTGGATTAGATACGGCTCTGGATGATATTGCGCTCAATTTCAATTTGCACCCCGGTGAAATTATTGTTTTGCCTGACGATTCGCTGGTGACTTGGTGGTATGATTTTTCGGCGTTCGAAGACCACATTATTCATATTGCCTCAGACGGAACACTGCTCAACAGCGTTGATTATCCATATCCTTACAGAGTAAACCATCTTGCGCATTCGAGTAGTACTTCTTCAAATACGGTTGCCGTGTGGTTCTTTGTGAACATCAATGGTTTTGACACGCAAGCGCGGTTTGCTCAAGTGGATTTAACTACAGAAGCTCTATCACCATCCTTTGATGTTTTTATGTTTAATGAAGGTGCAAACATGGAGTTTGGTGATTATACAATGTTCGGCCCGTCTTCGTCATGTCCTTTTGTTGTATTGGGGTATGAGGATGCGGCTCCGGCTGCATTTGACCTGGCTGTTGAAAAGGAGGTTGATGACGCAACACCTGATGAAGAAGATACAATCGTCTATACAGTAACCATCACCAACAATGGGCCTGATGACGCCACTGGCATTGAAGTGGAAGATGTTTTGCCGGCGGAAGTGACGTATGTCTCGGATGTGGCAAGTCAGGGTTCGTATGATGATGCTACGGGGGTTTGGGTTGTAGGAGACTTAAATAACGGTGAGTTTGCCACGCTTGAACTGACTGTGACTGTAAACGACGGCACGGCAGGTGACACTTTTGACAACACTGCTACCAAAACCACTCCGGATGACACAGATCCCTCTAATGATTCGGACACAGTTTCTGTAACCGTCAATACACCTCCGCCGAGCGGTGGGGGTGGAGGCGGAGGGGGGGGTGGAGGTGCTCCACCACCACCGGCTCCTCCTGTTGATGAACCCCCAGTGGATGACCCGCCTGAAATCCCGGAAGAACCGACATCTTCTGAACCACCGTCTGAGTCTGCAACAACTCCGCCTGCTGAGACATCTGAACCGCCGTTACCAAGGACTGGTGTTGCGCTCTCCGTTTTCGCCTGGACTTCAAGCATTTATTTTGTTTACTATGTGATCAGAAAATCAGGGAAAGGGGTTGTAAAGAAAAGAGTGCGCGTTAAGGGTCAGGTGTTTAAGGAGGTTATGATTAACTATCAAGTGGTAAGTTATTGTTCAGTTGCGTAAGAATAATCCAATTTACTCTGGTTTTGTTTTATAGTTTAATAAGAGAGTCATTAATTCTCAAATATGGAACAGCAAGATAAATCCCAAGATTCACCCAAGGAAGAGTACAAAGTATCCGGGGATGATATTCTTAAAAAGATCAAAGAAGTCATCAAAGAGGGGAACGCCCGCCGGATCATCATTAAAAACGACAAGGACGAAGTGTTGATGGAGATTCCACTAACCTTTGCGGTGGTGGGTACGGTATTAGCTCCTGTTTTGGCAGCTATTGGCGCACTGGCCGCACTTGCCTCTGAGTACTCGATAGTTGTGATAAAGAAGTAATCCTAACAAATAAAAAACCCACACTAGTGTGGTTTTTTATTGGAAAGCACACATGCTCTATTGTGGTTTTATTTCACCTGATACAGGGTCAAGAGTATAAAATTTTCCTTGTAGGTTGAGTAATGCTGCGCCATCTAATCTCCAACTGAATTCGAATTCGGTATTGTTTTTATTATCGAAGTCAATATATTTATCCAGCCTTATGATCTTTTCTGGGACCGATGGGTTGTCAGTATTGTATATGACTACCATGTTTGTATACCGAGGATATTTTGATTCTTGATCAACTGACCCTGCCATTGCTATTCTCGAAAGCTGTTTATCTATCCCAAGATATCCGTACTGGCTCCCTCCAACGCTGAACTGGAAATACTTGTTTTCACCGTAGTTGAATTGCGATGCGGGTCTGACTTCAGGCGCTCCGCACTCACCTGAGAACATGCGCTGTTTTTCAGCGTCCCAGGAGAGAAAGCAAAAACCTATTTCAGGATAGTATCCTGGAACCCCGATTTTGACTGCTTTATCTACTATCGTGCTTGCTTCGCAGCTCTTTGAAAGCTTGTTGCATTCAAAATAGTTGGTTGCTTTTGTGCCTAATTCACCGGCGTAGTCATTTATTTCGTCTGTGAGTTTGCTGTAAGTAATTCTCGTATACAATTCATAATTTCCAGAATGTGATTTAACTATTTTTTTGTACACCTCGATTGATGTGTTGTCTTCTTGAGGGGGAGGTAGGTTTGGGTATGATTTCAATAGAGTATCATTAAGTTTGAGGTTCTCTGCATGAAGCACAGCGACTGCATCTGCTATCATCTTTCTCCTCTGTTCAGCGTGCTCTTCTAGTAACCGAGCAGTTTCATCATTGCTTTGTTCTTGGTTTACAGGTGTCTCCTGTGTGGACTGTTCATTGTTCGTAACATCTTTTACCGTAGATCCGCTTTTTTTGCTGACAATGAAAACTATTGAAATCAGGATTAAGGACAGAGCGCCGAGCAAAAAGTACCTAGTCTTATACCAAGGTGTTCTTGCCGCTGAATTAGGAGAGCTGTCTTGTTGGTCTATCATGTTGTTAAAATTGTAACAAAAAACACCCTTTCGAGACAGCTGCCCTCAAATAGTCAGTAATTCATTAGTGTTGCAACGCGCATTGTTTTATGTGATAATGTACAATCAAAATGGAGGAGGAAATGGAGCGCAATACCATATCAGATAGAGAGCTCTTTCTTTCGATAATTCCAGGATGGAGGTTGATTCAAGGGCTGAAAGATGTCATCTTTAAACACCAAACCCAATCAAAAGAATTCAAGGCGGCCATCGGAAGTGTAATGGAAAAATACGGGATCAGTAATTATTATCCCGAGTACGCCAAGCCCTATTTTCTTATGAGGGTTTCTGAAGATGAGTTTCGCCGATTGCTCGTTGAACATCTGCCAGATGAAGTTATTGTGGAGAACACGAATCCCTTCGACGAGGGAACTCATGGCGGGTTTCATTTTCATGCCACGCACAACATTGTAATCGTAAGTCACGGGTATGTGTGGGGTCATGGGCCGTATGGGGTATTGAACGATCTTCCGTACGAGGAGGTAGAACGGAGGGGTTCGCTCACCCTGTCCAATTGGATAAAATATGTTCGTATTGATCCGTAAATTAAAAAAATGAATTTACGGTTTTTTATTTACGTAAAAGAAAAACGCCCATCATAAATGGTGAGCATTTTTCTTGGCAGACCAGTTCGAGACAGGATGAAAACTTATTTGGCTATGGTTAGGGGTATTTATAACACTTTGGTAGTGCAACCAGTTTAGCATTGCTAGTAATTTCCCGGTTCCTGCCGGACTCGCCGATCATAAGCATCACGTGACACAAAATCATCTGAACCACTTGTTTTACGTCCACTTTTCTTAGATTGCATATTTTTAAAATCGTAGAATTCTCCCTTTTCAACCTTCTCTTGGAATTGACTTAATCCGCCTGCGAAATAGTTACTAATCCATGATACAAATTTATTTTGATTCTTTTTTATGAAATCAGAATGATCAGGGTACTCTGTTCCTTGACCTTCATCATCATACTGCTTACCCCAAATATCACGGAGATTATGGATGTATGTTTCGAACTCTTTCCTGCCGCCAAATGAAGCCGTAACCCACTCTTCATACTTATCCGAATTTTCCAAAAGCCAATCTAGAAACTGGTTAAATTGTTCTGCTTCGTTTTGTGCCCGCTCCAAAGCTCTTTCTTTGGCCCCTCTGTACTGATCCTCTTTAATCCCGTGTTTATCAGCTTTAAACCAGCCAGAAATTTTTTTAACAGGATTAAGGGATTTCATTTCCTCTTCTCCGGATTCTCTGGCTTTTTTGTGTTCTTCTTCGCTTTTAGACCAATTTTCAAAATTCTGTCTGTCAGGATGTATTTCAGGAGCCATATATAATAAGTTAATTATAAACATACTATCAAAAATATCGAGTTTAGCCAATAAAAAAGGGAGTCTGCTAGAGCAAACTCCCAACATGGGAAACTGAGAAATCCCCATGTCCTATCGTGCGTGTGGTAGGTACACTTCCTTTTCCAGGGTCTCTTGCGAGATTCGCACGACGATCAAATCAACAGTGTTTACTTGCAAGTACCCGTTGACGTTGCGTGCGTCCATCCGTTCTTCTCTTCTGTTTTTCCACCATTCGCTGAAAACGAACTCGATGGTTGGTACTGTCTTTTCCGGGTCAATGATGATCCGAAATCCAGTGGTTGGCCACGACGTGTAGACGATTTCATTCGGTCCAGCTTCCCAGTAGAAACCGGTAGAAGGAACCGAACCGACAGAACCGTTGATCGATCCACTACCTAGGAAGAACCCGCCGGAAAACGACCCAGAAATACCGATGAACTTCTCGGTACGCTTGACTTCATGTTCACCTGTAAGTCCGCGTTCAGCGAGGTGTTCGGCAACTGTTGGGTAAGATGCATAAACACGCTGCTCGTGCACAGCGTATCCAATTACACCTACCATTGCCACCAAGCCCACCACTCCGGAAATGAAAGCGCCTCTCGCCAGATCATTGTGGAAAATCATCATCCCTCCTATTGTGAAGCCAGTATTACGAATCCAACCAGAGACACCAAAGCGCTGATGATGTAGAACTTTTCAGCCTTCAGCATGGATGTATTAGACGCTACAAGCTTGGTGATATCCTTGGATCCTGTCTGGCTAATTGCGTCCATGATCTCGTCTCGAGAAATGCTCTTAACGATACTTGAGGATATTCGACCACGAACTACTCCTGCTAGAAAGAAACTGGCTGAGACCAGTAGAAACAGAACTGCCATTTTTCCTCCATGAACTTTGATAGCCAATAGTAACAGGTATCAAGTCGTTAGTCAACAGTAGCCCGGTTATTAGGTTAATGTGAAAAATGCCTTATTTAACACATTTTGGTTTTCAAAATTCTGTTGGTCAAACTCTTTCTCAGGAAAACTCAAATCTGAAAACCAGCACTCTAACTAAGCAGAGCAAAACAAAAAAGACCTCTGAGTTGAGATCTTCTTTGTTGGCAGCCCCACGGGGAATCGAACCCCGATTACCAGGATGAAAACCTGGCGTCCTAACCATTAGACGATAGGGCCATATTTAGTTTAAGCCTACATATATTACTATAAATGCCAGATTTTTTCAAGGGCTACAACAGAGCGGGCGAGGGGAATCACTTAATAAAAAAAGCCTTGGATTAATCCAAAGGCTAGCTTTACTTCTTCACGGTTTCGCCCCCATGATGGCTCTTGCACTGCTCAACCAGCTGTTTGAGCTGAGATTCGAGTTCCGCCACGCGCCTTTCCAGAGCAGTAGCCTGAGCGCGCGCCTGGTCCAGTTTGGCGTTGGTCTGCTGTTTGGCTTCCTTGTCTCTGGCCATCCAGTCTGCCACTGCCACCGTAAACAGGCTGGCACCCCAACTGTACATCTCTTTGTCAGCGCCAAATGACCTGCCTTTTTTGACGTTGGCAACCGCGAACACCTCGTCCCAGACACTGCTCTCCAGGTCTGATTCCAGGAAAAGGAATGTCCACCGGGATAGGATTTCGTGGTTCTCGGCCTTGTTGTCTGCAATCTTGTTTTCCAGAGTCTCGACTTTGTAAGCGCTCCAGATTTCCGGTTTCACCCTTCTGGAAAACTGGCCGTTTTGCCCGTAAGTCTGGGAACTTGGCAAGCCAAACAAGACTGCCAAAACCGCAATAATTCCGTAATTTTTCATCCCGTCCTCCTTGGAACACATAGTATATGTTATGTCGGCAATTGGCAACAAAAAACCGACTTTGTTTGAGCAAAAAGCACAATTTACTAACCAGATATGGTTGTCTATCCTGAACGCAATTAAACAAGGAGCCAAAATGGGATCATTTAACGATCTAGACAAATACATAGACCAAGGCAAAGAAAAGGTAAATGAAGGAAAAGAAAAATTCAACGAATGGCGCGAGAAAAACGGTTAACAAAAAGACTCCAGTGCGGAGTCTTTTTTCGTTTATTCAATCAATTTGCTGGCGATCGTTTCAATTGCTTTTATCTTCAGCATTCTTGCCCTCAAGTGCCTGCGGTAATCAGGGTTGTTTACTTGGTCGAGCATTTGCGGCTGGTTGCCATAAAATTGTTTTTGCTTGTCCCATTCCTTATCAACTTCCTTTTCATTGATCTGAATCTTCTCTTTTTCAACCACAGCATCAACAACCAAAGAGGTTTTTAATCGTTCAATTGCGCGCGGCTCAAATTCCTTTTCCAAATCTTCCGGTTTCTTGCCGATATTCGCCAGGTAAGTGGACAGCTGTGCGCCCTGGTGAGCCAAATCATGTTCGAATTCATGGATCAGGCGGTGCACTTCATCATGAACCATCTTCGCCGGAATCTCGCCAATGCTTGAGACATCAGTGATTTTCTTAACAGCTTCAATTTCTGCGCGCTGTCGTTCTTTGTCTTCTTTTTCAGCCTTGATGTTGTCTTCCATTCGCTTATACAGTTCATCTTTGCTGTTCACTCCCAGGCGCTTGGCCAGCTCATCCGTAATTTCCGGTTCAATTCGCTCCAATACCTGTTTAACCGCAATTTTGAAATCAGCTTCCTTGCCAGCCAAATCTTCCTTGTAGTCGGCAGGGAAGTTCAATTTGAAATCTTTGTTTTCACCGGCTTTCATTCCCACTATCTGCTCTTCAAATCCTGGGATCATTTTGCCTTCGCCGATGACAACGCCAAAATCCTTTGCGCTTCCGCCTTCAATCGGCACGCCATTGACCAAAACATCAAAATCGATAACAGCGGAATCTCCGGTTTTTGCCGGTCGTTCAACAAGCTCTTCCTTGATCAGCATTTTAGTCAGCTCCTTCAAAGATTTTTCCACGTCATCCTTGCTGACTTCGATCGGCTGTTTCTTGATTTTTTCAGTTGGCCATTCACCCAGTTCAACATTAGGGTAAACATCAAGCTTTACGCTGTAGACCACCTCAGTGAGAGGGGAGATTTTTTCCAAATTCAGGTTAGGGTCTCCGTAAGGGTAAATATTTTCCTGCTGCATGGCCTTGATCAGGGAGTTGTTGATGATGGTGTCCAGTCCTTCGGTGAAAATCTTTTCCTCGCCGACTTCTCTTTTGACCATTTCGTAAGGGGCTTTGCCAGGGCGAAAACCCGGCACGTTAATGTGCTGGGAAATGTGTTTTGCTGATTCAGCCAAATATGGTTTGATGTCTTCTGCGTCGAGTTCTACCCGTAATTCTGCCTGGGCATGGCCCAAGTCTTTCTTCGTGACTTTCATGTAAAATTCCTCGGTTAAGCCTGCATATTGTAGCTTATTATCGCGGTTTTGTGAAGAGGGCAAAAGAGGGTATAATGCGTGAGGATATTGCTAAAAATAGGCGCTATGAAGGTCTCCGAATTCAACTTTAACCTGCCTGAGGAGCTGATTGCCCAGGAGGCTTTGCCGGACAGGGCTGAGTCCAGGCTTTTGGTGCTGGACAGGAAGACAGGTCAGATTGAACATTCCCGCGTGTCTGAGATTGGGAAGTTTTTGCGGGCCAGGGATTTGTTGGTGGTTAACAACAGCAAGGTTTTGCCTGCGCGCCTGCTCGGCCGGACAGAAAAGAAATTTGCGGTTGAGTGTTTTTTGCTGAAACGATTAAATCAGGATACTTGGGAAGGTTTGGTTAAGCCCGGGAAGAAAGTTGAAACAGGAACAAAAATAATTTGCAAAAAGGACAATGAAAGTCTGTTCGTTACGATCAAAGAAAAATTGCCGGATGGAAAGGTCGTTATGAAGCTCTCCGGGTATAATGACGTCATATCTTTGCTGGAAAAAGTCGGTCATATGCCTTTGCCGCCATATATCAAGCGGCCTGATAAAGCCGGTGACCGTACCCGCTATCAAACAGTTTACGCTAGGAATTTAGGGTCAGTGGCTGCGCCGACTGCTGGTCTGCATTTTACGCCAGAACTGCTGTCTGATTTAAAATCTTCAGGAATTGAAATGGCTGAAATCACTTTGCACGTGGGTTATGGAACATTTAAACCCGTGCGAGTGGAAAATGTTGCGGAGCACCAGTTGGATCCTGAGTTCTATGAAATTTCTGATAAAACAGCGCGGATGGTGAACAAGGCTTTGGACGAGGGGCGGCGGGTTATTGCCGTGGGAACCACAACAACAAGGACTTTGGAGAGCGTGGCCAAAGAAAACAGCGGCAGGATAGTGCCGGGCGCCGGCGAAAGCAGCCTTTTCATATACCCAGGTTTTGAGTTCAAGGTCATTTCAGGATTAATGACGAATTTCCACCTGCCTGAGTCGTCGCTGATTATGCTGGTTTCGGCCTTTGCCGGAAAAGACCAGGTGCTCCGCGCATACGGCGAGGCAATTAAAGAAAAATACCGGTTCTACAGTTATGGGGACGCTATGATTGTCTTATGATTGGCTATCATAAAATTAGCTATCAAAGTTGGTTATGGATGAATTTAGTGGCAATTGGCAGTTTAATGGTTTGGTGTGCAATTAGACAGTGGTCAAAAAATAGGTATGGCTTATGATGTGGTTAGTAATAGAAGTAGCCAGAAATCATATGCCAGAACAAAATCAACAAAATCCAATAGATGAATCAGATTTGATTCAGCAATCGCAGGAGTGGCTTAACCGCCACGGCCAGCCAAGCTATTCGTATTTGAAGAAATTGGCTAATGACGATGATCCGCGCTCACGTGATGAGCTCCTCGAACTGGCTGATCAGTACAATATTCCGTACGATCATTCCACGCCCGTCAACGATCTGGTGGAAAAAATCCGGATGTATATGAATCTTGGCCCGGATTCAGCCTGAAAATAATTTATCAACAGCGCGGGCATTGACCGCAAAATAAGATCTCAATAAAATGAGGTCTTATTTATTTTTATTCCCATGAAAATACTTTTATTTTTTATTCTCGCTGGTGTTATCGTTATTTTTATGACCGCTGCCTTTAAAAAAACAGACGTAAATTCTTTACAGAGCGCTGAAAAAAAATTAATACAGGAACCAATGACAGAAAAATATTTGTATACGAACAAAAAACATAAATATCAGGTGCTTGTGCCGCAAGGTTTTGAAATAGACGACAAAATTCCTGAGCTGGTTTCAATAGAAAACATGGATATGCGGCTGAGGATCAATGCGGGCTGTCAGGATTTTGGGGTTGAAAATCTGCATATGACTGTTGAGCCGATTGCCATCAATGGAATTCCTGCCTCAAAAGAGGATTATTATGACGACTTTGCTCTGCGTCTGCGGCGCATAACTTTGCATTTGGAAGACAGGGAGTGTTTTGCACTGGAGGAGGTGGCTGAAACAGAAACAGGTTGGCAGGAATTGTTTAAGATCAGGGAAACTTTCAGGTTCGTGGACTAAGGAATTCAAAGGAGGAGTGTGATGCGTATTTTGTTTTTGGCCGTTGTCCTGGTTTTGTGGGGAGCGCTGTCATGGGCTGACCAGCCACACGGGATTATTCTGAATCCCAACGGTGTTTCCAGGATCTATCCTGTGGTGGATGTTGCAGGGTGGACTTTGACGCAACCGGATTATGCGCGGATGTACTCGGTTCCGGACAAGTTTAGGGTCACGCATTTTGGGGATGATTACTATGCCCAGGATTGGGCGCGCGGCTGTGGGAAAACGCACGGGCAAAGGCTGTATGCCGGCATTTCAGGGCAGGTGGTTTTTGCCGGTTCGCGCGGGCCATATGGGCTGACGGTGGTTGTGTATGATCAGGAAAGCCGGTTCGCGCTCAAATACAGCCACTTAAGCGAAACAAATGTCTCAATGGGCGATTGGGTGTTGGCTGGCAAATCTTTAGTCGGCCGTGTGGGCAACACGGGAAATGTTCAGACATCTGGCTGTCAGACTCATGCCGGGGCTCACTTGCACCTTTCTTTGCATAAACAAGTCACAAACCCACAGGCAAGGCCGGTAACCTCCACTTACGCAGCGTCAGGCGCCGGACCCACCGGGTACGCAGCTCCGTTCGAGTATGCCTTTTCTGCCGATCTGGTGAAAGCCGGGCATGACCCTACGGTTTTTGTGCAGGAAGACTGGAAACTGTATCCAGTAAGTGCGACAAGTTTTGAGACGCACGGCTGGAATTTTGATAAAAACAATTTAATGATTGCTCCGGTGCAAAACGTAGCCGCTTTGTCCGGTTACATGGAGTATAATTTTTGGCCGCTGAGGGAGGGTTCAACTTTTAAAGCCGAAAACAACCCGCAGGTATATGTATTTCAGGACGGGCGCAAATTCTCTCTGACTTTTGACGAGTTTACCTGCCGGGGGCTGCGGTTTGGTGAAATAAGATCATCCTCGCATGAAGAGCGGGATCGGTATTTGCCGGTCCAGGATACTTTGGCATACGGCTGCCGACCCTTAGTCAAACAAAGTCTGGCGGATTGGGCGCGGTTCAGTCAAAATAATCCCCAGTTTGTTTATCCAGACTGGTCCGGGTATGTGTACCATGCAGACTGGGACACTTATTGGGATTTGCGCTCGCTCCGTTTCCGGCACATCTCAGGCGGGTTGGTAAATGTATACCTGACGAATGCCCGACATGATCCCTCTGAACGGTACATTGGCTATTTCATGCCTGGCTCAGGGGAATGGATGGGGTGGTACCGAGTCAACTGAAAACAAATACGTATTTGTTCAAAAAGGAAAAGGCAGAGCTTTGCTCTGCCTTCTTTATAACGCTGGTGAATTTCAGTTTTGCTGTCTGGTATTCAACCGCTCAAAAAAGCGCTCTATGGCTTTTAGAGTCAGAATAAACCCGCTTAACAAAATGTTGGCGATTCCGCCGCGAATATCGTCCCACATACGTGCTACATTTTACCTGATTTGGGTCTTCTGGTCAAAGGGTTGTTTGTCCAGACAAAAACTGCAGGAAAAATTATCCAAACATGTTCGGTTTCTTTATGGGAAATGGCGGAAAATCAATGATTTGCCAGTCAATTTTTTGTCTTTAATAACAAAAATCCAAGCATTTGCAATAATCTCTGCGTGCTCGTAAACTAATGGTAAGTTAAAGCTATCAATTAACAAGAATATGAACAACATTAAGCCAGTTACAACTCCGCAGGAAGCAATCGCACAGTTTGTGTCAGAGCAGTATTTGGAATGGGTAATGGATTATTTGAAAAATGAAGTTCAAAATTGGGAATCTTTGAAAATTATTGCGGCATCCAAGCCAAGGCCTGAAAAAATAAAGAAATTTATGATTCAAAGGTTCTTGGCGGCAGAGGCTTTTACCGGTGGCCGCGACGGTGACCCGGGGTTTTTGGGTTTCGCTGTCTCAAATTTATCTGAAGCCTCTGATCCGTTGGCTGAACATGCACTGGAAATTTTGGAAAATAAGCGGAAAGAAGAAATGATCGGGTCAGCCAGCAGTGCTGACCCTTCCAGCAACATACACAGGGATTTGTGGCTTAAGTTGCTGAAAGCGCTTGGCGTATCTGATGAGGAATTAAAGCGCGCAGAAGCCAAAGAACCAACCCGCAATTACATTGCGGAACTGGCGGATGTTTATTCCAACTCAGAGTGGCAGACTACCATGGCCGCTTTTGCCGCCCATGAAAAGCTGAACCCTGACGAGTACGCCGCCATAATTACGATGTTAAAGAACAACACCCAGCTGGCGGATGCTGATTTGGAAGTTTTGAACTGGCACTCCAAAGGCGATGCCAAATATGTTATTGAAACTTCGCATATTTTAGAGCGTGTGGCAGTTGATCACGAAGGCAAAGAACTGATTTTCCAGGGCGTACAGCGGCTGTTGGAAGCGCGCAAAGATTTTTACGACGGCTTAAGCAAATACGCGCAAGAATAAAACCCCAGCAAGGGGTTTTATTTTATTTCCAGATCAATTATGGGCTTGTCTATCGGTTTGTCGTCCACACGGGCTCTCAGTCTGGCTTTTCGGATGTCTTCGATTCTCTTCTTCAGCTCTTCTTTGGTTTTTTGGTCAGACTCCTGCTCCAAAAGGACTTCCACTTTTCTTTCCTGCTCCTTGGCCAGTTCCTGCAGTCTGACCAAGACTTCATCCATTTTATCCGACTGGCGCTGTTTTCCATTAATGATAGATTTTTCCTTGACGCTCATGGTCGCTTCAATGGCCTGTTCCAGGGTTTCTTGGGATTGTCGAACGGCCTTTGCTGTTACGGCGGGGTTGATTGTTTGGGCTTCCAGCAAGTAGTCAAGTTCGCGCGTCCTTTCATCAGCTATATTGACTTGCATTTCCGTTTTCATTTTTTCGGATAGCGGAAGTATCAAAAGGAATTTTTCTCCCCATTGGTCCAGCGTATGGAATCTGTCGCCGGGGTTTGAAATGTCAGCCTGGGCCAGGGTTGCGCCAGTGCCGACTATCACCAGCAACAGCAGGGTGGAGGCAGTGGCCAGTCTGTGCCGCCTGAGGAACGTTTTATGCGTGCGTTCTCGGACCAGTTTTTCCGCAGTGGAGAGCTGGTGTTCTTCAATGGAGATTAACAGCCTTCGTTTAACACTTGTTTGGTCAAAAGCAAAATCCGCCTGCGCCTTTTGCAGCAGGTTTATTGCTTTTTCATTCTTTTTTGAGCCAAAGAGGTTAAACATTTTCGTAACCGTTCTTAATTAAAAAATTGCGGAGCGCTTTCAAAGCGCGGTGCTGAAGCACTCTGATTCCGACTTCGCTTTTTTGCATGGCAAAAGCAGTCTCAGAAACCGTCAGATCATCCACGAACCGCAGGCGGAGGACTGTTCGGTAGTCTTCCGGAAGCTCCTCCAGCGCCTTCCATAAAAAACTGTAGTCTTCGTAAAGCTTGGGTTCTTTGGCGAAGGCCGCGAGGTTTTCCAGCTTATCAATTTCAACAGTCTCCTTTTGTGTCCTCCAGTAATCAATCACCGTGAAGTTTGCGATCTGGAACAGCCAGGTTGAGAATTTTGCGGACTTGGTCGGGCGGTACTTGGGGAGATTGTTCCAGGCCTTCATGAATACGGTGTGGAGGATGTCTTCTGCGGTTTGCTTGTTTCTGACGCGGGAGAAAATGAAGTTGAAGATACGGGCGGAGTAGAGATCGTAAAGCTTGCCGAATGAATCACTGTTGCCTTTGGCAGCTTCTGAGACCAGCTTTTGAACGTCTGTTTCGTCTAACATTGTATCGATAAAATCATTATTTTGTTACAGCTGGCACAAGGGTATTATAGCATTGACTGGTTTGCCGGGCCGTTCGTGACATGCCCGGCTACAACTAAGGATAGAATCGTTCAATTTTGTCGATCTTGTCGATTATCAGTAGTTTTGCGCTACTGTTTTTTTATGTCTGAAAATGCTAAAATAGAGAAGCATTTTAATCCCAAAATCATGGCAGAAATAGAAGGAAAATTGATTGCCCAAAAAATCCTTGACTCTGTGAAGGCTCGCGTTTCCAAATTGCGCCGCCAGCCGACTTTGGCAGTGGTTATGGTCGGGGATAATCCGGCTTCAAAAAAGTATGTTGAGAAAAAAGCCAAAGCTGCGGAATACGTTGGCATTGATTTTTCCTTAATCCGGTTTCCGGCTAATGTTGACCAGGAACAGCTGAATGAAGAGCTTGTGCGCTTACAGCTGCGCAATGACGCGGTTATGGTCCAACTGCCTCTGCCTAAGCAAATTGATACTCAGGAAATTCTGGATGCCATTGATCCTGACAAAGATGCGGACTGTTTGTCTTCTGCGGCAATAGGAAGGGTAGCGCGGGGGCATATGAAGATTATTCCTCCAACAGCCGGAGCTGTGATGGAAATTTTGTCTGACATTGAATTGGAAGGGACGCATGTGGTGGTGGTTGGGCAGGGAGAGTTGGTTGGGAAGGCGGTTGCTGCTGTAATGCTCAATCACCCTGTGACCATGACAGTGTGCGGACTCGGTACAAAGAAACTTTCAGACCATACAAAAAAAGCAGATATTTTGATCAGCGGCACTGGTCAGCCTGGATTGATCAAGGCAGACATGGTAAAGAAAGGCGCAACCGTTATTGATGCGGGAACCAGTTCCGTGGATGGGGCTTTGCAGGGTGACGTAGATTTTGAAAGGGTGGCAAAAAAAGCAAGTTTGATTACGCCTGTGCCAGGCGGAGTTGGCCCCATTACAGTCGCTAAGCTATTGGAGAATGTGGTTATATTAGCCGAAAAGTAATTATCGAATAACTTATAATCTTGTCACGCGGCGGTTTGTCTGATAGCGGGCAAACGCGAGTGAAAAAACAAAGAATATGACCGATGTGTTAATAATTGGTGGAGGCATTGCGGCCTACAGCAGCGCTTTGTTTGCAGCCAGACGGGGTCTGGAGGTTTCGGTTTTGGCCAAAGACATTGGCGGGCAGGCCAACAGCACTGACGTCATAGAGAATTTCCCAGGGATAGCTTTGACTGGCGGCTATGAGCTTGTCAGCAAAATAAAGAAACAGGCTGAAGGTTGGGGTGTAAAAACTGAGATAGCGGAAGCGAGTAAATTAAAAACCGCGCCTGATGGTTTTGTGGTTCAGGCTTACGGCAAACAATACAAATCCAAGACTGTTATTCTGGCTTTTGGAAAAAGTCCCATGGATCTGAATGTGCCGGGTGAGCATGAGCTTAAGGGCAGGGGAGTCTCTTACTGCGCCACTTGCGATGCCCCTCTTTTCAAGGGCCGAACCGTTATTGTTGCCGGCTATGGCGATATAGGACTGGAGGCGGCGCTGATTTGCGCCAAATTCGCCAAAAAGGTTTACACATTGTCAAAAACTGATAAACTGATTGGGCATCCGGCGCTGGTCAAAAAGGTTTTGAAGCATAAAAAAATCGAACTGGTCCCGCATACCCAGATTCAGGAGGTCTGCGGAGAGAAATACCTCCAGCATCTTAAATGCCACAATTTATTGACTGGTCAGCAAGTAAAGTATGAGACGGAAGGGTTGTTCGTGGAAATCGGATATATGGTAAACTCAAAATGGCTGGAAGGTTTCTGCGAATTGGATGAGTTGGGGCAGGTGGTTATAGACGCCAACCAGGAAACGTCTGTGCCGGGGGTGTTTGCGGCAGGAGATGTGACTAACCGGCCATACAAGCAGGCAGTAATTTCCGCTGGTGAGGGTGCAGCCGCAGCGCTTGCAGCCCACGACCATATAATGAAACAGCGGGGCGGAGCCGGAATGACCTCAGACTGGACGCAAATTAAGAAAATATAGCAGGTGTAATATGAAGCATCATAAAGTAATAATTATCGGGTCAGGGCCAGCAGGTTTAACTGCTGGTATTTATACTGCCCGTGCAGATTTAAAACCTTTAATAGTCGCTGGGTTGACTTTTGGTGGCCAGCTGATGCTTACCACGGAAGTTGAAAATTTCCCTGGGTTCCCAAAAGGCATCATGGGTCCTGAGCTGATGCAGGGAATGATTCAGCAGGCGGAAAGATTCGGCGCTGAGTTGGTTTATGATGATGTCACAAAAGTTGATTTTTCTAAAAAGCCGTTCACTTTGGAAATCGGAAAAGAAACTTACACAGCTGATTCCGTAATCATTGCCACTGGCGCCTCATCAATTTGGCTTGGTCTTCCTTCCGAGGAAAAATTCCGTGGCAAGGGTGTTTCGTCATGCGCGACTTGCGATGGTTTTTTCTTCAAAGACAAAGAAATAATTGTAGTTGGCGGCGGGGATTCGGCTATGGAAGAAGCTTCGTACCTGACCAAGTTTGCTTCGAAAGTTACAATCGTCCACAGAAGGGATGCTTTCCGTGCCTCTAAGATCATGCAGGAGCGCGCGCTGAATAACCCAAAAATTTCGGTCATGTACAACACTGTTGTTGAGGACTTTTTTGGCGATGAAAAGCTGACAGGGGTAAAGCTTAAGGACGTGAATACCGGCGAAGCCAGGGAAATGAAAATTGATGGCGCTTTTATTGCCATTGGCCATAACCCAAACACTGCTTTGTTCAAGGGTCAGGTAGAGACGGATGAGAAAGGTTATGTTTTAAAGAGCGGCAAGGACTCCCATTTCCCAATGGCAACTTCCGTTCCCGGTGTGTTTGTGGCAGGGGACGTACATGACCACCATTACCGTCAGGCAGTCACTGCAGCCGGAATGGGGTGCATGGCCGCTATTGATGCTGAAAGATATCTTGGATTGGACCATGGCTAATTGACACAAAAATAATTTATTCTTAAAAATAAATACATGAAAGCATTCATAGGTATCTTCGGGGTTGTGATTGCAGTTGTTGGTTTGGGGTATTACTTGTTCACTTCCTCTAACAGCGCACCTGATTCTTCCACCAAGCCAGGCGAGCTGTTGGAAAACCAGGGGGCAGAGCATATTGCTGATGGGAGCAAAGAACACCCTCCATACAATTCCAACCCGCCGACGTCAGGCTGGCATTGGCCGGAGGCCGCGCCGTGGGGGATCCATGACAACCCGGAGGCTGATGAAAGATACGTGCACAATCTTGAGCATGGCGGCATCTGGATCTCTTACAAACCATCAGTTGTGAGCGCGGAAGATATTTCCAGGCTGAAAGATTTTGCCCAGAGATACCGCAAAGTTATTGTCACGCCAAGGGAAGCTAATGACTCGAACATTGCATTGGCTGCGTGGACCCGTTTGCAGAAATTGGATGCTTTTGATGAGACTACCATTTTGAGGTTTATTGAAGCTCATTATGACCAGGGTCCTGAAAAAGTGCCTTAAACTTAACAGTGGCAGATTGGGGTACGGTTATGAAAAGTCTTGATGTGAAACTGAATACGGTTGATGATTTCGAAATAGCCGGGACTTACATACCCGGCTCTTTGCCTTTTGGGGTGGTTTTGGTGCATATGATGCCGGCAACAAAGGAATCTTACGCGAAATTTGCCGAGCAGTTGTCACGGGCCGGATTTCACACGCTGGCAATAGACCTGCGGGGACATGGCGAATCTTCAGGCGGGGATTACCAAAACTTTTCCGCGGAACAGCACCAAAAATCAATTTTTGACCTGAAGGCGTCAGTTGACTACTTGCTCAAGCAGAATCCTGACATGGCGATTGGGTTTGTGGGGGCGAGCATAGGGGCGAATTTATCCATGCAATATGCGGCTGCTAACCCTGCGGCGTTTGCCATATTCCTATCTCCAGGGCTCAATTATTACGGGATTGAGGCTGGCCGGCTTACCACTTCATTGCCTGAGGTTTTGCCGGTGTATTTTGTTTCGGCTTTGGATGATGACAGAGTGGAGGGGAACGCCGCCCAGACGGAAACTTTGTACAATGCCTGCTCAAGCCAGAAAAAATCCATCCAGATTTTCAGAACTGGCGGGCACGGCACGCAAATTTTCGACAACAATCCCGAGTTTATGGCCAGCCTTGTGGAGTGGGTTAAAGAAGCAACCCAAAACCTGACCTAAACAATAAAATTTTGCTAAAATATATCTAACTTTAATTGAAACAAAAATGTACGATTTGATAATCATAGGGACAGGTGCTTCCGGCTTGTCAGCCGCCATTTACGCGGGGCGGTATAAAATGAAAACCTTGGTTATAGGCAAGGAGTTCGGCGGCGAAACCTCAACAGCCTGGATCATTTCCAACTACCCCGGACTGCCTGAAATTGACGGGTATGAGCTGATGACTCGGATGCGCGACCAGGCCAAAACCACTGGCGCAGAAATCCTGGAGGGGGAGGTATCCAGGATTGTAAAACAAGGACACTGTATTTCGGTTTTTGTGGGTGAAAATGAATATCAAGGCAAGACTTTGATTTTCGCCCTGGGAACAGAAAGAAGAAAACTTGGCCTATCAAATGAAAAGAGTTTAGTGGGGAAGGGGGTTCATTACTGCGTGACCTGCGACGGCCCGTTATATACCGGAAAGACAATTGCGATTGTCGGTGGCGGAGATGCTTCCGTTAAGGGGGCAAACTTGGCTGGTGTGTACGCTAAAAAAGTTTATCTCATTACCAGGGAAAAAGAACTGCATGCTGAGCCAATTAATTACGACATGATGAAAAAGTTGGGAGATAAAGTGGATGTCATTTACGACAGCCAAGTTGAGGAAATCGTTTCAAAATCCAGCGGCTTAGGACTGGAAAAGATTGTGCTTAATACCGGCGGCAAATCAGGTGAATTAAAAATTGACGGACTGTTTGTTGAGATTGGAGCGGTGCCAAATGTTGAATTAGCGAAGTCAATTGGCGTGGAATTGGATGAAAGGGGGTACATTAAGGTTGATAATTTCATGCAAACGAACATTGACGGGGTGTTTGCCGCAGGTGATACTACTAATCACTTTGGGGCGTTCAAACAGGACATAACTGCCGCGGCCACAGGCGCTATGGCTGCAACTTCAGCCTTTAAAGATCTGGGTTTGCACGGCAGCGAAGTATGTGAGGTCCACGCAAAACCTGTTGTGGACGCGCATAAAATATAATTAGAAAGGACGTATCTTCTATGAATAGAACTTTATTGGGCGTTATAGTAGTGGTTATTGTGGTCGTGGGTGCGGTTTTGCTTATGAACCAGGATGCATCTGCGCCTGCAGACAATGGGAATGAAATGCAAAATGAGACCACAAATCCAACCCCTACTCCAACTCCTTCTGCAAATGAAGGGGAAAACCCTGACCAAAATACAGGCGAGCCACAAGAGCCACAGGAGTACCAGGTCAGCATGACTGATTCAGGTTATACTCCAAAAGACCTGACAGTTAAAAGAGGCGACACCGTAACTTTCATCAACAACGGAACCAAAGATATCTGGCCTGCATCTGCTCCTCATCCAAGCCACACTGATTATCCTGCCTTTGACCCAAAGCAAGGGGTGGCGGTTGGCGAATCCTGGTCGTTCACTTTTGACCGGGTTGGCAACTGGAGGTTCCATGACCACCTAAATCCAACCCGCACCGGCTCAGTTAGGGTTACTGAATAAATTTCAGCCACAAAAAATCACCTGAACAGGTGATTTTTTAATGCTTCTATGTGACTTTGATTAGTCCATACTCAAGCGCGGATTGTTCAAAATTTCGATTTGGTCCTGAACGTCGAGTGTCGAGTCTTGATTGGATGTTTATAAATTACTGGCTGGCGCGTTCTACGTAAGAACCGTCTCTGCTGTCCACCCGGACCATGTCGCCTTCTTTTATGAAAAGAGGGACATTGACGACGTGTCCAGTTTCCAGAGTGGCGGGCTTGGTGCCGCCGGTGGCAGTGTCGCCCTTGATGCCCGGAGCAGTTTCCACCACCTTGAGGTCAATCTTGATGGGAAGGTCCAGACCAATGGCACGTTCTTCAAAGAAAACAACAGTTGTGTCTGTACCTTCTTTCAAGAACTTGATTTGGTCTTCGACCAGTTCGCGGGGGAGGATTACGGTCTCGTAGCTGACCGGGTCCATGAATGATGCGCCGCTGTCATCCGAGTAAAGATATTGCATTTTCTTTCTGGTGACGTCCGCACCCTCAATCTTTTCTCCGTATTTAAAGGAGTATTCCATGACTTTACCGCTGATGAGGTTGCGCATTTTGGTTTGGATAACCGGCTTTCTCTGGGCGGTACGCATGAAGTTGGACCAGATGATTTGATAAGGTTCGCCGTTGTATTTGATAACCTGGCCTGTCCCTTTCAAATCCGAAAAGTCTAATACTGACATATTGTGTATTTAATAATTGTTGCAAGTACAAGCGGAATTGGTTTGTCCGGATGAGGGCTGCCGGAAACCGTCGCTGAGACGGTTGAGGCCTGAGTAGCAAATTTAACGCGAGTTAAATTTGACTACGTACCTCAGACGGACAAACCATGCAGCTTTTAACTTGCTACAAATGGCAGCAAGGCCATGTGTCGTGCCCTCTTCAGGGCCTGTGACACCATTCTTTGGTGCTTGCCGCAAGTGCCTGTTTTGGTTGAGGACAGGATCTTGGCGTGCGGAGACATGAATCTGCGCAGGAACTGAGTATCCTTGTAATCAATGTAGGAAATTTTTTCCGTGCAGAACAGGCAAGGTTTCTTGGTTGGAGCCTGTGGCATAGTGTAATTGTTTAGTTAATTGCTTAAAACGGGATATCGGAATCGTCTATTTGAATTTCAGGGGTGGAGTCTGCAGTTGCAGATGAGGGAGGGATCGAGCTTCCCGTGTTGCTTTGGTCGGCAATAGGAGCTGCTGCAGGGGTTCCGCTTGGCCGGCCGCCCAGCATAATCATATTGTCGGCAATAATTTCAGTTCGGTAGTTTTTCTTGCCGTCCTGGCCTTCCCATGACCTTGTCTGCAATCGTCCTTCAATGTAAACTTGCGAACCCTTTTTAAGATACTGGCCGACAATCTCTGCCAGTTTTCTCCAAGCTACTACATTGTGAAATTCGGTCTGCTCTTTCTTCTGTCCAGACTGGTCAGTCCAGGTAAAACCTGTGGCTACGGAGAAAGAGGCGACATTTGTGCCGTTGCCGGTGCTCCTGAGTTCAGGATCACGGGTCAACCGGCCGATTATCATGACTTTGTTCAAGTCCATATGTTTGTGGTTAATTTTTTACTGCACCAGTTTAAGCGGTGCTTTGTTGCCGAAAATTTATTTGGTCAGATCTTCTGATTCAAGCGCTTTTTCGATCTTCTGTTCCAATTCCGTGTCGGTGATTGGAGCAGCAGGGGAGCCTTCTTCCGCTGGGGCAGTTTGAGGCTTGCGGTTTGCTTGCATGGCTTCGCGAACCACGCGGTCTTTGGCTGCGCGTCGTTCCTGTTCATCAACATTGATGACGAGGTAGCGGATTATCGCTTCGATTGAGCGCAGTTTGTTGTCTAAATCCTGCAACTTTCTTGAATCCATGTTGAAAGTTTGGACAACATAAAAACCGTTCCTGGTTTTTTTGATCGGATAAGCCAACTTCTTTTTGCCCAACATTTCTTGGGTAAGAAGCGTGCCGCCTTGTGAAGAGAGGTATTTGTCGACCTCTGCAACGACTGCAGGCACATCATTATCGGAAACGGCTGAAGATAATATATACATCAGCTCATACTTTGGCATAAGAATCCTTTCTGGTCTTATCAGCCCGCTCGACTTGTATTTGGCGGACCGAGTGTGAGTTAATTATTCGTCCTCCGTAGCACGAAGTGCGGTGGAGGATTCAATTGTTCGGCCTTTTTGAAGGCTCGCATATTCTAGCAAATACAAGTGGTTTTGGCAAGTATCAGGGCAAGTATCAGGGAGGCAATAAAAAATGCCATCCAAAGCGGATGGCAGAGCAGTCAAACGTCAGAATTTCAGGTCCAGTACGGCATAGACGAGGACTGCGAACATGATTGCGAAGGATACGCAGGTTACCTTCGTTTCTGAGGGGAGTGACTCCCAATTCGAAGAGAGTGACTTCCAACGGTCTGTTGCTGTTTTTATCATCCTCCTGCTCCTTTCCCTTTTGCGCTAATTGTTGAAACGGAAATGACAGACATCACCGTCCTGGACTATATACTCCTTTCCTTCCAGGCGCAACCAGCCCTTTTCGCGAGCTGTGGCGTAAGACCCGGCATCCAAAAGCTTATCCCAGGCAATAACTTCAGCCTTGATAAATCCTTTTTCAAAATCAGTATGGATGACGCCCGCAGCCTGAGGGGCTTTGGTCCCGCGCATGATAGTCCAGGCTTTGGTTTCCATAGGTCCGGCTGTGAAATAGGTGATCAGGTCAAGCAGTTTGTATGCGGCTCGCGCCAGCCGGTCCAAGCCTGATTCAGAAATTCCGAATTCTCTCATGTATTCTATTTTATCTTCATCATTAAGTTCCGCTAGTTCTGATTCAACTTTTATATCAATAGGCAACAGCTCAAGTCCATTTATGCTTGGCGCAGTCTGTTCGTTGGTGTTAGCCACGTATAATATCGGCTTCATGGTCAGAAGTTGCAGTTGTTTGACCAGCTTGAACTCTTCTTCGCTGAGTTCAACAGACTGAGCTGGTTTTCCTTCTTCCAGCGCAGATTGGATTCGTTCCAGCGCGGCTTTGTTCACAACGGCTTCTTTGCTGCCTGATTTTATTTCTCTTGCCAAACCTTCCAAACGCTTGGTTACGGTATTCAAATCAGCGAGCATCAGCTCAAGGTTTATAACTTCAATATCCCGGGCAGGGTCAACCGTGCCGTCAACGTGGACAATATCCTTATTCTGGAAAAACCGGACAACCTGAATAATGGCATCCACTTCTCTGATGTGAGATAAAAATTTATTCCCAAGCCCTGCGCCTTCTGAAGCGCCTTTAACCAGCCCGGCAATATCCACGAACTCAATGGTGGCTGGCACTTGCTTTTCAGACTTTTCCAAAGCGGCAAGCTTGGGAATGCGCTCGTCAGGCACGTTAATGATCCCAACGTTTGGCTCGATGGTGGTAAAGGGGAAGTTAGAGGCAGGAATGGATTGTTTGGTAATTGCGTTAAATAATGTTGATTTCCCCACGTTAGGTAAGCCAACAATTCCGACTTTTAGTGACATTTGATTATTATGTGCTTAAAATTTTTCTTAGAATTTCTGCAGCCATTCGGCAATCTTCAAGTGCGTCATGCTGTTTTCTTGAAGCGAGCCCAAACGCTTTGAACATTGATTCAGAGTTTATTTCTCCAGCGTAACCCTGTTTGGCCAAATAAATGTAGCTTACAGGCCAAAGATCCAAATAGTGGTAGTAATCGTAAATCCTGTAATCAAGTTTTGCATCTGCCAGCATTTTGAACAACATGGCCCTATCCAAAAATTGGACCCATGAACAAAGCATAATATTTGAGCCAAATTTTTCGATGAATTTTTTAATTACCTCATCCTGTGAAGGTGCTGATTCAAGATGTTTTTCGGTTATTCCATTTATAGCCAAAGCTTGAGGGTTGGCATCTGATAAGTCTTGCTTGATAAATGTTGCAAAATTGGCCTTTTCCTGTAAATCAGATTTATCCAGGAGGACTGCTGCCAATTGAACGGGCTTGGCTTTCAATGGATCTATGTCAGTAGTTTCGAAATCAATTAGCAAAATGTCTTTAACTAGTTTCATCTTTTGTGATTAAGTCGACACTCATTATACCACAAGCGAGGCGGTAGCAAAAAACCGGCTCCTGACATATACTAAGGATAGAATTAAGCAAAGAATTTCAGGAAACTATGGCAATCGATAACTCTATTTTCAAAGCATACGATATTCGCGGGATTTACCCTTCCCAAATAGACGAGAACGCTGTTTATAAAATTGCGCAGGCTTATGCCAAATTTCTAGACCCGAAGACAGTGGCCTTGGGCAGAGACGTCAGGACGTCGGGGGAGAGCCTTTGGGAAGCCGCAAAAAAGGGATTGGTTGATCACGGGGTTAACGTTGTTGACATTGGCGTGGTTTCCACAGACATGCTTTACTTTGCCGTTGCCCATAACGGATATGATGGAGGGATCACAATTTCAGCTTCCCATAATCCGGCTGAATATAATGGCATGAAAATGGTTAGGGCAGACGCCATTCCAGTTTCAGGAGACACAGGGATTAAGGTTATCCAAACTCTGGTTGAGGAAGGATATGTTTATACGGCCGAAGAGCCAGGGGCGGTCAGCAAAGTGGATATATTAAATGATTATATAAAGAAATGCCTGACTTTTATTGACCTCGGCAAAATCAAAAAACTTAAAGTGGTTGCTAACGCCATGTTTGGGCCGGCACTGCAGAACGTCATTAAGATGGATTTGCCAATTGACCTGGTAATGCTTAACGAAGTGCCGGACGGGACTTTTCCAAAGGGCCAACCAGATCCGTTGCAGGAAGAGAACAGAAAAGAAACAGTCGAGGCCATATTAAAAGAAAAAGCAGATTTTGGAGTAGCGTGGGATGGGGATGCGGACCGCTTTTTTATGTTTGATGAAAACGGACGATTTATTCCAGGTTATTATCTGACTGCGTTTATGGGAAAATACTATTGCCAAAAACACCCGGGTGCAAGGATCATCTGTGACCCAAGGCTGACCTGGGCAATTGTTGACGAAGTGGTGAGCAATGGCGGAATTCCTTTGATCAACAAAGCCGGACACAGTTTTTTTAAAGAACGCATGCGGAAAGAGCAAGCGGTTTTTGCTGGAGAGTCCAGCGGGCATTACTATTTTAAAGATTACTACTACGCAGACAACGGCATTATTCCGTTTCTAGTCATGCTCCAACTGATCAGCGAATCAGGAAAAAAGGTTTCAGAAATTTTTGACCGTTATTTTGAGCACTACCCGATTTCTGGCGAGATAAACATCAAGCTTCCTGACCAGAACCATGTCAAGCCAATCCTGGAAAAGTTTGAAGAAAAGTTTCACGATGCCGCTAAAATGGAAAAAGTGGACGGCTTGTCCATCGAGTTCCCGCACTGGCGCGCAAACGTCAGGGGATCGAATACGGAACCGTTAATCCGGTTGAACGTGGAAGCCAAAAATGCAGAAAAGTTGCAGCAGAAAACCAAGGAGTTGAGGGAAATGATCCGGTTTTAGGCGAATAATTTCTCAAGGATAAAAAAACGGCGCCTTCGTGAGAAGGCGCCTTTCGTTTTGCCGTTAGTCAGTTGTTGCAAGCCATCCAGAAACAGGGGATTTCGTTCGGCTGGGACTGAATGACGCGGCACTCAATTGCGTCGCGGATTTGCCTGAGCGCATCCAGGTCGCTTTCCTGGAATTGATTGATTTCCAGGTAGGCTGTGGTAGTGCCGTCTTTCATGTTCGCTGATCTCCCTACAGCTACCAGCCGCGGAAAAATGCTGCATCCGCCGTTGATGTGGGGGAACCGGCTTTCGAACAGTTTCTGATCGCGAACAGAGCTGAGCAGTTCGTTGGTCCGGTCCAGCCCGCGATTGATATAAGTAGGCCTGTCGTCGAATTTGATTTCGACTACCGTGGTCATGACGCCCTCCGTATGGTTCTGCTGTATGACTCCAGGACTTGTATGCGGTGTGCAAACAAGCCTGACCTAGCGCAGGGTTTGTGTCTGCGTTAGATTAGGCCTATTTTGTTTTTGACTTCTTTTAACGTCTGTTGTGCGATCTTTCGTGCTTTCCCTGCACCTTCAGCAAGTAATTCGTCAAGTTGCTTTTTGTCTGCCAATAATTTGTTCTTTTTGTCTCTGAATTCAGCAAAGTGCTGGGAAATTTCCTTTGCTAGAGTTTCTTTCAACTCGCTGAATTTCAGGGAGTTGCTGGCGCGCTGGTCTTTGAAATATTTTTGCTGTTCAGCTGTACCAAAGAACCCAAGCAGTTGGAATAAATTATCAGTGCCAGGTGATTGGTCTTTACCTTCTGTGGCAGTCACAGCCTTCTTCATTTTTTTCAAAATAACTTCTGGCTCATCCGAAAGCATCAAAGCTTCATCTCCGGTTTTGCTCATTTTTTTATTTGGATCTTTTAGGCTCATGATGCGCAACGGTTTGTGCAAATGAGTTTTTGGCTCGGGGAAGGTTTCACCGAATCGTGCATTAAATTTGCGGGCAACAATTCGGGCCAGCTCCACATGCTGTACCTGATCTTCTCCCACAGGCACAGTATTTGGTTTATAAATCAAAATGTCCGCAGCCATCAGTGTAGGATAGGTGAGCAGGCCGGCGTTGATATTGGTTTTATGCTGTTTGGATTTATCTTTGAATTGCGTCATGCGTTCCAGTTCGCCTAGCGGGGTGATGCAATTAAAAATCCACGCCAGCTCTGCATGTTCCTGGACGTGGTTCTGTAAAAAAAATACGGATTTTTTGGGGTCAATTCCTGCGGCAAGGTACTCAGCAACCACCTCATAGGTGTTTTGAGTGAGCTCTTTTGGTTCAAAAGGGGTGGTCAGTGCGTGAAGGTCTGCAATAAACACAAAGCTGGTGGTGTTGCCCGCGTTCTGAATATCAACAAACTGTTTCAATGCGCCCAGGTAATTACCGATGTGCAGTTTTCCCGTGGCTCTGATGCCAGATACAATAATGTCTTTCATATAGCATATTATATTCCTTTTTATTGAATTTCGGAAATTTATGCTATTTTTTGGCTTCCTCAAGCCTGTTTAGCCGGCCTTCGGTTTTGGTGGCTCGCTTTTTAAGCTCGTTAACCTCAAATTTGTAAGCAAAATTATCCATCTTTAATAGAATGTCATCTTGCCCACGTTCAAGGTTGTCGATTCTTGAATTCAGACCAGTTTGAACGTCAGCGAATTCCTTTTTAGTTGCAGTTTCATCGAAACCTCTTTTGACCATCTTGGCCAATTCTTCAAAACCTTTTAGCATCTCATTCCTCAGATCAAGGATAGTATTATTAATGTCATCTTTGAGACTAAGTATTGAATCATTAACCGATTTTAGAGTGATTTTGGCCATGAGATATTTCTTAATGGATAAGAATGAATTTTAAAGAGTCAAAACTATGTCGTCAACGCAAGGTTGTGGATATCAAAACCCCGCTCATTTTTGAGCGGGGTTTATCGGGAATTCTTAACAAAATCTGATTTTAAACTTCAATTACAACTGGAAGTATCATTGGTCTGCGTTCTGTTCTTTGGAACAGGAATTCGCCGATTTGGTCGCGGACTTCAGAGCGGATATAAGACCAGTTGGCCTCAGCTTTTACTTTGCTCTTGCTTTCCACGGCTTTTCTCACTTCGTGCTTCACTTCTTTCAAAAGATCTTCCGATCCTTTCATGTAAATGAAACCGCGGGAGATAATGTCTGGTTGCTGTGTGAGCTTGCCGGTTTTCTTGTCCACCACCATGATGATGACGAACATGCCGTCTTTGCTCATGACCGTACGGTCGCGCAACACAACTTCGCCTACGTCACCCACGCCAGCGCCGTCAACAAAGACGTAACCGGTTGGGATTTTCGCTTCTGCAACTTTCACGCCATTGGCAGAAAGCTCAAGCTGTTGGCCGTTGTCCAATGTAAAGATGTTCTGTTCTGGAACGCCAACGCCTTTCGCTAAATCTGCGTGGGCGAGCAACATGTGATGTTCGCCGTGAATAGGCATGAAGAATTTAGGTTTTGTTAAGGAGATCATCAGCTTCAAGTCTTCCTGACGGGCGTGACCGGAAGTGTGAACATCCAAGATTTTTTGGTAAAGGACTTTTGCGCCTTGGCGGGCCAAGCTGGAAAGAATTCCAGAAACTGCGCGTTCGTTGCCAGGGATAGGGGAGGCAGAAACAACAACTGTGTCACCGCGTTTGATTTCGATGGTCTTGTGTTCGCCTCTGGCCATCCTGGCCAGAGCAGCGGCTTCTTCTCCCTGTGAACCCGTGGTCAAAATTACCACTTGGTTGTCAGGAAGTTTTTTAGCCTGCTCAGTCTTAATGATCATGTTTTTGGCTGGCATCCTCAGATAATTGGTTGCCAGACAGATCTCAATATTGTTCACGAGTGAACGCCCTGTAACCACGATCTTTCTGTTTGTCTTATATGCAGCGTCTATGACTTGCTGCACGCGTGAGATCAGGGTTGAGAATGTTGCAAAGATAACGCGTCCTTTTGCGTCCTGCATGATGCGGTCAATGGTTTCCCCCAAAGTTTTTTCAGAAATGGAGTAACCAGGGACCTCGGCGTTTGTGGAGTCGCTCAAAAGCAGAGCAACGCCTTCGCCGCCGAATTTGGCGAGTTTATCAAACTCGGTTGGTCTTCCGTCCACAGGAGTGTGGTCGAATTTCCAGTCAGTTGCATAAACCATCAGGCCTGCTGGGGTGTTGATCGCCAGACCAACGCCATCAGGAATGTTGTGGTTGATGCGGAAGAATCGAATTCGGAAGTTCCCCAATGTAAGGATGTCATCCTTGTTCAATTCATGGATTTGGGATCGGCCAAGCAAGTGGAACTCCTCCAGGCGCTTTTTGATAAGTTCGCCGGTGAGTTTCATGGTGTAGATTGGCGGATCACCGATTTTGGGCAGAATGTATGGGACTGCCCCAATGTGGTCCAAGTGGCCGTGAGTAACAATTACGCCTTTAATGCGCTTTTTGTTATCTTCCAGATACTTGGTGTTTGGAATGATGTAGTCGATTCCAGGCATGGTTTCGTCAGGGAAGCCCAAGCCCATGTCAATGACCAGAATGTCATCGCCGTACTCCAAGATAGTCATGTTTTCACCGACTTCTTCGATACCACCCAAAGGAATGACTTTCAAGACATCCTTGGAGCGGGTAGGAGCGGATTGGGATTTTTCCTGCTGACGAGCGGCCACAGCCGATCGGCTACGCATATTGCCTTGTGTTGGCATGAAAAACTAAACCTTTCCCCCGTGTGTTGCGGGGAATTAATAAATTATTGAATAGTAAGCTTGAGGCAAGGCAATCCTTGCGGCATCAGAGGCTTAATTAACACAAAATAAACAACGGGAAATTGGCTATTTTCTATTAACTAAAGCCTATTTGATTGTTTTTATTTCTGTAAGGGTCAAACTTAAGCATGGATAGTATATACGAAAGTTTGAGGCAAGTCAAGAGGGGTCCTGATTACCCCATATTAATGTTATTAACGATGGATTGCCGGAAAAGTTACAGCTTGGCCATAAAAAAAGCGCTTTCCGCGAAAGCGCCGAGACTTGCGAGTCAATTTCCCATGCGTTGGCGTCTGTATCTGAGAAGGGAATTCAATCGGATCAGCGGGCTGCCTCCGGCGGTGTGGGCATATTCGATTTCTCCGGACCGAAGCCATTTGAACAGGGTGTTCTTGTGGATTTTTGCGTACGCGCTGGCTTTATTAATCCCAGCCCATTTCTGACCATCAGTGCCGGGAATGGTCCTGGTGTTGGTAAGTCTGTAGAGGGAAGACCTGGGAATGATTATGTGCCCCCGGGTCCGCTCAACCGCTGTTATTTTGCCCGCATGAAGCCAGGCATAAATAGCCCGTTTGCTTACGCCAACTTCCTTGCCGGCCTGCGCCGCAGTGAGAAATTTCTCATTGTCTTTCATGAACCCTCCTTGTAGCTGGCTTTGGTTACTTTACAAAACTAAAAAAATAGCGTAAATTTTCAATGTTGCACAAATGAATATGGGCACGTGGCGGAACTGGCAGACGCACACGCTTCAGGTGCGTGCGGGAGCAATCCCGTGAGAGTTCGACTCTCTCCGTGCCCACCAAAAGAGCACCTCTGATAGGAGGCGTTTTTTTGTTTTGGATTTTTTGCCATAAAAAAATGACCAGGTTTGTTTGTCCTAGTCATTGTTAACCACCAAAGCGAATTTGCTTCTGGCTTCCTTTGCCGCCTGCTCAGCCAAAAACATCCGGATTGATTTGTTGAAACTGGAAATTAACTTCTGGCGAATTTCGAGCTTGAGCTGTTTGGTGTCCTTTCTGCAAAGCGGACATTTTCTCAAGTGTTCCTTTATTGGCCCGCGAAACCCCATCCGGAAATTGGGCGGCTTGGAAACTGTCAGCTTGAGAATGAACGCGCTCTGCTGTATTTGCCGCAGCCCAAGGAACCCTCGAATGCGCCAGGCCCAGAATAGCCGACATCCTTCGCCACTTTAATCCTCCTTAAAACAACCGTTCCTTTGCGGAGTACGGCTGGATGATGGTCTTATTTAGTTTCCAGATACCATTTTGCTATATTAGTGAATCGTTCGAATGGCTGGATTGCAGTTGTTAGGTTAATGCCCCTTAAATCCTGTGGGACATTGTAAACATAAACCACGTTGTTCAGGAAGATGGCCGGGATTTCCGTGTAAATAATGTTTTGGAACTGCATGTAGTTTTGCGTCCTGACGTTTACGTCAATGGTCTGCCTGGCAGTAGTCAGGAGGCGATCAGCTTCAGCGTTGCTGAAACTTGAAAGGTTAAGTCCCGGGTCACGGGCCTGTGAGGAGTGCCAGAACGGATATGGGTCAGGGTCTGCGCCAGTGTTTTCAAAGAACAGCAAGGCGTCAAAATTCCTGGACCTGATATAGTCCTGTTGTAGTTCCTGAGGGGACACAATGACGAGGTTTACCACGGCCCCAATCTGTTGCCAGGCGCTTTGCAGGATTTGCGCTGTCTTGACGTTGACTACGAAATTATTCGTAGCCAGGTTGAACTCCAGCTGTCTGGTTCCTTTTTTTCTGAGGTTGGTTTCCGGGTCCAAAACCCATCCGGCTTTGTCCAATAACTCAGCAGCCTCCACTAAATTGGTATGAGTTTTGGCTTCAATCTCGGGGTTATACCCAAGGTTTCCTTCCAAAATCGGTCCGTAAGCCGGTTTGGCGAACCCTAAATAGACTTCATCAATAATTGCCTGGCGGTTGGTGGTCAGCCAGAGGGCTTGTCTTACTGCCTTGTCCGCCAGAACAGGGGATTTAGGCAGGTTGAAGAACACGGCTTGGTACTGCGGCAGATTAAATTTGTGCTGGGCGAATTTTCCGTTGCTCTCAACTGCTTTGCGGTCAAACGGCAGATAGCCCATGCTGTTTACTTCTTTGCCCTGGAAGGCGTTGATCAGACTGTCGTAGTCGTTGTAGAACTTGAACGTGACGCGGTCAATGTAAGGCTGGCCTTCGTGGAATGTTTGGTTGGACCGGAAAGACATTGAGCGGATGGTGCCGTCAGAGGTTTTTTTGATTTCTCGGAAAATGTACGGTCCGGAACCAACAGGGCTCAAGTTTGCCGCGTTCAGGCGGAAACTGCTTGGGCTTAGATCTTTCCAAACATGCTTAGGGATGATTTGCAGGGTGAAGTTGGTGATAAATGAGGCGGAAACTTCTCGCAGAGTAAAGACCAAAGTTAAATCATCTTGTTTTGTTACCCGCACGCGGCTCCAGTTGGCGCGGAGCGGGGATTCAAAGTCGGAATTTTGGATTGTTTCGATTGTGAAGACAACGTCATCCGCCTGGATTGGCTTTCCGTCGTGCCATTTTAAGTTTGGTTTGAGTTTGAGCGTGTAGATTTTTTGGTCATCTGAGATTTGCGGCAGGCTTTCGGCCATATCAGGAACAAGCTCCAGGTCTTTGTTGAATTTCAAAAGCTGGGAATAGACGATTTTGGAAATATCAGAATCCACTGAGCTGGCTGGGGCGAGAATTGGGTTGATGAACTGCGGTTGGCCCACCAAGCCTTCCACTATTTCACCGCCAAAATCGGGTTCGGTTCCTGTGCCGGCGGATGAATAATGGGAAATCAAAAATCCGCCCGAGGCAATCAGGATTGCCGCGAATGCGGATATCGTGTAGAAATCTTTTTTTGTCATGCTGTCCAAAACCAACGGAATCTGGCTGCGTTTAAGATTGGGCAATAGCCTGAAGCCTTGCCAGACGCGAGACAAATAACTTTTGGTGTTGGTAAGGAAGTTGAGCATGAAGCTTTAAACGAGGAACAAGACGGCAACGCTCAGGCCAATAAACAAGACGGCCAGGATGACTGTCATGTAATGAATGCCCTTTGCGAGTCCGCGGCGTGATCTGTAAACATTTCCCTCACCGCCGAAAACAGTGGAGAGGCCGCCTTCGCGCTGTTGCATCAAAATCAGAATGACGAGCAATACGTCTATTGCAATCAGTGCAAATGTTAAGATATTTCTAAGATTTTCCATATCTGTGGTTAAGTAATTTTAACTTTGATATTTTGCCATAATGGTAATTATAAGTCAATTCAGCTTCCTAAAGAAAGGGGCAGGCCCCGCTCCCAGTTCTGTCGCCAAGTTGAATAGAGGATAAACAAACGCTCACCGCTGCTGTGCCACTCCGTAATTGCAATTGTGCCTTGAGGTGCTTGCAAATAGAAAAGGCGGGACTTCTGGAGAAGTCCCGCCGAAAGAGGCATGTTCAGTTCTGCTGACGCAGCTGCGCGGCGCGCTGGTGCCCGAGTTCAGTGACGCCGTAGACACTGCCGAAAACCTGCTGCTGTTCGATGTACCCGTAATCGATCAGTTCCCGGAGCGTGTCCGGGTTGAGGATGAGCGGATACTTGGTTCGCGGCCAATCGATGCTGTTGAAATCGTTATGGCACGCGATCGCGAACGTGTGCTGAAAAACGTGAATGAACTTGGGGCGCTTTTCGCGGTCCGTGAGCAGGAGCAGGACTTCCCGGGCGGATTGGGACAGGTCGCCACGCGGCCGAACCCATTTGACCAGAGAGTTGCCGAGTACGAAACTGCAAGGCAAGAACCTCCAGTTGCCATCCGCGGCGGCGAATACATCGCCCGGTCGGACGATTGCGCCCGGGGCGAGCTGCAATCCTTCGACAACATCTCCGCTTTCTTCGTGAACGTGTGTTTGCATCAAACCTCCTAATAGTTTGATCTTGCTTTTTGTTTTATACAAAAAAGACTTCCCTCAGTCA
This sequence comes from uncultured Candidatus Saccharibacteria bacterium, assembly GCA_964605735.1. Taxonomy (GTDB): domain Bacteria; phylum Patescibacteriota; class Doudnabacteria; order UBA920; family O2-02-FULL-48-8; genus DASPNG01. Next base: position 617,922 of record CAZSDS010000001.1, on the reverse strand, counting down.
AGGTTGACCTAAAGGGAAGCCTTTATTTTTTCAGCCAGTCTTGATCCGACGATTTCAGCAATTTCCGTCAGGCTGGATTCTCTCATACGCGATACGGAGCCGAAGCGTTCAAGCAATCTTTTCTTTTTTGCCGGACCGATTCCCGAGATTTGGTCCAGTGCCGAAGAGAGCGTTCCTTTTGACCTTAGTTTGCGGTGATAAGTAATGGCAAAGCGATGGGCTTCATCCCGGATGCGCTGGAGCAAGTAAAGCGCAATGGAGTTGTGGGGCAAAAGAATGGGATCAGGTTTGCCCGGTAAAAATATTTCTTCGATTCTTTTTGCCAGGCCCATGACAGGTATATTCAATCCATGGCTTTGCAGGACTGTGACTGCAGTGGAGAGCTGTCCTTTTCCGCCGTCTATGATAACAAGATCCGGCAAGGGCCATCTTTTTGCGTCGTCACTGGACAAGGATCTTTGGAAACGGCGTTCCAGCATTTCTTTCATCATGGCGAAGTCATCCGGAGTTCGTTTTTTTCTGATCTTGAACTTGCGGTACTCATCTTTCTTTGGTCGTGCGAAATCGAAAACAACCATAGAGCCAACGGCATTCGTCCCTTGTATGTTGGAAATGTCAAAACATTCCATTCTTCCGGGCATTTGCTCCAGTCCAAGCACCCTTTGCAATTCTTTCAGGGCCGCAAGCAGGCGCGCTTCCTCCAACAGGGTTTTATCCGACTGCGCTTCCAGGTACTGCTTGGCGTTGTTTTCTCCCATCTTAATTAATTCTTTTTTTGTTCCGCTCGATGGGGTGAAAAATCTGATTTTTTTCCTATGATTCAGTTCGCGCGCTCTTTCCGCCAGCAGGGGAATCAGATCCGAAACATTGATTTCGCGCGGAACCAGGATTTCCTGCGGCAGGCTGGTGGCATCCATGTAGTAGGTAGGAAGGAAGCTTTCGAGAATTTCCTGGTCTGAAGTCTGCCTGGTGTTTTCAATAATAAAATTTTCCTTTCCGATCAGTTTGCCTTCGCGAATGCGGAACAAATTCAATGAAGCAACTGTTGGTTCCATGTGCAGGCTGAAAACATCCTGATCGATTTTCTTTGCGTAAACTAGTTTTTGCCGTTCCATTACCCGGTTAAGCGCAAAGATCTGGTCGCGCGTCCGGGCCGCCTTTTCAAACTGCCTGTGCCTGGCCAGAAACTTCATCTGCCCTTGAAGCTCTTTGAGAACTTCTGTTTGCCGACCCTCCAAAAACCTCATTATTTTGTTGATTGTCTCGCGGTACTCGTCCAGTGAAATTTTGCCGATACAGACGCCGGGACATTTTTGGAGGTGGTAATAAAAGCAAGGTTTGGTTCCGACTTTAGAATTGGCGCAATAAGGAAAGATGTTCCGGAGCATGCGCAGGGTTTGCTTAACTTCATAGCCGCTGGTGTATGGTCCGAAGTACCTGGCTTTTTTGTCGGTAATTTTTCGTTCGTAGCTAATGGTTGGGATTTCATCCTGCAAATTTATTTTGACGAACAAATAATTTTTGTCGTCGCGCATCAAGACGTTGTATTTTGGGTGGAGTTGTTTGATGAAGTTGTTTTCCAAAACCAGGCTTTCGACTTCATTGTCAGTGACCACGTAATCAAGGTCCCTGATTTTTGAAATCATGCTTTGGATGCGGGCAGATCCATCACCGGCGCCTTTTTTGAAGTATGACGAAACGCGGTTTTTAAGCTTCACCGCCTTGCCAACGTACAAAGCGCCGCCTGTTTCATCCTTAAAGATGTAAACACCCGGCTTTGATGGAAGTTCAGAAATTTTTTGCGACAAAAGCTTGCTCATATATACGGTATTATACCTGAAAGTGCGTCGAGTCAAAGCCCTTAAAGCGTTGACAAACGGGACCAAAAAGAGTATGCTATGCAAAGTGTTCACAGTGTTTCAGGCAGTTTCTACAACCGCAGGAGGATGCAGATGAAAAGAAGTGTGCTTTCGACCCTCGTGGCCTTGGCTATCTTTGCCATGGCCGACACGGCTCACGCCTCACCGATCGTTCCGATGTTCGATACGTTCGGTGCGCTGCCCCAGGCAACGTTTGGCGGCAGCGGAATTCCCAACACAAGCGTGGCGATCACCACGGTCGACTTCGGCGGCGGCGAGATCATCCTCGGGATGAGTGCGGCACAGCGCTTCGCAAACCTGGCGGTGACCGACAACGGCGCGGGAATTTTTTACGCTCAGGCCGGCGGTGACATCCTCAACGGCAATCCAACCTACGCCACGTGGAACTTCAACGCCTTCTACTCGTACACCGGCACTGCACCCGTGACCGAACTTCGGCTGTACTACGATTTCGATCCGGGTTCGGGGACGGATTCCTCAAACCATGGCTATACCTCGCTGGGCGGGGTGGCGCTCCCGGCTCTGGCCGAAAGCTCCAACAACCTCGGCTTTGGGTTTCTGTCAACGGACTGGGGTTTCCCCGGGCTCTTTGGCGGAGTGGCACCTCCCGGATCCTGGGATCCGAACGCACCTGGGCAGTACACGTTTGCCCTGGTCGCGTACAACGGTCAGCAGGAGCTGGGACGGTCCGCAATCATGGTGGATACCACAGGCAACGTGCCCGAACCAGCGTCCGTGTTGCTGGTCGGGATGGCGCTGATCGGCGGGGCACGGGCGTATCGCCGGCGCCGCCGCTAGTTCACCGGTTCGTCCGCACAATATCATCTGCCAGTTTTTGGGCGGAGTTCCTTCTTGGGGCTCCGCTTTTTTCTTTGGCCTTGTTTATTGCTTTGCCGGCGTTGACAAAACCTCAGAAATTTAGTATCTTTTTCTATTGTACATTCCACAATACAAATAAAGGAGGTGTGAGTAAGAACAACAAAGCAGTGCGAAAAAAGTGTTGTGACAATTTTTTCCAAGGAGCGATGATGAGTCTCAAGAAAACTGCCCTGGCTCTGGCGTGCATGGTTGCGTTCGTTCCGGCCGCGGCCGTGGCTGGTCCGATTTTTCCGTTCAACGGCGGGGCAGACAACCAGGCGGATATCTACGATTACCATTACGCCATCACTGGCGGCAAGTTCCCGACCGGCAACCAGCCAAACGGAACGCGCGCCAGCGGCGGCAACATGGCTTTCATCACGGATGATCCCACAACCTGGGGCTACGCCGGGCAGATCTGGCACCGGGACACATGGTTTCCGGAAACTGCCGGTCAGGCCATGACCTTCCTCAATGACGGCAATATCGTTTACGACAACAACGGCATCGAGGACGGCACCTACGGCGATTTCTACAACGCGCAGGCGCAGGGTACGGCGAACGCCAGTACACCTGGGCTCTACCAGAACTACGCCGAGGCCAACAACTGGGATTGGATGTACGCCAGTTACTTCAAGATCACCGAGGTTACGGTCATCGACCAGATCATCGGGTACTTCAACTACGACGGCTATTACAACACGATCACTGACCCGAACAACCCGGAGTTGAGCTACCGGTTCAACATCTGGTCGGTTACGGGCAACTGCACGGAGCCGAACGTCGGATGTCTGCCGGTCAACACCGGGAGCTTCAACGGCGACGTGTTTTCCACCATTGTCTGGGGCGGGGACAATCCCACCTCCTACACCGGTGTGAATCGCGTTTTCCAGGACGGGTCAACCGACCCGATCGGGCGGGTGGTCTTCAACCTCAGGACGCCGCTCGTGCTCCAGCCGGGCGAGTACTATGGCGGACATGACCGGGTCATCCAGGGGAAGAGCGTGCCGGAACCAGCATCGCTGCTGTTGTTCGGGGTGGCGCTGATCGGCGGGGCAACAAGGCTTCGCCGCCTCAGGTAAGTTTTGTTCAAGTAAGTTTTGCGGGGTCTCCTCTGTGGAGCCCCGTTTTTTATTTGCACGAAATCCATTTTTTCTTTATGCTTGGGTTATCACAGTTCGTTCCCACAAACCGTAGGGGGTTGAATGAAACGTCGCGGACAGTTGGCTGTTCACTTCAAGAAGCGGGGAGACGAGGTTCGCTGGGGTCGTATTTCAGCTCTGAAATGGGGAGATGTATTGCCCTCCGAGTGCGAAGTCCATGTGCATTTCAAACTTGGAGGCCATTGCAAGCTCTACCAAGTCAGGCTGGCGCGGCTTGGCCTTGTTACTCTGTTGGAGGCGGTGGGACGTACGGTTCCACTTAACAATGGCGTGAATCTGCGTCACATTGTCATTTGCCGCCGCAACGAAATCAGCGGCCGGTGGACGAGCACTGTTTTTCCTGTCGGGCGCAGATGGGGGCATGATCACAGTCCTACCGAGTTGCTCAGGCTCCGCGAGAAATTGCGGCGCGAAGCAGTTCGCCAGTGTGTCACCAAACGGAAGAAGCGGTCGCGCCGCCGGACCCGGTTCCTGGAACGGAAAACCTTCAGCTCCTGGGTTTCTCCCAAACCCGCCCACAATCCTGTGAGCGTGCGGCTGTAAGACGTTTCAAAACTACTGTACTCTGGTCGCCTGGGCCCTTGCCTGGGCGATTTTTTTCGCTAGTTCCAAGGAGGTACATATGTTTGGCGTTACAGGTGTTCTTTCAAATAATCCGATTTGGTTGCTTGTGTCAGATGTGATAATGCTGGCCTTGCTGACCGGGATCACCCTCAAAATCCTGCAGTACCAATTCACACGCCGGCAGTGGTACTGGATGAGGTTGGTTGCACTGTTTTTCTTTGTTTTTGTGTGCCAAACCTTCCTCGTTGTCCTGTCCTTTATGATCGGCCTCCGTACGGGTCAGGATTGGTTGGTTGCACTGGCCAGGTCGGTTCCTGCCGGGCTTGTCGTTTCAAGTTCATATCTGATTACGTATTGTTTGCGGTCAAAAGTTCGCGAACACTATTACCCCTGAAAACGTCTGGCATGCAGGTGCCGCACAAAACCTCGCACCCATTAGCTCCATATCTGGACATGGGTCTTTTTTTTATATATACTATTCTGGCTTTCCTGCCAGTTGGCAGGCCGCCTCTGGCGGTTATAGCCGTCGCTCTCCGGGGTTGAACGGCGTGTATCTGCTTATCTATTTTCACTTTCCAAAAGTAACCCCTTAGAGTAATTAACGATCCTGGCTCTTGTTAGGACTAGAGAGAAAAAAATGGCTGATAAAATCATTGTCCGCGGCGCTCGCGTCCATAATTTAAAAAATCTAAACATTGATATACCGCGTAATAAGCTGGTGGTTGTCACGGGTTTGTCCGGCAGCGGAAAATCCTCTTTGGCTTTTGACACCATTTACGCCGAAGGCCAGCGCCGTTATGTGGAATCTCTCTCAGCTTACGCAAGGCAATTTTTGGGGTTAATGGATAAGCCTGACGTGGACAAGATTGAAGGTTTGTCGCCGGCAATTTCAATTGACCAAAAATCAGCTTCACATAATCCGCGCTCAACAGTGGGGACTGTCACGGAAATCTACGATTACCTGCGTTTGCTTTTTGCCAGAGTTGGGGAACCGCATTGTGCTGTTTGCGGCAAAAGGATTTCCGGCCAGAGCGTCACCCAAATGGTGGACCAGATTGTCAGTTGGCCGGAAGCCACCAAGATTATCATAATGGCCCCCATGATCCGAGACCAAAAAGGGGAACACCGGCACTTGCTTGAGGAGGTTAAAAAGTCCGGTTACCAGCGCGTGCGCGTGGATGGTACGATTATGGATTTGAACGAAGCGCTGAATCTGACCCTCGATAAAAAGAAAAAGCACACCATTGAAGTCGTGGTTGACCGCATCTCCCTTGATGCTGGTGACCGGGCTCGGGTGGCTGATTCTTTGGAAACCGCGCTTGATCTGGGGAATGACACAGTTTTGGTCCAGAAAAACGAAAAAGAAGAGATTTTGCTCTCTTCAAATTTTGCCTGTCCGGACGGGCACATGAATTTGCCTGAACTTAACCCTCGAAATTTTTCATTTAACTCGCCGCATGGCGCTTGCCCTGACTGTACTGGTCTGGGCACCCGCTTGGAAGTTGATCCTGATCTGGTTATTCCAAATCCCAAACTCACCTTAGCCGAAGGCGCCATCCGTCCTTGGAGCAAAACCACTTCACGGCTGTCCTGGTACGGCCGCGTGCTGTCTGCTTTGGCTGAGGAATATGGTTTTTCCCTCAACGCGCAAGTCCGTGACCTGCCGAAAAAATTTTTGGATGTTATCCTTTACGGAACAGGGGACCAGAAGGTCAGGATCCAGGATGAAGGCGGGTATGAACGATACGCGACTTTTGAAGGAGTGATCCCAAACCTCAACCGCAAGTACAAGGAAACTGACTCAGATTATATGCGGTCAGAAATTGAGCAGTACATGCGCGTAAAAACCTGTCCAACCTGCAAGGGTAAAAGATTGAAGCCGGAATTCTTGGCTGTGACTATTCAAGGCAAATCAATCGTAGACGTCGCCAATACTGATATCGACGAAAGCTTCAAGTTTGCCAGCGCGCTTCCCAAGACTTTGTCAGAAAAAGACATGAAAATCGCGCATCAGATTTTGAAGGAAATCTGCGCAAGACTGCAGTTCTTACAGGACGTTGGTTTAAATTATTTAACTCTGGACCGTTCCGCGGACACTTTGTCCGGCGGGGAGGCTCAGCGTATCCGTTTGGCCACTCAAATAGGCTCAGGTCTGACCGGGGTGCTGTATATTTTGGACGAGCCTTCCATTGGTCTGCACCAAAGAGACAATGACCGTTTGCTGAAAACCCTTCGCCATCTGCGCGATTTGGGCAATACCGTGATTGTCGTTGAACATGACCAGGAAACCATTGAAGCCGCAGACTGGGTGATTGATATCGGGCCGGGCGCAGGCAAGCACGGCGGAGAACTGGTGGCTGAAGGCACGCCAGCGCAGATCGCCAAAGATAAAAATTCCATGACCGGAAAATATTTATCCGGCCGGGAAGAAATTGCCGTGCCTAAAACGCGCAAAAAGGGGAATGGCAAAACCCTGCGCATAGTCGGCGCAAAAGAAAACAACCTGCAGAATGTGGACGTGGATATACCTTTGGGTAAATTTGTTTGTCTGACCGGCGTTTCAGGTTCAGGTAAATCCACGTTAATGAACGATATCCTGGCCAAGTCCCTGTCTTCCTATTTTTACAATGCCAAGGAGGCTCCGGGAGAGCACAAGAAAATCCTGGGCATTGAAAACATTGATAAAGTCATTGCGATTGATCAGTCGCCGATTGGCCGTACTCCTAGATCAAACCCTGCCACTTACACTGGAGTGTTTACATATATCCGAGATTTGTTCGCCGCGACTCCGGAAGCCAAGATGCGCGGTTACAAAGCCGGCCGATTCTCCTTTAACGTCAAGGGTGGACGCTGTGAGGTTTGCGGCGGAGATGGCGTGATTAAGATAGAAATGCACTTCCTGCCTGATGTGTACGTTGTTTGTGAAGAGTGTAAGGGCAAACGCTACAACAAAGAAGCTTTGGCTATCCACTACAAAGGTAAAACCATTTCTGAGATTCTGGAAATGACTGTGGATGAGGCGCATATATTCTTCCGATCCGTGCCAATGATTGCCCGCAAACTGGAAACATTGTCTTTGGTGGGCTTGGGTTACATGCATTTGGGCCAGCAAGCCACGACTTTGTCCGGCGGTGAAGCCCAGCGCATCAAGCTGGCCACTGAATTGTCCCGCTCGTCAACTGGCCGCACGCTTTACATCCTGGATGAGCCTACCACTGGCTTGCACTTTGATGACGTGAAGCGCCTGCTCGGCGTTTTGAATAAGCTGGTGGAGAAGGGTAACACTGTTTTGGTTATCGAGCACAACCTCGACATCATTAAAAGCGCTGACTGGATTATTGATTTGGGTCCGGAAGGCGGAAACAAAGGTGGGGAGATTGTGGCGGCAGGCACGCCAGAAGAAGTGGCTAAGGTTAAACGCAGCTATACTGGCCAATACTTAAAGAAGATGCTGAAATAAATTCCAGCGCAAAAGATAAAAGCGGATATTCCGCTTTTTTTGTTTGCTGATTTCAGGGAAAAGTTTTTTAATGCTAAAATTTACATATGTTTAGAACTTTTGATGAAATTTTTATCCACACACTGTCCCGTTACGGGATTCCGGTGCTCCGCATATCGCTTGCCATCGTCTTTATTTGGTTCGGTTATCTGAAGGTAATCGGACAAAGCCCGGTGGTTGAACTAATTGAATCAACTTTCACGTTTATTGACCACCCACAGTTTATCCCAGCGCTTGGCTGGTTGGAAATCGTCATTGGTGCAGGCTTGCTTTTGAAATTTTACCTGCGCGTTATCCTGGCTCTGCTTTGGATGCAGATGTTAGGAACGTTTGCTTCACTGGTGCTTAATCCTGATTTGTTTTTCAACGGAAGTTTCTTGCTTTTAACAACTGAAGGCGAATTCGTCATGAAGAATCTGGTCCTGGTCGCGGCCAGCCTTGTTATTGGAGGCTATGAGGTGAAATCAAGATGGTGGTAGCGAAATTCATTTTATTGTTCATGGCCGGATTTTTGGGATCCGCCAGCATTGCAAAAGCCCATGGATTCAATAATGACGGGCATCTGGGGGCTATGGACTATATCCAAGTCATTGGCATTGGAGTGATAAGCCTGGGGTTGCTGGCATATTCATTTGATAAATGGCGCAAAGACAGAAAAAATTCGCAAAAATGACCGTTTGAAATTAAAAACACCGCTGACGAGCGGTGTTTTATTTTTGCCGTTTTATTTTGCAGGTGTTTTAGATTGCAAACTATGCACTCAACCCAGATCCGGTCTTTTTTAAAATTTCAAGAGCCTCAAGTTTTATAGGTTCAACGATTTTTTTGTCTTTTTCTATTCTCTGAAATTCCTGGATCTTTGACAACAGAACAAACGGATGTTGGTTAAGGTAATTCCCGAAAAAAATAAATTCAATCTTGTTCCGTATGTCATTCGGGAGGTTGTCCTCGATTGGGCTGGATAAGTATGTCGGGCAGAATAGGTACAGCTTGTCGACCTCTTTTCTTGTATCAAGCGCAATGACCTCGTCTGTTAGCTGTTTTAAGAAGCCTCTCAAAAGTTCGTTTTCATTGTGCTTAAAGGGCGAGCCCCCTCCGAACCTTGAAGCGCCGCCACTTCCTCTCCTTTCTCTTCTGCTCTCGTTGTCAGAGTACTCCGGTTTTTCGACTTTAAAATGATATACCTGGTGTATTTGGTCGTTTCTGGCTTTGAAAAAAGCCGCTTCTTGTTTTCCCGCAACGACCAGCAGGTTGGGTTCGCTGAAATGCGGGAGATGGTTTGATATTTTCATGGTCTAATGATAGTCGAGCTGTGGTCTTGTGTCATTGGCTGATTCTACAACTGAACGCCGAAAAGTTTTAGGCAAAATATGCATTTGAGGGGATATGCGCAAAGGCTGTGAATATTTTGGTGTTTCTTGATAGCTATTGGTTCCGTGGGAGGGAGGGTGATTTTCTGGTATACTCACTGCTATGAGTGCACCAAAAATCGGCGTCAACGTCGTCGTGCGCAAGAACGGCAGAGTCCTTTTTGGTCAAAGGAAAGGAGGTGTTGGACAGGGGGAATGGTGCCTGCCCGGGGGCAAGCTTGACGCTTTTGAATCCCTGGTTTCAGGCGCCATCAGGGAAGTGCGTGAGGAGACGGGGATTGAGCTTGTGGATCTGGTCTTCGTAAACCTTACGAATGATCCGCGCCAAGAGTGCAATGAACATTACATACAGGTGACGTTCTTTGCGAATACGGACAAAGACCCCAAGCTGACCGAACCTGACAGCTTTTCTGGCTGGGGGTGGTTCTCCTTTGAAAATCTGCCACAGCCGCTTTTTTTCGGGCACCGGAAGCTCCTCCAAGCCATCCAAAGCAACCGCATGTTTTCGGACTGATTGCGCCGCAGGAACACCCCTGCGGTTTTTTTATTTTCTGTTGCTTTTAGCACTTGACAACGTTGAGTGCTAAATTTATTATTATTAGGCGATTAGCACTCTTAAGAAGCGAGTGCTAAATAAAGCAACTAATGGATTTAGCGTTAGATAATGGCCCCAGAGGGCATGAGGTATAACTCTAATGGAAAGAGAAATAAACATAAGACAGCAGAAAATACTGGCTGCTATCGTTAAGGAATACTCAGAAGCGGCACAGCCTGTTGGGTCGCAAGAATTGGTGGAAAAATATAACCTCAGCGTCAGCCCTGCAACCATAAGAAATGAAATGGCTGTTCTGGAAAAGAAGGGTTATATCTCCCAGCCGCACAAATCTGCGGGCAGGGTGCCGACAGACAAAGGCTACAGGTTCTTCGTTAATGAGCTGATGCAGAGGTTTGAGCTTTCAGAGCGCGAGCGCAAAATGCTCCGTGCGGAATTGGTCAAATTGCAGGCTGCCCATGAGCAATTGGGCCGATCTATTTCAAAATTGGTGGCCGAGGTTTCAGGCCAAGCCGCTTTCACGCTCCTGCCCCATGACACATCAGCCGCCGGACTTTCCAGGATCATTACTGAGCCTGACTTGTCCGATTCAAGGACTATCCAGGGCGTGGCAGAGCTTTTTGACCAGATTGACCAGCATGCCGACAAGCTCATGAAGCATGCCGAGTACAAAACAGAAACATTCATAGGGACTGAAGTGCCGGTGCCTATGCCCAAAAACATGAGTTTGATGGTTTCTAAAATTAAGTTAAAGAACGGCAAGAAAGGGCTGATTGGGATTGTTGGGCCAAAGAGGATGTCATATGCCAAAAATATGTCTATTCTTGAGTTTTTGTCTAAACTGATTTCCGGTTCCGCTGTTCTGATTATGGTGGTTTATGTCTAACGAAGATATGCAAGATGAAATGACGCAAAACGACGGTCCCGTTTCAAACGGCGATGAAGCAAGCGAGCAAACAGAGGGCAAATTGCGGAGTGAACTGGATAAGTTGAGGGCTGAGAACGAAGAATATTTGAACAACTGGAAACGGGCGGCCGCAGATTTTGAAAATTTCAAACGCCGCAAAGAGACGGAAAGCAGGGAGCTGCTTGAGTACAGCAAGGAAATGACAGTGATGAAGTTAATGCCTTCGTTGCAGAGCCTGGAGCAGGTTTTAAAGTACGCGCCCAATGACGACAAGTACAAGGACTGGCTGTTGGGCCTGAAGGCCACAATAATTCAGTTGGAGAAAACAATGGAAGAGCTGGGCCTGGCCAAAATCAAAACGGTCGGCGAGAAATTCAACCCTGATCTCCATGAGGCAGTACAGGAAGAGGAGTCTGACGGTGAGGGGATTGTTAAGGAGATTCAGCCGGGCTTTACGCTCAATGGCAGGGTCATCATCCCAGCAAAAGTAGTGGTTGCCAGGAAAAATAAAATTGTTGGCTGACCCACTTAGCCAGCAAAGTCAAAGCAATTTGAATAATTAATTAAGGAGAATTACCTATGGCAAATTTAGTTAGGTTTACCCCTTTCAGGGAACTCGACAGATTTTTTGAAGATGATTTCTTCATGCCGATAGTCGGCCGAATGCAGTCACCCGAAGTCGACCTTTATGAAACTGATAATGAGGTCGTTGCTGAGATTAGCATTCCAGGTCTTGATCCAAAGAAAATAAACGTGGAAATTGAGAACAATGTGTTGCACATCAAAGGCGGGGATGAGCAGGTGACTGAAGACAAGAACCGCGATTACTACCGCAAGGAAGTCAGACGTGGAAGTTTCGCCCGAAGCATTGCCCTTCCTACGGAAGTTGACGCTGAAGGAATCTCAGCCGTTTGTGAACGCGGCGTTCTGAAGGTTACCATGCCAAAAAGCGAAAAGGTCAAGCCTCGCAAAGTTGAAATTGAGGTTAAGGGATAAAACAAAAAGCCCGTGAAAAACGCATCAGTAAATTTCACGGGCGGCGAGGCGAGCTTGCGACTACTTGGTTTATTGGTCGTTGGTTGGCCTGGCTCCTGCGCAGCTTCCGCGTAAGGTACGCATTCAGCAGGCGGTAGCAAGGGGAGATCACGAGCAAAAACAAAACAGCTACTGCACTTACAAACAGAAAAAGGAACTTGGCGATTTTAGCAAACGATTTGCGCATCGCACCTCCTTATTGGTTGGGTTAATTTTATCAGTATTAAGCACTAAAGGAAATAGTTATGCCAAAAATTATCGGAATTGATTTGGGTACTTCCAACTCGGCAGCGTCAGTGATGGAAGGCGGCAAGCCGGTTATAATCCCTTCTGCGGAAGGTATGACCGTAGCCGGTAAAGCGTTCCCGTCATACGTTGCATTTACAAAAGAGGGGCAGTTGCTGGTTGGTGAGCCTGCCAGGCGCCAGGCCGTGACAAATCCGGATGGGACAGTGTTCGAAGCAAAAAGGAAAATGGGCACAAACCATAGGTTTAAACTCAATGGTAAGGAATACAGCCCAGAACAGATTTCAGCTTTCATCCTGCAGAAAATTAAAAAGGACGCAGAGGCTTTTATCGGCGAACCCGTGACTAAGGCTGTCATTACCGTGCCGGCATATTTTGATGACTCTCAGCGTTTGGCCACTAAAAACGCAGGAGAAATTGCAGGCTTGGAAGTGGTTCGCGTAATCAACGAGCCAACAGCTGCGGCTTTCGCCTACGGTTTGGATAAGGCCGGCAAGGAACAGAAGATTTTGGTGTTCGACCTAGGCGGCGGAACGCTGGATGTGACTATCATGGAGTTTGCGGAAGAGGGAGGTAAGGCGACATTCGAAGTTAAGGCAACTTCAGGCGACACACAGCTGGGCGGCAAAGACATGGACCAGGCTTTGATTGATTACGTTATTGCTGATTTCAAATCAAAGACCGGAATTGATCTGGCTTCAGATCCAATGGCAATGAACCGCGTCCGCGAAGCAGTTGAGAAGGCTAAAATTGAACTTTCAACAGTTTTCGAAACCGACATTATCTTGCCGTTTATTGCTCCGGATCCAGCCGGCGGTTCCAAAACTTTAGAGCTGAAATTGACCCGAGCCAAGCTTGAGGAATTGGTCAAACCTATCATAGATCGGATGAAACACCCGGTTGAACAGGCCCTCAACGACGCCAAACTGACACCCCAGGACATTGACCGGATTATTTTGATTGGCGGTCCGACCCGCATGCCTGTAGTCCAGAAATTCGTGGAAAATTATGTTGGCAAGCAGGTGGAGCGCGGCATTGACCCTATGGAAGCCGTGGCTAAGGGCGCTGCAGTGCAGGCCGGAGTTTTGTCCGGGGATGCCGCAGGGAAGGATATTCTGCTTTTGGACGTTACCCCTTTGACGCTTGGATTGGAGACTTTGGGCGGAGTGGCAACTCCGTTGATTGAACGCAACACCACAATTCCCACCTCCAGGTCTCAGGTGTTCTCAACCGCCGCTGACAACCAGACTTCCGTGGAAATTCACGTAGTCCAGGGCGAGCGTCCGATGGTTCATGACAACAAGTCTCTGGGAAGATTTCATTTGGATGGCATTCCGCCAGCCCCGCGTGGCGTACCGCAAGTTGAAGTGACTTTTGACATTGATGCCAGCGGTATTTTGAAGGTAACGGCCAAAGACAAGGCAACCGGAAAATCTCAAGACATTACCATTACCGGTTCTTCAAACCTTTCCAAAGATGAAATTGAGCGCATGAAGAAGGAAGCGGAGGCTCATGCTGAGGAGGACCGCAAGCGCAAGGAGACCATTGAAATGCGCAACCAGGCAGATACCATGATTTCTGTTTCTGAACGCACCCTGAAAGATGCGGGAGATAAGGCTAATGCGGATGACAAGAAAGCGGTGGAAGACAAGATTACAGCCCTGAAGGAAGTTAAGGATAAGGATGATGTCGAGGCAATCAAGAAAGCAATGGATGAGCTCTCTAATGCTGTACAGAAAGTGGGAGCGGCCATGTATCAACAAAACCAGTCATCAAATCCACAACCAGGCGCTGACAAGTCCGGCAACTCCAGTTCAGGAAACAAAGAAGACGGACCTGTTGATGCCGAATTCACAGAAAAAAATAAAAAAGAGTAATTAACAAAAAGGCTGAACATACATGTCACAACAACCACCAAACCAGGGCCAGCAGATCCAAATCAAGATTAATGATGACAAGCTTCAAGGTTTCTATTCAAACCTGATGCAGGTCATACATACCAAAGAAGAGTTCATTTTTGACTTCATGAACGTTGTGGGCCAGCAGGGGATTGTTGGCTCAAGGGTGATTGTCAGTCCAGGGCACTTCAAGCGCATCCTGGCGGCACTGAATGAAAATCTCGGCCGCTACGAGCAACAATTTGGTACAATTAATGAAGGTGAGTCGCAGTCAAAATCGGACTTCGGCTTTAAAACCCAATCTTAACCTTCATAAAACAAATATGGAACAAATCGGCGAGAGCATTAGGCAGGCGCAGGCGAACAGATCTGAAGCCAGAAAGCATTTCAAGCAAATTAGTTTGGGGTTGTTGTCTTCTGCTCTGCTGGTTTTAAACTGGTGGATGTTGAGCGAATCCATGTTCGGCGGCAGGCATCCCAGTTTCTGGGCTTACACCGCCGGGGTTTCTGCAGTCTGGGTGGCGGTGGTCAGCATCTTTGCCTTAACCAGGCCGGATAAATTCACCTTTTTCATCTTCAACGCCATCGGGCTGATTACATATTTAGTGATCATGCCGAGGGACATTTACGTTTTTATCGGCGGGGTAATATTCTTCCTGTTAAATTTGTTTTTCCAGGGACGCGTGCAGGGGGAGGAAACGAACCAGTTGAACTTTTCCATCAGGCGAACGCTTGGCAACAGCCAGATAATCATCACATATGCGTTCTTGATTCTGTTGGGATTCGTGGTTTATTCCAGTGTCAGCGAAGACTTTAACCGCGACCGCGATCAGTACTACAGAAAATTGGGCGAGACGGCAGTGAGCGGCGTCCCACTGCTGGCGCAAGACCGCTCCCAATACAATCTCAGTCAACGAATGAGCGAATTCTTCAGAAAGCAGGCTGAACAGCAGTATCCGGAATTCAATCAGGTTTCCGCCAGCCAGCAAAGAGAGCTCCTTGACCAGATCAGGCAGAATTTTGCAGAGCAGTTCGGCGTGGACGCGGACGACAATGTCACTCTGAGAGTGGCTCTAACCGAGGTCGCGACGCAAAGACTGCGGGAAGGCTTGGGGAGGTATGAGGATTTTTTCCCGTTGTTCTTCACGGTCCTGGTTCTGGCACTGATGCGCACCTTTGCTTTTGTCTTTAATTGGGTTGTATTACTCTTAAGCTGGGCGATATTTAAAGTATTAAGAATAGCCGGTTTTATCAGGATAGAAAAGGAAACAGTGGAGGTTGAGAAATTAGCAATCTAAAATGGCACAGGATTTTTATCAAACATTAGGGGTATCAAAAACCGCAACGCCGGAGGAAATCAAAAAAGCCTACCGGCGTTTGGCTCATGAGCACCATCCTGACAAAGGCAATGGCAATGCTGAGAAATTCAAGCAGATAAACGAAGCATACCAAGTGCTGTCAGATCCGGATAAGCGGGCCAGATATGACCGGTTTGGCTCAGCTTACCAGAATATGCCTGGAGGCGGAGCAGGCGGCTCTGGTTTTGGCGGTTTTGAAGGCTTTGATTTCGGCGATTTTGCGCAAGGCTTTGGATTTAGCGGCGCATCAGCTGGCGGCTTTGAGGATGCCTATGATATTTTTTCTGATATTTTTGGCGGCGGCCGCAGGCAGAGCAGGACCCGCGGCATTGATTTGGAAATAGAGATTGATCTGACTTTTCAGGAAGCGGTATTCGGCGCAGAAAAGGAAATTAAGATTGAAAAGAAAGATGCCTGTACTGTGTGTTCCGGAAGCGGAGCAGAACCTGGCAGCAAGGTTATTACTTGTCCAAAGTGTCATGGCCAAGGTCAGATTCGGACCACAAGGCGGACAATCTTGGGGAACATGGCCACAGTCACTACATGTGATCAATGTTCAGGCACCGGTAAAATTCCAGAAATTGCCTGTAAGACCTGCGGAGGCACGGGCCAATTGCGCCGCATGAAGACATTAAAGGTGAACATACCTGCCGGCGTTGATGATGGTTCTCGCGTGCGCGTCAGCGGTGAAGGTGAAGTTGGTTACCGCGGATCCGGGGCAGGGGATTTGTATCTGCGGCTTAACGTTGCCCCTCATCCTACTCTGAAACGGGAAGGGTCCAATATATTTTCCGAAATCCCAGTGAGTTTTTATCAGGCAGCACTAGGGACATCCGTTGACGTGGAAACTATTGATGGGGAAGTAAAGCTGAAAATTCCAGCAGGAACCCAGTCAGGAAAAGTTTTCAGGTTAAAAGGTAAGGGAGTGCCTGTCATCAACAGTTCGGGCCGCGGCGACCAATTTGTGACGGTGCGTGTGGTCACGCCAACCAAGCTGACAAAGAAAGAAAAAGATTTGTTTAAAAAACTGGCTGAAGAAAAAGGTGAGTCCGTGGAAGTGGACGAAGGTTTTTGGAGCAGATTTACCGGATAAAAAAGAAAGTGTCAGAGACACTTTCGGTGAGGGACTGAAAATCTATTTGACTTTTTCCCTGGGGTGGGGCGTGACGGGCGAGAAAAGAATTCTGCCTTTGCTGATTTTGTTGAGGCGCCTAACCTCTGCTTCACTGCCTTTGACCAGAGCTCTGTTGCCGTCCGTTCTGATGATCTCTAGGCTGGATCTGTAGGCCCTGAGCGTTTTCTCCCAATCAAATGACTGGCTATGAGGATGAACTTTCCAGGCTCGAAGCTCGAATTCAGACACACTTCCTCCTGCTTGATGCACGAACAACATTCTAGAGCGCAATGGTCTGCCTGTCAATATCCTCATGCACGGACTTGATAAAAACCGTGAAATCTGTATAATATTGAGGCGTTTGTATGCGTGACAAGGGGGTGTGTAGCTCAGTGGTAGAGCACCTGCCTTTTAAGCAGAGGGTCGAGCGTTCGATCCGCTCCACACCCACCAAAGAAAATACCTGACCTTGATGGTCGGGTTTTTTCTTTTGACTGAAAAAGCTATTTATGGTAATTTTCATGCTCAGGATATTTGCATCCGAGCATTTTACCAAGGGGGGTATATGGGCTTTCTGGCAGTGAGCAGATGGGTTAGAACGCAATGGGTCAGCAGGTTTGGCAGAAAAGAGTACCGTGACCCAGGCTTGATCAGGGCAGAGGAAATGATCCGCGAAATTCTTCGCGGCGATCCTTTCAATGAGTGCGGCCGCTGGATTCGTGCAACCTTTTACATCGGCAGTACGAGCACCACGCTCAAGAGAAAGGATATGCTCTCCAGCGAGCAGGCGGATGCCCACAGTCACTGCCTGATCCGGAAGATCGAGGCGGAGATTGAACTGCACGACGGCAAGAAACTGAAGGCCAAGTGCCGGCTGTTCTGCATCCGAAATGAAGATTGGGAACCGGAGGTCATCGAAATCAAGTTCGAAGGCCTACCCCTTTATGAATACAAATACCAAAGGCCCGGAACCAAATCATTCGTCCGCACTTTAGCCAACACGGAGCCAGTGCAAGATGGGGTGGTGGTCAGCTCAGAAACCCCGGGGCCTGCCGGTTATCTCAAGGGCTCTTCCCGCCCTGACGAGGATGACAGCAAGTCGGGAGTCCATTGAGCCGTGCGAGTGGCCTGTGCGGGAATTTTTCAGCCGCCGATACCTTATTGGCGGCTTTTTTCTGCCCTTGTCAGTTAGATTTTACGGGAGTAGAATAGTATTTAGTTTCGAGTTAGTTTAAACGGAGGCTTTGTGGTTCGCTACCTGTGCGAAGACTTGGGAAAGCACCTTTCAATGGAAAGTTTTGCAATCCATGCTGCACAACGAAAGCTTGGCGAGGTGGGGTGTGAAATCACCAAACCGATTGTAAAGGATTTGCCGCAGTCACACCTGCAGTACACCTGCCAAGTGACAGCTCAGTACAAGTGCAGAAAACTCCGCCGAAACGGAGAAATCACCGTACATGTCCATTTTGAGATTATTGAGGACAAGTTCAAGCTGTTGGACGTTCTCGTCAACACGCCTGTCATTTCAGAACCCGTTCCCAAAACAACCTCAAAACAAAAAAAGACCGCTTCCGCAAGGAAACAGTCCACAGCCGTCGCATGACTTTTGGTCAGGCTCCGGCTTTTTTCTTTTGCCATTCTTGGGCGGTTTGCTTGATGGTGTCGTAAATCACCGGCAGTTCCAGGAAATCGATTAAAATTGCAATCCAGGCCAGGGCACTGCCCCAGATGAAGATGTCACGGCCGGCGAATTGGTCGAGGACAAATTCGTCAGTGATCCACAAAATGTGCAGCCATTGAGAGTTGACCATTAAAAGGTATAGCAGGTTTTTGTAGGAAAATTTTTCCCGCAAGCGGTGAATATAGACAAAGCTGGTAGTCACCAAAGCTGGCACTTCAGTATAGTCGAAAAAAATTGAGTACCGGCCCCAGACTGAATCCAAGAAAAAATAACTGCGCCCCGTAAGCCTTTCCAAAACCACGTCAGTGAACAGCCAGTATAAGTGAAACAGCTGAAGGGCGAACAAAAAAGACGCAATAGTCACATTAATGGTAAAATGTTTTTGATACCAATCCCAAAAGGAAAATCTCTTGTTTTTCATAGAATAATAGGTTATTGTTCGAACGTCAGTGATAACTGATAAATATCAGTGATAACTGTGGATGTGAACTCTACAGAGTAAGGGTAATTAACCAACAAAGTAATTCTACATAAATGCTGGAACGCTTGCAAAAATTCATGTCATCAGCCGGTGTTGCTTCAAGAAGACATGCGGAAGAGATGATCAAGGCCGGAAAAGTTCGGGTTAACGGAAAAATTGTCAGGGAGTTGGGAACCAAGGTTGACCCTGACAAGGACAGTGTAGTCGTGAACGGGCGGAAAATTGAGCCTCGCCGCGAGTTTTTGTATTTGGCCATGAACAAACCCAAGCGTTACATGACTACGCGGGATGATCCGCGCGCGCGAAAAACTGTGTTTCAGCTCCTGCCGCCGGAATTGAAAAATGTTGTCTGGCCAATCGGGCGGCTTGATTTCAGCACTGAAGGGCTTTTGCTGTTTACCAATGACGGCGACCTGACCCAAAAGCTGACTCATCCGTCTTTTGAGCATGAAAAAGAATACGAAGTCCAACTGGACAAAGAGCTTTCCGCGGGTCGGATAGAAAAAATTGAAAGTGGGATGATTATTGACGGCAAAAAAACTGCCCCGGCAAAATTGCGCACTGCAGGGACCACTGTTTATCTGACAATCCACGAAGGAATGAACCGCCAAGTCAGGAAAATGTTCGGGGAGCTGGGTTATTCAGTCAGAAATTTAAAAAGAATAAGGATTGGGAAGCTCAAACTGGGTGATTTGGCTCCGGGGAAGACTAAACCGTTCAACCCAAAAGATGTTGTTTAACATAACTGAGCTAAGCGCAAATTTTTTACAAAAACGCATATTTGTGCTATAATTAGTGTACATAAAAGTTCGTCCCCAGAAATCTAAAATAAACATATAATGAATTATTCAAAAGTATCGAACCTAATTCTTCGTTTTGGTTTGGCTTTTACTTATATTTTCTCCGGCTTTGATTTAATGACGAGTCCGGCGTCCTGGTCAAATTTCGTCCCATTCTGGGTCAAAAACCTGTTGCCAGTGGACGTCCTGACGTTTATCCAAATCCAGGGCGGGGTGGAAATACTTTTGGCGCTGGCATTCATTTCAGGATTCTTTTTGAGGCCAGCGGCTTTTATTTCAGCCCTGGAAATGGTCGCGATTTTGCTCTTATATGGCATTGATGCAGTGACTTTTCGGGACTTGGCCATCCTTGGCGGATCGCTGGCAGTATTCTTCAGCACATTTTCCCCTAAAAACCAGCCGGCAAAAACTGAGATTGTATCCTCAACAAGCACTCCGGCTGGCCCTAAGCTGACCTTAAGCGACAAGCAGAAACGTTTCCGCATTGCACTGGTAGTTTCTGCTTTTGTTTTGTTTTCGATAATTTTGATTGGGTTGTTCTGGTTGTCCAGCACAACCAAAGATCAGACAGGTTGGCTGGCATTTTCATATGCCACGGGTTTGTCCATGATTGTTCTGCCTTGTACTTTGCCGCTGGCATTCGTGATTGTTCCGCTGGCCATGGGCAAAGATCCTAAAAAAGGATTAACTATTGCTTTTGCTTTTGCACTTGGAGTTACGCTGACTCTCAGTATGTACGGCGCCTTGATTGCCAAGCTTGGTGAAGTGGTTGGTCTGGACCGCGCCAAAGACACTATGTATCTGATTGCAGGTGTGTTTGCTGTGGTATTCGGATTTGGCGAACTCGGTCTGATCAAAATGCGCGTCCCAACTTACGCAGGTGCGTTTCCAAAATTTATTCAGGACAGAAAAGACGCAGCAAAGGGATTTTTACTAGGTTTGTTGCTGGGTAATGTGGGGCTTGGCTGCCCGAACCCGGCTTTTTATGTTTTGCTCGCGCACATTGCCACTGTGGGGAGCATGAGCCAGGGATGGTTTTTGACCTTCATCCATGCCGTTGGCCGTGTAACGCCGCTGTTGCTGTTGGCAATTTTGGCAGTACTTGGCGTTGATGCCCTGACGGTGTTGATGAAGCGCCGCGAAGCGCTGACTCGAGCCACTGCCTGGGGCGTAGTTGGCGTAGGCGCGTTTATTTTGACCTTCGGTTTGCTTGGCCACGATTGGTATGTTTACTCCGGCCTGCATTCATTGCTGGAACAGATCACCCAGGAGGCTTCTTTCATGACTCAATATGCCAACCAGTTCGGCGGCATTGCCCACACTCATGAAATGCCAACCGGTCCTTACCTTAAATACGGCAGTTGGCTGATGGTGACTTTAATTGCCATTCCAATGATCTGGAATTGGCGCCGAAAGAAAAAGGATGTTGACGCCAATAACCCGGAGGCAGTTCGTGCCTTCAAATGGTTTGGTGCATATACCATAACAGCCGTGCTTTTCCTTTACCTGCTCTTTGCTATAACAATCCCAAATTGGTACAAGTATCAGGTGGCGCCAATGCACGGGGGGCATATGGATATGATGGACGATCATGCTCATGCTCCTGGCACGCCTGACGACCACGCCCACGGCGCCATGACCCCGGCAGAATCCGGGGTGGAAATAAAAATGACTACCGCGGACAGGACGGTTCGCGGCAACACTATTACCACTTTGTCGTTTGAGGTAATCGATATCAAAACCGGACAGGCTCAGACAAATCTGGAGATTTCACATGGCGAACCAATGCACGTGGTTGGTGCCCGCCAGGGAGACTTAAACGAATTCTTCCACATCCACCCGAAAGTGGTGAACGGAAAATTTGTGGTTGATCATGTGTTTGACCAGCCAGGAGTCTATTCAATCTGGCCGGGAATAGTTTATAACGGCGCGCATGTTACGCAAAAAATGGCTGACCTGACGGTTCAGGGCGGCGCAGTTGTGGCAAACTATGAACCTGACTTTTCCAGAGTCCAAGAATTGGAAGATAACCTGGTGGTGACGATGAAAGCCGCAACACAATTGTATGCAGGCACTGAACACAACATTGGTTTTGCCGTCACTGATGCCGGCGGGTTCGATATCCCTCTTGGCAAATATCTGGAAGAGAACATGCACATTAACATTATTTCTCCTGACGTAAGGCACTATCATCATTTGCATACCAATTACGGCATGATAGGAACTGACGGCCATGGGGGAGGGGCGCATATGCACGGTTCAGCTCCATCTTCGCTGAGTTGGTCCTTGATTCCCAAGGCGCAGGCTGATGAAGGTGCAGGTCATATGCACGGCACTGCCCCCGGCGAGGAAATAATAAGCTTCAACGAAAAGGATATGCGAATTGCTTTTGCTTTCCCTGAACCGGGCCGCTACAAAATTTTCACCGAATTCGTCACGCAAGACAATCCAAGCGAGGTCAGGCTGGCGGAATTCTGGGTCAATGTAGGAGAACCTTTGCCGTCCCAGGGCCTGCCTAAATGGTTGCTGGCTCTGGTCTCGATCTTGTTGATTGCGGCAGTTATGCCATTTATCTTTAGATACTTAAACGAAGAAAGGATTAAGGTTTAAATATGAACAAGTACGTTATTATCGGAATTGTTGTTGCGGTGTTCCTGGTAGGCGGAGTTATCTTTAAAAACATGAAAGGGCAAAGTGATAAGGTGGTTGAGGCGACTGGCAAAGAAGTAAACATAACCATCAGGGCAGTTAAGGACGAATGGCGCTGGGATGTGACAAACGTCCAGGTAAACGCCGGAGACAAAATAAATTTTACTTTCATCAACGAGGATGATTACGACCACGGTATTGGTATTGACGGTTACGGGGTTAACGAGAAAATGCCAGCGAACAAAACCGTGACAAGAAGCGTGGTGGCAACCAGAAAAGGTAAATTTAATTTTTATTGTTCAGTTCCATGCGGCAAGGGCGAGGTTAATGGCGAAACCCGGGATCATTTCGATATGATCGGGACGCTTGAGGTAATCTAATGCCAGAAGCAGTAGTGGCGAAAACAGAATCTTTGGTCCTGCGCGTGCGCGGCATGCATTGTGCTGCGTGCGCGCTTTTGATTAACAAGTTGTTGGCCAAACAGCCGGGGATTTTGCAGGCGGAAGCCAGCTTCGGCGCAGAACGCGTAAAACTGACTTTTGATCCGGCCAAAATCACCCTGGTCCAGATGGACGAGTTTTTACATAAATTAGGTTATGACCTTGTCCGTCCAGATGAGGAAAAAGACCATTCAGGCGAAGTGGAAAAGCATCGCAAACAGGAAATGATTTCTGCCAAGCGCCGCGTTTGGCTGGCATTTGCAATTTCCACGCCGATTATCGTTTACTACATGGCCGTGCACATTTTCAACTTGAAGCACGTGCATGCCATCGGCGGCATTGATTTGAACTACATTTACTGGATCATGTCCACGTGGGTGCAGTTTGGAGTAGGGTGGCCGTTTTACCGCAATGCCTGGTCTGCTTTGCGCGCAGGCAGTGCGAATATGGACGTGCTGGTTGTTTTGGGTACCACCGCCGCATACCTGTATTCCATGATCGGATTTTTATTCTTTAATATCGACCACCCATATTGGGAATCATCCGCGGCTTTGATGTCGTTTATTTTGCTAGGAAGATATTTGGAAATTACCGCCCGCGCCAAAGCTTCTGATGCAGTGAAAAAACTTTTGAAACTGGAAGCGAAAGAAGCGACTGTGGTCCGAGATGGGTCAGAAATGAAAGTTCCTGTTGATCAGGTTAAGGTTGGCGACACAGTCATAGTCAAGCCGGGTGAAAAAGTTCCGGTGGACGGAACAATGATTGAAGGAGAAACTGCGATAGACGAAAAAGTCGTTACCGGCGAAAGTATGCCGGTGAACAAGAAAGCAGGGGACAAGGTGATTGGTGCCACGGTTAACTCCTACGGTTTGTTCAAATTCAAAGCTGAGAAAGTCGGCAAGGACACTTTGCTTAACCAGATTGTGCGCATGGTTGAGGATGCACAGGCGACCAAGGCCCCTATCCAGGGCTTAGCCGACAAAATTGCTGAATATTTTGTGCCGTTTATCATTGTTCTGGCAGTGCTTGTGTTCGGAGCCTGGTATTTTGTGGGCGATTTCCCGTTCCGCGAGGCCTTGATAAAAGGAATTGCTGTGCTGGTTATTTCCTGTCCGTGTGCTTTGGGTTTGGCCACTCCTATGGCTTTGATCGTTGGCATCGGGAAAAGTGCTGAGTATGGGATTTTGGCCAAAGGAGGTGAAGCAATTGAACGCGCAAAGCATTTGAACGCCATTGCTTTTGACAAGACTGGAACCCTGACCAAGGGTGAGCCCGCTGTGACTGACATTGTCCTGACTGGAAATTACAGCGAGGCCGAGTTACTGCCTTTAATTGCCGCAGTGGAAAAAGGCTCAGAACACCCGCTGGCTCAGGCAATTGTTAAATACGCGCAAAGCAAGGGAGCTAAAGTGGAGGAGCTGAAAAATTTCAAAGCAACAGCTGGTATGGGTGCGGAAGGGGACATCAAGAAACTGCATATTGTGGTTGGGAACGAAGCTATGATGGACAAGGCAGGTGTTGAACACGCCAGTCTTGCTCCGCAATTGAGCAGGCTCGCCAGTGAGGCTAAGACAGTTATTTTTGCAGCGGTAGACGGCAAGGTACAGGCCCTGGTCGCCATGGCCGACACTTTGAAGCCGTATGCAAAAGAGGCTATTGCTGAGCTTAAGAAAATGGGCATAGAGATGGTCATGATCACAGGTGACAACCAAAACACCGCAGAAGCGATTGCTCGCACAGTGGGGATTGACCGCGTCATGGCGAAAGTTTTGCCGGAAAAGAAAGCAGAGGTTGTTAAACAGCTGCAGTCTGAAGGCAAGGTTGTGGCTATGGTAGGGGATGGAATCAACGATTCCCCTGCGCTGGCTCAAGCTGACGTGGGTATTGCCATTGGGTCCGGCACTGATGTGGCCATTGAAACCGGAAGCTTTGTTTTGATCAAAGACGATTTGCGTGATGTGGTTTCAGCCATTCAGTTGGCTCGTAAAACTATCTCTAAAGTTAAGCAAAACTTGTTCTGGGCATTTATCTACAACATCATTTCGATTCCAGTGGCAGCCGGCGCTCTGTTTGCTGTTGAGTGGGCGCCGCAATTATTGCGCAGTTTGCGTCCGGAAGTTGCAGGATTTGCCATGGCTTTCTCGTCCGTTTCAGTGGTGCTTTCAGCTATGATGCTGAGATTGTACAAACCTGCCATGGAAAAGATGCAGGAAAAAGAGGGGAGTAACTAATATGTTTTCAGCAAAAAGAGTTTTTGTCAGTTTGGTAGTGATTCTAGGGCTTTTGTGGTTATTAGGTGCCATGGGTATGGTTTGGGCTGAATCTGCAGCCATTATGGTTACAATGATGCCTCTGGTTCTGCTCACGGCAGCAGGAATCAATAATTTGTTTATTCCACAACCCGATATTATTTTCGGCACACCAACCACATTTGGATACGCAGTAGTGATAATTGTGGACTTATTGATTATTTGGATAATCTCAAAAATTATTTCAAAACTATTAAATTCAGGAAGAAGATATGACACACCAAAAATTTAACATCACAGGCATGCATTGCGGTGCCTGCGCAACTGGCATTACAATGATCTGGCAGAATCTGGACGGCGTGAGCGCCGCCTCAGTGGATTTAGACTCCAAATTGGGCGAAGTCACTTACGACGAATCCAAATTGAAGCCAGAAGATTTCAATAATGCAATTAAAGATATGGGCTACAGCTCATCGCCAGCCGCCTAGAGCATGCGGTCCTTTGTAGGACAGCCGGAAGCGCTAACGTAAATTATATGGATGTAAAAATAACCGAACTTTCAACTCCTGGTTGCAGCCATTGCGCTGAAGCCAAAAAATTCCTGGAAGAGGAATTCAAACCCAAATACCCTCAAGTTAAAGTCGAGTATGTTTCAGTCATGGATCCTGCAGGTCAGGAAATGGTGCAAAAATACATGATTTTTGCCTCCCCCGGAATCATCATAAACAACGAGTTGTTTTCTACAGGGGGCCTGGATAAGGCAAAATTAATAAATAAAGTGGAAGAATTGCTTAAAGGCTAAACAAAAACCAGCCACAAAAATTTATTTATCGGAAAATTCTCAAAAAAGCACTTGGAATGTGATATAATCAAAGTGCTTTTTTATTCGCTTTTTTATTCATGTCGACACCAAAATCAAACATTTCAGAACAAAAAAATATCATAGTGCTAGGAGGTGGCTTCGCCGGCATCCGCGCCGCACTGGATTTGGCAGAATATTTCAAGCATAAGCCGGAATATCAGGTTATTGTCATCGACAGGAAGGACTATCAGACGTATTATTCGGCCCTGTATGAGGCTGCAACTGCTGAGAGCGGTATGGTGGAAGCAAAAAACATAAAACGATCCGTAACCATCCCTTTTGACCTTGTGTTCAAGCGTTCAAAAGTTAAAGTCCACAAAGCGTACATTGAAAATATCGATATGGAGAATGGGTTGGTCACTACTGACAGCCGCGTTTTGCACTATGATTATTTGGTGGTGGCCATGGGCAGCATAGCTGATTACTACGGCATCCCTAACCTTGAAAAATACGGATTCTCCTTAAAAAGCCTGGAGGACGCTGTCATGATCAGGAACCGCGTGGAAGAAATCATGTCAAAGAAAGACAGTGGCCAGTTGGTTATTGGGGGAGGCGGGTTTGCTGGCTCAGAGTTTGCCGGTGAGTTGCATAACCTTATCAGGCACGAATGCGAAACGCACGGCAAGAACATGGATAATTTCAAGCTCATGCTGGTTGAGGGTGCGCCTACGCTTTTGCCGGGTTTGTCTGAACGAGTGGCGGCAATTTTGCAGGAAAGGCTTGCCAGCAGGAAGATTGAAATGAGATTTTCCACTTTGATCACAGAGGCAGGCAAGGATTATGTGGTCTTAAACAACAAAGAACGTGTTCCGTGTGATCTTCTGGTCTGGACCGGAGGAGTCAGGTCCTGCCGTTTGCCGGCTTCCAACGACTTGGAACGGGACAAAAAAGACCGAACCCCAACCACTGATTTTTTGAACCTGAAAAAATACCCCAGGGTATTCATTGCCGGGGACAATCTTTGTTATACTGACCCTGCGACCAAAAAACTGGTTCCCCAGACCGCACAGGAGGCCATCAGGCAGGGCGGTCACGTTGCCAAAAATGTATTCCGCATGGCTTCGGAGAAGGAGCTTCAGCCGTATTTTCCTGGCCCAACAAGATATGTCATCCCTGCAGCAGGAAAATTTGCTATCCTATATACTAAGAACGTCATCATTTCCGGTTTTCCGGGCTGGATCATTAGGAAATTTGCTGATTTGCGATATTTCCTGTCAATAATGAACCCGTGGAAAGCCTTTACCTACTGGTTATTTGGAAACAGCATTTTTATAAAGAATGATTAAATGAAAGGAACTTATAGGAAAATGAAGAAGAAGACAGTAAACAGCAAGTACCTTAACAGCAAGTGGACTACAGGGAGAGTGAAAAAGGAAATAGACGTTGGATTGAAACTTCTTAACAAAATACACCAGCCAATCATTTCGTTTTTGGGTTCCCATAAGTCAAAGCCTTCAAGCAAGCATTACAAACACGCTTACCGTCTGGGCAAGGAACTGGCTCAAGAAGGTTATGCCATTGTCACAGGGGGCGGTCCTGGGATCATGCATGCGGGAAATTTGGGAGCTTATGATGCCAAAGGGACATCCATCGGCATCAAAGCTGTGATACATAACGAGCGCGTGACCAGCAAAATTTATACTGACCAGAGCACTTACCATTTTTTGTTTGTCCGCCGTTTCATCCTGTCCTTGAAAAGCGATGCCTTAATTTTCTATCCTGGGGGATACGGTACTCTTAATGAATTGTTCGAATACATTGTGCTAATGCAGATTAACTATATTGACCAGGTGCCGATCATCTGCGTTGACCGCAAGTACTGGGAGGGTTTGTTTAAATGGCTCAACACAGTGCCGCGAAAACACGGTTACTACATAGACCAGAAGCGTGACCTGAAACTGGTTCAGTTTGCAGACACTGTGGAAGAGGTTAAAGAAATTTTGAAAAAAACCGCCTAACAGCGGTTTTTTTGTTAAGCGGCTTGGTCTGCATCCTGGCTGCCCATGCCAGAGTGCTCGAATCTTTTAAGTTCTTCCTGGATCTGATCGTATTGGAGATTTTTGGCGTTCCATTCTTCTCCGTGGTCGCCTTTGGCGTCCAACTGAGCAATCTCGTTTCGCAGGGATTCCTCGATCGCCTTTAATTCCTCCAATGACCTTCCTTGTTCTGTGTCCATTGTTTTCCCTTAATTGTGTTTAATTTTTTACTTCCTCGGTTTGGGGTTGCTGTTCTTTTTCGAATTCACAGCCTTTCTGGCTGCACTTGACCATACCGTCTTTGGCATAGATCAGCAGTGATCTGCAACGCGGGCATTTTTCGCCAGTCGGTTTGGTTGGCAGTATGAATTTGCATTCCGGGTATTTGGAGCAGGAATAAAAAGTGCCGCGCTTGCTTTTCTTTTCAACCAGTTCACCTTTGCCGCACTGCGGACATTCCACGCCAGTGGTTTTTAGAATCTTTTTGATGTTCTTGCAGTCTGGGTATCCGGAACAGCCCAGGAACGAGCCAAACCGGCCGAACTTGACTACCATAGGCTTGCCGCATTTTTCGCAGATCTCTCCGCTGTTTTCCTCAATCAGTTTCTGCTCTTCCGGCATTGGCCGGGTGTACTTGCACTCAGGATAGTTGGAGCAGGCGATAAACTTGCCAAACCGGCCGAACTTAACAATCAGCGGATGTCCGGATTCCGGGCATTTTTCATCCAGTTGTTCAACGTGTTTTTCCACTTCCTTTTCTTTGGTTTTGAGGTTCTCGTGGAATGGTTCGTAAAATTCGCGGATCACCGGAACCCATTCTTTTTTGCCCTCCGCAATTTCATCCAAGGAGTCTTCCATGTTTGCGGTAAAAGCCAGATCAACTACTTTAGGGAAGTGTTCCACCAGGATATCGTTAACAATAAAACCGATTTCCGTTGGGTGGAATTTTTTGTCGATTTTCTCCACATACCCGCGGTCCTGGATAGTGGAAATTGTTGGCGCATAGGTGGAAGGGCGGCCAATGCCATGCTCTTCCAAAGCTTTGATCAGTGTGGCATCAGTGTAGCGAGGCGGCGGTTGGGTAAAGTGCTGTTTTGGTTCAACCCGCAAGACTTTTGGCTCATCACCTTTTTTCAGGTCAGGCAAAATTCCTTCCTCTTCCTGTTCTTCGTCGTCAGTGCCTTCCAAGTACACTTTCATGAAGCCGTCGAACTTGATGGTCTGTCCGGTGGCGCGGAAAATGTACTGCTTCTTGTCGCCTTTGATTTCAATATCAACGCTTGTCGCGTCAAATACAGCTTCTGGCATCTGGGTGGCAATGGTTCGTTTCCAAATCAAATCATACAGACGATATTGGTTGCGGTCCAAATGTTCCTTGACGCTTTCAGGGTCGCGGGTCAGGTCAGTTGGGCGAATGGCTTCATGGGCTTCCTGCGCGTTTTTTGACTTGGAGGAATATTTGCGCGGAGTGTCCAGCAGGTAGTCCTTGCCGAATTTCTGGGAGATGGTAGTGCGCGCCGAATCAAGTGCAAACTCAGAGAGGTTTACAGAGTCGGTACGCATGTAGGTGATTAAGCCTGTGGCTGTGCCGTCGCCAAGCTCAACGCCTTCATAGAGCTGTTGGGCGTACATCATGGTCTGTTTGGCGGAGTAGCCAAGCTTGCGCGCAGCTTCCTGCTGAAGAGTTGAGGTGATGAATGGCGCAGCAGGGGAGCGCTTCACTTCTTTTTTGACGACTTCCGTGACTATTGCCGGGTTATGTTTCAAGTCGGACAGGATTTTCTTGGCGTGTGCTTCATCCTTAACTTCGAATTTATCCAAACTCTTGCCGTCGATCTTAAACAGCTTGCCGCTGAATTTGCCGTCTTTCTCGAAGAAAGCCGTAATGCTCCAGTATTCCTGAGGAACGAATTTTCTGATTTCCTGCTCTCTCTCAACAATCAGCCTGACGGCAACACTCTGTACGCGTCCGGCAGAAAGTCCGCGCCTGACTTTCTTCCATAAGAAAGGTGACAGTTCATATCCAACCAAGCGGTCCAATACGCGGCGCGCCTGTTGTGCATCTACCAGGTTGGTGTCGATGTCGCGTGGATTTTCCAGGGCATTCTGGATGGCAGTTTTGGTAATTTCATGGAACGCGATGCGCTTGATCTTATCCTTTTTTAAACCAAGGGCTTCTATCAAGTGCCAGGCAATAGCCTCTCCTTCACGGTCTTCATCGGGAGCAAGGATTACTTCAGGAGCGTCTTTTGCAAGTTTCTTCAGTTCAGCCACCCGCTTTTTTGCTTTTGGCGGAACAAGGTATTTCGGTTCAAAATTGTTTTCAATGTCAACGCCCATCTTGCTGGACGGCAAGTCCCGGATATGACCAAAAGACGCCTCGACTTTATATTTGCCGTCGAGGAATTTTGAAATGGTTTTTGCTTTGGTTGGTGACTCTACTATGACTAATGTCTTTGATTTGCTCATGTTTTCTCGTCTTGGGTCAATTAACTTTTATCATTCTTATTCGACAATCCTCTAGTTGTCAAGTTGCTGGGCTTTAAGAACCTGCCCTTTGTTGGACAGTGCGGCATGCCAATCAGCGGCGATAACGCCATTGGAAACAAGGGTGGTTGTTTGCACCAGAGGGTTTATTTTTTGCAAAATTCTTTTTGTTTCAGCAGTGTCTGCAGGGCGCGGACAGCAGTAGTTTTCAATTACCACCGGCAATAAAGTAATTTTATCCAAGTTTTTGTCTTTAAACAACACTTCTAAGGCCAAACCTTCCATTGTGTCTTCGCTCCACATTTGGTCAAAGACGAAATTGCCCAGCGAGTAGAAAATATATTTTCCTTTATACTCTTCGATTGTTTGGACCCAGTGAGGGTGGTGGCCAATGAACAAGTCTGCCCCGGCATCTATCACTGTGCGCGCGGCTGCGGCATTGGCTGGCTCAGGGGATCGCCTGTATTCTGCGCCCATATGACTGGAAACAATGACCACATCTGTTTTGGCTTTAAGTGCGATAACGTCGGTTGTGATTTGCTCCAAATCATTCCAGTCACAGACCAGAGGGTCAGGGATTCTGCCGCCGTCATTGTACGCGGCATAAGAGTACGCAAGATATCCGAACTTGATTCCATTTACTTCTTTTATTACACCCTCATGACAGTCAGCGCCGGTGCCCACAGGAGTCAGGTTGTTTTCCCTCAGCCAGGTGAGGGTGTAGTTAAGCCCTGCCCTGCCTTGGTCGAAGGTATGGTTGTTTGCCGTTGAAAGGATATCAAAGCCTGAATCAACCAGTCCTGTTATGGTGTTTGGTTCTGCCTTGAACACCAAGCCTTGGGTTACACGCGAGCCTGTAGTATTGAAAGGGGATTCCAGGTTGGCAAAGCTTAGGTCTGCGCGTCCGATCCACCCTTTTACATTATTGTAAGGAAGATTTGGGTCATTGGCTTGGAAAATTTTAGTCCCGACGTTCCTGGACAACATGATGTCACCCGCAAAGAACAGGGAGGTCTCTTTTGGTTTTATCTCCTCTTCCAGCTGGTAAGCCGGAGGGTTGGTTTCATTCAGTTTCTCAGGTGCAATCAAATTGTTCAGAGCCAAAGACGCACCGGCGGCAACGGCAATTAAAACCAGAACAATCAAAATTTTGTTGAATCGGGGGTAGTCCATTTACTTAATCTTAGCATACATTCCGTCAAAGGAGCGCCGCAGGATGCCTTTGATTTCAAGTTCTGTTGCGGCTGCCAGGATTTCGTCAGGGGGAAATCCTGTTCTGGAAACCAGGTCGTTTATGCTCAGTGGTGTTTGCGCCAAATGCGAGCAAATGTTTTGATGCAGTTCATTGTCAAACTCCAAAATTTGTTGAACAGGCTTCAGGTCCCAGCCAAACTCTCTGGCAATGTCATGGAACGAAGTAACGCACTTGGCGCCCTGCTTGATCAATTCGTTTGTGCCGGATGAGTTTCCGGAAAAGATCGGGCCGGGTACGCAAAAAATCTCCCGATTCTGTTCCAAGGCGTATTTGGCGGTGATGAGCGAGCCGCTTTCCATGGCTGCTTCGATAAGCACCACGCCTTTGCTCAGTCCTGAAATAATACGATTGCGCAGTGGATAAAGTAACTTGTGTGGTGGTTTGCCCGGCGGATTTTCAGAAATCAGACAACCTTTTTCAATTATCCGCTTTGCCAAAGGGAGATGCGAGCGAGGTGAGATCTCGCGAAAATCCAAACTGCTGGCCAGGACGCTTACTGGGCGTCCGCCGCTCTCTATACAGCTGTTTAAGGCGGCCGCATCCACGCCAAAAGCCATTCCGGAAACTATGGCCAAACCATAGCTGACCATATCCGGTACGAGCTGTTTGACTGCATCTTTTCCGTAGCCTGAAATTTTCCGGCTACCCACCACGCCCAGTGAATCTTCCAAAAGCAAGTCTGGGTTTCCTCTTACATATAGTATTGGGGGAGGGCAGGGAATTTCCCGCAAAGGTTTTGGATAATTCTTATCTTCAATACAAACAGTAATGATCCCTGATTTGGTTAGTTTTCCAAACTCAACTGCTGGATTGATATTTATTCTCTTTGGTATAATTTTTTTGATAAGCGCGGGGTTTAAGCCGGCTTTAACCAGACGGTTTTCGCTCGCGTGGTAAAGATTTTCCGGCCCTCCAAGCTGTCTTGCTGCAGGGAGAAATTGGCATAAACCTTCGAAAATCAGGGTATTAAGTGCATGCCAGTAAATGTGGTTAGGGGTTGACATTTTGGTCGGTTTTTGCTAATATGCACTGTTCGTATTAGAATATGTGGGTTGAACAGGCTTGCTTAGGCAAGAGGTGATTATACGAAAACACCTGATAACCTGGCAATACCCAAGCTGTTTATAACTTCAATGGTGTTTTAGATCCTACCTTGCGAGTGGCAAACGTGAGCAGCATCCCTCCTATTGTTCGCAAGTAGCCATCAATTTAAGGCCGGTCAGGTTTTCCTTTCTTGCCTTAGGCTCGTGGGTAGGGTTTAGAACATCAAAGAAAACCGGACTTTCGCAGTCCGGTTTTCTTTTAAGTCGGTTTAAGTTTTTGGCTATCCGTTGAATTTTGACTGAGCCATTTCAAGGCCATCAGTCTGGATTGTATCTGCCGCATCCTTGGCTTTAACCAGGACTTCGTTCAGAATATTTTCTTCTTCCTGGGTGAACTTTTGCAGAACGTAGGCGTCTCCCGGGGTTTGCTGTCTTGTTTCAGCATTGTTCACGCCAACGCGGATGCGGATAAAATCTTTGGTGCCAAGTTCGTCAATAATTGACTGCACACCATTATGCCCGGCTGAGCTGGCACCCTTCATTATTTTGATGGACCCAAGCGGCAGATCAAGCTCATCGTGAATGACTACCAGCTGGGCGTCAGGATAGTATTTTAGAATCTGCGCCACTGATTTGCCGCTGAGGTTCATGAAAGTTTGCGGCTTGGCCAGCAAGACATCCATGGTTTTGATGAATTGCGCGTCGTATTTGTTTTCCCACTGCCCTGATCCAGCAAGCAAATCCAAGACCCTGAACCCGACATTGTGCCTGGTCAATTCATATTGTTTTCCTGGATTACCCAGGCCGACGATTAAATACATGGCGTTATTGTTTCCTTATATATGTAAAGACAATTGGAGTGCCTTCAAACCCGAATTTTAACCTGAACCGTTTTTCCAGAAACTTTCTCCAGGACGGAGCGATAGCGTTAGGAAAGTTGACGGTAACTTTAAAAGTTGGCGGCCTCACTGCAGTTTGTTTGATGTTGTAAATTTTAGGCTTGCGCTGGTCATCCATTTTGCCGGGCATGTGTTCTTTCAAAATTTTATCAAGGAAAGCGTCCAGTTCCACCACGTCAATTTCCCGGTTGGCGGTTTGGTACGCTGCGTGGGCAAGTTCCAGTGCTTTTTCCAGACCCATGCCGCTTACGCTTGAGGTGAATACTACCGGCGCCCACCAGATTTGGGGGAAATAGTCAGGAAGAATATCCAGCCGCTTCTGCTGTTCGTCTTCGTCCAGCTGGTCAACCTTGTTGAGCAAAACTATGACCGGCTTTTTTTGTTCAATGATGCGCTGGGCAATAATCTGGTCCTGAACAGTAATCCGTTCCTTGGCATCAATCACAAACAGAGCCACGTCAATCTGGCTGATGGTGCGCAAAGACTGCATCATGGCCGCGGCATCAACGTCAAAATCCTGCTTGTATTTTTTCTTTATGCCTGCTGTGTCGATCAAAACAAATTCTTTGTCGCCGCGCTCAAAAGGGATTTCCACTGTGGAGCGGGTAGTTCCGGCTTTTGAGTCCACCACCAAACGGTCTTCGCCAAGCAGTTTATTGATGAGAGACGATTTACCGACGTTTGGTTTGCCCACGAATGCCACGCGCAAGCGTCCTTCAAATTCATCTTTCTTTGCAGAGAAGTCTTTTCTCAAAATTTCCGTAATCTGGTCCAGGACATCGCCCACGCCGGACCCGCTGATTGCGGAAGTTGTAAACGGGGCGCCCAGTCCAAGCTTGCGGAAGTTCTCGGCAGCGGCAACGTGTTTAGGGCTGTGTACGTCAATTTTGTTTGCCACCAAAATTACCGGCTTCTTTGAGCGCTGCAGTTTTTTTGCCACGTTGATGCTCTCAGTGGATGGGTTTGATTTTCCGTCCACCATTAATACGATCAAATCAGCTTCATTAATGGCGATCGTTGTTTGCCTTTGGATGTTTTTTTCAAGAGGCGAATCAGGGCGGGGGATGATGCCCGCGGTATCAATCAAATAAAAACCCAGGCCATTCCATTCAGTCTGGCCGTAGGCTCGGTCTCTGGTGGTTCCTGCTTCGTCATGTGTCAGAGCAGTTCGCCGTCCAAGGACCTTGTTAAAAAATGTTGATTTGCCGCTGTTGGGCAAACCAATGATTGCTACTAAAGGTAAGCGCATAAATTTAGTTTACGACCTTAACTATAGCAAAAATTGCAGCTTTAAGCCATACTTTGGAAAATCAAAACGCCAGCTTCAAGCTGGCGTTTCTAAGTAGTGGAATTTACAGGGAGTCGTTTCCTAGAATGATGACAAAGTCTGCCGTGGACTGAGTGTAGGGAAGGTCAGATTTACCCAAACCAAAATTCATATTTAAGTAATCAAGGGTCTTTGGCATCTTGCCGCTAGAGTTGTCGTACAAAATGCTTCTGTCCACAGGTGTCTTACTGTTGCTGAATTTTATGGTGACGCCGGCTGCTGAGGAGGACAGATCGCGCCAGCGCTGTGTGGCTGTGGACTTGCCTGTGGTATTGATTACTTCAATTGTAGCCGCTTCTTTTTGCAGGCTGGCTACGCTCATAACCATCATCAAGTGATTGGTGATTTGCGACAGGGTCACACCGGAACATGGTTGGACCACGTAGATTCTGGTTATGGCCGGTGCTTCCTCCACAATAACTTCCTCTTCTTCGCCATCTTCATTGATGATTATTTCGGTTTTTGGAACAGGAGGGGGAGCAGGGCGTCCGGTAGCCATGTCCACCATGCCATCGCAGATCAGAACGTTGTCCGGTTCCAAAGACACCGAGTAGGTGTTGTCGCCGTTAATGTCTTTGGCAATGTTTGCCAGCCGCTTTAATTCATAAGGCTCAAAGTTGGTGCGGAAGTTTTCAGTAAAGTCGCTGAGCAGGTTGTTGATGGTTCCCAAATCTGTGATGTTAAGCTGGAGAAGCTTGTCGCGCATCGCGACCATAATTTTCTTTTGGCGCTCAGAACGGGCAAAGTCAGAGCCTTCGCCATTATTGCCTTTGCGCGAGCGGGCAAAGATCAGGGCGCGTTCGCCATTCATGTGTTCATTGCCTTTAGTGAAGGTCTGCGGCGGCAGATATCCGTAATTGTAATTAGGGTAGGAGCTGTCAGTGAATGTTCTGTCGATTGTAATATCCAGGCCGCCAACCCGGTCAACCGCTTTCACGAACCCTTTAAAGTCAACCACAGCGAAATACGGAATCTTAAGTCCCGTGACTTTTTCAGCGGCGGCAATGGCAGCATCTCCGCCGCGTCCTGCGTTATCCAGTTCTGCATAAGCATAGACCGCGTTAATTTTGTTGTAGCCGCGTCCCGGAATTTGAACCAGGAAATCGCGCGGAATGGATGTAAACAACACTTCTTTGGTCTTGATATCGATGGTTGCCACAATCATGGTGTCGGTTAGATTTGGTCCTTCATGGCCTTGTCCGCCAATTCCCAACAGCAGGACGCTGACTTTGCCGGTTTCTTCCTCACCTTTCAGGGGTTTGTCATCGGAAACAATCAGTTGTCCAACCCGTTTGAAGATGTTTGTCTTGTTGGTGAAGATCTGGTTGGTTTTGTTCAGGATTGTTGAGCCATAAAATACGCCTACTCCGCCGAGTATGATGACAAAAAACAAGAGCCATTTCCAAAAACGCCTCTTTTTCCTTCTGGGCTGTAGTTCAAGGCTGGTTCGTTCTGCCAAGTGGTTGTTTATACCATCAAAGTTTCTCATCGTAAGTTATTTTTGTCCTTTCTAACAACATAAACCGTTGTCTGCGGTCAACTAAATTATATCTTAATACAGAATTTTAATCTACAATAAATTTTTTTGAGTTTACTGATAAATCAGGGGTTGAATCCGCATCCGGAATCTGTTAAGCTTAAAAAGCTAAATCTCAGTAATCAAGAATAAATCAAGGACGATTAGCTCAGCTGGTTACCTGTCCGCCGTACGGTCGCATAGCTCAGTTGGTTAGAGCGCACCGTTCACATCGGTGAGGTCGCTGGTTCGAATCCAGCTGCGACCACCAGAATAGCCTACAAAATAATTATTACTTAAACTCATGGATGATCTTAAAAGACCAACAAACACAATAGATCCAAATTCCGAAGTCCAGCCGGTTACTCCGCCACAGCCACCTGCACAGCCGCCGTCATCATTTGATCGGCCAAAGCCATCAGGTTTTGCAAGTACAATGTACTTTGTATGGGACTTTGTGAAGGTCATTGTCATTGCTTTGGCGATTATCCTGCCGATCCGATACTTTGTTTTTCAGCCGTTTATAGTTTCCGGTTCGTCCATGGAGCCTAACTACTCAAATGGCCAGTACCTGATTATTGATGAGATAAGTTACCGCATGAATGATCCGCAAAGAGGGGATGTCGTCGTCATCAGATACCCTAAAGACCGGAAGCAGTTCTTCATCAAGCGCGTAATCGGCCTTCCAGGAGAGCAGATAACCGTGGACAATGGCCGTATCACTATAGTAAACGATGAACACCCGAACGGCGTAACACTTTCCGAGGTATATTTGCCAAGCCAGGGTTTGACTTTCCCGCATAACACTTCAGTGGTCGGGGGCAGAAAAACGCTGACACTCAAAGATGATGAATACTTCATGATGGGGGACAACCGTCTGGCATCATCAGATTCGCGCGATTGGGGTCCTTTGAACAGAAAAGACATGATCGGAAAAGTGTTTGTCAGAGTATTGCCGCTGTCAGAATTTGCCAAGTTTTCCACTCCCGAATATACTTTCTAAAATAAAGGTCCAAAAAACAAAAGTTTAAGTGAAAAAGTGCGGTTAAAGGCAACTAACTTAGACTTTTTAATTTTCCTGCAAAAATTATGGGTAGACCAAAGAAAATTACTCCAACAGTCGAAAAAGCCCCGGCAAGATTGCCAGGCTCCTATGATCTTCTGCCTGACCAGCATTTGAGCTTTGATTTTTTTGCGGAAAAGTTTACCAGCCTGGCCCATACCTTTGGCTATTCAAGAATCGAAACGCCGATGCTGGAAGATGCCCGTTTGTTCAAAAACTGGGAACAGCTTGGGGTTGGCGAACTGGTGCGGATTCCGGATGAAAAGGGAAACAACCGGCTTGCCCTGAAGCCGAACAGTTTGTTTGGGCTGGTGCGTGCTTACCTTGAGTACCAATTCCCTGAGCGGGAGAAGGTCAGCAAGTGGTATTATCTTTCGCCTTACACATACAGCAGGCAAGGGCAGATCAAGCAAGGCACCGAATTCGGTTTGCAGATTTTTGGCGAAACCGCGCCTATCGCAGATGCACAGGTCATAAACCTTTTGTACCGTCTCTTTTCTGAAATTGGTTTGCAGGATTTGTCTTTGGAGATCAATAACATTGGCTGTCTGGAATGTCTGCCTGCTTACCAGGAAGTTTTGCGCAACTACTTTAAGGACAAGAAGTATGATCTATGCGAGAACTGCGTGGAGGCCATTGACACTTATCCGGTTAAGATTTTAGCCTGCACCAATTTGTCTTGCAGTGCGGTGGCGAATGAGGCTCCGGCTTTGATTGATTATTTGGACGAAAACTGCCGCAGGCATTTTATTGGCGTGCTGGAGGGATTGGATGAGCTTGGATTGGTCTATAACTTAAATCAAAAGATTATTGGTGCGCCGTGGTCACGCAAGACTGTTTTTGAAATCAGATACCGCGGGAACGGACAGGATATTGTGCTGGGAGCCGGCGGGCATGCGGATGATTTGGTGCAGAGTTTTGGCGGACAACCGGCCACTGCTTTGGGCTTTAACGGGGCGATGGAAAATGTCCTGACTGCTTTTGAGGCCGGGAACATTAAATTCGCATCCAAAAATAAAGTTGACGTGTATCTGGTGCCGCTTGGAGATTTGGCTGCCAAGAAAACCTTGCGGCTGTTCAGCGAGCTGTGGGCACAGAACATAGTGGCTTCGGAATTTATCGGCCCTGGTTCAATCAAAACCCAACTGAAGCTGGCTGAGTCAAACAAAGTTAGCATTGCGCTGATCATAGGACAGAAGGAAGCGCGTGACGGGACCGTCATTCTGCGCGATGTCCGCTCAGGCATGCAGGAGTTGTTCACCACTGAGCGCATTATTGATGAGGTGAAGAAAAGATTGGGCCGTTAGCTTTACATATTGAGGCGAGCATCAAGCACCGCGTACTTGCGGTTTTACCTGGAAGTGATTACCTGAAAGAAAAACCTTTCAATGAGGCCACTCCCATGGTTTTGACGGCCATGGCTCGGATCGGGAATGCTGGACGCAGGTTTGAACAGGAGCACAGTAGGGGTTTAACTCCGGCTGCGGATCCGGTACTCAACACACACGACGTCTAGGCGACAACCCGCCTTACGTTATGCGTTCCTTAACCAGGGGCGCTTTTTTATTGCCATTACGCCAGCTATTTGACGCATCAGTCCTTGCGTATTTGGCCAAAATATGTTATACATATTACAGCCTAAAGCTGGCAGCCCCGAGAGAATCCGCAATATTTGCGGATCGTGGATGCCAGTTAATCATTGGTCGGTTTAGTTTTTAGTTTAAGGCGTTATCTTGAAAGAGAGGTGAGCACGATGGTAGAAGTGAAAAAGAAAGATGGAGAATCCTTTGAAAGTTTGCTCCGCAGATTCAACCGCAAAATCCAACAGAGCGGTGTTTTGGTTCGTGCCAGAAAGATCAGGTTCTATGAGCCTGGCAAATCACGCAATCTTTTGCGCGAAGACGCTTTAAGACGAAACATTAACCGTGAAAAGCGAGAAGAACTCAAGAAGCTCGGCAAACTGCCGGCATTCGGGTCACGTTTCAAGAGACGCTAACATTTCTCAATGATACTCGATCAAATAAACGAAGACTTTAAAACCGCAATGCGCTCCAAGGACGAAGTCAGCCTGAGCGCTTTGCGCAGCATCAAATCTGAAATCAAGAACGCTGAGATAGAAAAGGGAAGCGCCCTTGATGAAGCAGAAGCTCTTAAGGTCATCGCCAAAAAAGTAAAACAGCATAAGGATTCAATCGACAGCTTCAAATCCGGCGGCCGACAAGATTTAGTTGAGCACGAAGAGAAGCAAATGGCTGTTTTGGTCAAATACTTGCCGCAACAGATGGGTGAAGACCAGGTCAGGGAACTGGTGCGCGCAGTTGTTTCGGAAACCAACGCGACGACGGCTGATTTTGGCAAAGTCATGAAGGAAGTTTTGGCGCGCGCAAAAGGCCAGACTGACGGTTCTGTGGTTTCCAAAATCGCAAAAGAAGAATTATCCGGAAAATAATGCTTTTGAAAAAAAATAAGAAACAAAAATTGGGGGTTGTCCATGGCTAAAGAACAAATCTTTGTCGGATTGGATGTTGGGTCAAGCACAATCCGAGTGGTAATTGGAAAACAGGAATCTGAGATCGGTCATCCAAGCATTATTGGCGTGGGTGAAGCCCAGTCTCTTGGCATACGCCGCGGAGTCATAGTTGATATAGACGAAGCGGTGTCTTCCATTTCTGAGGCCTTGGAAAAAGCTGAGCGCATGACAGGGCTTTCCATTGATCATGCTGTGGTTTCAGTGGGCGGGGCTCATATTTCTTCCCAGGAAAGCCATGGAGTTGTGGCAGTTGCCCGTGCTGACGGGGAAGTCACAGAAAATGATGTGGTCCGGGTAGTGGATGCCTCGCAGGCTATCTCAATCCCTTCAAACCGCGAAATTCTGCACGTCATTCCAAAAACCTTTACTGTGGACGGCCAAAAGGGGATTAAAGATCCGGTTGGCATGTCCGGCATCCGCCTGGAAGTTGATTCTCAAATCATCCAGGCTTCTGTTCCGTTTATCAAGAACCTGACCAAATGCATCATGCAGGCAGGCATTGAAATCGATGATCTGGTCTTGGCGCCACTGGCCGGAGCGCAAGCTGTTTTGAACAAGAAACAGAAAGAGCTGGGTGTTGCCGTGATTGATTTGGGCGGCGGCACAACCGGCATGGTTGTGTTTGAGGAAAGCGATTTGGTCATGAGCACCATCCTGCCAGTCGGTTCAACTCACATCACCAATGACTTGGCTATTGGTTTGCGCACTTCTGTGGACACAGCTGAGAAACTGAAACTGCAGTACGCTTACGCGGAAGCCAAAGAAGTAAAAAAAGATCTGGATGTTGATTTGTCCAAGATAGACAAGCAGGAAGACGGCAAAGTCTCCACCAAGCACATTGCTGAAATTGTCGAAGCAAGGTTAGAAGAAATTTTTGACCTGGTTAACAAGGAACTCAAGCGCGTGGGCAAGGACGGACAATTGCCAGCCGGAGTTATTTTGACCGGGGGCGGTGCGAAACTTCCAGGTGTGGTAGAATTAGCCAAAAAGCAGCTGCGCCTGCCAGTGACATTAGGCACCCCAGGTCAGGTTACCACGGTTATTGACCGCGTAAATGATCCGGCTTTTGCCACTGCTGTAGGCCTTGTTCTTTGGGCTAATGAGTATCTGTTGGGTTCGTCCCATTCAGTTAACAAATTTGCCAAAAAAGTCCTGGAAAATGATACGGTCAACCGTATGCGAAAATGGTTTAAATCGTTCCTGCCGTAAATCAGGAATTCTGTCTGGTGAAGAACTAGACCCCAATCCCTTAACCTTATATAATAGGTAAGCTATATATGAAACTTAAGTCTTTTGAAGTCAAACCGAAGATCGAAACTTTCGCCCGCATCAAGGTTATTGGTGTTGGTGGTTCAGGTAACAACGCCATTCACCGAATGATGGAGAACGGCATTCGTGGTGTGGAATTCGTGGCCATTAACACTGATGCTCAGGCTTTGCACAGCTCGCAGGCTGACCACAAAATCCACATCGGGAAGACCATTACCAGAGGGTTGGGCGCGGGCATGAACCCGGACATTGGCCGGGCTGCCGCGGAAGAAAGCAAGGACGAAATTCTGGAAGTCATCAAGAACGCAGATATGGTTTTCATTACCTGCGGTTTGGGTGGCGGAACAGGGACAGGGGCTGCGCCGGTTGTGGCTGAGCTTGCCAAAAAGGTAGGAATTTTGACTGTTGCAGTGACCACCAAGCCATTTGCTTTTGAAGGCGCCAAGCGCCGGGAAATTGCTGACAAAGGTTTGGAAGCCTTAAAGGCACATGTTGATACCATCATCATGATCCCTAATGACCGAATTTTGCAGATCATAGACAAAAAGACTTCACTGCTCGACGCGTTCAAGACCGTGGATGAAGTCCTGCGCCAGGGTGTTGCCGGTATTTCTGATTTGATTACCACTCCTGGTATGATCAACGTTGACTTTGCTGACGTGAAAGCAATTATGCAAAATGCGGGCAGC
The DNA here is from genome assembly GCA_964605735.1 of uncultured Candidatus Saccharibacteria bacterium. GTDB lineage: Bacteria > Patescibacteriota > Doudnabacteria > UBA920 > O2-02-FULL-48-8 > DASPNG01. The sequence continues at coordinate 576,261 of CAZSDS010000001.1, read as the reverse complement.
GCTTTGATGGGTATTGGCCGAGGGACAGGGGAGAACAGAGCATTGGATGCGGCACGCAGTGCAATTGACTCGCCACTGCTTGAAATGAGTATTGATGGCGCACGCGGAGTTTTGTTCAACATCACTGGCGGACGCGACTTGGGCATGTATGAAGTCGATGACGCGGCAAAATACATCACCAAGGCCGCTGATCCGGAAGCCCGAATCATCTTTGGTGCCGTGATTGACGAGGAAATGGAAGAAGAGGTCAAGATCACAGTTATTGCCACTGGTTTTGATGAAGCCATGAACAAGCCTGCAAGTCCGGTGGTTAGAATTGAAGAGCCAGCAGCTCCTGCAGAACCTGTCCGCAAACCAGTTTATGCCCCTAAGGTGTTGGAAGAAGAACCTGAACGGGAAGAAGAGCGGGAAGAAGCCGCAGATCAGGATGAATTGGAAATCCCAGCCTTTATCCGGAAGAAGATTAAATAAGACTTACATAAGCCGCCAAAAAGGTGGCTTTTTTGTTGCCTCAATATGACTTGCATAAATTCTTCATTAGCTTATAATCTTAGCTGTAAGTAAGGCGTTGAGTGTATTCATAGGAGGTTGGTTTGTTGGACGAATGCGACAAAGATCGGAATCGACGATTTTCTCCGGAAGGTGGTTGGAATCGAAGGTTTATACCGGCGGGTATTTCATTTTACGGGTGCGTTCCTGGCAGCTTCGACTATTTCTTGATAGTTGATGAGTCAGGCGATTCGCACGTCAATGTGGCGATCGAGTTTGTTCAGCGCGGCGGGGAGGATAGGAGGGTCGTACCGATCTACCAAATCATCCCCCTTGCGCGTTCGGCACACACTGACGAGGTGGAGTTCGCGATGCGCCGCAGTAGATTGCGGATAGCCATTTCCGAATCTCACTTCATCCTCTCCATCGTGGTGAACGGGAAACCGTATGTCGCCAGGCTCTATCACCCCGGGTCCTGGCTCGTCCAGCGCACCGTTTCCAGACCAGTTGGCTCTCCTTGAGAGCCAACTTTTTAATTTGACACCAATGTTAGTTTTCAGAGGAAAAATTGTTGATAAAGGTTGTCGTAAAATGTGCAATTTTTAAAAAACTTAATAAAAACGCCTTTTTTGACTAACACTATATATGGGGTTATTCTATCTATGGTAAATACTACATATTGTGTTTGGCGGCGAAAGTTTACCGGATCCAAACGCAAAATGCCAGAAATAAACCAAAATTTAGTGTGATTGTGCTTTAAATGCACACAGTTCATTGTTTCAAGTTATATCGAGAGGCTTCTTGGTCTAAAAACCAGACTAAGTGTCACCTCGTTTTTGTTTACCCTTAAGAGGCAAATTTCCACCAAATGAGATGTCCAAACTGCTCCCATGAGGACACAAAGGTCTGTGACTCCCGTCCGGTCAATGATGGCCTGGCCATCAGAAGAAGGCGTGAGTGCAACGAATGCGGTTTTCGTTTCTCTACCCACGAAGAAATGGAAATCCTGGACCAGAAAGTCATCAAGCGGGATGGCCGAACCCAACCCTACATGAGGGAAAAAATTGAATCCGGAATCAGGAAAGCGTTTGAAAAGCGCCCCTTGGACAGGGAAGACTTCCAGGAAATCATCTCCAAAGTGGAACAGGATATTCAAAAGCTTGGGAAAGAAGAAGTCTCGACTAAGGAAATTGGCAGTATCGTTATGAGGCACATAAAAAAGAAAGACCAAGTGGCATATATCAGGTTCGCCTCCGTTTATAGACAATTTGCAGACGTGGAAGAATTCGTCCGCGAAGCCAAAAAACTTTAAAAATCATTAACCATTGAAATCCAAAGGAAAATCTAAACATGGAACCGACCAATTTGCAAAACAGACCACATAACGCTTTAAGCGAACTGGGGGAGAAAATCTTCCTCGACAGGTACGCAGTAAAGGACGCCAAAAAGGAAACTGTCTCAGCAGGTGATACAGTTGTTGTTTGCGTAAACTTAAAGACTGGTCAAAGGGAAATTGGTACGGTTGATGCTTTCGATGCACAGACCCGGGAAGTCACGGTAAGATTGCGCGACGGAACAATTGAGAAACGCTCCATTGAGCACGTAGACAAGCCGCTGGAAACCTTGCCGGAGCAAATGTTTGCACGCATTGCCAAGCATATTGCCAGTGTTGAGCAGACAGAAGAACTGCGCAGCGAATGGGAGCAGAATTTTCGCGATTTGATGGATGATTGGAAGTATGTGCCGGGCGGACGAATTTTCACTGGTGCGGGCACAGGTCAGAACCTGACTTTTTATAACTGCTATGTGATTCCAGGGCCGAAAGATTCCAGGCATGGGATTTTTGAGACTTTGTCGCAAATGGCTGAGATCATGTCCCGAGGCGGAGGAGTAGGCATCCCGCTTTCAACTCTGCGCCCCCGCTATGCTTACGTTAAGGGCGTTAACGGCCGGTCCTCCGGCTCCGTATCTTGGGGATCATTGTACAGTTTTGTGACTGGTCTGATTGAGCAGGGCGGCTCCCGCCGCGGCGCTTTGATGCTGATTTTGAACGTCTGGCACCCAGATGTCATTGATTTTATCAATTCCAAGAAAGAGGCTGGACGCATTACCAACGCTAACATTTCAGTGGGCATCACTGATGATTTCATGGAAGCGGTTAAGCAGAATAAGCCTTGGGACCTGGTTTTCCCTGACACCTCGGATCCGCTTTATGACAAACACTGGGATGGGGATTTGAAGAAGTGGAAGGAAATGGGCGGCCGCGTAATAACCTATAAGACTGTGCAGGCTCGTGAAATTTGGGACAATATTGTATCTTCAGCCTGGGCTTCTGCTGAGCCGGGCATGTATTTCATTGACCGCGCAAATTATCTGTCCAACTCCTGGTACTATGCGCCACTGCCTTGCACCAATCCTTGCGGTGAACAACCGCTTGCTTCCTGGTCAGTTTGTAACCTGGGCCACGTTAACTTGTCCAAGCACATTGATTTTGCAAAAAAGGACGTGGATTGGAACAAGCTAAAGCACACTGTCCAGCTGGCCGTAAGATTCCAGGACAATGTTATTGACGCAACTCCGTATTTCTTCAAGGAAAATTTTGAACAGCAGATGTCTGAGCGCCGTGTTGGGATGGGGACCATTGGTTTGGCTGAAATGTTGATTCATTTGGGTTTGCGCTACGGTTCTCCTGAGGCAGTGTCGTTTATCGACAAACTCTACCAGTTCATTGCCATCACTGCTTACGAAACTTCAGTTGACCTGGCGCGCGAGAAAGGTGCTTTCCCTCAATTTGATTCACAGAAGTTTTTGCAGTCCGGATACATGAAGAACATGCCTGAATATATCAGGCATTTGGTAGGGAAGTATGGCATTCGCAATGTCACCATCCTGACCCAGGCTCCTACCGGAACTGTGGGGACTATGGTAGGAACATCTACCGGTATCGAACCATTCTTCTCCTGGACATATTTCCGCAAATCAAGGTTAGGCGTGCACCAGGAGCACATTAAACTGGCCAAGGACTGGCTCGATGACCATCCGGGACAGACTTTGCCTGATTATTTTGTCACGGCAATGGAATTAACTCCGGAAGAACATGTCCGCGTGCAGGCCGCGGTTCAGCGCTGGACCGACTCAGCGATTTCAAAAACTGTTAATGCCCCGGAAAACTACACCATAGAGCAAACCAAAAAACTTTATGAGTTGATGTATGATTTGGGCTGCAAAGGCGGGACCATTTACCGCGATGGCTCGCGCGATGAACAGATTCTGGCAACTGATGCCAAGAAGCTTGGCAAGGACGTCCAGGAGCAATTGAAAAAAACTGAAGACAAGAGCGAGGTAAAACAAGAGGAAGCACCTGTGCCTGCTCCAACGCCAATGCCAACCCCAGCCCCAGCTCCTGAGACAGAACCGGAAATCCAGCCTGTCCCAAGCCCAACACCGGCACAGCCGGCGTCCCCTCAGTCATTTTCAATAATTTCGCCGAGGAAACGCCCGGATGTAATGCACGGATCCACCTACAAGATCAACACTGCTTACGGAAACTTGTATGTTACCGTCAATGAAGACGCAACAGGTCCGTTTGAAGTCTTTTCTCAGCTGGGCAAGGCCGGCGGATTCTTCGGCGCACAGACTGAAGCTATTTGCCGAATGGTTTCCTTGGCTTTGCGATGCGGAATTGGAATCAGAGATGTAATCGATCAACTTAAGGGCATTCGCGGTCCAGACCCAATGTTTTACAACGGAGAAAGAATTTTGTCCTTGCCTGACGCAATCGCTCACGTTTTGGAATCTCATATGAAGCGCGGACAGACTGAGCTTCAGCTTAATTTTTCCAAGCCGGTTGAGCCAAAGGTGGAGAAAAAGCAGGAACAATTGGTAATGGAAACAGTCACCCAGGAGCTGAAGTCAAACGGCACGACCATGATGTCATCAATGAGCGCGTCAACTCTCCCGGTTGCCAGACCAGCTTCAATTGCTGACATGGGACATGCACCTGCTTGCCCGGATTGTTCGAACATGATGGTTATGGCTGAGGGGTGTATGAAATGCGAGATGTGTGGTTACAGCAAGTGCGGATAACCAGTTAGAGTTTACGGCTGCGTGATTTGTCCGTCTGAGGTACGCAGTAAAATTTAACTCGCGTTAAATTTTCTGCTCAGGTCTCGTCCGCCCGCATGTGGCGGACTGCGACAGCCCTCATCCAAACAAATACACTTCACCTAAAACTCTCCCTAAGACGCAGTTTGTGTAACGGAGAAGCTAACTAAAAACAAGCCGCCCTCCGGGCGGCTTTTGTACAGGCTTTATAAATAAAAAAAGCACCGCGGGGGCAGTGCTATTCGGTAACAACGCCGAGAAGTGACAGGTTGGCGTAGCTGTACTTTCCGGTTGACCATTTCACGAAAACCTCCAGCTGGTGCAGAGAAGAAAAATTTCCATTTATTCTCCGCAGGAGGTGGTGGGCGAGCGGGCGAACGTGCTGCACAGTGCCGATTCTGCCAGGTTCGCGGAGTTTGTAAACCCGCTTCCCGCAGAATTGCTGCTGCGCTTCGATCAGCTCTTGGATTCGCTTGTCGCGTTCCTGACCACGTGCCCGATTGATGTATTCCACGAGACTGCGGCAGACATCTGCTGACTGGGGCAGAATCAATCCAAGCTTTTCCAGTTCTTCTCGCGGCGTTCCGACCTGATATTCAGACAACAAGTGTCCTCCTTGTGCCGCTAAAATAGCATAAATACTAGCATAAATCAAGAATGAACAACCAAAAAGGTTTGACCATAATTTACATAGGTGACGGGAAGGGGAAGACTTCGGCGGCGGCGGGGTTGGCTGTGCGTGCCGCTGGAACTGGCTTTAAAGTTTTGTACCTTCAGTTTATAAAAGGCGACTGGCCGTCAGGAGAGCGGGAAGTGCTAGCAAGCCTGCCTAACGTCGAGGTCAAGCTCATGGGTTTGGGTTTTGTTGGAATTTTGGGAGACAGAAAACCAATTGATGCCCATATCAATGCCGCCAAAAAAGCCATGGAAGAGAGCATTAAGGCCTTGAAGAGCAAAAAATACGATCTCGTGGTCCTGGACGAAGCAATTTCCGCAATAGAGGCGAAAGTTCTCACAGTTGAGGATGTCTTCAAAATAATGAAAGCCAAGCCTAAAAAGGTCCACTTATGTTTAACCGGCCATAAGCGTATAAAAAAACTTATTGATGCCGCGGATTTGGTGACGGAAATGAAAATGATTAAACATCCGTACTATAAAGGCATCCTGGCCCAAAGAGGAATTGATTATTAGGGTGAATAGACAAACTTGGGCAAATTTTGTACCATAAAAAAGCTGTAACTTAAGAAAAAACATGAATTATTTCAAAAGAATCGAAACCATAATAATCGCGGTCATTATTTTACTCTTGGGGTTGGCTTACGGGATGCTAAACGACAAGAAAAGTCCGGAAACTGATCCTCAGCAGAATACTAAGGACAACAACGCTGCCGGAGGCACCCAATTAACGGAAAGTGAAAACGACACCAAAGCAGAATATATTTTCTACACAGGCCAGGATGGGCGCACGGCATTGGATATTTTGAAAACTTTCCATTCGGTTGAAACGAAAAGTTTTGGCGGAGTAGGTGAGTACGTTACGGTGATTGACGGAGTGGATGCTGGCACCTCGCATTTTTGGGCGTTGTATGTAAATGGGGGAATGTCCCAAGTGGGTGCGGATACTTACGTAACCAAAGACACAGACATCATTGAGTGGAAATTAGAGGAGATAAAATAATGAAAAACATGGCTTACTTTTTTATACTTTTGGGTGCGGTTCTCAGGGTTATCCCTCATCCAGGCAATTTTGCGCCTATCGCGGCCATTGCTTTGTTTGGCGGCGCTTATTTGAGCAGAAAACAGGCAATGTTTGTTCCAATTCTTGCCATGGTCATCTCTGATTTCTTTATCGGGTTTGATTCTTGGACCACCAGAGCTTTGGTTTATGGGTCCTTTATGCTCACAGCTGTAATTGGTATGTGGCTGAAAAACCATAAAAACGTTTATACCGTAACCGGCGCCTCTTTGGTCTCATCAACCATATTCTTTTTGGTGACGAATTTACCGTTCGTGCATCCAGTAAGCTTGTATCCATACACTTTGGAGGGCACTTTGGCATCCTACACAAACGCCTTGCCTTTCTTTAAGAACACCGTCATGGGCGACTTGTTCTACACTGCAGTTTTCTTTGGAATGTTTGAACTTGTCCGCTACTGGGTAAGCAAAAAAGCAGTTGCGCAATCAACAGTAAGCTAGAAATTTAGCAAGGTGATTAGGCTCAATGATAATTCGCGTCAAAGTTCAAACCAGGGCCAGCCAGGAAAAAATAGAAGAGCTGGGAATAGACGAATACAAGGTTTGGGTTACGGTGCCGCCCGCAGAAGGTGAGGCAAACGCCGCAGTGATCGAAGTCCTTGCTGATCACTTTAACGTGGCCCCGAGTTTGATAAAAATAAAGTCTGGGAACAAGAGCGCGCATAAGCTCATTGAAATTCCGGACGTTCAATATGATGACGACACCGCCTAAAGGGCGGTGTTTTGGTACTCTTGACAGCCCCTTTTGCTGCTGTTATTATTGACTGTCCTGCAATTTTCAGCAGGCAAAACAAGGAGGATATCGGACGGTAATACGAACCAGGATTTTCAAGCTTTTTCCGGCCTGAACATCGGGCGTTTAGGCAGGTATGCTAACATCAGTAATCGCGGTCAGAGTTCCGCATTCAAAAACGCAAAAAGTTGTCGCCAAAGAGAGTTGCAAAAAGGTTTGCCATAGTGCCTATATGCAAATCTCGAAAGACAACCCGCGTCCCGAAAACTCAAGGAACATGGCTGCTCCGCTAGATGTTAGATAAACAAAGGGCTTTTTAGAAAGTACTGTGTCAGAATGAGTCGCAACGGAATTGTCCTTTCAGGGACCTTTCCTGTCCCTAATGGGACAGCGGCCCGCAAGGGCAAACAAGTCATTTTCCACTTTTTCGCACACTGCGCCTCTTGTCCTCACGGACACACATTACCCGAACCCAGCTTTTCAGCTGGATCGATCGACCTTACACCCTACCCGAATTTACCAAGAGCGCTTCACTCTTTGAAGCCGCCAGAACTTATGTTCCTCTCTTGTTAAATTGAAACCTTGGCAATAGCCTTGGTTTCAAATTCCTTCCCATCGATCCATCCACTGTTCCGCCGTCCACACATTTTTCTCACCCGCCATTTTTAGCACCTCCCTTACGAACCTGACATATGCTAGAAAGCGGGTTTTCGTTTTATTTGACCTGTGATACTATTCCATGAAATCCAAGGAGGGTCTATGCCGGTAGTTTTCAGCTTTTACAATCTGGATGGGAAGCTGCTCAGGGTTATTAACCTGAGGAATGCCGTTTACCAGCAGTTTGATGGGAAGCGGTGGAAGCCGTTTTCCGATCCGGTCCGCATGAATCTGCGGGCAGATGAATTAACCGAACAGCAGGCGGCCCAGCTTTATGCAAGCCTGGCTGGCATGGCCGGGGAGGTGGTCACGCAAGCAGAGGCCTTTGAACTGATCAAGAAGGTTGATTAACCACTCAAGTTTTGCAGCCCTCAACTGCAAAACTTTTTTGTTCCGGATTTTTCGTTTTTGTAGAAGTAAGCTTATATGGGTTATAAGGAGGGTAGAAATGGAACCTGAATTCGAGTACAGGGAGTATGATGGAATTTTAATCAGGAAAAACCCTGATCAGAATCCTGCATACGAAATGTTCGATGGAAGACGTTGGGTGCCATTTCGGGATATTGCTCGGGCGACTTTTCAAGCTTCTGAGATTTCGGAGCATCATGCGCAGCTATTGTTCCGGGACACAGCAAGAATGAAGGGGGTTGCAATTAGTGAGGCAGAAGCCTTGAGGCAACTGCGCCGCGAGGCATGATCACCACAACAATGGCCAAGGTTGGCCATTTTTTTATTGCCTTCGTATATGTTAGAATTAACCATATGAAAAAGAATGTCCCACAAGTATTGAAGGGTTTTCGCGACTATTTGCCGGAGGAGCAGATCGCCCGCCGCAAAATCATTTCAAAGATATCGGAGAGTTACGAACGCTTCGGTTTTGATCCTATAGACACGCCGGCGCTCGAGCCTTTTGAATTGTTCAAAGGCAAGCTTGGTGAGGACGAAAAGCTGATGTACAAGTTTGAGGACCTGGGTGGACGGGAAGTGGCTTTGCGCTATGACTTAACTGTCCCTCTGGCGCGATTGGTGGCCAATAACCCTGATCTGCCAAAACCGTTCAAGCGATACATTGTAGGAAATTCCTGGCGGGCAGAGAACACTCAAAAAGGACGCTTCCGCGAATTTGTGCAGTGTGACATTGACATCATAGGCGCTGACAACGTCATTGCAGATGTGGAAGTGATCGCGGCCATGGCTTACGCCTACAAAGCTTTGGAGATTGGAGAAGTGGTGGTTAAATTCAATAACCGAAAATTAGTGGATGAAACTTTAGATGATCTGGGAGTAGCCAAAGAAAAAACCCTAACCTTTATGCGCTGGGTGGACAAGCTGGATAAGATAGGGATCAAGAAGGTTGTTGCCGGTTTGAAGGAAGAGGGCCTGCAGTCTGAAATCGTTGATGCGTATGCTGCAAAGATCAAGGAAAAATCAGCCGAGTATGTTGCAGATATCGAAGAGATGCTGGGCAGTTTTGGCGTGCAGAACTTTGAATTTGACCCTTATCTCATGCGCGGGCTGGATTATTACACCGGCATAATTTTTGAATTTGTCTTAAAAGAAAAGCCGGAATTCGGAAGCATCGGAGGAGGCGGGAGGTATGATGAGCTGATCGGCAAAATTTCAGGCGTTGACATGCCGGCAGTTGGCGGGTCCATTGGATTGGACAGGATGTTCGCCGCTTTACAGGACGCTGGTTTGGTTTCACCTCAATCAACGGCTCAGGTTTTGGTCATGAACGTGGACAAAGATACGGTGGCTGAATGCCTGAACATGGCAACTAACCTGCGCGAGGCCGGGATCAACTGCGAGTTTTATTTTGAAACCGCAAAAATGGACAAACAATTTAAGTACGCGGAAAAGAAAAACATTCCTTTGGCTGTGATTTTTGGTGGCGATGAAGCCAAAAAAGGAAAGGTGAACATCAAGGACTTGCGCGAGAAGAAACAGATCGCGGTGAGCGGTGAGGAGCTGGTGACCCAGGTTAAATCAATGCTTTGGTAATCGTTGATTACAAAACAAGTAATTAAGGAAACAAAAAATGACCGAACAACTGCTAATACTAATGGGCGTTGTGTTTTTGCTGTGCGGGATTGGTGCTCTTATGAGCCCGGATTTTTTCAGGAAAGCAATTGGTAATTTCAGGGACAATCCCGGGTTGCTTTATCTTTCCGCCATGATCAACCTTATCCTGGGCCTGATCTTGGTTTTGAATCATAATTTGTGGGATACTTTTGGCGCCGTGCTGGTTAGCATTATTTCATGGGCTCTTATTTTCAGAGGGGCAGCCATGATTTTGGCCTCAGATTTTTATATGAGGCAACTCAAGAACGTATGGCTCGGAAGCCACTTAAGAGGCGAGGCTATTTTCTTGATTTTGACTGGCGTGGCATTCCTTTATTTGGGTTTGTAAAGATATAAACAGCCTGGGTCTTGTGTCTGGTTTTTTCAGCGGGTAGGATAAGGACTTATGTCCTTGTCAAAATCAAAAATTTTTCTGATTTGCCTGCTGGCCGTTAACCTGGGTTTGGGCTTTGGGTTTAAGTTTTCCCTTCAGCATATGGCATTAACCGCCATGTGCTGTATTGTTTTGTTCACTTTGGGTGGGCGCCGGGTGGTTGTTTTGTCAGGGTTGGCTGGTTTGGTCCTGGCAGGGTCAGCATACTGGTCAAAACTGAAAGAACCCGCAGATTATTCAAAGTATTTTAATCAGAAAATCAGATACACAGTTATAGTACTGACAGATCCTGAGACAAAGGAAAAATCCCAGACTTTTTTGGGCAAGGTGGTTGCGCTGGAGGGCAGAAACGGGGATAAAACCAGAAGCCGGATAGCTGTGGTTATGCCCAAATACCCTGCCTTGGAGTATGGCATGCGTTTGGAACTAGAGGGAGAATTTGAACAAGTAAATGAGTTTAACTACAAGGACAATGTTTCTGCCCAGACGATTTTTCCAAAAATTTTGGAGATGGAAATTGGGCATGGCAATCCAGTGCGGAAAAAGCTGTATGACCTGAAAAGATTTTTGCTGGCAAATATGAACAAAATGATTTCCGCGCCAGAATCTGGATTGCTTGGTGGAATTTTGCTTGGGACGAGGCACATGCCAGAACAATTGCTGGAAGAATTCCGGGTAACGGGAACATCACACATTATTGCGGTATCAGGATTCAATGTAACAATAGTGGCGACTTTTCTGGATGGCATGTTTAGGAGGTTTGGCCGCACAGCTTCATTTTACTCATCTGTTGTTGCAATAGCTGGGTTTGTCATTGTTACAGGTGCGTCTGCGTCTGTTGTCCGGGCGGGGATTATGGGCAGTCTTGGATTGGTCTCCCAATATTTTGGCCGGCTGTATTCCAGCGTCAACGCACTGCTGCTGACCAGCGCCATTATGCTGCTTCAGAACCCCAAACTGCTCATGTTTGATATTGGTTTTCAGCTGTCTTTTGCCGCATTAATGGGTCTGATGTTTGTTCAGCCGATTTTTGAAGCCAAATGGCCTGGCGCAAACATTCTTGTATCGTCAATTTTTCCAACCATTGCCGCACAAATAACAACTTCGCCGATGATCTTGTATCATTTTGGGAATTTTTCGGTAATTGCGGTGGTGGCTAACCTTTTCGTTTTGCCTGGGATTCCCGTTGCCATGCTGGTTGGTTTTGTTTCTCTGCTGGTGTTTATGTTTGTCCCGGCCGCTGGAATTGTTTTGGGTTCAACTGTCTGGTTGCTGCTTCACGCCATTATTTGGATAATCGGAAAATGCGCAGATGTGCCTTTGGCAGACATCAACAACATACCGTTCCCTTTGTATGCGGCAGTTGCGTATTACATACTATTATTCTGGTTTATAAGAACATGGAAAACCAAACAAAACACCTTCTCAAATTCCTGATTTTGCCCTTGCTTGTTGCTTTTTTGCTGGTTATTTACTATGGCAAACAAGAAGAACAGGACGGATTTTTGAAAGTTAAATTTTACAATGTTGGGCAAGGCGATTCTTTTTTTATCCGAACACCTGAAGGAAACCAGGTGCTGGTTGATGGCGGGCCAGGTGACAGCGTGATCCAAAAATTGGGAAGTGATATGGGTGTGTTTGATAAAACCATTGAAATGGTGATATTAACACACGCACACCTGGACCATTTTGAGGGGTTGATTTCCGTTTTCAACAAATACAACGTTGAAAAAATATTATTGCCGAATACGGATGTTAAGTCCGCACCATACGTGGCATTTACTGATGCTGTTGAGAAAGAGGGAGCAGAGGTGGTTTATGCTGTGCAGGGTCAGAGAATTTTTCTGGACAGCATTACAGTTTTGGACATATTGAATCCAGCCAGCAGAGGTGAGATAAAACTTGGAAAAAACGGGGACATAAACGACACATCAATTGTGGCTATTTTACGATTTGGCAAAACAGAAATGCTTCTGACTGGTGATGCTGGCACTAATATTGAAGACATGCTGTTGGGGAATTTTGACTTGGATGTGGATGTGCTGAAAGTTGGGCACCATGGCTCCAAGCATTCAACATCCGAAAAATTTCTGCAGGCAACCAGTCCGCAGTATTCGGTAATACAATTTGGTGACGGCAATAAATACGGCCATCCAGCGCCTGAGATTGTTGATCGCCTGAAAAGTCTGCAAGTAGATATGTCCCAGACTAACCAAAATGATGTAGAGTTCGTCTCAGACGGTTTGAGTTTTAAAAGAAATTAATCGGGGTTTACAACGCATTTTTATTGCGGTAAAATTGTGAAGAAATTAACCCATTTTATGACAAACAAAACAATATTTACGATACTGGCGGTTATAGTGTTGGTTGCTGCAGGTTACTTTGGCTGGCAGTATACGAATTCTGACGACAGCAATGCAGAAACTGACCTTTTTTCATACGACCAGGACCAGAACAACAATAATAATCAAGGAAATAACCAAGTGACAGACCCAATCCCAACCCCGCCGGCTGAGAACACTCAAGCGCCAGAGCAGGCTATTGTAAAGTTTGAAACTTCAGAAGGAAGCTTCAAGGTTGCTTTGGACGGCAAAGCAGCGCCACAGACCGTCAATAATTTCATTAAACTTGCCAAAGAAGGATTTTATGACGGTTTGGTTTTCCATCGCATAGTTGAAGGGTTTATGATTCAGGGTGGAGACCCAAAAGGGGATGGGACCGGCGGACCAGGCTACACAGTCCCTGCTGAGATCGGTTTGAAGCACACCAAAGGCGCAATTGCTATGGCTCGTCTTGGTGACCAGATCAACCCTAAAAAAGATTCTTCCGGCAGCCAATTCTACATTACGCTGGAAGCTCAGCCAATGCTGGATGGCCAATACACGGTTTTCGGCCATGTCAGCGAAGGCATGAACACAATCGAAAAAATCGGAGCCACTCCGGTTGAGCCTAATCCTATGACGGGTGAACCTTCAGTGCCTTTGAAAGAGGTTAAAATCATTAAAGTTTCAGTGGAGTCAGAATCATAATGTCCAGGCAGAAAGAACACGAGAGGTCCTTAGTCCTCTTAAAACCTGACGCGGTTGAACGTGGGTTGATTGGGGAAATTTTGCAGAGGTTTGAAAAAGTCGGGTTGGTTATTGCGGGGTTGAAGATGATCCAAGCCAATGACCAGCAGGCAAAAGGCCATTACACCGAAGATTTGGCAAAGCGCCGCGGCGAACATATCAGACAGATGATGGTAGACATGTTGCTCTCCGGCCCAGTGGTGGCGATTTGCTTGGAAGGTATTGAGGCCGTGGAGTTGGTCAGGAAGATGGTGGGCTCAACTGAACCGAAAGCAGCTCTTCCAGGAACAATCCGAGGAGACTACTCACATGTTTCGTTCAAATATGCCGACGCCAAACACAAGGGCATATTCAATTTGATTCATGCTTCGGGGTCAGTGGAGGAGGCGGACCAGGAAGTTGCCGTGTGGTTTGATGAAGCGGAATTGCTAGACCATAAGCCTCTATATACAAAACATACTCTGTATCACGACAAATAATACGAAGAAAACATCCCGCCAACCAGCGGGATGCTTTGTTTTTAGGAAGTGCTATAATAGACATGAAAAATTAGGATATCCAAAATGCCAGAACTGCCCGAAGTACAAACTGTGGTTTCTGAATTGAAGCCGAAACTCAAGAACAAAGTCATCAAGGACGTTAGGGTGCTCATGTCTAAAATGGTGGCACTCGGCCCTGCGACTTTGCCTAATTTGCGCCAAGTTGATGATTCAGTCCCGGAAAAATTTTCGAAAACCTTGAAAGGGAAGAAAATTACAGATATTAAGCGGCGGGCAAAACTGATCATCATTGACCTGGCGGGTAAGTACGCTATTTTGGTGCACCTGAAAATGACAGGCCAGCTGATATTTATAGGCAGCAAGGAAAAGGACAAAAAAATCAGGTTGCTTAATATTGAGCGAATGGAACCGGTGCGGCTCCCGGCAAAATCGACTCATGTGATTTTTGAATTTACCAATGGCTCGAAACTTTTTTACAATGATTTCCGGCAGTTCGGGTATTTGAAACTTGTCACTGACAAGGAGTTGCCGCAGGTCAAGGAATTGCAAGGCTATGGTCCTGAGCCTTTGGATAAGGGATTTACCCTGGATATTTTGGAAAAAATTATGGCGCGCCGGCCAAAGGCAAAGTTAAAACCCTTTTTAATGGATCCGGCAATGATTGCGGGAATTGGGAATATTTATGCTGATGAGATTGCTTATTACGCCAAGCTTAGGCCCACACGCACTTTAAAGAGCCTGAAACCGGCGGATAGGAAAGCGTTGTTTAAGGGAATCAAGAAAATCCTGACAGATGCCGTGAGTCATTATGGCTCGTCAGTCGGCGATTTTGTCAGGCCATCCGGAGACTGGGGGAGTTACGGAAAATTGCACAAAGTCTATGGAAGAGCAGGAAAACCGTGCTTTGCTTGCGGGACCGTAATCAAAAGCTTAAAATTCAATGGAAGGACAGGTTCTTTTTGCCCTAAGTGCCAGAAATAGCCGGATATCGTCGCGGTCTGCCTATCTGGATGTACTAATTATATACTCGCGGACCGGTCCTCTCAGCGCACGCTAATCGCAAGCGTTTCGATGACCGGGGTCCGCTCGCACCGTTGGTCTCAACGGTCAGGGCCAGAACCGTTCCCGACCCGTCACATAGCACGGGCAAAAAGAACCAAAAAAGCTTATGGATATAGACAGGTGGTTGCAACTTAAAGAAAGTTTGAAGGGCAAGTTTAGCATTGATGAAGAAGGTCTTGAGGATTTGATAATGGACACCCAGGACGGGCCGGTTAAGCAGGGGGTTTCAGAATTTTTGGTTATGCAGACGCCTATGGGAAGGATGAAGCTCGCCTGTGAAAAGCGCCCCAAGGTTTTGGACAAGAAATTTATTTACTCTCATCGTGCAGGCCAGTCTGCCAGAACCGAATACCAGTTTTCGGAGACAGAATTCACATACAAACTTAAAGCCTACAAATGGAATGACATGGAAGAGGAGTGGGAAGAAATAGATGCAGAAAGTTTTGCCTAAAGCATACACAAAAACAAAGGTCACCGAGGGAGTAATTTCCACGCTGGCTTTTTTTGATTTGTATAAGCTTCCGCTTCCGGCACAACGTGTTTGGGAATTGTTGTATCGAGCAGAAGCAACATTGTCGGAAGTTGAACTGGAATTAGATCGGTTGGCGAGTTCAGGGTTAATTGCCCGCAAAAATGGATTGTATGCGTTAAGTGATTGGGACGAATCGAGGCATTTGGTTAACCAGATGGAAATAGACAAGCGCTGGACGATTGTCAAAAAGTATTTCTGGGCTCTGTCTTCAGTGCCGTTTGTTGAACATATTGCCGTAATCAATAGCGTAGCAATGGGCAATGCGGACAGCGAATCTGACATTGATTTTTTCGTCATCACCAAACCGAACAGGTTATATTTTGCCCGCACTTGGATTATTTTGTTGTTCAAACTAATGGGTGTTTACAAAAACAGGAGAGTTACAAACGAGCGTTTTTGTTTTGGTTTTTATATAACTTCAGATAATTTATCCATCAAAGAGCTGTTGCTTGCAGGGGAAGATCCATATTTAACATACTGGCTCGGCACTATCACTCCTATCACGGGCCAAAACATTTTTGAACGGTTTATTAAAGAAAATAAATGGATTTATTCCTGGCTGCCGAATTACCGCACACAATTCAGGTTGGAAACAATTAGAAATTTGAAGCCATCTGCTTTTTTGCAAAAATGTTTTAGCTTACTATTTGCTTTACCGGCTGCAATATCTGAACCGTTTTTGCGCTGGTACCATATTAGGCACACGTTTAAATTGCCGGAAAACCATTGGGCTACATCCAGCACTATTGCAAACAAGCACATGCTTAAGCTACATGCCATTGATCCTCGTAAAGATATAAGAAATAAATATCAAAACGTTTTAAACCAATATAAATAGCAGCAATTTTTTGTTTTCAGCAGGAGTTGACATTTTCCTATAAAAGAGTTAGTATTGGTAGTCGCTCGGAATATCGATCGGCACAATTAAGCAAGAGGAATGTTAAAATTTTTTGTCCATGCCTCCCAACAGACGGCGGTAAGTAGTTTGTTCAATTGAGTAGTAAAACTATTTCAAAGCCTCAATGCTCAAGCTCATGCTAGTCCTGACAATCCCGTCAGGACGGCACGTAACCGCCAGCGACTGGTAGCCAATCCAGTCAGGGAGGGGAACGATGACCGCATACACGAACGAAGTCGAACTGCAGGAAGCGCTTTGCTGTGCATACATCGACATCTACTATGTGGGTGAAGACGGTAGCACATGCAAGCACGCTTTCTGTAGCGCAAGGGCAGACATCAGGATTGTGGAGAAATCCACAATTGTGGTTTCTACCCTCGCACCGTGTGTAGGAGGCGGCTACGACAGTGGGCTCTTGATCATTCCATTCGAGAGAGTGGGGTTGATCAGAACCTACGAGACCGTGGTTGACCGAGCGGGTTTCAGGGAAACCCTCTGGGTCCGAACCCCGGACAGAACCTGGCTGCGATTCGAATCGTAGCCATTCCAAACCCGGCAGTGCTCATGCGCTGTCGGGTTTTCGTCTTATATACTGCTAAAAAATGCTCTTGAAATCTTGCCGCAAACATTTTATAATATGTACTGCAATAGTGCCTCCTGGGCACTTTTTAATCCGCAATTAATCTAAGGAGAAAGGTCGTATGAACATTAGACCACTTGGTAACAGAATTTTGGTTAAGCAGCTTACAACTGAAGCTATCACAGCATCAGGTATTGTTTTGCCTGACACAACTGACAAAGAAAAGAAAACTCAGGGAACTGTGGTGGCCTTAGGTTTTGGCGACCCTGTCGTTAAGTCCGGCATTAAAGTCGGTGACGTAGTAGTCTTTGGAAAATACGCCGGTGATGAAATTGAAGTTGAAGAAAACGGCAAACAAGTAGAATACAGATTTCTGACAATGGGCGGCGACAAAGATGAAGTTTTGGCAATTATTGATAAGTAAGAAAGGAAACAGAAATGGCGAAAGAAATTTTATACGGCACAGATGCCAAGAAGGCAATCAAAAAAGGTGTGGATACTGCAGCTAATGTCATTAAGGTTACATTAGGCCCAACAGGCAAAGCAGTTATTTTAGACCGCGGTTTCGGCTCTCCGGTTATCAGCGATGACGGAGTGACTGTTGCGAAAGAAATTGATTTGGAAAATAAGTTTGAGAACGTAGGTGCATCTTTAATTCAGGAAGTTGCCAACCGCACCAACGAAGAAGCGGGAGACGGCACCACCACCGCCACTGTTTTGGCGCAGAAGATGATTGAACAAGCTTTCAGCACAGTTGAAAGATACCCTAAGAAGTCTTCAGATTTGAAAAAGGGTATGGACAAGGCTGTAAAGTTTGTTGTTGAAAAGCTGGCAACCATCAAAGAGGAAGTTAAGACTAAGGAAAAAATCGAACAGGTTGCAACCATTTCTTCCCTTGATCCTGAAGTAGGCAAGCTTATTGCCGAGGCCATGGAAGAGGTTGGTAATGATGGTGTGATCACTGTTGAAGAAGGTCAGACCATTGGCTTGGAAAAAGAAGTTGTTAAAGGTATGCGTTTTGATAAAGGTTTTGTTTCCGGCTACATGGTGACAAATCCAGAGCGCATGGAAGCTGTTTGGGAAGATGCACCTATCTTGCTCACTGACAAGAAGATCAGTTCAGTGCAGGAAATTTTGCCTGTGATTGAAAAAGTTGCGCAAGCAGGGAAGAAAGAATTGGTTATCATTGCTGATGATGTTGAAGGTGAGGCACTGACTTTGTTTGTCTTGAACAAATTGCGCGGCACATTTAATGTCTTGGCTGTAAAGTCTCCTGGTTTTGGCGACCGCAAGAAAGAAATGATGGAAGATATCGCGGCCCTGACCGGCGGACAGGTAATCAGCGAAGAGCTTGGACTTAAGCTTGATTCCATAACTTTGGAAAATCTTGGCCGCGCCCGCAAGGTTATTGCCACCAAAGAGCACACGACAATCGTTGATGGTGCAGGGGATAAGGCAAATATTGAAAACCGCGTAGCTCAGATCCGAAATGCACTTAAGACCACAACATCTGAGTATGAAAAAGAAAAGTTGCAGGAACGAATTGCCAGACTAACCGGTGGTGTTGGGGTGATCAAGGTTGGTGCCTTTACGGAAACAGAAATGAAGGCCAAGAAATTTAAGATCGAAGATGCCTTGAATGCAACTCGCGCGGCGGTGCAGGAAGGAATTGTAGCCGGAGGCGGTGCAGCATTGGCTTGGATTGCACCAGAGTTGGAGAAAGAAATCAATAAAGGCGAAAGATTTTCACAATTTGAAAAAGAAGGTGCGAGCATTGTCCGCGCGTCATTGGAACAGCCTCTGAGACAGATCGCTGATAATACTGACGCTGAGGCCACTGGTATTGTTTCTTACATTCAGCAGGGAACTGGCCGCAGGGGATATGACTTCTCCAAATACTCACGCGAAAAGTGGGAAGAAGGCCAAGTCGAGGACATGTTGAATGCAGGCATTGTTGATCCTGTTAAGGTTACACGTCTGGCTTTGGAGAATGCAGTTTCCATTGCTTCAACATTGGTGACCACGGAGTCAATTGTGGTTGATAAGCCTGAGAAGAAAGATGATGCTGCATCAAATGCCGCTGGCGGCATGGGTGGAATGGGCGGAATGGGCATGGGGTACTAACACTATTGGGCTCGGGGACTGTCGTTCCGCTCGGCGCACGCTAATCGCAAGCACCTCGCGGGGACAGATCCCCTCGCTTCAAATAGTGGTTAGTATTTTTGAGAACAAATTTAAGACACCGGACTGCCGGTGTTTTTTATTAAAAAAGAGCCCGAGTGGGAGTCGGGCTCGCTATCTGCTGGCAATTTGTGCCATGAAGAACTGATTGCAATACGCAACGAACGCAGGAAGCTTGGGGGTCGGCGTGATCTTAAAGTAACTGACCCCTTTTTCTACGACGTCCGCATACGACCAATAACCTTCGGCGGCATACCTGGCCAGGACCCAAAGGGTGTCATGGCTGGGGGTGCCTCCGTAGATCTTGCCTGCTTCAATTGCTTGAGGCAAAGCGTTTTCGACCAGAACGGATTTCGGGTGTTTGGGATCCAGCTTAATCTTCAGCAGGATTGGAGCATTGAGCGAGCCTTGCATCTTCCCTTGCTTCTCAGCAATGAGAAGCAGACTTCCCAAAACTTCTGTCCGCATTTCGACTGTTCGATCAGAGCTGGATTCGGTGTCCGAGATCATCAATTCGATCCTGAACGCCTGGAGCTCTGCGGGCGAGACTGTGTACTCCTCTTTTGGGATACCCGCAAGAGGATGGCTGAGAATCGACAGAGCCGCGGCCATTATTATCATGGTCATTGCATCCTCCTCCGGTTGTATGCTTGAATTATAGTGGTTTCCTTAAAAAAGCGCCAAATTGCCAGTTCCGGCCCCGTTAATTGCTGTCAAAAATGGCTTATTTAAGCCATTATTTGGATAAAAGTCTTGACAAAGATCCCGTTTTGGTGTATGCTCAGCTGTTTGATAAATAAACACAGTTCTTTGGTCGGCAAGCTTGATCCCGATACTCCTGGTCATTCCGGGTTCATAAATGGGACAAGTTAAGTCGGCCAACAATCTAAGAGGGCACGCACAGAGCAAGACGGGAAAGGCTGAAAATAGTTCAGCCCTGTAACTACTCGCCTCGGACGTATCCACAACCAAGACCCAGCGGAAATTAAGCGTCCTGACACTTTCAAGATTTGCAACTTACTGCAGGTTCTAACTTGCCGAAGTCTGCAATCCCATGTGAGTCTCAGGAAAATAACCGCACGGACCAAGAGTCCAACGGGCAGGTGGAACAGAAGACACGGGTTCAAGGTTATCGTCACTTGGTGCGATGTTCTCAAACAACAAAGGCTAATTTTTCTGGGAAGGAGGCAAATGGGCGGATTGCCATTCGAACGTAGGTGCCCGTAGGGCCCTGTCTAGCGATAGCAAACTGGGAGATCCTTCAGCGATCTCCCACACTCTCCTAAATCTGAAGATTCGGATTTAGAAGCGTGTACTTTACAACCTAAGTTTTAACCAATTCGTTTACAGGAAGCGGATAGGTGATTACTGTTGTTATATACAAATCACTTTCTATACGTCTTTCCGTAAACGATCGGCAACCAGCCGAGAAGTTTGCGGATTTTTTGTTAACCGGTCAGTGGGTCTCAGGTTATCTTGAGGCTTACTGATCGGAAAACAAAACGTCAGAGCCTAAGGGAGGGTCAAGATGAGCGACGCACAGGTCAATCACTCGCATGCGGCAGCAGTTCAGTTTCGACAGGAAGTTCTTGCCCAGAACTCCCCGAAGATGCCGGACCTGAACGGTCCTCGTCACCGCTGGTGGCGCGAACCGGTTCAGATCGCCGACCTCTACGAGGAGAAGTAGGTTCGAATGGGAGAGTGCCTCAACATCACTCTCCCAACCTTTCTCCAGAGCTTATTGCTCGTCAGTGCATATTGTTCGAACGTTAGTGAGAACTATCACAAGTGAACTTCTCGCTTCGCTCGAAGAATATAGCCTGAATTTGAGAACACAATGAGTTCTGAAGATTGGTTTCGTTAACAACTTAAGGAGGATTCATGCGGAATATTCCCCACCAGCATCTGCACGAGCAAGAAATTCTTGCTTACCTGCAAGGGTGCATGACAGAGATAAATCAAACGGTCGTCGAAAGGCTGATTCAACTCTGTTCGGGATGCAAGGCAGCGTACGAAGCAGTCGCGAATCCCGGGGAGTAGTGCATGGCTTTGAGGGTGTGCCAACAAATACACCCTCAAACTTACTTTTTGTTTCTGCAACGTTGGGCACTATTTAGGTCTAAGAGGGATAAATCTAAAAATTGCCCATTATCTTGCCAGATAGTACCCAGCGTTGTGCGAAGCAAAAGTTCGGGAACTGCTCCTTAGAGCGCTGAAAAATTGCGCAAGGGTGAAATATGGGCAGTATTATCAAAGTGATGGTCTTGGCCGTGCTTGTTTTCCTGATTTTCGTTGCCGTGGCATCTGACGGAGTGAAGGAATTCGTTTTCATCTCTCCGTATCCGGAGGCCATCGTCCTGGTAGCCGTGGTTGCGTACATTTTTTACAAGGTCTTCACGAACCGGGACGACAACGGGGTCAACTGGCTCGCCAACGAGAACCATTTGTCCGGTTCTCAGATCGACGACGTCGTGTTTTATGGGGGACCGAAGGATTTCAGCGAAGCCCAGAAAGTGGCGTTGCACGTCAGGGCCTGCGCCGAGTGCAGGGCCAAGATCGAGGATCGGATCGATGAACTAGAAGGAGGGGAAGACCACGAGGATTCAGCCAGCGGTTCAGACAACATGGACAATTGGTTGGACCCGAACAAGAATCGTGGTCTATAACAACGCTGAGAGGCAGACTCTGTCCGCCTCTCTTCCTTCTCCAGCGCTTCACATGACGTGGAACCCTGAAGATCGGATGGTTGGCTTCAAGCGCATCCAGCGATAGTCCGTTGTCATGGTGGAGCAGTTAATCATTTGATTCTGTTCCACCTTCTGCCAAAGTTTTTCAGCACTGAAAGATTTTGGCAGGTCGAATAAATCTTAGGAGGAAATGTCAGTGGCTTCATCTGATCCGCAAACGGGCAAGGAAATTTGGGCGGCTGTGATCGGATGCCTGATCGGCCTGCTCATCGTGATGTATTTTCAGGACAGCTTCCGTTTTGATTTGTTCCCTTCATGGGCGCAAACCAAGACGGCAAACCAGGGGAACGAGCGAAAATAAGGGGTAGGAAAATGGTGCTGATCATGGGGTTAGTGGTTTTGGTTCTCGCGTTTTGCATGGGACTCATCGGCTTTGCCTGGCTGTACAGCATCAGGCAAAAGGAGATTCTCAGAAGACGGCTCAGCGACATGTATCCGGAAAAGACCCGCAAAGTGAAGCTGAGCAGCGGCCGCCTGGAGGATCTCCGAGAGTACGATCTCGGTTTCCTGACCGGGGAATCGGGTCAGGTTCTGACTCGCTACGTGCTCCTGCCGATCAACTCAGACAACCTTGTCTATATAGGCGGGCGGTCCTGGACGGTGGAGGAGATCAACAGGATGCCGCCGTATCCGGATGAGGCACTTCCGTTTTTCGTGCCAGAGGAGGATTTTGCGGAACACGTAACGCACTGACGACAAGCAATTGTTCGACGGGAGTGGGTCACCCCACTCCTGTCTCTTTCCAAGAATTTGCCGAGTATTTGCAAGGCGAATTTTAGGAAGGGGAATTCCGTTCAGGATTCTGGGCGCTTAGGGTATGAGGGGGTATGCAATTTTGTTGGCCCCTTAGCTTAATACTTTAAGCTTCCAGTATTCTGGGCGAAAAATCCACTGCAAGAAAAAGGGGGACTGAACCAGGAATGAGGAAGGTGAATATTATGGACCTTAATCGGCCCTTAACGGCGAGGGAATGCTGGGTTGGGTTGCTTTTCTGCCTGGCGGTTATCATTGGGATGTGGCTGGCGCCAATCCCTGAGATCGCCGAATGGTATCATCGCATCACCGGGCATTAACTTCCTTCCGGAAGCATGTTTGTGAGCGGCAGACTTCAAGTCTGCCGCTCACACCTAGATACCTGTCGACGAAGATTTATCCGCTAACTTACCGCAAGGTAAACATAGTGGACAAATCTCTCCTGTTCGTCGGCAGGTATGTGGGAGATGTTCAAAGTCAGGTTAAGGAGGATGATTTATGAATTTCAATTTTGTATTCAAGGCTGGGTTCATCCTGTTTTGTTTGTTTATCATCTACCGTACGGGGTGGCTCTTGGCTAAGCCTGCCAACCTCCTGGTCGGTGACGTGGTCTGTGTTCTCATCGGCCTCATCTTGTTCCTCTTCGGGGGCAACAGCCTCGCATCCACGGCGATCAGCGGAATCATCGGGTTTACAGGGCTGGCGCTCACCTGGCAGGATCTCAACAATATGTTCGAGCGGGTGAGTGAACAGCACAGACGACAGTATGAGGAGATCATTGCGGCGACCAAGGCAGGCAGCTCCTCCACGAGAAGCGTGGGCTTTGGCCGGTCGCAGGCGGCGCAACGCGCAAGATGCGCAAAGCGCTAGATTGCTCAACACAGCCGGCTAGGGATTTTAAAAGGGCGACAAGTTCTGCTTGTCGCCCTTTCGTTTTCTCCAAACTAAAAAGCGGCATTGACTTGCACGCAATTTTATGTTATAAATTCTTAGTAACACTTAAATTCGTCATAAATGGCAGTACCAAAGAAGCATAAGACACGGTCCGGCAGAAACCAGCGCCGAGCGCACGACTTTTTGACCAGATCCACCCTCTCAGTTTGTAAAAACTGCAATTATCCTGTTAGACCTCACGAAGTCTGCTCCAACTGCGGCTTTTACAAAGGCAAGCAGGTTTTGAAAATCAAGACCAAGGCCGCAAAGAAATAGGCCACTGGTCTTTTTGTTTCCTTTTTCAGTCCGGTACACAGAAACCTAAATAATAATATACTTTAAAAATTCTTTAACATGGCAAACAGACACCTGTCTCGCACAATTGCGATGCAAAGCCTATACGAGTGGGATTTCAACGAACGGCAGCAACCGTTGCGCGATATTACTGATCATAATATCAAGCAATTTGCGCCGGGGCTTGATGATCCTGCTTTTATTTTTGATTTGGTTAAAGGCGTTTCAGACAACATGCCTAGGATTGATGAAATAATTACGCAAACCGCGCCTGAATGGCCGCTGGACCAGATCACAGTCGTGGACAGGAATATTCTGCGATTGGGGATATTTGAATTAATGTTTGCCAAACAAGTCCCGCCAAAAGTTGCCATAAACGAGGCGGTGGAATTAGGCAAGGCCTTTGGCGGCGAATCCAGCGGTAAATTTATCAACGGCGTACTTGGTACGCTTTATAAAACCCTGCCGGACAGCATTAAGCCGGATGAAAAGCCAAGCCCAAAATCAGATAATCCAGAAAACAAACCAGCGGAAGTTCAATAACAATAATAAACGCTCAAAACCTGTTTTATCCAACAGGTTTTTTTGTTGTCCACACCTCACCTCTTGCACCCGCATTTCTTCGGATATAAAATATTTTCTTAACTTTTTTATCCTTAAGCGAAAAAAAGATGAAAGTAAAACTAAAAACACCGGAGAAGGTTTTGGTCGGGTTCAACAAAAGGGAAGTGGCTTTGATAATAAACTGCTTGTACGAAGCCTGCCATGGGGTGATTATGGATCGGTTCATACCAGCGCATATTGAGCTTATGAATATGCTCGAATCTGCGCAGAGAATAGAAAGGGAGGAAGTTTTCTACAACATTAAAACACCAACAACATGACATTACATGAAAAAACTTTAACCAGGAGCATTGTCGAAATGACCCGTGAAGAATTATTGATTCTCAAAAATGTCCTTTATGAGGCTTATGTTGAAATAGGCGAGTGGGATTTCACCAGCCGGATTGGTCTCCCTCCGGAGGATGCCCTGGTTTTGCTTAAATCCATTAACAGCGTTTTAAAATCGACAACCGTATGATTCGAAGACTTGCCACAATTTTAATTTTGCAGCTGGTTGTTTTACAGCCTTGGACAGCTTCAGCCCAGGAGTCGGCTCAACCTGAAGTGACTTTAATGATCAGTCAGGTCCAGATCAGTGGTCCGGCAGGAGCTGACGATGAATTCATTGAAATAAAAAACGTATCAGCACAGGAAATTGATCTGAGTGGCTGGTCTGTGCAATACAGAAGTGCGTCATCCGGGTTCCCGGTTTCCAGCAAGAGGAATTTGCCTGCAGTAACTGTCTCTCCCGGGAAATACTTCCTGATTGCACGAAGTGCTTACTCAGGAACAGTGCCGGCAGATTTGATCCAATCCTCCTTTAGTTTGTCTGGTGCCGCTTCCGGAGCTGGAATTTATTTGTCGAAAACCACAGAGCTGATTGTCTCAAATGAAGACCCAAACATTGCTGATTATCTTTTTTACGGTGACGGACACGGTGATATTGCATCAGCACCCCTGGCTGAATCCGGAAAAAGCATAAAGGTGTCGTTAATTGACGCCAAGTCATATCTAGTCAGCGACTCACAGCCACGAAACTTATTGTATGAAGAACTGAGTGCCGAACCTGAACAGAAACAACAGGAGAATGAACCGGCAGACGCTGACGAAGACAAACAGCAGGAACAGGGGGATGATCAGGAAAATGAACCAGAAGATGACCAAAATGAGCAAGAGGAAGATATTGTTGAATATTCCAGCGCCATAAAAATAACCGAATTTCTTCCCAACCCAACCGGTTCGGATTCAGGCAAGGAATGGGTGGAATTGCAGAACACGTCTTTAATCGCCGTCAGCCTCAAAGGCTGGTTGTTGGATGATGAAGGCCCGGAGGGATCGGGTCCTGGATCTTCCGCGTATAAGCTTGCTGATTCAGCCGTAATTTCCGCCGGTGGATATTTGAAAATAAATATCCCCGCCGGAAAATTTACGCTCAATAACACGACTGCTGACGCAGTGCGCCTGTTTTCCCCGGATGAAATGCTGAAAGACAGTCGGGCGCATAGCGGTTCAGCAAAGGAAAACCAAACCTGGTGTCTGCTCGACAATATTTTTGCCTGGTGCAAGCCAACGCCTGAACGGGCTAATGCGCCATTGGAAATCCCTGAGCTTGAAGAGGAGGAGGAAGAAGTTGAATTGGTTGACTACTCCAAGTACGAAATCCGCATTATAGGATTATTGCCGAATCCTGTCGGGGCGGACAGCGGGAGCGAAACAGTAATATTGTTTAATCAGGGTGCGGAGTCAGTTAACTTAAAGAGCTGGATTTTAGACGACGGCCTTCTGGGTGACGCAATCGGCTCAACCGCGTATGTTCTTCCTGAAAATATTTTGGATGTTGGCGAAGAGCTGGAGCTGATTTTGCCAAAAGGAAAAATGTCGTTAAACAATACCGGGGAAGAGGGGGTCCGCCTTTTTTCGCCGGACAAACAAATCAGGGATTTGGTGAATTTTGAAAAAGCTCCGGAAGGAATTCTGTTCAGCAAAGTTTCCGGGCAATGGCAATGGTTGGAGGAGTCGGCGGAAGAGACTGGAACGGCGGCGAGTGGGGAAGTTGCCGCCGCCAACACCAAAGAAAGCAAGCTACCGGCAACGGGATTAAAATTTAACTGGTACCTTTTTGTAATTTTAGCCACAATTTGCTATATTATCTGTGGTTTTAGTAATAATAAAGGAACCTATGAACAAACAAGAAGTCATTGACGCGTTAGCAGTTAAACTCGGCAGCAACAGAATGGAAGCAGAGAAAGCGTTGCAGGCATTTGTGGACGTTGTAACAGACAGTCTCCGCAACGGCAGTGAAGTTAACATTTCAGGATTCGGATCTTTTTCAGTCAGCTCGCGCGCCGCGCGAATGGGCGTTAACCCGCAAAATCCAGAGCAGAAGATTCAAATCCCGGCCACCAAGGTTCCAAAATTCCGGGCAGGCAAGGGATTAAAGGACGCAGTCAGATAAGCAACAAAGCCGCATTAGCGGCTTTTCTTTTCGCAAGGAGGAGTAATGACTTATTCAGCTTCAAGCCATTCTGACAGAATAGCCAGGCTTCTTGGCAGGGAAATGGCTTCGTCCGGGGAAGAGATCTGGGCTTCCCAGATGAAGCGGAAACTTAGTCCCTTGATCAGGAGAGGGCACTTCAAGCTGAACAAGAACAGGCACAGCAACGTTTATGTCCACTTCAGCGAATCGTTCTTCAAAACAGAGCAAGGCGCAGAAACTGTCCGCTACGTGGCAGACCATCTGCGGTTTGCGCTGCAGAGAAATCTGGACGAGATTGACGCGGTGGTCGGACCAGAGCCCACAGGCTCTCTACTCGCAGACAATCTAGCTGGAAAAATTTCTGAGCAGACAGGAAGAGAAGTTGTTTCGGTCCACGTCCTTAAGGACGAGCAGTCAGGATACGTCCTGTCCGGGCCGGGGAATAATCTGCTCGGAAAAAAAGTTCTGCCAGTGGACACGGTTTTGGATTCCGGAGTCACGATGGGGCTTGGTGTCCTGCCACTGATAAGACAGGCAAAAGCAATTGTCTTGCCTGTGCTCACAATCGTGGACCGGAATTACCTGTTGCTGCCCTTGTTCACGCCTCATTCAGCAGTCTGGGTGTTTGATTCAACTGAATGCCACCCAGAGGATGAATGTCCGCTTTGCAGGAGCGGTATCCCGATTACAGACCCCTAAGGTCCGGGCAATAGGCCAGCCGCGCCAGTCACTTGACTTGGCGCTTTTTATTTTGGGCCAATTTCCTAAAGATCCGTACCCGCCTTCCGATTTTTCCCTCATTTTTCAATGTTTTTAAGGCCTTTCTCGGACTGTTCACACCTTGTCCCCAGGCTATCCAGAAAGGCGCTTGACAGGGTTTCCCTAAAAAGTTATAATCGTTACACGATAAAGTTAGGGTAGCGAAAGGGCACAACTCTATGATAAAAACATTAAGTTTTTCTAAGATGTAGGCGGTTAACCACAACGCACGAATTTTTCGTGTGATCGTGAGACCCGCCGAAACGGCGGTTTTTTAATCGCCAAAATTGCCCAATAACTTCGTTCTCTACATATATAGTTAAGGAATATAGCGTCCAGAGTTCACTGCCTCCACCGAATAACCTGATTTAGGCGGTACTAAAGCGAGCAGTGTGCTGTGGACGGTATGGAAGCCGTAGCCCAAGGTTGCGGCATAGATCGGAAACGGATAGCAGATTAAAAATTTACCGGCATCTAAAACATATGCGTAACTGTGTTTGCGTGAGTGGGATGATGAGTCCCTGGTAGGCGCAAACAGAGCCGATTCAAAGTAATGGCCTCAAGTCCATGAAATGGTCGCGGCGTATGTAATAGCAAGTCCCCGTCTTGTAAACGGGGCAGTAGTTGCAAAACCTACTCTAAAAAATTTGACAAGGCGCCCAGTACCGTTTGGTACAGGGCAGACTAGTGATCACCAATTGCTAGTCAAATAACGAATTAAACATCTAAGGGTGTATGGCGGATGCCTTGGCAGTTAGAGCCGATGAAGGACGTAGCAGCCTGCGATAAGTCTTGGTGAGGTGGCAAGCAACCTTTGACCCAGGAATGTCCGAATGGGGAAACCTATATAATTGAAGATTATATGTCTCTGCATCGTGGTGATGTAGTGATCGGGAACCGCGTGAAGTGAAACATCTCAGTAACGCGAGGAAAAGAAAAAAAGGGCGTATACATTTTAAACGAAGTATACAAATTTTGAATCCTACCATTTGGGTTCAAAAATTTGTGTATTTCGGAGATGAGCCGCAAGGCGAGTCGAAGAAAGATGTGTATTGTCTCATTCTCCTAGTAGTGGCGAGCGAACGGGGAAGAGCCTAAACTGTCTTTGTGTTCTGAAGCTTTGCTGTCTATAGAAATATAGATGGTAATCTTCAGTTAAAGCTTACAGGCGTTGCAAAGAGCAGGGTTACAACAGTTATCCGTCCACTTCTGTAAAAGTGGAGAAAGTGACGCGGCTTAGCTGCTTCGCAAGAAGCAGCTGGTTGTGAGTTGTCTAGTTGAATGGCCTGGAAAGGCCAACCAAAGAGGGTGATAGTCCCGTAACACGAAAGACCTCTAACACTTTCCGGATGGTTTGTTAAGTAAATCCAGACACGAGAAATCTGGATTGAAGTCATGTCGACTACGACATAAGGCTAAATACTCTAATTGACCGATAGTGAACAAGTACCGTGAGGGAAAGGTGAAAAGCAGCCCGGTGAGGGCGATGAAATAGTACCTGAAACCATACACTTACAATCGAGTGGGAGCTCCGCAAGGAGTGACCGCGTGCCTATTGAAGAATGATCCAACGAGTCAACAATACGTTGCTTACTTAAGCCTTATCAAAGGCGAAGGTGTAGTGAAAGCGAGGATTAATAGTCCGTATTAGGATAAAATTTGAATTTCGCACATCCTCCGAAGTCGCAAGACAGAGGGGGAGCAATCGAAGTTCAAAATTTTATCCTAAAAGTAGCGTATTTTGAACCCGAAACCCGGTGAGCTACTCATGGTCAGGATGAACGTTATGTAAAAGTAACGGGAGGTCCGAACGCCAGTATGTTACAAAATACCGCGATGAACTGTGAGTAGGGGAGAAATTCCAATCGAACTGGGTAATAGCTGGTTCTCCTCGAAATATATTTAGGTATAGCCTGTGCTGCACGCTTATGAGGTAGAGCACTGAATCGGCTCCACGGGAGCAATCTCGTGGACCGAACCAAACTCCGAATTCATAAGCTTAAGGGCATGGAGTCAGACAATGAGGTCTAAGCTTCGTTTGTCTAATGGAGAAGAATCCACACCGCCGTTTAAGGTCCCCAAATCTAAACTATAGTGAAAAGGATGTGGGATCGCTCATACAACCAGGAGGTTGGCTTAGAAGCAGCCATCCTTTAAAGAAAGCGTAACAGCTCACTGGTCAAGCGATCTTGCGCCGACAATGTATAGGGGCTAAGTTTAGTACCGAAGACGCGGGTGCATACCAAGTGGTATGCGCGGTAGAGGAGCGTTGTATGCGGGCTGAAGGTGAACGGGAACGTTTGCTGGACTGCATACAAGTGAGAATGTTGGAATAAGTAATATAAATATGTGTGAGAATCACATTCACCAAATATCCAAGGGTTCCTGGGCAATGATAATCATCCCAGGGTTAGCCGATCCTAAGTGTATGCCCGAACGGGTATACGCGATGGCCAATGAGGTTGATATTCCTCAGCCGCTTGTAAGACCGATGTAATGACACATCGTGGTAATCTGAGCATGTTTTGACTATACGTGTTCTTGTACTTGTAGTTGGATGTTCCAGGCAAATCCGGAACGTCTATGTGTTTGTCCTGACGCCCCGCAAGGGGATAGGGACAAATTACTGTAACAGCGAGAGTACGAGAGAATCCCGCAAGGGAAATTTGGACGAACCAAGGTGTCAAGAAAAGTTACTAGGGCTAGGGATGTCGTTCAACAGCAATGTTGGGCGTTTCCCTTCTACTTATAAGTGATCGTACCGTAAACCGACACAGGTGGATGAGTAGAGAATACTAAGGTGACCGGGACAATAATCTTTAAGGAACTCGGCAAAAAAGCAGCCGTACCTTCGGTATAAGGCTTGCCCTTAAGCAGTAATGCTCTAGGGCCGCAGCGACTGACCTCTCCCGACTGTTTATCAAAAACTTAGGTCCGTGCTAACCCATTAAGGGGATGTATACGGGCTGATGCCTGGCCAGTGTCAGAAGGTTAAGGCTCCTTGCGCAAGCTCGGAGCTCAAGCCCTGATGAACGCCGGCAGTAACTATAACTGTCCTATGGTAGCGAAATTCCTTGTCGTGTAAGTTACGACCCGCACGAATGGCATAACGAGTAGAGGACTGTCTTAAAGATTAACCCGATGAATTTACATTGACGGTAAAGATGCCGTCTACCCGCAACAAGACGGAAAGACCCTATGAAGCTTTACTATAGTGTGTCATTGTTGCAAGATTTTTCCTGTTTAGTATAGGTGGGAGCCTTTGAAGCCTCGGCGCTAGCTGAGGTGGAGGCGACAAGTGAAATACCACCCTGGAAATGTTTTGCAACTAACTTTGGCCTAACCAACCAAAGGACAGTGGCTCATGGGTAGTTTAACTGGGGCGGTTGCCTCCTAAATGGTAACGGAGGCGTTTATTAAGGTCAGCTTAGCTCCGATGGAAACGGAGCTGGACGCGCAAACGCAGAAGCTGGCTTGACTGCAAGACTGGCACGTCGCGCAGACGCGAAAGCGGAAGTTAGTGATCCGACCATCCTTCGTGGAAGGGTGGAAGCTCAACGGATAAAAGTTACTCTAGGGATAACAGGCTGATCGAATCCAAGAGTCCATATCGACGATTCGGTTTGGCACCTCGATGTCGGCTCATCACATCCTGGGGCTGGAGAAGGTCCCAAGGGTTTGGCTGTTCGCCAATTAAAGTGATACGCGAGCTGGGTTCAAAACGTCGTGAGACAGTTTGGTCCTTATCTGTTGTGGGTGTTCGAAACTTGAGTGGGCGCATCCTTAGTACGAGAGGACCAGGATGCATAGACCTCTGGTGTACCAGTTGTCCCGTCTGGGGCATCGCTGGGTAGCTAGGTCTAGTTAAGATAAACGCTGAATGCATATAAGCGTGAAGCTGTCCACAAAACTAGGTTTCGTTGCTTGAAATACAGCGACAGGTTCGGGGAAGACTACCCCGTATTTACAAAGTTTTTTTCGATGAGCTGTAGCAATACAGTTTTGAGAGAAGAATGGAGTTCTATAGGTTGCAGGTGTAAGCGTAGTAATGCGTTGAGCCGAGCAATACTAATCAACCGAAAGTTTAATTCAAATTTGACTGGCAATTGGTGGTTATTAGAAATCGCACGAACTTATTGTTCGAGCGAAGCGAGAACTTTACAGTTCTAGTTTTCTGATGACTTTGTTCTTTTAATTTTGCTGATGTTCGCCGTAAAAGGCGGACTGATATATGTTGGAAAATGGTTCGCCAGAATTTATTCTGGCAACGAGAGTCGGCGAATACCGTGATCTGAGGAGGGGCGGATCAACAAACGTCTGTTCGTCGACGCAAATGTCGTGTGGGTGGGTTCAAAGTCTGTGGTAAGGGTACTCCAATAGGAGTGCTCTCCACCAGTCACCTTTCGCAGGGTGTAGCGGCAGCCAAAGACTGAAGACCTGCTCACACGGCGCGTAATCCGGCGTGGGGCGCCGGACTGGAGAACCTGGCGGCGGCGTAATAACCGCTGGCTTGTGCGAAAATAGGGTGAAGCGGCTACCCCGCTGGGTTCTCCCTCTACCACCGGGAGTTGTCAGGTTTGTGAACTGCGATTATGGCAGGCCATGCTCTCATCGCGGCAAACGATCTGATTACTCCCGTCCAATCTCTTCGCCAATTCGAGATCTTAAGCAATTGGCACCATTTTCTAGCATATATCCGGCAAAAATTTGTTTAGGTTTCCAATCGACGGCAGTATTTCGTGTTGCTAATCTTCAGAATATTAGTTATAATTGATGAGGAAAAGTAATGGAATTGCTGATGCAGAAATATTCTCCGTCATTCAAACTAGTTGGAGTACTGTTGTTCTTAGCAGCGCTGACCTTTGTGGTTTTCGCACTAACACCGAATACGCTTCCGGCTACATAAATTTAGTTTAATCTCCCCGTGCTTCAAGGCTTGTGGCACCACCTGATCCCATCCCGAACTCAGAAGTGAAACGCAAGACCGCTCATGATACTTCAGTGTAAGACTGATGGGAAAGTAGGCAGTGCGGGGTTTTTAATTTGCCTAAAAATGCTTGTATTAGAGGCTCGCAGTCGTCCATTCGGACGTGGAACTCACAACGTCCTCATTGGACGAACTGCTCGCCATCCAATTCGGACATTTTTAGACATATATCTGCTTCCAGCCAAGCGTTGACTAATGCTTGGCTTTTTGCTACCCCTGAATATCACCAAAATTAAGGAGGTGTTATGTGAGACGACACTAACCCAGATGCAATTCGTGGTGCAAGGTGGGGTGCAATACTCGGTGTGGTTCTGTGGTTAGTAGGCATTGTTTATGTGGCCTATGCTAGACTGCGCCGTGCGCGGTCTTTTTTGTCCACAAGCTAGGGATTGACGATCTCAAATACTAGATTTATGATTAAAATCCATTAACAAAAATTTATGAAATATAATCTTACCGCACTCATGAAGTATTTAAAAGACGAATTTGGCGGTGTCAATGAAAGATTAGATGAAATGCAAAATAGCTTTTCTGTTTTGCAAAGCTCTGTTGATAAAATTGCAATCACCACATTTAACACCACGAAAGAGTTAAAAATTGCAAATTCTCGACTCAATAATATAGAAAATTGGGCTAAGCAGTCAGCTGAAAAAATTGGCATTAAATTCAAGCAGTGATGAATATCAAAAAATGCGACATATGCAAAAAGGTTATAACTGAAAACTCTAAGACCGTAAACGCCTCGATTGGTTGGTACAGTCGTACAGAGCTTTGTGAAACTTGCGGTGCACCAGTTATCAATTTCTTAATTAAACACAATTTGGTCAAAAGTGATCCTTTAGAACCTCTGAAAACAAAGTATGCAAAAACTAAGCGTTGACTGACGCTTGGTTTTTTGTTATTTTCAAAGCCAAGGAGGGCACAAATGAGGTTTTATACCGGACACTCTTTGGAGCACAATCGTGAACGCCCATAGGCATTGAAAGACTTATTAAGGAGCTTGAAGTCCCAAAGCGATGCAGGTATCACTGGTTGTCCATTTACCTACACTCCGCATTACAGTGATGCAGGTGTCATCTTCATGACGCTGATGGAAGCTGTGGGTCGGGGGTTTATTACCATCAGCGCGTACAAGGACGAAACTGGATCTTGGTGTCGCATCGAAGTGACAGAAGAAGGCGAAAGGTTTTTGAGTCAGTAGATCGCAAATTGCGGTCTTTTTTATTTACCCAAGCATTGACTAATGCTTGGGTATTTGTTACTTTGAGTAATCAGAGGAGGATATTAAATGGCTAGGTTGAGCGATGTATCACGGGTTAGGATGCAACTGAAACGGCTGCGGCCAAGGAGAGGCGTGACTTTGCTGAAGGTCTCCCGAGTTGGGACAAGGGAGTCTGTTTATGGGGTTTTTGACTCCGTGTACCAGTCTGCTGACAAGCGCAAGGAAATACTCGAATTGTCCGACGGAGGCCACTCAATGTCGAGGATGCAGGTTACCTTGACGGCTGACTTGAGGATAACCTCCGTTAGCACACTGGAAGCGGCACGTCTGCTGAACCGCAACAGGCACCTGGTTTCAGAGCTTATAAGGGTGTCTAAACTGGTGCGTGACAATCTTTACGCCTAACAAAGTTTCATCGATAACCAAGGCTGCGCTTTCGCGGCTTTTTTATTTGCAAGCGAGCGAACTGATCAAATTGTTTACATTTCATCCAATATGAGCGAGCGAAGCAAATATGATTTATCATATTTTATCCACAAGGGAGCTGTTGACCTGGGCTTAATACGGATTTAAAATGTTATCTACATTAATTCAAAATCCATGGGCTATAAAGAAATCTCTAAAAAGTTAATAGAACACGATGCTCGGCTTGGAGCCATTGAAGAGAAAATGGCAACAAAGGATAATATGAATCAAATCCTGAATAGTTTAGATGCAATAGCAAAAAACACTGACAAAATAGGCAAAGAAGTTACCATTATAAATACCCGAACTGAACGGATGGAAAATTGGATAATTAAGGCGGCGGAGAAAAATAGGGTGCCGTATGACCCTTAAGCCGAGCTTTGATTTGACTTGGCTTTTGACGAAATATCTAATCAGCTAGAAGCTGAAGCGTTCCGCAGACTGTGCGTGGCTCTATGAGTTTAAGTTGACTGACTGCGCGCGGTCTTTTTTTTTGCATTTTTTATTTGAGACCCTTCGGGTTGCTTCCGCTTTACTGTAAAAGCAATTAAAGCTATCATTTACCCATACCAGAAGAGGTGGTATATGGGTCCAATAAACCGAGTGGAGGAGTACGGCGAATTTGTCCTGTTGTACAACCATCTGAGCACTGTTGTTGCAATGTGGTTGTTGTGCGGAGACGGCGAAGCTTTCAAGGAGCTGACGCTGGGGGAGGCGGTGCTTTCGAACAAACTGGCGCCGGGACACATTGGTGCAGGAAAGTTCGGACGCATCGTGGGGTTTGTCTCTCCGGGGCATGATTTCGAAACCAACGTGATCATGGTCAAATTCACCGGATTGGGCGACCCGGAGCGGATGAAACCCTGCGAACTGGTCACAGACGTCGACTTCATCGAGGAGGACCCTCAATCGACTGAAGAGGGTATTCAGGAACTGATCGACAAACTTGAGGCTGAACAGCCCAAGAAGGCTTACCAACACCACTAATTGGTAAGCTTTTTTTATTTGCCTCAAATTGTTTAGTTTGCTTTTTCGGAAAATGTTGACAATTTTAATAAGCAGTTGTAAACTCAGTATTGTTGATTAAAAAGGCTTTTTAGAAATAAAATTATGAACGAATACGGCAGCCGCTTTGGCGAAGGATACTTTGACCCGGAAAGCGAAAATGAAGTAGAGCAAAATCCGGAAGTGAAGGAAGAATTAGAAACTTTTGAAGAATCATGGTCAACCAGCGAAAATGCATCGTTGATGAGCAGGGTTATCAAAAAGATCAATAAAGGCAAGAATACGGAAGCCATATTAAAGGAAATCAGGAACCTTGATAACCAGCTAACGGATACAATGGGCGATGAAGATGAACAAGCGGAAGTTTTAAGCGCCTACCTTAAGGACTCCGCCGCAGAAGATGAGGACGAAGACGAAGAAGATGAGTGGTCCGTGGCCGCATAATGAGAATAATCGCTGATCTGCAAATTCATTCGCGGTATTCCCGCGCCTGTTCCCAGGATTTAACTCCTGGGAATATTGGTATTTGGGCGGATAAAAAGGGATTGGAATAATTGGCATCAGTGTGCTGAAGCGCCAAAAACAGGCAGGCTTGTTCTGAGCGCAATTTTCTGCTACAATTTCTAAGTTCGAGTGTATTTTTGATTTATTCAATCTGTCATTCGTTTCCGAATGGCATTTAATTTTTGTCTAAAATTTACCCTTAAAAAATATGAATCACACGAAGATTTTGGCGACAATCGGTCCTGCATCAGAAAATCCAAAAACACTGGAAGCTCTGGTAAAAGCTGGTTTGTTTGCCGCGCGCCTGAATTTTTCCCATGGCAGCCATGAAGAGCACGGGAAGCGCATTCAGAATATCCGAAAACTTGAAAAGAAGTTGAAGCAAAAGGTAAAAATAATTCAGGATCTTTGCGGGCCTAAATTGCGCCTGGGTGATTTTGAGGAATTTGAAGCAAAGGAAAGCGGCAAAATCCGTTTTGGCGCAAAAGGGCTGCCTGTAGAAAAGCCAATTTGGCAGTGGATCAAAGCCGGACAGGTGATTTTGATAGACGACGGTGCGGTGGAAGTGGTAGCGCAGAAGGTTGGAAAAGATTTTGCAGAATGCCGTGTGGTTGTTCCCGGAAAAGTTAAGCCAAGAAAAGGCGTAAGCCTGCCTGGAATTAAAGTTGATCTCCCGTCACTGTCTGAGAAGGATTTGAAGGATTTGGAGTTTGGCATCCAGCAGGGGGTGGATGGCGTTGCGATTTCGTTCATCAAAACCGCCAAAGACATAAAAGATCTGCGCGAGCACTGCAAGCGCCTGGGCAACCCGGACCAGTTTATAGTGGCTAAAATAGAAACGGTCGAGGCGGTTGCCAATATCAAATCCATTATCAATGAAGCTGACTGCATCATGATCGCACGCGGCGATCTGGCGCTTAATTTGGATATGGAACTTGTGCCTTTGCACCAAAAAATGATCACCAGGCTTTGCCATGAATATGACGTGCCGGTGATCGTAGCCACACAAATGCTGGAAAGCATGACCAATAACCCGCGGCCAACCCGGGCAGAGATGTCGGATGTGGCGAATGCCGTATTGGATCAGGCTGACGCTGTGATGCTGTCCGGTGAAACCGCCAACGGCAAATACCCGGTCAAAACGGTTGAAACAATGAAACGAATTATTGAGGTAGCTGAAAAGGCGAAAATAGACTGGAGTAAGTGGATGAAAGCGAGAAAGTCAGCGTTGAAAAAAACCAAGACTCGCGTTTTTTAAGCGATACTGCTTGGCGCAAAAAAAGATTATCTGATTATTGAAACTATATCATCCGAGGACCCTGTAAAGTAGTTTTGCACGCCGTTAGGTCCGAATGACTGCACAACGACCCGCAAAACCCCTCCAACATCATGAAAATCAGGGTCATAAAAGTAAGCGTGCCCCCAGGGGTCGGTTGCAGAGGCCAGATAAGGACCCTTCCAGTTTGTCTGGTCCATGGCCACCCAGCCGCATCCGCCGGCATTGGTGCTGAAACTGTTGTCAAAGCCAATCGTTGGTGCGGAAACCAGCCCAGCCCATTGGCTGTCCAGATAGGTTTCAGGTCCTCCCAGCGTTTCCGGAGGGCATCCATTTGGCCATTTCCCGGTATCGAAAGACAACATTGAGATTGCATTCAAAATTTGCCTCAAGTCATGTCTGGCTCTGGCAATTTTTGCTTTATCTCTGGATTTGTTCATAGCGACCAACGCTACGCTTGAAATCAGGCCAATGATCGCTATCACCACCAGCAGTTCGATTAACGTAAAAGCCTTGGATTTCCTCATCAATTTAATTATAACAAGGACTTAATCAAACAAATAGCAAGGCATGGTTTGCCCGCTTCAACAGCAGGGTATATAAGGTTTGATAAAAACAGTGATTTTAGGTATAATAAGGCGGCTAACCGCCTGATGGATAACTAATTTATCGCAGGAAATAGGGGCTTTGGAGAGGTCGCATAGTGGCCTAGTGCGCTCGCTTGGAAAGCGAGTTTACCGCAAGGTATCGGGGGTTCGAATCCCCCCCTCTCCGCCAGAGGTTTGCATATCATTAATTGGTAGGCAAACCTCTGAACATATTCGGGAGAATGAATGAACGAAAGACTGCAACAACGCAAGAGAACGAGCAGGGAAGTGTCCGCTGGCGGCATTGTTTACAAAAAACAAGACGGGCGGGTTTTTGTTTTATTGATAATGCCAATGAAGAGAAAAGAGTTTAAAGACAGCTCGTTTGTACCTGCCTGGACCTTTCCAAAAGGTTTGGTGGGTGATCACGGGACTGAATCTTACGAACAGGCAGCCCTGAGAGAAGTGCGTGAGGAAACCGGGGTCAGCGCCAGCGTTATTGGCAAGCTTGGCGAATCCAATTATTTCTTTACCTGGCAGGGTCAGAGGATTGCCAAGACTGTGCATTTTTACCTGATGGAATATGTCAGCGGGGACACGGCAAACCATGACAATGAGGTTGCGGAAGCTGTCTGGTTTGAGCTGGATGAAGCCGCCAAAAAGTTGAAGTATAATGGGGATAAAGAGATGCTTAAAAAAGCTAAACAAGCGCTAATTTAGGATGGCTACATTCGACAGTCCAATTCAGCAGATTAAAGACCGGTTGCCGATTACTGATGTATTGGCCGACTATATTCAGATGAAAAAGGCCGGGACCAATCTGAAAGCCGTGTGTCCTTTCCATAATGAAAAGACACCGTCTTTGATGGTGTCGCCGAGCAAGCAGATTTGGCACTGTTTTGGCTGCGGCTTGGGCGGGGATATTTTTGAGTTCATCAAACTGGCTGAAAATGTGGAGTTTGCGGAAGCGCTGAAAATTCTTGCAGACCGGGCGGGGATTGAGTTGCGTAAACCAACACAGGAAGAAATCAAGACCACTGAAAAAAAGCATACGCTTTATGACATTAACACTGCAGCAGCCAAATTTTTCAGCAAAGTGTTGTGGGAGAGCAGGGCGGGGAATGAAGCGCTTTTGTATTTAAGAGGGCGCGGTTTGACTGACCAGACAATCAGAAACTGGCAACTAGGGTTTGCGCCTGACGACTTTCATGTTTTGGAAACTTTTTTGGGCAAATATTTTCCAAAAGAAGACATTGTTCTGGCTGGATTGATAGTCAAAAAAGATGAACCGCGCAATGAGCAGGACAAGTTTTTTGACCGGTTCAGGGGGCGAGTCATGTTCCCGATTTTGAATATCCATGGGCAAGTGGTTGGGTTTACCGGCCGCATCTTAAAAGATAAAAAAGATACTGCCAAATACGTGAACACTCCGGAAACGCCAATTTACCACAAGAGCAGGGAACTGTTTGGGCTGTTTCAGGCCAAGAACCAAATCAGAAAAGAGAACAGGGCCGTGTTGGTGGAGGGGAATATGGATGTGATATCCGCCCATCAGGCAGGATTCAACCAGACAGTGGCATCTTCCGGAACAGCGCTTGGGTCTGACCAGATGAGGGCCCTTCAGCGTTTCACTGAAAATCTTATTTTTGCTTTTGATACTGATTCCGCGGGTATGACCGCCACCAGGCGCGCACTGGAGGAAGCATTGAACCTGGGCTTTAATGTAAAGATTGCAGACATGAAAGGGGCGAAAGACCCAGATGAACTGATAAAGAAAGGAATCGGGTTGTGGCGCAAGGCAGTGGACACGGCGCCTAATTTCGCGGAGTTTTTCTTTGACGTAACCTTGCGAAACGCTGATGTTTCGAATGTGGAAGTTAAGAGACAGGTCACCAAAGAGCTGGCGCCGCTGATCCTGCGTATGTCAGATCCTGTTACCCGCGGGCATTTTGTTCGTAAGTTAAGTAATGGGATAGATGTTGCAGAACAGGCGATTTGGGATATAATAAATAGGTTAAGTCTCCCAAAGCCGGTAAAGCCCCAAAAAGGCCCAGAAATACGCAAAAACCGGCGCGAGATCCTGGAAGATCAATTACTAGGCTTAAGCCTTGCGGCCAAGAATATAGGCCATTTGAAGGATTTTGGGGAGCAAGATTTCTCAGAGAATAACCGCCCAATTTACCGCCTGCTCTTAGAGCGCGGTTTTGTTAGTGCCAAGGATGTGGAAAAGTCCCATCCGGAACTGGCGGGGAAAATTGAATTGCTACTGTTTGCGGCAACAGAGGAGGGAAAGGAACAGAATTGGAAGCCGGAGACAGAGCTGCTGCGTGTTAAGGCGGAGCTTAAGAAAGTCGTCATCAAAGAGCGGATGCAAAGCATCACCGAACAGCTAAAAGCTGCGGAGCGTGCTCACGACAAAGAAGCTCTCCTAAAACTTTCAGCAGAGTTTTCAAAACTTACGCAAGAAGTGCGACTTTACGACCAAGGCTAGTTTTGTCACTGGCTGGTTCGTATTTCATCAATCATTTAATTGAGGATAATTTTAATGGCTAATAAGAAGTCCGCCAAGAGCGGTAAAAAACAAAAAAAGCCAGCAGGCAAAAAGCCGGTTCAGAAGAAAAACAGCAAGAAGACGGCCAGCAAGTCTGCACATAAATCAAAATCTGCAAGCAAGGCAGCATCCAAAGCGCTCCATAGTTCCGTCAAGGAAGCGCCAAAGGAAAGAAAGGACCGCGAACAGGTGATAAAGTCCCTGGTTGACCGGGGGGTTGCCCGCGGCTTTTTGACTGAGTCTGAAATTCTGCACGCAATGCCTGAGCTGGAGGAAGATATTCCGGCTTTGGAGCAGTTGCTGGACCAGCTTGATGCAAAAGGTTTGGAAGTGGTGGAAGCGGAAATGGCTTCGGTTTGGCAGCAGGCGCAGGAATCAGCGCGCGTGAAGACCAAGAAAGAGGAACAGATTGCCGAGTCTTATGACTTGGGTGATATTTACGACGACTCTATTCAGATGTATTTGCGTGAGATTGGTAAGACGCCGCTTCTTAAAGGTGCTGAAGAAATTGAACTTGCAAAGCGCATAGTTAAGGGAGATGTCACTGCTCGCAAAAGGCTGATTGAAGCGAACCTTCGTCTGGTTGTGTCCATTGCTAAGAAGTATATGGGACGAAACTTAGGTCTTCTGGACTTGATTCAAGAAGGAAACCTGGGTTTGTTCCGTGCGGTAGAAAAATTCGACTGGCGCAAAGGCTTTAAGTTTTCCACTTACGCAACCTGGTGGATCAGGCAAGCGATTACCCGAGCTTTGGCTGACCAGTCCCGAACCATCCGTATTCCGGTGCACATGGTTGAAACTTTGAACAAGTATGCGCAGGCTGAACGCCAATTGGTGCAGGATTTGGGACGCGAACCATTACCGGAAGAAATTGCCGCTGAGATGGGGATTGAGGTTGAGAAAGTTTACCAGTTGAAGAAAATCTCCCAGGAAACCGTGTCCATTGATACGCCGGTTGGGGACAGGGATGAAGAAGATTCTTACCTTGGTGACTTCATTGAAGACCAGGATTCTGTAACTCCTTCTGAAACTGCGGGGAGACAATTGCTGCGCGAATATGTCCAGGGGATTATGCAGGATCTTGATCCTCGTGAGCAGAAAATTTTGAAGATGCGATTTGGTTTGGAAGATGGCGTAACACACACCTTGGAAGAAGTCGGCAAGGAGTTCGGGGTTACCAGGGAACGTATCCGACAGATTGAAGCCAAGGCCTTGGAAAAAATCAAAGAACACTACAATATCAGCAAATTGAGAGATTACTAAGGACTGGTCAGGG
The DNA here is from genome assembly GCA_964605735.1 of uncultured Candidatus Saccharibacteria bacterium. Classification (GTDB taxonomy): domain Bacteria; phylum Patescibacteriota; class Doudnabacteria; order UBA920; family O2-02-FULL-48-8; genus DASPNG01. The sequence goes on along the minus strand of CAZSDS010000001.1, from coordinate 534,809 downwards.
CCCGCTAAAAGCGGGCCCTTGATAAATCGGCAAATATTTGTTAATATTTGTCTGTTGTCAGATGCTAATCTGGCAGTGAATATGGCTCGTAAATAATCGTTCGGGCGCCTGTCTGCCGGCAGGTAGATAGCTCAGCGGTACCTGCCTGCCGGTAGGCAGGGAGCAAGTGACTAGTGTATAATAATCTCTTATGTACATAGTCTATGCTCTAAAAAGCGAAGCACATGGAAGAATTTATGTTGGTATGACTACCAATGTAGGTCGTAGATTGCGAGAACATAACCTAGGCCAAGTTTTTTCAACGAAAGGATATAGACCCTGGACCTTGTTTTATACAGAAGTGTATAAAACCAGAGCCGAGGCCCGTATTCATGAAAAACGGCTCAAGAGTGGATACGGCAAAGAGTTTTTGAAATCAATTGTTCGGGCGTAGCTCAGCGGTAGAGCAAGTGACTGTTAATCACTGGGTCGCTGGTTCGAATCCAGCCGCCCGAGCCAAGAAAGATGATCAGATGTAATCTGGTCTTTTTTCTTTTTATTCACAATGGTTTTCGTAGGTTCGAACATTTCACCAGCGGCCGGGATTTTGACCAAGGCCTTCTGTATTATCGCGAATGGTTCAAGCGCTTGGATATTAAGTTTCCTGTCTTTTAGCGTTAAGTTCGAACCAAGCGCTAATAAAATCTCTCTTTGTTTCCTAATGTCCTTGTTTTGTTTTGCTTCTTCAAACTTTGATCGGGCTTCATGCGCAAATGTAAATGTTTGCTCTGCGGCATCAATCCATTTGTTTTGCCTGTTATCCGTATCTTTAAGTAGTTCTTGCAACCTTTCTTTTTCCGATAGCAAAGTTGTCTTCTTTTTCTCAAATTCCGTATCAGTAATTTCTTGATTCAACCTCATATCCAACAGCCGGTCTAATTTTTGAACCGTTGCATCATAAGATTCTTGTTGAAATTTTCTTATGCTTTCTCTGGAATCAACTTCCAATTCGTGCGTTTTTTGTAAGTGCTTAATTGCCCAGTCGCAATACTTCTGATTTATTTCAATGCTACTGAGATATTCTGAGATTTGTTTTTCGAGTTCATTTACTTCAATGTACTTGGTGCAACTGGTGCAGTTAGGATTTATTCTTTTTGTCCCATGATAATAAACTTTATTTAATATCGTTGGATTTTTCATTTCCTCAATCTTGGTATTGCATTTAGGGCAAGCATCTCTATTCTCGTACCCAAACTTAAACTTGCATGAAGTACAAATAATTTGATTCTTCGCTTCTGCGGTAATCTGGCAGCCACAATCCTCACATCGTATAGGTCCGGTAAAAGCAAACTCTCGGGTATGAGGTCGGGGCTTACCTTTGCCGCCAAGGCGGATCTGAACTCGGTCAAATTCATCCTTAGTTATCATGGGCTTATGAGAACCCTTGTAATAAATGCCGCTACCCTTTGGCGCTTCGAATTCTCCGTAATAAAAAGTGTTTGTAAAAATCTTATACAGGGCACTTCTTGATATAGGACCGCCGCCTTCCTTTTTCCTTTTGATAGTCTTATATTTCCAATCGTTATTCACGATATCCAAGATTTGCATAACGCTATGATTGCCGTTGAGCATTAGATCCCACATTTTGCGAACGAAAGGAAACCTGTCCGGATCAGGAACGATTATCTTTAATCCTTTTTCTCTGTCTGCTGTATTAAGATAACCACTTGGGGCCACACCAGTTATCCATCCTTCGGCCAATTTCTTCCTAAAACCGCGCTTTACATTGACTGAAAGATCTCTGATAAACTGGTTGGCCTGCCCAAGTTCCACGCTCATCATAATGACATTATCGGAAGGATAATATCCTCGTTCAAAAGTTTGAATATGTTGTATTAAGCCCTTTTGCAACATCCATTGAATTTGGCCGCCATCGATAGGATTTCGTGAAAGCCGGTCAAGTTTCCAACACAAAATACCTCGGGCTTCACCCTTCGTTATCCGTTCCAGCATGGAATTAAAATGTGGCCTGCCGGGTTCTTTGGCAGACCGCGATTCCGGTATTGTATCGATTATTTTAATGCCTAATTTGGCGGCCAGTTCTTTCAGTTCGTCCACTTGGGCATCTATTGATAGGACTTGTCGGTCTTCCTCTTCGCTCGACTTCCGAACGTAAAGGAAATAACCAATTGGTTTGGCGTTATTTTCCATGGGTCTTTATTTATTTAATTTTATCATGTTTAAGGTTTTCATGCTTAAAATACTGTTCACAGATTTCATCAAGCAGCTTGGACATTGTTTTGCCGTTTTGAGCCGATGCTATTTTAAGTGAACGATGAAGTCCGATTTCTATTCTAATTTGCTTCGTTTCTCTCTTTTGTAAATTTGTCGACATAGCGCTCCCCGGATTAACTCTTAACCCCAACCCCTTCCCTTCCTCTCCCTCTCTACCTGTTCTTCCCCTAATGTTTCCTATGCGCTCGCGCATGAGGTTTCCATTGAGGTTCTGATGTGAAGACAGTATATCGAGGTGGCGGATACGGAAGCATGTAAATCTTTGCCAAGATCTTTTAAGTCGTCTTTGCAGCACTACATGTATGCCCCTTGCGACTATGGAATAACTCCACAGGTTTAGCGCGAATATCGCATCAAACCTGTATAGTCATTATTTCGACAGAATAACCTTAAAAGCATTCAAAACTCGTTCAGCAAGTACTGAGAGTTCTTCCGGAGAAATTAGGCGATCAGGGTTTTCTTTATGCCAAATTTCTTCAAATTCTTTTAATGCTTCTTCGGTCAATAACATAAAAATCCATTAAGGGCTGAGTAGTCCCGAGGCGTTGGTTCTACCCAGTCCATAACGGACTTTTGTGCCTCGGGAATATAATTAAGCGTATTTTTCTCTGTCTTCCTCTATGCTTCTTTGAAGCGTTTGGACAATAATCTTCGGTGTGGTTGGATCTTTCTCCTTGCCCAGCACCCTTTCGAAAACCTCTTTAATTGAACCCAAATCTCCGCGTTTTGCTTTCCGGATCAAAGCCTCAACTAAGGGCTTATGCTCTTCAATCGTTCGGCTTATTAGATATTGCCTAAGAGTCTGCGCTTCAAGAGTGTGAGCTGCCTTGCTACCGCTTGGCCGGCCACCTTTCATTCCATTAAGTTTTGATGTTTCTCCGGGCATAAATTTTAGGTTAAAAAACCAAAAAACCCATAAACCTCAGAATTACAAATTGTAATTCTCAAATTTATGGGCTTTTGTGCCGATCTTTATTCAAGATACTTGTTTAGCCAACTGTTATACCAGTTGAGTCATTTTTGAACGTAGTCATTGGGTAAGGGCTTTTGTCCCGATTGCTGACAGCAATCAATTCCTAATAACTAAACAAGACTTTTTCAATTGTTAGATTAATCGTAAATGTTTATCTTTTTGCCGTCAAGATGAACGGATGTGCACCTATTTTTTCCCAATCGGTCTTTCAGCCAGATCAATTACCTTTTTGAAGATCTTTGATCGCCCAGCGAGCCATTTTAGGCCTTTGGTGAGGCCGTAAGCGATAAGTCCTATCAACACCGGAACTATGATTCCCCAAATGATATCCATGGGTTTTTATCCTTTCTGCCGGCGTAAAACACAAAGCCCCACGCCAGCCGGGACCTTGCGGTCCCCATGCCAGTTTCCCGGCATGGCCCATGGAAGAGCGCTGAACGTAGGGTTCAGTATCTTCCATGGGACTTTTTTCGCCATGCCGACCATTTCTGTTCGGTTTAGGCTACTATGAATTGTGAGTAAATTATAACAGTTATAGCTGATTTAATTAAGTGCTGCAAAATGCTAAAATATAAGGAATAAACGTTAATTTTATGTTCAGGGATCAACAAGGTAAATACATTCTGGAAGCTGAACCAAGACTATCAGCGTTATGCAACAAGCCCGAACTGACAGTATCTCAGGAGGAGTTTTGTAATGCCTTGAAAGGGTACAAGCTGGACGAGGCGCTATCAATTTTAGGGGATATTTCAAACAAACTTTTTGATAATAATTTTCATGAAAATTCTGCCATTAAAAAAGAAAAGGTTGGCTTTGCAATCCACAAACTTACCGGCTTATTTCTTACTGATTTCGCAATTGAATACATTAGCAATATATTACTCATTTCTGGCTCCAATAACCATAAAAGTTTAAGCATAAAAAATAAGGATGATGTCTTAGCATTATTTAATATCTATTTCAGCACCCTTGTCCAACCAATAAACAAAAAAGGGATAGCAGCTTTACTGGTCCCTATGACATACCAGCAGTTTAGTAGTCAGCAAGATATCAAAGATGCTTTTACGCGACAGTTGCTTATTTTTCAGTCAGCCCAAATTAACATAAACAGTCAAATCAATTTGGACAAAATCCTTTTTGAAAAATTTGGTATGAGCATACAAGAATACGTTAAATTATCGTTCGCTATTTTTGCGGCGATTATGAATTCGCCAAGATTCAATATGGGTAAGTTTACCGGATCAACTATCCAAGGAGGTTTAGCCGAAGTTCTTACTGACGAAAAAGTAAATGCGATCTTAGCGCTGCTTGCTGGGAGTCCAGAAGAACTACGCAATCTCGATCAGAAATATAATGCAAAATTACAACCTGAATACACCAAGAATCGATATAACCCATTATGGGAAAAACCAATTGTAAAACTGGGCGTAAATGATTATATCGCACCGAGCATTAGCGCTTATGTTAAAGGCGCATTTAGGGGCTTGTATTGGATCTTCGAAAATGCAATTGGAAAAACATTCCGTGATTACTTCGGTTTATTGTTTGAAGAGTATGTTGGGATGGTATTGAAGGACATGTATGGAGAAAGTGCTGTTATGCGTGGTATCCCTTATGGCACAAAAAAAGATAAGAAGACTTTTTTTGACTGGATAGTTCATAAAGATGAAAATATTTTACTCTTTGAAGCGAAAGGTTATCAGTTCCCATTAGGCACATTGCAAACAGGAGATCCTGATTTAATTAGGAAAGAAGTTTTTGAAAAAATAACAAAAACTATCAAACAAATGTATGATAGGTGTTCGGATGTTGGCAAATATCCGGAACTAAAAGGCTTTGAAAAAAAGAAGCTAACTTGCGTAGGTATTTTCTATGATATCCCGCTTGTTTCAACCACTATCTACCAAGAAGATATCAAAAAAGCCTTAGAAGGCATGGATAGCAAATGTCCAGGGATTAAAGACTTTGAATATACTTTATTTTCCGTGGAAGAATTAGAAAACTACTACTACGTCAAAGACTATATCGAGATTGACGAAGTAGCAAAAAGGGCAAATCAAAATCCGGCTTCCGGAGTATCTGCTGAAATATCAAAAGCGTTTAAGGAGAATAACCTAAAACCCTCTCCGAACTTCTTGGATAAAAAATTTAAGGAATTCTACAAAGACGATCTGCAAGTCCCGATGTCAGAAGAACAGGAGCGATTATTATGATTTGTAAACTTTGTCTTTGCGATAAACAATTAGTTAACAAGTCCCATATCATTCCTGATTTTATGTATTCTGATATTTTCGATGAAAACCATAGCTTAATTAGATTCAAATCGGATGATTGGGATAAGGAGAGGAAACTTCATACAGGCGAATTCGAAGCTGGGATTCTCTGCAGGGATTGTGAGGCGAAATTAAGTAAGTTCGAAACCTATGGAAGACTTATTCTCTACGGTGGGAAACTCCCAAAAGGCGTCAATATCAGATTTGAGAATCAAAAGAATCAACATGGAGTAGAGTTTACATTTGCGACTGGAATTGATTACAAAAAGTTCAAACTGTTTCTATTGTCCATACTATGGAGGGCAAGTATTTCAAAACGACCATTCTTTGGTTTAGTATCACTTGGAAAATACGAAGAAGTAGTTCGTAAAATGTTGGTGGAAGAGGATCCCGGACCAAGTGATCTTTTTCCTTGTATAATCAACAGTTATACTAAACACGCTTCATTGCCCAAGGAGCTAATTTCAGAACCTAAAAAAATCAGAATGGAATCCGGCGTTATTGGATATAATTTCCTAATTAGCGGAATGCTTTACATCTTTGTAATATCTCCGTTAACTTCTTCCATGCGTCCGTGGGTCATAGAGGCAGCAATTAGTGAATCCGGGGAATTGCGAGTTATACATATTCCGGAAGAACATGGAAAACGTATTTTAAGCAGATATCTGCAAAAGGAGATCCCGTGATATGGGTCCAAGTCTAATTTTTGATAAATCATTTCTTCAAAGTTTGAATCCTGACGAAGCAATGTGGCTTGATAATTTTTTCAATAGCAACATTACTCCATTATTTTTCATTGAGACCCTTGCTGATCTGGAAAAAGAAATTAAGTCTGGACGAAAACCAGAAGAAGTTGTAGGAAGCCTTGCTTACAAAACTCCTGATATGAGTGCGCGGCCGGGTGTCCATCATCAGACACTTTTGGCCGGAGAATTGACCGGCCAAGGGAATGTTGAAATGAGTGGTCGACCAATAATCGGTGGTGGCAAGCATGTAGAAACAGAGGAAGGCTATGGAATTATGTTTGAGCAGTCGCCCGAGGAAGAAGCCTTTGAAAGATGGCAAGATGGAGATTTTATGGAAATTGAGCGCTTGCACGCAAAAGGATGGCGAGCGGCTTTATCCAATATCAATCTTGAAGATAAATATCTTTTATTTCAGCAATTTTTTAACTCCGGCAAACCTAAAAATTTAAGCGAGATTAAGTCTTTAACTGATGGACTTATTGATGGACCAAATAAAGAACACATGCTGGTATTTGGAATGTGGCTAATTGGTATTCCTTTTCATTCTCAAAAACTTGTATTAGAACGCTGGAAAAATTTAGGAACGCCACCCATTAGAAAGTTTGCGCCTTACTTTGCTTATGTTTTGTCGGTTGATATGTTTTTTTATCTTGCCATTGCCTCTGATTTGATTGGAAGAGGTCGACAGAGCCATAAAATTGACATGGCCTATCTTTATTACTTGCCATTCTGCAAGGTATTTACTTCGAGTGATAAATTACATCAGCAGGTTGCCCCGTATTTTGTCCGTGATGATCAAACCTTCATTGCTGGCCCTGATCTTAAAGCTGACCTTAAAGCATTAGATCAACATTACAATGCGTTATCTGATGAGACCAAAGCAAAAGGCGTTTCAAGTTTTGCTATGTTTCCGCCGCAAGATGGTTCATTCATGATTTGTGGTTTATGGGACAAATACATGGCAAAAGATTGGAGACAAAGAAAATTGAATGATGGACCTCCTCCAAAGACAAAAGCATCCGAAGAACTTATGAATAAAATTCGGGAGTTTGAACGACAGGCAAAAAGTGCGCCAGAACCTAATAACATTCTTGATTCTGATCAAGCTAGACACATTGTAATAAAACGAATGGTTAGAGGTAAGAAAGGTAAGTGGACCCGTTTTCCTCCCGAAGTTATGAATAGGAGAAAAAATGATAAAGGAGAATGGGAGGATATTCCTTCACAAGATCAAAGCATTCCAGAATAAGACGCACTACCTATTTGCATATAGTACGTTCTAATATCGTCCACGATTCGGAGCCAACAAAGGACACCAATGTTTATTGGTGTTTTTTGTTCAAGTGTGTGGACGCTAGAATTATGCCTGTGATATGCTTACGCTAAAGAAAAAATATATGGAAACAAACATAGACAATCCAGTTTCCCAGAAACCATCTTCAGAAAACAGGTTATTTGATGGTTTTGTAAAAGGTTTTATGACATATCTTGTCCTATTGTTAGTTGTATGTGTTGTAATTGGAATTACGTCTTATTCAGGGAAATGCACCAATAACTACTTATGGACTTCTAGTACTTAGCACTTGTTCTCGAATTCAATTTATTGTTCATTCATTACTTTCGCCTTATGCATTTTTCGGAGCCTTTGTGCTTATTCCAACCCTTACTATAATTGGATTTTTCTCTTCAGGTATTCAAAACACTGGTAAGAATAACTTGCTAAGATATGTGCTTTGGACAATAGTTGTTTTATTAGCAATATTTGCATTTTTATCTCTGTTTAGTGCGGGATACTTTGGTTAACATTACTTAAGTCAGGTACATAAATATACTGTTCTTGTTTTGGATATTAGCTCTAACATTGTCCACCGATGTTGAGCCAAAGAAAAATGTCTGACCCTTGTGGTCGGACGTTTTTTTATTTTAGAGAAAAATATTGCTTCATTTTTATTAAAACCAGGGGTATACTCATGAGTATATGAAAGACACAATTTTAGGTTTGCATCATATAACAGCCATAACAAATAACGCGCAACGTAATATAGACTTCTACACACAGGTTTTAGGCTTGAAGTTTGTAAAATTGTCTGTAAACCAGGATGATCCTGGCACTTATCATTTGTATTTTGGTGATTCAGTGGGCTCTCCTGGCACGGCTTTAACTTTTTTTGCTTGGGAAGGTGGCAGGAAAGGTCAAAAGGGTGTTAACCAGGCATTTACTATTTCCTTCTCAATTCCCGAGAGCTCAATGGAATTTTGGATCGGGCGACTTACTGCTAAGGGTATCCCATTTGAAAAAAATAAGGGTACCAGGTTTATTGATAACTATATAAGTTTTAGGGACCCGGATGATATATTGCTTGAACTTGTGGCTGACAATAAAACCGTGAATAAAAAAGTTTTTGCCGGTTACGGCGTCCCAACAGAGCACGCTATCCGAGGTTTTTATTCGGTTACTTTATTAGAAGATGGCTTTGAGGATACGGACAAGTTTCTTCGTGAAATGATGGGGTATCAACTGCTAGGGCAAACCGAAAATACCTACAGGTATTCTTTGCCGGAAAGTGGTTTGGGTACTTTCATAGATGTTAGAGAGGCTCCTGATTTTTTTCCCGGCAGCATGGGCACAGGAATTATCCACCATGTGGCTTTTCGGGTTAAGGATGGTACGGTGCAAGAGCAATGGCACAAAAAATTATCCGGCATTGGAGCAAACGTTTCACCGATCATAGACAGAACATATTTTCAATCAATTTATTTTCATGAACCGGGTGGAGTGTTGTTCGAAATAGCTACAGATGGTCCAGGGTTCACCATAGACGAGCCGGAAGAAAAACTAGGCACATCCTTAAGCCTAACACCACTGTATGAACCGCATCGTAGTGAAATAGAAAAAGTTTTGCCTAAATTGATATTGCCTAAAAATGAATAAAGCGATTCAAGGTTTCGAACATATCTATATAGATAAAAAAAGTCCACTGACTTTATTGTTGCTGCACGGCACGGGTGGAAACGAACATGACTTGGTCCCATTGGGTGAGGACTTAGATTTTAGTGCTAACATCCTCAGTCCGCGAGGGCAAGTTATAGAAGATGGCATGCCAAGGTTTTTCAAAAGGCTGTCACCAGGTGTATTTGATTTTAAGGATTTAGAGAAACGTTCAAACGAGCTTGCAAATTTTATCGTCGAAAGTTCAAAAACTTACGGGTTTAGCCTAAACGGCCTTGTTGCCGTAGGTTATTCCAATGGAGCCAATATTGCTCTTCATTTGATGACTGACAAACCAGAGGTTTTGAAAATGGGTATTCTTTTCAGGCCCATGTCTGAGGCTTTGTCCAAAAAAATGCCACCGTTGACTCAAACAAAAGTTTTAATATTGTCAGGACTAATGGATGAAATGGTAGGGTCTGAAGACACGGATAAGTTAACCAAAGCATTGACTGCTAAAGGAGCTGACGCTGAAGTTAAAAAAATAGCTGCAGGACATGGGTTGACCAGGCAGGATGTTGAGTACTCGAAAGCATGGTTGAGATCCGTAGCGGACAATCTATTCTAAAGTGTATCATTAGTGTATGAATAAAATGCAACATTCTATTGAAATAAACGCTTCTAGAGAAAAAGTGTGGGAAGTGCTTTGGAGTGATACGACTTTCCGGGACTGGTCTAGTATTATTGATCCAGGAACATATATGGATGGTGAATTGAAAGAGGGTAACGAGGTCAACTTCATAGGGAACAGTGATAGTGGGGTCAGATATGGAGTATGATAGGAACAAACCATTCATTCGGTTCAATGGTTGGTTCTTTGTTTATTACTATTGGGGTTGGACCTAAAGCCAATAGAATTTCTTTCTTGAGTTCTAACCCTTCTTTACCTTTGGTAGTAATAAATACTTTGTGGCGTAAGTAGCTAACTCAAAAGTTTTCTCGGTTAGTTCCAACTAGCGTTCTGCTCAGTTTTCCGCTAGAATGAGCAAAAGGCATCATTAAATTACAATGAAACAAAATGACAATAAAACAAGCCTTTAAGCCAACCAAACACAGGATAGCTTGGGCTTTTGCAACTGCAATTATCTTAATGATAGTTGGGTTTTCTTTAGCAGCGGTTCTACCTAAAGGTAATATAGTTTCAAGTATAATTGTCCAAGCTTTTGTTGGGGGTTTCTTTTGGAGCGGCGTAGGAGCCGCTCTTTTGTTTAAGAAGGGTGGATTGTTAACATTGTTTTTAACTCCTTTATTGGGGCAGCTTATATATGGTTATATAATTGGATGTATTGCTTACTATATAAAATATAGAAAAAATCCAGAACCAATCGAAATAAATCAACCGAAGCCTAGATTACTAGAAAGTATTGAAAAGATAATCGTTTTAATTTTGGTTACTATCGGGAATGCTTATTTGGTTTATTACATTGCTAATGGCATATTAAGTAGAGTTTTTCTAGGACAAGCTTTGGTAACTAAAATTTTGTCGTTCACAGATTTTGTTATTTCGCTTTTGATACTGTTTTATTTCTGGAAAAAATGGAGCCGTTCTTTATTAGTAGTTTGGACGGGTTTGTTTGTCGTAGTTGTCGAGCTGTTTAGAATACTTACTTCACTTTCATTTACTTCGGGTTCTTTCTCTTCTCAAATTGCAGCGTTCAATTTATTTATACTTTTCCTTCCATTCTTTTTTATCTTACCTTTCTTGGGGCCAGTTGCCTTAGTCTACGCTTACTTTAGGGGCTTGTTGAAACAACAAATGATTGTTGCACCTACGATGATGGTTGACCCGAATAATCCTAGCCAATCAATTCCAGTCCCAGCAGCACCTGAGCTTACTCCAGAACAAATTCGAAAAAAGAAAATTTGGAAATATACCTCAATTGTTATCGGGATAGGTTTAGTGTTACTGGTTGGATGGCCGATTTATTTTGTTGTTAATAGCGGAACAAAAGACCAAGTTCAAAAGAATGACCCTAATGTCGGCAAAATTATAACACTTGGTATACCGATGGCTTATGAACAAGATAACTTAGTCGCTTCGAATGCACCAAGAGCTCAAGAAATTAATCGATACTTGTCTTGTATAAGTGATATTGATTCAGTTGGGGCACATCGTTATAAAGATAAATACTATAACGTGAATTATGTCCGTTCAGATATGAAATTCGAGATTGTAGAGGTATTAGATACCAAAAATACTGGACTGGCACAATTAGGCGGGGAAGGATACACTTATGCTGTTCTGAAAGATGAGGATGGATTACTGTCAACAGAATTATTGGATTTCATAAATGACCCTAACGATATTTGGTGCAAAGGGCGGTTAGAAGGTCATCTGGATAAATTGTTTTTATATATTGAAAAGGCTGGTAAGGCCAGGGTTGAATTAACTATGATTGATGACCCTGCTTGGAATAGAAAAACAGACGATTCTACTGTGGCTGGACAAGACCGCATATTTAAAGCTCTTCAGAGCTTACCAAGTAAATATCACGCCAGTAATCTTGAAAAAGTAGATAGTTATATTCCAGATATGAAGGCAGTTGCTGCAGATCTGGACGGAGATACCTTAGTTTATTTGATTGCATCAAGCTTAGATTTAGGTATTTGGGAAATTAAAGGACTAGATGCAGAATATCAAGCAACTCTTACCTCCAGTGATATAAGTGATATGTATAAAAAGCCTTTGGATTTCAGGAATCCTCAAAGTTCTAATTCCACAAGCGGCACTTCGGATGCTATACCTTTCATAAATACTGATGACCATTATCAGGTATCAATACCAAAAAATTGGGCTTTAGAAAGCCAAACTGGCAGATACTTATGGAGTAGAGATTCCTCTGATTACGGAAACTATATGGCTATAGTCCCTAAAGGCGGGTTTGATTTCAAAAACAATCCAAATGTAACTCCTACGACATCAACTGAAAAAGTCGGTGGTAAAAACGCAACTGTAAGGACTTGGACTTCTGGAAGCTTAGGAATGAAAAGATATTACATTACGGATACAGTATCTGCATGGACTAAATGCGATTCAAGTTTTAGTATTTCTTGTGGGCGTATAGAAGTGGTATGGAATAATACAACAGATAGAGATGCTATATTAAAAATGGTAAGCAGTATAAAATTCGATAATGTTTCAGGCATTAAAGCTACGAATTTTGTTGTCCCTACGACAATGAAGCAAGGTGGTAACAATTTACTTAAATGGGACGGTCCAACGTTAGGCGAAATAAACTTGATGCTTATCCCTGCAGATAATAGCGGTTTTACGGGATATATAAGCACGAAGCAAGTATATGCTGGCAGCACTGCTAAACAGTTATATTGGACGGCTCAACTTGTAGATTCAAATGGTAGTTTTGAGGGTGGAGCAGATACTCAAGTAAAACCAGGCCAATATAAAATTCAATTAGTAAATCTTGATGGGAGTTTTACAGTAAGTTCTGTATTCACAGTTACCAAGTAATTTATCGGGCAGATTGTAAATCAGGTATATAAACATACTGATTCTGCCTCTGAAGTATGTTTCCAACGTTGTTCACGATGTTGAGCCAAACAAAGCGCATCTCTTCAAAAGAGGTGCTTTTTGTTTTATCCAAAGTTTAGATTTACCATTACCAATTTTTCTGCTGAGACCGGAATCGTACTAAAAGAAAAACTTTCTAAGCAAAAACATTGGAAAAATATTTTTCCACAGTCAAAGTGTTTAAGCAAAGAAGAAAAACTACTATAATAAACAGACATGCCATTAACCTTTTTAGCACATGGAACAAATATTTGAACGCGGAGTTGCTGTTTTCTCCATACTTATCGGAGCATATATAGCCCATAAATTCGGCCACCGTCTGATAGAAAGGGTAATTCGCAAAAGCGTAGTTTCCGGGGAAACTATGGACAAAGAGGCGGAGATAAAAAGAGAGAATACTCTTATCCGTATTATTGCGGGGACTGTAAGCATATTGGTTTGGATTACGGCTGGAATGATGCTGCTCTCTGAAATGGGTTTAAACATCGGTCCTCTCCTGGCCGCGGCTGGGGTGGCCGGCTTGGCAGTTGGATTTGGGGGCCAGTACCTGATAAAAGACTTGGTGAGCGGGCTGTTCATAATCATGGAAAACCAGTATCGAGTAGGGGACGTGGTTTGCTTTGGAGACACTTGCGGCCTCGTGGAAGACATCAGCTTGCGCATGACTACCTTGCGGGACTTAAACGGCACAGTGCATCATGTCCCTCATGGTGAGGTAAAAAAAGTTTCAAACCTGACCAAAACTTGGTCCAGAGTGGATATCAACCTCAGGGTTGACTATGCGGCGGATCTCGAAAAAGTAATCAAACTCGTAAACGAGATAGGCCATGAACTGGCAGAGGACCCGAAATGGAAAGCAGATATCATCAAACCACCGCAATTTTACCGTGTGGATGATTTCGCTGAATCAGCAGTGGTTATCAAAATTCTGGGAGATACCAAGCCGATCAGGCAGTGGGATGTTATGGGCGAACTGCGGAGAAGAATCAAAATCGCTTTTGATAAGGAAGGAATCAGGATCCCAATTCCTCAAAGAATGGTGCATCTCAAAAACGAAGCAAAATAAAATTAGGAAAGTCGCCCGTTAGTCCGAGCCAAATTACACCTGTTAATAGCAGGTGTTTTTTAACCCTTGACAATAATGCAGGATGTTTATAATGTATAGTTAAACGATTGTTTAACTATTAAATATACAAAAATGCAAAACAACAAGGTGTTTTTTGTTTCCATGCTCGTTATTTCCCTGGTACTGGGCGGTTTGATAGGTTATACCATTAAGCCAGGCGATGATCCCGCCGCTGAACAAACTCATAACATGATGAGCGCGTCCACAGCCGACAAAAAGCTTGCCCTCCACCAAAACATGCGCAAGCTTTGGGCTGATCACGTTATCTGGACAAGAGAATACGTAGTCGGCGCGATCGACGGCACTGCTGACGTTGATAATGCGGCAAAACGGTTGATGAAGAACCAGGAAGATATTGGGGCGGCTATTGTCCCATATTATGGCCAGCAGGCAGGGGACAGGCTTACTGAGCTTTTGAAAGAACACATCACCATTGCCGTGGATCTGATCGCAGCAGCCAAATCCAATGACCAGTCCAAGTTCCAAACCGCCAATGACGACTGGAGCCAGAATGCCAAAGACATCGCCTCCTTTTTAAGCCAGGCCAACAACCACTGGCCTGAGCAGGCTCTGGCAGAAGCAATGGACATGCACCTGAAAACGACCACAGACGAAGCCGTGGCCAGATTGAATAAGGATTACGTGAAGGATGTCCAGGCGTTTGATGCGGTTTTCGAACACATCATGGGCATGTCAGACGTCCTTTCTGCCGGGATAATTAAACAATTCCCTGAAAAATTCTAAGCATTGAGTTAGTGCATAATTCAGTATACACTTAGGTATATCGGCATTTAACTCAATCCAAGTGTAATAATTATGCTATCCAATCAAGAAATCGCAAAAGTAAAGAAATATCTTGGGGCAAGGGACGAAGACCTGGCCGAAATCTTCAAAGTATTAAGCGAACCAAACAGATGCAAAATGTTTCGCGCTGTCGCCAAATACAAGAAGCTTTCCGTCAGTGATGCGGCCAGAATCGTTGAAGTCTCTCTGCCCCTTGCTTCCCAGCACCTTAAAGTGCTGCTCAACGGCGACCTGCTGACCAAAGTTAAAGAAGGCCAGACCGTTTTTTACAGCCTAAACCACAAGAATAAAATAGTAGAATCAATCCTTAACGCAATAGAATAACTGATGACAACAACACTTATCGATAAAAAAGAGGTAGCCGAAGGAACTATGTCCTTCATGTTTCAAAAGCCTGTGGGGTATTCATTCAAAGCAGGCCAGAACATTGACGTGACTTTAATCAACCCATCTGAAACGGATGATGAAGGCAGCAGCCGAACTTTTTCCATTATCAATTCGCCGCAAGCAGATGTGATAACTGTGGCAACCAGAATGCGAGACACGGCATTTAAAAGAGTGATTAAAAATTTGCCGGTCGGTTCGGAAGTGGAAATTACGGAAGCCATGGGTTCGTTTACCCTCCACAATGACGTCAGCAAGCCAGCGATTTTTTTGATTGGCGGGATCGGAATAACGCCGGTCATGTCGATTTTGACAGATGCAACGGAAAGAAATCTGCCGCATAAATTATTCCTGTTCTACTCGAACAGAAGGCCGGAAGATGCAGCGTTTTTGCCGGAGCTTACTGATTTGGAGCAAAAGAATTCCAATTTCAAGTTCATTCCGACAATGACTGAAATGCAGAAATCCCAACAGCCGTGGGATAAGGAGCAGGGTTACATTACGGCTGAAATGATAAAGAAATATGTTGCTGATACAAATGCTGTCTGGTATTTGTCAGGACCTGCCGGCATGGTAAAAGCAATGCGGGGGATACTGGCTGAGCTGAAAGTAGACGACGACTACATCAAAACTGAAGAATTTTCCGGATACTAAACATTTGCAATGAGCAAAATGAATGAGATGAAACATTCAATAGAAATCAACGCACCCAAAGAGAAAGTTTGGGAAGTGCTTTGGTCTGACCAGACTTTTCGTGACTGGTCAGGCTTTATAGACGAAGGCACCTACATGGAAGGCAAGCTGGAAGAAGGTAACGAAATTAATTTCATAGGGAACAGCGATGGCGGAGTCCGCTATGGCGTGACCAGTAGGGTGGAAAAACTGGTTCCAAACCAGCACATTTTATTTACCCGAATCGCGGATATTGTGGTTAAAGATGACGGGGGGATAGAAAAAAGAGACGACCAATGGACTGGCGGCACGGAAAGGTATGACCTGGAAGAAAACAATGGCAAAGTTACTCTTTCTATAACGCAGGATGTGCCTGATGAGCTGGTTGAATACTTCAACGATAAACTCCCTCAGGCGCTGGCCCGAATTAAAGTCCTTTCTGAACCGCAAGCTTGATATATAAACGATTGTTATCAAAAACATCACTCGGCTTCTTGAAATAGTCATGGGTGATGTTTTTTGTTATGCTTTTGTCATAATATTGGTGAGGCAATAATCCGCCTGAACCGCTTATGTCACAAAGCAAGAAACACAAAGTAGATGTGCTCTGGGTTATATTATGGACTTTTGGCTTGGCGTTTTGCCTTGTCCTGGCTTTCCTTGTTGCCCAGCGTTCTAACATTAACTTTAACGTGTCCCGTGCAGCAACAACTTTCTACGTTTCTTCATCCGGGAATGACGCGAACTCCGGAACAAAGAACTCCCCATATAAGACCCTGGCAAAAGGTGTTGGTGCGCTCCAGCCGGGAGACACTCTAATTATTCTTCCCGGGACGTACAACGAAACTTTAACAAGTGTCCGCTCCGGCACTGCCCAGGCCCCGATTACAGTCCGTTCTGAACAGGGCCGCGGTTCTGTCCTCATTACCAAATCCGGACAGGTGCTGTCCATCAGCCACGAGCACTTAGTGGTGGATGGTTTGACGTTTGACGCGCAGTACTCCGCGGCTGACGCGGCAAGGGTTACCTCCGGTGGCAACTTTTTCAAGTTTTTAAACAGTGAGTTGAGGCGGGCAGGCCGGGACTGCATGGACATGAGCGGGCCGGACAATGTTTTGATCGAAAACAGTTTGATTCACCATTGCCTTTATTGGGATCCTGCAGTTGGCAGAGCGGATGCTCATGGAATAGCGGCTGGAGGCAGTTTTACTGACGGCTTAATTATCAGGAACACTGAAATTCACAGTTTCTCCGGCGATGCCCTGCAAATTGACCCGGGCCGAAACGCCAATGGCTGGAGAAATGTTGTAGTGGAGAATTCCCATTTTTGGCTGGGGCCGCTTCCGTCCGCCCAGAACGGCTATTCAGCCGGGATGGTGCCGGGTGAGAATGCCATTGATACCAAAATCAGCGGGACTGCGCCTCGAGGAACTTTGCACATTAGGAACAATGTTTTTAACGGATACCGTAACGGGTTGATAAGCAACATGGCCGCGCTGAATTTGAAAGAAAATATTTCTGCCATTGTGGAAGGCAATGAAATCTATGATTCTGAGATTGCCTTGCGTTTGCGGGGACCCGGATCAAATGGGGGAGCAGAAGTGATTGCTTACAACAACCTGATTTACAATGCCTCAACTGCAGTGAGGTACGAAGACAACATCAACAATTTGCGCCTGTTTAACAACACTTTTGGTTCCGGCATTACCGTTCCGTTCCACCAGGCAGGGACAGCCCAGACCAACCCTGTGTTCATCAGCAATTTGTTGGTGTATGGAACCTCTATGCCTGCTATCGCAAAAAATTCTTCATCAAGCAGGCTTGCTTCCGGATCTGATTTCGTGAATATGCCTGCCTACAATTATCATTTGGCCAGTGGTTCGCTGGCTTTAGATGCCGGGGTATTTGTCAGTTCAGTGCAGACAGACAAGGATGGCGTGGCAAGGCCGCAGGGCAGTGCCTATGACGTGGGAGCATATGAGTTTGCAAATTCCAGTGGTCCGCCCCCTCCACCTCCGGGTTTGTTGGGTGATCTAAATAGTGACCGGATTGTTAATAGCATTGATTGGTCTATTATGAATTCCAAATGGCTGACTTCAGACCCGGTTGCTGATCTGAACAAGGATGGTTTAGTTAACACTGTTGATTTTTCCATCATGAACGGAAATTGGCTTAAGACTATTTAACCTAAAGGTCTTTGTTAAAACAGGGCAGGATTACGTACAAACCATGAGTTTTAGCGAACTTATGGTTTTATTTTTGTGCACATGTTATGCACTTGTTATTCACAAAAAGGCATTGACGGCGTTATTGCTTAGGCTTACGCTTATTGCTAAGCATAAAGCTATATGCGAGAGGCTATTGGTCGAACGCTCTAAGCGGATAGCCATAAATCTTCTGTTAGGCCCCCGGTATGGGGCCGGGAAAATTTCCTTGCTCCAGTTGGGGGCGTGATGCTCCCATAATGTATTTTCGACATTTGGGGTTATAACAGGAACAAATAACTAATCGCGCATTTGCGCAAAAAGAAAGGTTAAAAATGAAAAGAATATTAATGAGTGTCAGCATGATTGTGATCATTGCGGTTGCGGTTACTGCTGCCACTGGTGCGTTTTTCACTGACACTACAACAAGTGCTACAAGCACTTTGTCATCAGGTACTTTAAGTTTGGATGTGAATGAAAATGATTCAGCAGAGTCTTTTGAATGGACCTTAGCTGATAATTTGGTTTTGGCTCCTGGTGACTCAACAGATTGGGTCGATGTGATAGTCAAGAATGACGGTGCAATGCCTCTGGCTTGGTTTGGACATTTTAATGTTATGGGGGATGAAGGTATGGAAAAAGCCATTTACATCAAAGATGCTAAGATGGCTTTTTTAACACCTGATGGCGGTAGCTGGGCACAACCGGATTTTGGATATCCTGACCCAGCTCCGGATGGACCAGTAGTTGATCAGTTTATTACTGATGGTATTGGAAGCGGAAGGTGGCCTGTTAGCGCTACATCATATGATTTTGGAAAAATCAGCTTGGATACTTGGAATACCAGAATGAACATTTGGAATATTGGTGTGGGGAATAATCTATCAGGCGCTTTGAATCCAGGATATGCATACAAATTCAGTTTCAGATTAGGTATGGCAGAAGAAGCTGGTAACTTATATCAAAATCAGAGTTTAAGCTTGAGTTTAACTGTTGACGCTACCCAAACCAATGACGCAGCGCTTGATAGTTTCCTAACGTCAACTCCGGGTTATGTTGGACCAAACCATGGGCACAATAACTGGCTACGTGGTAATTTAGACTATCAGATCGTTCCTTAGCTCATCTTTAAGCCGCCGGAAATTTTTTTCAGGCGGCTAATAAGGTTAACTAACTTCAACCCCTTTGAAAAAACTGGCAACAAAAACCGCAACAATATTTCTAACCTTGCTGCTTTCAGCAATCGGGTTCTTGTTATTGCTGACCGCATTCCCTGTCTTTGGAAACTTTAAGGCGTATGTGGTTGAGTCCGGTTCCATGGAACCAGCCGTCATGACGGGGAGTTTAGTATTTGTCAAACAACAGGCTTCATACACCGCTGGAGATATAATAACTTTTGGCAAAGCCAATTCAGTCCCGACCACTCACAGGATAATTCGGAAAAATACGAATGAGACCTTCACCACTAAAGGTGATGCAAATGATTCGGATGATCAAAATGAAGTCGTGCAAAATGAGATTATCGGCAAAGTTTTTCTCACCGTGCCGCATGTAGGATACATTATTGACTTTGCAAAACAGCCAGTCGGATTCACAATCCTGATAATTTTGCCGGCCGTGCTTTTGATAATTGAGGAATTATCCGTTATTTGGGATGAAATAAAGAAGATCCGGAATAGGCGAAAGGCAGAAAACAATGAATAACAGGATTAACAAACCCCTAAACGTACCAAAGAGTTTTGA
Organism: uncultured Candidatus Saccharibacteria bacterium; assembly: GCA_964605735.1. Taxonomy (GTDB): domain Bacteria; phylum Patescibacteriota; class Doudnabacteria; order UBA920; family O2-02-FULL-48-8; genus DASPNG01. The sequence continues at coordinate 515,092 of CAZSDS010000001.1, read as the reverse complement.
TTCAGCATTCGGCCTGAAACAAAAATCTTCCGGAATTAAAAAAATACAAAGAGCAATTCCTTACAGAAAAATTGCTGTCCTTAATTTAATGTTTGTCGTTCTGGTAACCGCTTGTTTCCCATTTGTCAGGTCCACACTCGCGTACTTTTCTGATTCTGCCACTTCCATGCGTTCAGAAATAAATTCTGGACGCTTGTCCTTTGATATTATTTCTGAAACCGGATTTGAACCTTCAGGGATTACGCCAGGGGATGGTTCGTCCAGAAATGTTCGGATGGTAAATACGGGGAACTTGGATTTCAAATATAAAGTTGAGGCTAATAATTTTTCTTCGTCAGATCTTTGTGACGTACTGGAATTGAGGGCGTATCGTGATGACGACATGGTGTTTAGGGGGCGTTTGGATAAGTTTGATGTGGGACCTTTTGTTTTTAGCGAACCAGAAAACTGGGTTTTCAGCCTGACATTGCCGCTTTCCGCGGGGGAAGAAGCATTAAATGAGGAGTGCAGGTTTGATTTGGAATTTGTTGGTTGGCAGATTAATTTGCCTAACAAGCAGAGCGGATTTAGCCACGTTGAAGAATTGGGTAATTTCATATCCAGCGGTTCACATCCTAATCCGTCTTCCGGGGATATTATCATCAATGAGTTTATGCCATGGCCGGAGAATGAGAGCCATATGCCTGGTTCAGAATGGGTTGAACTTTATAATCCATCTGAAACGGATTCGGTAGACGTTGAGGGCTGGAAGATCAGAGACAGCAAGGATAATCAAGGAAGTCATTATATCGAGATCAGGGGTTGTTTGACCAATACGGGCAGTACTGTCATTCCGCCAAATGGTTTCCTGGCAGTTTACGCCAAAGGTTCTCCGGGTTGTAATTCAAAAGGTTTTCAGATTAATAACAAGGAAGATGTAATACGTTTGTTTAATTCTGATATTCTGGTGGATTCGTATGAATATCCTGACCCAGGCGTTTGCGATGCAGATGAGACTTGCGGCCAAACAAAACGAGGCCAAACATACGCACAGGTTCCTGATGGCAGCGGCAATTGGGTAATCACCAGCAATCCTACTCCGGGATTAAGCAATGGAGGGTCGTCGACTTATACGCTTTTTGGCGAAGCTGAAGAAGAACCAGAAGAAAAAGCAGAAACAGAAGAAGTTGAAGAATTAGAAGAAGCGGTTAGGGAGTCAGAGTTTAAGGAATCGGAACCGATTAATGAAGATACTGAACAGGAAATTGAAGAACCTGAGAAAACAGAAACAGAATCGGCGGTTGAAGTTCTGCAAGAGTCTAAAGCAGAAGATGTAGTATGAGAAAAACTAAAAACACCCATCAAGGGTGTTTTTCTGTTGCAGTTATTTTTACTTATTGAAGAGGAGGGTTGGGAATATTTTTATCCTTTTCTCTCTCTTTCTCGAAGTTACGAGTGACTGTCATGGTAATTCCTGATGAAAAGGTGATTACCCCAATGGTTGCCACTGATTTCCAAAATACTTCCTTCCCAAATACGTCCCAGATGGAAAGTACGGCAAACAGAGTGAGTATGACTATAGAGGCGACAAATACCCAATAGGCCACAGAATGAACTGTTTTAAGCATATATAACTTAATTAATTTGACCTTATTGTAGCACAAGCAACGGAAAGTTGGCTATTTATCCTACTGGTATTTCGTCTAATATATTATTTATTAGCTCGTTATATCATAAAGTTTCTAATTATTAAAAATAGAGTATATATGTTCAGGTTAAATGGGTTGACTTGGGTGGCGCTTATTTTAACTATCATTGGCGCCATTAATTGGGGACTGGTTGGGCTTTTTGACTTCGATCTGGTTGCCGCAATATTTGGAGATATGTCTGGCTTCACCCGAACTCTTTACACTTTAGTAGGCTTGTCAGGACTATACGTGTTATTGGCTGCCAGCAGCAGAGCAGGTGAAACCACCAGACCTGCTGTAAGGTAACGCTTCAGTCCGTCCAATTGTCTTTTTTTCAAAAAACACCTAGATTTAGAGGTGTTTTTTTATGTGCTCAGATCATTAATTCAGCCCTTCAAAGAATGAAAATAGCACAAATCGCTCCAATTATAGAAAGAGTGCCCCCTAAAAAGTACGGCGGAACCGAGCGTGTGGTTTACACTCTTACGGAAGAGTTGGTTAAGCAGGGAGACGAGGTGACGCTGTTCGCCAGCGGGGACTCAATTACTTCAGCTAAGCTGGAGTCTGTTTATCCGCGAGCTTTGCGGGAAGCAAAACTCCGGGACATTTATGGAACGAACATATACACGTATATGAATATTGGTCTGGCTTACCAGCTTCAAAAGGACTTTGACATCATCCACGACCATAATGGTTACCTGAGCGTAGTGGCGGCGAATTTATCGCAAACTCCGGTGGTCATGACCATGCATGGGCCGTTTACTCCTGAAGTCAGGAAAATTTTCAGCATGTTCCGCAATCCGCATTTAGTAACCATTTCCAATGCCCAAAGCTATCCGGCTCCTGGCCTGAATTATGCGGGAATGGTTTATAACGGTTTGTCCATGGACCATTATCCTTTCTCCGAAGAACATGAAGGATATCTTTTGTTCGTGGGAAGGATATCTGCGGAGAAGGGGGTGCACTACGCCATTGATGTTGCACAGCAATTTAATCTTCCGCTGATAATTGCGGCAAAGCTGGAGCCAGTGGACAAGCCGTATTTCCATGAGTATATTGAACCGCGTTTGTCCGAACATATTACATGGGTGGGTGAAGTGGATGAAAAAACGCGCAATGACTTGATGAGCAAGGCCATGGCTTTTTTGCATCCAGTGACCTGGCGTGAACCATTTGGACTGACTTTGATAGAAGCCATGGCGTGCGGCTGTCCGGTGATTGCGTTTGATAAAGGCTCCATTCCGGAAATTATCGAAAATGGCAAAACCGGGTTTATTGTCCAGGACCTTGAAGGCATGCTGGATGCTTTGGAGCATATTGATGACATTGACCGGTTTCATTGCCGGGAATATTCGCTAAAAACATTCAGCGCCTCCAGGATGACCGCGGGGTATAAAAAGATTTACGAACAGATTTTAAGCGGCAGGGAATAGGTTTCATTTTTCTGATGTATTGTTATAATGAGTTATGGCTAAATTTACCACCAAACAGATTTCCGGAGGGACTGCGCATAAAATGCCACCTGACTTGCGAAAAGCTTTGACTTCAGACAAAGCGGCTTTGGCATTGTGGGAGGACCTTACTCCACTGGCGCGCAATGAATGGATTTGCTGGGTGACTTTTGTCAAAAAAGACGAGACCAGGAAAGACCACGTCAAAAGGACGATTAGGGAACTTAAGGAGGGCATGCGCAGGCCTTGTTGCTGGCTGGGCTGCATTCACCGCAAGGATAAGAAAATCAGCCCTTCGGTTCAAGCTGTGCTTAATAGAAGGGCGTAATGAGGTTTTTGCCATTTTGCATAATTGAAATTCGCCAGCCTTGTAGTAGAATGCATCCATGACATATCCGGAATTCGTCCAAGAATTAATCAACCGGTTTGGCGAAGAGCAGGGCACCCTGATGGCGCTTCGCGCTGAAGTCGGGTTTCTTAGAAAGTTTCTGGAAAAACACAGTGGCCATGAATTTGTCGAGGAACAGGAAGCCATGATTAAAGATTTTTTGGAAAGACATCCCAAGGAATGATTTTTTAAATAATTAACAAAAAAATAATGACGAGTAAACTCAACCCATATTTGAATTTCGAGGGCAATGCCAGAGAAGCAATGGAATTTTATAACAAGATCTTTGGCGGCAAATTGAATATTAGTACTTTCGGAGAAAGTGGCATGTCAGTTTCTCCTGATGAAAAAGACCAAGTCATGCATGCGCATTTTGCTGCTGATAATGGCATTACCTTGATGGCCTCAGACATTCCTAGTGGGTGGGAGTACAAGCCGGGGAATAACGTGTCTCTTTCGCTCAGTGGAGACAATGAGCAGGAGTTGCAGGGTTATTGGGACAAGCTGGCGCAAGGCGGGAATATAGAACAGCCGCTGGAACAAGCGCCATGGGGTGACAGGTTCGGCATGTTGACTGACAAGTTTGGTATTAGGTGGTTGGTTAACATATCACCTAAAAAACCTTAAGACAAAAAACATTAGCGGAAGCTAATGTTTTTTGATAGTATTTGTAAATAGCCCTAAAGTTATGAATGTAAGACTGGAAAAACACTTCTTTTTGGATTTTAAAACTGATTTCGCAGATCAGGGTGGTTTTATTCGGTCTTTAAGCCAGCATGTGGAGGAAGACAAGGAAGTGGGTTTCGCGGGGTATTCCAGGCTGGAGCAGTTAGAACCTATCTTGAAGAATCAAATATTTGGATTTGACGTAAGCATGCCAGATTTAAACAGTTCGACTTTTGATGTAGGAAAAATTTCAGAGGTGATTGATAGGGCAATTGGGGATTGTACAAAGATTTTGCCGACGCAGAACACCACGCATGTATACATTTTCCCAACTTTTATGGATTTTGTTAAACAAAAAATGCATGGCGTGACGGGCTGGTGCGGCTGGAAGAATGCAATCATTGTTTTTATAAATACTGTTTCTGGCTGGGAGGAAATGTTGTACGAAACTTTGGTGCATGAATATAATCACTCCATTGCACAAGAAATTATTTTGGCTGACCCAGAATTCAAATGGCGCACTTTGGAACAAGTGGTCCATGAAGGAATGGCCGAAAATTATGTGGAAACGGTTCTTAACAAAAAACCATTTATTTCAGGGGCAATTTCCGAGCAGGAAGCCAATGCCATCTTCGAGAAAGCAAAGTTTAAGTTTTTGGAAGTAGATAAGGATTTTTCCAGGAAGCTATTTTTTGGCAGTGACGATTACCAAGTTTGGGCAGGGTACGGCTTAGGATATTGGGTTGTTAAATCATTCCGAAACAAAAATCCAAATATAGAATGGAAAGATTTGGTAAAAATTTCTTATCAGAATATATACGAACAATCTGGTTTTGGAGCTGACTCTATATCTTGAAAAAGGTGATGTTCTTTCTGCGTTTGCCACCGCCGGGCTCTTCGCAAACACAAATTCATGCAATGTCAATTCAAATTCCACTAACCTGCCTGATAATGTGAGTGATGCTACTTCCGTGGTTCTGCATGATTATCCGGGTTGCACCCTTCAGGGGGAGGTTAAACTTTATCAGGTAGTAGGCGGGGGTCATACCTGGCCTGATGGGTGGCAGTATGTAAGTTCGCTTCTGATAGGACGAACCACAAGAGATATCTCAGCCAATGCTTTGATGTGGGATTTTTTCAAGCGACAAGGCCTGACCAGTTTGGTCGGAGATCTAAGCAGTGACTGTTTCGTAAATTCTATTGATTGGTCAATAATGAATTCAGAATGGTTTGCTTCCGGGTCGATTGCAGATATAAACAGGGATGGAATAGTGAATACCGTGGATTTCTCGCTTATGAACCAGAATTGGTTTGATGATTGCTCTGCTTAAGATAACGTTCGTGTTTGACAAAAAACTCCCGAAATCCATCGGGAGTTTTTCCTATCTAAGCGCTTGCCTTGAAGTCATGGAGAATAGAGCGGAAATGAGTGCGGCGGCCAGCAGATATACGGCTATTGCCAGAACTGTAGACCACTCCCACACCCCTGCTCCTTCTATGTTAATCACATCAAAGCTGTTTCTGAATGGTGCCCTAAACGGCTCGGCAAGATTGTAAACAAATTCCGTAAACCCTGCTTCGGGATTCGCGCCAAATGCCCGCATGAGGAGCCGCAACGCAAGAATTGCTGAAATGATTCCAGCGATCCACCAAACCAGGCGGGACATTGGATTACTGCGGGTTGTATAATCGTCCGCAAAGTGCCTTGTTTCGTCTCTATTGGCATTAAATGTGACATTGCGCTCGTTTGGACCCGTTGAGTCTAATCGGCGTGCCATATATGGTTTTCCTTTGGTTAATGATATTACCCCAATTATGGTTCGGGATAATAAAATTATCCATTGGAAAAGGTTCCAATCGCTAGTTTGCTTTCTGTTTGGCGTAAACTTTCAGATTATCCAGCAGGTAGCGGGGGAGCAGGAATTGTTTTTTGACTGAGAGCTGTCCCGCGGTCCCAATTTTTTTGCACAATTTTGGGTCTTTGACCAGTTTGATCATTGTTTTTGCAAGCTTCAACTTATCAGGTGCGATAAATCCGGTTTTGTTGTGCTTTATCTGGACTTTGATTCCGTGCGCGGGACCTCCGATTACAGGCTTTCCTTTCCACATGGCCTCCGTCGCCGTCAATCCAAATCCTTCCTTGTTGCTGTTTTGGACAACGACCATGCTTGATGTGAAAACTGCATTGACAAACTCGTCAATTTTATATGGTTTGATTTGTACTTCGTCCCAAAAAAGGAAAATATCAGGATTGTTGCCGGCTCGCTTTTTAACCTCGTCCAGGATTTCCCAAGCCTGGGGGTCATCTTTGGCTTTGATTATTCCGGCAAGCACCAATTGAAGGTTCGGGATTTCCTCTTTGGCCAGAAGGAAAGCGTCTATCACACCCACCGGATCTTTCCACGGATCAAATCTTGAGACCTGGGAAATGATAGGGCGGTAAGGGTCGATTTTCAGCCGGTTCATGATCAGATTTGCGTATTTGGGATCCATCGTTAGGTTTTTTTCAGAAAGCGGGTCGATAGCCGGGTAGATGACAGACAGTTTTTTGCGGACTTGCGCAGGCAATTGCTTGGCGAAACTGCTGCCGCTTGTGACAATCTGGCCATATTCATTCAAATATGGCATGAGAAACTTAACCATCCAAGGGTTTGGCTCTGAAAGGTCGATATGCAGTCTCAATATAAGTTTGGAGCGGTCCTGGAAATATTTTATAACCGGCAACGGTTGAGGATCGTGAATGACAATAAGGTCCGGGTTTATCCGGTAGGCAAGCTGGGCCAGTGATTCGCCGAGGATCTGGTTGGTCTCCAAATAAACGCCCTGTTCGCTGAAGTTTAGTTTTCCAGGCTGGCCCTGAAGTAAGTTGTGAATTTTTTTCGTTGCGGAAAAAAATTCCGGTTGAGTATTGATGTAAAACCATCTGCTGTTGATGCCCAATGATCTTTCCAAAGCCACTTGACTGGCCAGCAGTTCAGCAACACCTCCTCCTTCCGGAGTGGCGTTTATGTGCAGTATGGTTTTGCCGTGCAGTGAATTGCTTTTTGAAATTATTGATTTATATTGTGCCGGATTAAATGCTTTGTATTCAGCAATACTGAGCTTGTTCTTTATTTTTCTTTCTTGAAAATTTGTCATCATGTTTCTATTATACATGACTTTTTATTTTAATCGATTATTGGTATGATTCGCTTATAAAGCCTATGAATAAGATAATAAAAAGCGTTCTGCTGGCGGCCCTGGTTTTCCTGCCAATGCTGGCTACAGCCCAGTCTGCAGAGCGGATCATTTCATACGACAGCCAAATTCAGATCCATGAAGATGGGTCAATGACTGTTATGGAGACCATCCAGGTAATAAGTGCCGGTGAACAGATTCGGCGTGGAATTTACCGTGATTTTCCTCTGTCTTACACTGACCGGAACGGCCAGAGATATTTGGTTGGGTTTGAGTTGCTGAACGCCACCCGAAACGGTTCACCTGAGCCTTACCACACTGAGCGGGCAGGGAATGGCATCAGGATTTATTTGGGAGAGGAAAACGTCTTTATTCCGCCAGGAGAACACACTTATACAATCACTTATAAAACTGACAGACAGCTTGGATTTTTTGAGAATCATGACGAGCTGTATTGGAACGTGACTGGGAATGGTTGGATTTTTGGAATTGATGCGGCTTCAGCAACAGTCACATTGCCGGGAAATGTCCCCGCAGATCAGATCAGCGCCAAGCTCTATACCGGCCCGCAAGGGTCATCTGCCCAGGACGGCCGTTTTACCATTAACGACAATACAGTTTCGTTTGCTGCTACACAGCCGCTGAGGCCTTTTGAGGGATTGACTGTGGTGGTCAGCTGGCCAAAAGGTGTTGTGGCGGAACCGACAGCCGCAGAAAATTTTTGGGCTTCGTTCAAGGCGAATCTTGATTATATTATCGGATTGTTGGGTTTGGCTTTGGTAATCGTGTTCTATTCCTATGCCTGGCACAAGCATGGCCGAGACCCAAAACCGGGCGCAGTGATCGCCCAATACGAATCTCCGCAAGGTTTTTCCCCGGCATTTTTAAGGCACATAAAAAAGATGGGCAGTGACAACGAGTCATTTGCTGCCGCAATAATAAATCTTGGCGTTAAGGGATATGTGAAAATTACTGAGAATAAGAAATTTTTGCGTAAAAAGACTTACACTTTAGAAAAGCTGGATGCACCGGCAAAGGGTGTGTTGTCGGAAGATGAGAAGATTTTGTTCGACGAACTTTTCGCTGAAAGCAGTTCAATCGTGTTGGAAAGCAAATCAGCTTCCAAGATTTCAAAGATAAAAAATAAATTCACCAAGGCTCTGGATAAGCAGGCAGGGAAAAGGTATTTTAAGAAAAATATTCCAGCCATTGTTATTGGGATTTTCCTGTCTGGTGTGACAATTGCCGGGGCGGTCATTGGTGCAGCGACATTCAGGTACGGCATAACATCCGGTGTCCAGATAATTTTTTGGGTTGCTCTGGTGCTTGGTTTGATTATAGTTAATGCAATTTTTGCCTGGCTGATGAAAGCTTACACGGTGGAAGGAAGAAAGCTTGCTGATGAAATTGAAGGTTTTAAACTCTTCTTGTCCGTGACTGAAAAAGATAGGTTAGCCTTCCATAATCCTCCGGAAAAAACACCTGAGCTGTTTGAGAAAATGTTGCCGTACGCCTTGGCGCTTGGGGTTTCGCACCAGTGGGCAGAACAGTTTAAGGACGTTTTTGCCCGCCTTGAAAGCCGGGGTGTAGGTTATGTTCCTTTGTGGTATCATGGTTCGTTTGCGCATTTCAGCCCCACGGAATTTTCTTCTGATGTCAGCAAAAGTTTTGCAGGAGCAGTGGCTTCTGCCGCAACTCCTCCCGGATCAAGCTCCGGAATGTCCGGCGGATTCTCCGGGGGCGGAGGTGGCGGCGGCGGAGGAGGAGGGTGGTAATGAGTGCAAGAATTTTAAAAATTTGCAGTAGAGGGCACAAGTTTTATAAGAGCAGTGATTGTCCCGTCTGCCCAGTTTGCTGGGCAGGGTATTACAAAAATCTGAAGAAAACAGATATTCCAAAAACTGCAGCTCCCGCACTAAGGGCATTATTGTCCAAAGGCATAAGGAAAATGTCTGATTTGGGAAAATTTACGGAAAAAGAAGTTGCTAATCTTCATGGCATGGGGCCAAAAGCCATGGGTATACTCAAACAGGAGATGAGGAAGAGAAAAATAACGTTTAAACAACAAAAAAATGAAAAGAAAGCCGGTAAAAAGCGTTGATGAATACATCAACAATTTTCCGCCTAAAATACAGGTCTTATTGGAAAAAATCAGGCGGGTGATCAAGAAAAACCTCCCAAAGGAGACCGAGGAAACCATCAGCTACAGCATTCCTACATATAAACTGGATGGTAAATATATGGTTTACCTGGCGGGGTTTGAGAACCATATCAGCATGTATCCTTTTCTGGAATCCATTGGTAAGGCTGCAGAAAAATATCGATCAGGCCGGGGTACAGTCAAATTTCCTCTTGATAAACCCCTTCCTTTGGAGTTGATAAAAAAGCTGGTTAAGGCAAATCTCAAGCGTCACCGGGAAAGGGCTAAGGCCCGTAAAAGCAAAGGCTAAAGATTGATCGCGCTTCGGTTGAGAGTATATATTTGCTAAAGTTACTTCATGAAAAATAATAGACATAAATCGGTTGCAGGTTTTTTGGTTTTCGTGTGTTTGCTTTTATTCACTGCTTTTGCTGCTTCGGAAGCTAAGGCCAACCCAAATGCGAATGTTGAGGCGATTGTCCGGGCCTCTTTCCCAGACATGCCGGGCATGACTGAAATCGCCAAATGCGAATCCGGTTTCCGACAGTTTAACGCTGACGGAACCGCACTGCGGGGCGGTGCAGGAAAAAACTATATTGGCATTTTCCAGATTGATGAACGGTTGCACAGACAAAGGGCGTTGGACAGGGCCTATGACATCAACACCATAGAAGGGAACATTGCTTACGCCAGGTACATGTATTTCAACAGCGGGACGAATCCTTGGAAGTCCTGTCTGCCTAATCCGGTACCGGCTCCAAACATTCCACAGCCAACCCCTTCACCAGCACCTTCACCATTGCCTGCACCTGCCCCGATGCCAACTCCGGTTCCAGCACCAGGATCCATAAGTACACAAATATCGCTGACGCTAAAACTTGGCATGTCTCATGCGCAGGTTATGGCGCTCCAGCAAATTCTTAATCAGAAAGGTTTTACCCTGGCCAGCAGCGGCCCCGGCTCGCAAGGCAATGAGACGTTATATTTTGGCTCATTGACCAGGGAAGCGGTCAGGCGTTTCCAGTGCGCAAAAAACATAGTTTGTTCCGGAGATGAATCCAGCACGGGGTTTGGGCTGGTTGGGCCACGCACCCGTGCCGCATTAATGGAGTAAAAACGGGCTTTGCTTCATTAAATCATTTTTTCCTGATATAGTGGATAAATGAACAACATTGATAACGCTGATATAACAGCATCTGAAACTCCAGCAGTTTCTGAAAAGAGAATAAAGCTTCCGGCATATATCACCCCAAAGCGGATTGTATGGGTTGCGGTGATAGTGGCGATTTTGGCCCTGGCATATGCTTATAAGGGTTTGTTTCTTGCCGCCACCGTGAACGGAACACCTATTTCAAGGTTCGCAGTGATTGGTGAAATGGAAAAAACCGCAGGCCGACAGGCTTTGGACTCTTTGATTAACCGGGTGTTGATTGAAAATGAAGCCAAGAACCAAAAGATAACAATAACAAACGAGCATCTGCAGGATGAGATAAAAAAGATTGAGGACCAGCTTGCACAGCATGGTGGCACCTTGGAAGAAACTCTGGAAATGGAGCAGATCACCCGAGAGGAACTGGATGATCAGATTGTTCTTCAATTGAAAGCTAAGCAAATTCTTGGCGATAAAATGAGAGTATCCGAAGAAGAGATTGACCAATACCTTTCAGACACTGGCCAGACTCTGGAAGAGGGAACTGAGCAAGAACAAAGGCGGATAATCAAAGACAGCCTGGAACAGGATAAATTCAGCAGGGAAATTACGGCGTGGATTGATGAAACCCGAAACAAAGCTTCCATCAAAGAATTCGTTTCTTTTTAGAACAGAGCACCGGCAATGGACCGGTGCTTTTATTTTTGTCCAATATCCAATTGTTTTGCTTTTGTTATAATTAGTTTATGAAAAAAATCGGTATACTTTTGTTAGCAATTATGCTTGCCGGCGCTGTGTATGCAGGGTACAGGCCTGAGATTACTTACCTGACAGGAAAACTGAGCGCAAGGTGGTCGCAGATGGGGGAGGTGGCAGGGAACAGCATTTACAAGCTAAATGTCCCATTCCACAGGCAAGAGCACTCGTTAAGCTGTGAAATTGCCAGTTTGAAGATGGCGCTGGCCGGCGCTGGCATAAACGTACCCGAGTCTGATCTGATTGCTGGTCTGAATTTTGACCCCACTCAGAGGCGCAATGGTGTTTGGGGTGATCCGTACACGGGATTTGTGGGGAACATTGACGGCAAGATGATGGGTGACGGCTACGGTGTTTATTGGGATCCGGTCGCAAAAGTGGGATTAAAATATCGAAGGACTGAAGTTATCCATAACGGTTCACTGCCACAATTGCTTTACCACTTGAACCAAGGGCGTCCGGTGGTGGTCTGGGGTTATTTTGGCCGAGGCAACCGAATAGAGTGGACCACGCCTGCAGGCAGGCACATCAATGGCGTTAACGGGGAACACGCCCGGGTTCTGGCAGGGTACGCCGGCTCAATGACGAACCCTGAAAGCCTGATTCTGATGGATCCGATTTACGGGGAACTAAGGTGGAGCGTTGATGACTTTTTGAATAATTGGGGGGCTCTGGAAAATGCGGCAGTGGTTGTGTACCAACAGCCGCGCTGGGTCAGAACTTTTGGCGACCCGACAGTTTGGGAGATTCACCCAGACGGAGTTTCCAGGCACGGTCTTGCGATGACTTGGGAGACCTTCCTTGCCGAGGGTGGTTTGCCGGAAGGCATAAATACGGTGAGTGAACAGTGGATTGCAGAATTGCCTATTGGGGAGCCTCTAAGGATGTTGAATTAGAGCTGGCTTCTTAATAGTGTGCATAAAAGTGCTATACTGAATCCATGCATTGGTTACGCTTGTCCGCAAAGCAATACGTGTTGGTCGGACTTGGGATAATACTGCTTTCTGCAGTGGTTTTATATTTTATGGATCAGGTCCCGATTTGCAAATGTGGTTACGTTAAGTTCTGGCATGGGGTAACCTTCAGTTCGGAAAACTCTCAGCACATTACTGACTGGTATACTTTCTCGCACATCATCCACGGTTTTGGTTTTTATTTCTTGCTAAGATTGATTTTCAGGAAGCGACTGCCTTTGGGTGCGTTATTTGTGATGGCGGTGTTAATAGAAGCAGCTTGGGAAATTTTTGAAAATACTGATATGGTCATAAACCGGTACAGGGAAGTGACCATCTCCTTGGATTATTATGGGGACAGCATCATCAACTCTGTAGCGGACCAACTGGCTATGGTGTTGGGATTTGTTTTGGCTTACCGTTTGCCAGTGTGGCTATCTGTGGTACTGGTTTTAGGCATGGAAGCCTTTGTGGGGTACATGATCAGGGACAATTTGATTTTGAATATTATAATGCTGATTTATCCATTGGAAGCCATAAAGGAGTGGCAATCCTCAGGATAGAGGGCGTATCAGATTAAAGTCCTGTTCCCGCCGGGTCATTGTTTGATATAATCATTCCATGATTAGCAAAGCAAAAAGCCCGGAAGATTACCTCAACAGTTTGCCTGAAGACAGGAAAAAAGCCTTGCAGGCTGTCCGCAAGGTCATTTTAAAAAGCCTCCCAAAAGGATACGAAGAAACCATGCAGTACGGCATGATCAGTTACGTGGTGCCGCTGAAAAAATACCCGGCCGGTTACCTGGGTAAGAAGGACGTGCCGCTTCCGTACGCATCCTTGGCCTCGCAAAAAAATCATATGGCAGTGTACCTGCTTAATATCTACATGAACAACAAGAATCAAAAATGGTTTGAAAAAGCTTACAAGGCTAGTGGGAAGAAAATGGACGTTGGCAAATCCTGCGTAAGGTTCAAAAACCTGGAAGATCTGCCTTTGGATGTCATTGGAAAGGCAGTTGCACTGACAAGCGTAGATGAGTTAATCATGGCTTACGAGTCCGCCAGGAGCAGGTAATGGATTTGAACTTAATCGGCTGGGATAAATACGCAAAACTAACCGCTTTGGAAAAAGCGGATTTTGATGTTGGCAGAGTCAGCATTGAGAATAAGACGAATTTCACGGTCCTGACCAAGTATGGCGAATGCTCTGGTATATTGCGGGGAAAAACTTTAAAGGGTTTTGACGGCCAAGGTTTCCCAAAAGTCGGGGACTGGGTGCGTGTCACGAAATTACCTAATGAACAAAAAGTGGTCATTGAAGAAATACTGCCTCGGGTGACAAAAATTTCAAGGAAGAGCCCGGATGATGAAATAGAGCAGGTGATTGTTGCAAACATAGATGTGGTTTTTATTGTCCAGGCTTTGCCGGATGATTATAACCTGCGCCGTTTGGAAAGATATTTGGTCATAGCCAGGCAAAGCGGGGCCAAACCCGTTGTAGTTTTGAATAAAATTGATTTGAAACAGGATTATTTGGATCTGGTCACGGAAACCAAATCCGTGGCTCAGGATGTTGAGGTGGTTCCTGTCAGCGCAAAAACCGGCAGGGGCATTGATCAATTAAAGGAGTTTTTAAAGGCAGGCATGACTTTTGTGTTCCTTGGATCATCAGGAGTCGGCAAATCCAGTATGGTTAATGCAATTGTGGGAACAGAGAAACAGACAACCCGGGAAATACGCGATTATGACAGCAGAGGGCGGCACACCACCACCAAGCGTGAAATGATCGTGCTGGAAGACGGCAGCATTTTGATTGATACGCCTGGGATGAGGGAAGTCAGCCTCTGGGCTGATGAGAATGAGCTGGAAAACGCTTTTGCTGACATTGAGGAGCTGGCGCTTCAGTGCAGGTTTGGCAAGTGCGACCATGAAAAGAGTGCTGGCTGTGCCATAAAAGCGGCGTTGGAAGCAGGCCGGTTGGATCCGGCCAGGTACAGGAACTACATCAAAATGGTCAGGGAAGCGGAGTATCTGGAAAGCAAAACCAGCAAATCCAAGGAAACAGAACGCCGGTTGAACGCCAAAAAACTAAGCAAAAAAATAAACAAAACTTTAAAAGATAAATATCCTTAAATGAGAAAAATCAAACTTGCGCTGGTCGTTGCAGGCGCTTTGTATTGCGCGTACCATTACCAATCAACTTACCAAGGCGCTTGGCACTTTATTGACAATGTCAACGTTGTTATCCATGAGGCGGGTCACTTGGTTTTTTATCCCTTGGGGAATTTTATAACGGCTCTTGGCGGAAGTTTACTGCAGGTAATTATTCCGGCTTTGTTTTTCCTTTATTTCTTCCGCGGCGGGAAAAAATATTCTGCTGCCGTTATGTTGCAATGGATTGCGGTCAACCTGTTTTATATAAGTTACTACGCGGCTGATGCCATAAAAATGCAATTGTCTTTGCTGGGCGGTGAAGCAGTTGTCCACGACTGGAATTATATTTTGATGGAAGCTGGGCTGATCTCACAGACCAGTCTGGTGGCAGGGTTAATTTCATCGCTTGGTTTTGCCGCAGTTGCAGGTTCGCTGTATCTGGCCTGGAAGGGGTATTCTGCGCTGACTTTGCGAGAAGACATATTGCCGGTTGGCCAGTCAGGTCCGGAAGCCGACATAATCAAAGAAATTATAAGCAAGAACCCGAGGAAATAAATAAATAAATTTGCTTTGGACATATAACCAATGGTTATATGTCTGTTTTATTTTAAGCTTTATATATGAGCATAAGAGAACAGCCAACATGGAAAAATGAGAGGATTAAGGATTACCCCAAACTTACCCGTAAAGAAAGAACGGATGTTGTTATTGTCGGCGGGGGACTGGCCGGCATTTTGACTGCATATTTGCTGAACAAAGAAGGGTTGAAAGTCACTGTCCTGGAAAGGGATCAAATCGGGTCTGGGGCAACTGAATATACCACGGCTTTTATCACTCAGGATATAGACACAGACCTCAGGGAGTTGGTAAAAATGTATGGGCCTAAAAATGCCCGGCTGGTGTGGGATTCGCATGGCGAGGCAATTGATTTACTGGAAGATATTATCAAAGCCGAAAAACTGGATTGCGAATTTATGCGCTGTTCGGCTTATGTTTATACAATCAGCAAAGACGGGCTGGAGGAGCTTGAGGAAGAATATACGACCGCCAGGAAAATGGGGTTTGAAGTGGATCTGCACCGAACCAATCCGTTTCAGTTCAAAAATTACGGAGTTATGGAAACCAAGGACCAGGCCAAGTTTCATCCGCTGAAATTTTTGTGGCAATTGGCTGAAAAAGCAAGCCAGCAGGGTGTTGTTATTTACGAGAATTCGGAAGCTGTTAGCGTTGAGAAAACTGAAAATGGCTGGGAGGTTGGCACACCCGAAGGGAAAATCAGCGCTGGCAAGCTGATTGTCACCACTTATCAGCCTTTCAACAATCCGCGTCCAACATATTTCAAAAAGGGTATGTATGTCAGCTACGTTTTTGAGGCGGAGATTCCCCAGGGAATTTTGCCGGAGGCGATATACTGGGATGATGACAATCCTTACAATTATTTCCGTGTGGATGCGGTTGACGGCGGACATGACAGGATGGTCGTTGGCGGACAGGACCACAGGAAGGAAATTAAAATGGACCAGGAAAAGAATTTTAAGGCGCTGGAGGATTATCTGGCCGAGTTTTTTTCGGGGATTGAATACCGCATCACCAGGAAATGGAATGGGCCGATCCTGGAGCCCAGTGATGGTTTGGCTTTGATAGGGCAGACATATCCGGACCAGTATGTTGGGACCGCGTTTTCCGGAAACGGCATGACTTATTCAGGAATAACCGCCATGTTGCTGACTGATTTGGTGAGGGGACGAAAAAATCCCTGGTCCGAAATATATGATCCAGGGAGGATGCCGACACTTTACCAGCTGTTGAAAAAAGGGCGGGATTATACAGGGGAGTTTTTTGGCGGGGCGGCCGCGAACATTTTCAGGCGCGGCCGCAAAAAACCGGAGAGCAAAAATTCAGAGAGTTGAAACGATCAGAATTCGAACAACAACTTATTCAAACTGATTATTTCAGGAGGGGACGCTTGTTCTTTGGTGCGTTGTTCGTGGACAGCCCGGGTTATCACAAGGGCGCATAATTCCAGCCACTGTCCTTGCAGTTCCATCAGTTTAGGCAGCCTTTTTTCACTTCGTTCAAGCGTTTCGTAATTAAGAAAAGGCGAGCCATTGAGCATGTCTTTCAATGGAAGGGAGAAAAGCAAACAAGCTGTTTCTTTCGGTGTGAGTCGATAATCAACCTTATCTTGGAATTCCTCAAGGATGTGGTCTGGCATCAGGTTAAAGATCAAACCGTGCCAGCTGGCGTTCGGTTTGATGGCATAAGGAAGAAAGTCTGTGGAAATGCCTGTGAAAGGGTATTCCCAGGTTTGCCCGTTTCCTTCCGCGAGAATTGTGCATTCCGCGTCCTCTGCAAGTTTCCCCGATTTTTTGAGCAAATTCATGCAGGAATAAAAGGATTCACCTACGCTGATTTCGTCGTCAATGAACAAAATTCGCCGGTATGTCTCCTCCAGAGAGGGATTTGTCTGGATTTTGGGAATCAAGAAGTCATTGTTGAAGTTTGGACGAGGTGCGTTGTTGGTGAAAATGGGGAGGATCAAGGTTGGTGGAAAATTCAGGCTCGCGGCCTGGGCTGTAATCTCCGCAAACACAATCATCGCTGACCCTGAGTTTGCAGGGCCAACAATTATATCGTAGTCGTTTCTTTTAATGAGAGATACGAAAGCTTTGGAAAACCCTTTCAGGTGGGTTGTGGCAATTGATGTGAATTCCGTCATGGAGAAAATATATCGGCAGGCCGTTAAAATAGGAATAGGTGAAACATATGAGGGAGCAAGGCGTAATAATTTGGATTTTTAGTCAGTTTATGGTGTCATTAACCACTTAAGGTACAAACGTTGACTGCGTTTATTGCTCCCGTTATACTTATTTTGAAATAAAGGGAACAGGAGCCTGGAAGGGCTTTTTTTATTCGAAAAACCTGGGCTTTTTTAACAATTATGGTCTTAAGAAAGTATATGAAATACTCAATTTCTAAATACCGCAGGAGCCATGGGACCCAAACCAGCCAAATCAAGTCGATTTTGGCGGGTTTTGCGGTTTTGGCTCTGGTGGTTCAGTTGCTGGTCCCGGTTTTCCCAAATACGGTTTACGCCGAAGAAATGAATGCCAACAGGTTTGATATCCCAGACAATGGAAACCAAGGGAATGATGGCAACAACGGGAAAGACAACGGTCCGCAATGCGAAAACCATTCGGATAACGGCAAGTGTGAGGATAAAAAAGGAGAAGATAATGCGCAGGAAGAGAACGAAGGCTATCCTTGCTACGACGAGGCAAATAATAAAAAAGATTGTGAAGACGAATACGGAACAATCATAATCGTAAAAGATACGGTGCCTGACAATGGCCAGGATTTTAATTTCACTGCCCCAAAACTTATTCCAAGTTCCTTTATTCTTGATGATGACGGCGGTGTAGATGACACATTTAGCAATCAGATTGTATTTGAAAATGTCCCGGCTAATTCTCAAAAAAATAGTGTACCGTATCATGTCACTGAGGATGCTTCGCAAAATTCAGTACTGAGTTCGATTGTATGTGATGACAGCAACTCTGAGGTAAATCTAGCCGATAGATCAGCAATCATTGAATTGAACGCCAATGAGGTGGTCACCTGTACGTTTACAAACACCTTGGTTGAGGAAGAGCCTGAAGAACCTGAAGAGCCGACAAACGAAGTCGTTCCTTGCGGACAGAATATGGTTGTTAACGGCAGTTTTGAATTTCCAGTCGTTACCTCATCTCAGAACTGGGATGTTTACCTAAGCGGTACGCCCGGCATGGGATGGGTGATAAAATGGACTGCTGACGTAGGCCCCAGCTTTAACAGCGACACCAAACCTGCAATCGCCAATCTGGAATTGCACAAGGGAGTAAATGGTTGGACCTCAGCAGATGGCGTGCAGCATGCTGAAATGGATGCTGACTGGTTCGGGCCAGCTTCTAGCACCTCAGGCGAACCAGCAAATATTTCGCTTTATCAAAACATTCCTACACAAGAAGGTGTTGATTACAAACTGGCATTTGCATACTCTCCTAGACCGGGGAACGCAGGCGCTACCAGCATCCTGAAAGTGTTCTGGAACGGCGTGGAAGTTCATTCCGTGACAAGGGAGGGGCAGGCAGGCGTTGATTGGTCAGACGAAACCGTGACAGTTGTAGGAATTGACGGCATCAGCAAACTGGAGTTCCGTGAAGCGGGGACAGCTGATTCATTTGGAAGTTTTTTGGACAATGTAGTTTTGCAGAATGAGTATTGCAGTTCAACAGTTACAATCTGCAAGTACGATACGGAAGTTTCTGAAAATACCGCATTGCCAGGCTGGACCATGTTCCTGTTGGGTGATCACGTTGGCACAGTGCAGGTATATCCGAACGGAACAAATTATTTATCAGGTTCTTTGCCAGCCGGTAATTATGTGGTCAGGGCCAGCGGTGAATACACTTATAGGCCAAGCGATCCTGATGCCAGCGTTTCTGACGCGGCCTACTCCAAGCGATTGGAATCGGATACTGTTTATGGCGGGCCATATGCTCCATGGGTAAGAGTCAACGATTTTTCTAATCCGCACACAGGTTGGCTGGGGATCCAGATTAATGAATCATTCACAGACTGGGGTTCAGAGTTCAATCCGAGCCATATTTATCACACTTCAGTGTCCCACCCAGGTTCTGAGATGAAATTCCGCATCCTGGATGACCAGTACGCAGATAACAGCGATTTTTTGACCGTTGATATTTATGAAGGTTACATGGGTATAACTGGTGAGAATGGTTGTGTAACTTTCCAGAAAGTGCCATTGGGAGAATATGACCTCAGCGAACTGATGGAAGAAGGCTGGGAATTGGTTAGCGGCACTGGTCCGGTTGAAGTGGATGAGCCTACGGAAACCTTCAACGTAGTCAATAAAGAAATTGAACTCATTGAACCTTGCGTAATCACCTCAACTTGGGCAACTGACGTTCTGGGAGAGAATCAAGGTTTGCGCAAAAATAACACGCCTGTTTTGGCATCACGCTCTGACAGTTCAGATGTGCTCGGCGCGCCAAATGGTCCGGCTGAAGGCATGTTTTACAGCTTGGGTAAAGGCGGAAGCATCACTTTGGGTTTTGGGGGAATGGTTGTTGATGGGGCCGGCGCAGACCTGACCATATATGAAATTACAAATGGTCGAGCTTCCTATCCTGAAGAGCAGGCGCAGGTAAAAATCAGCCAGGATGGAGTGGGTTGGGTCCAGGTAGGGGTTGCTTCAAGCAAACCTTCTGGCACAACTGGCATTGATATTTCAGGCAGTGGCCTGACTTGGTTTAAATACGTCATGCTTACTGACAGCACCAACTTTGGCCTTAATAACGCAGCTGATGCTGATGGCTTTGACATTGACGCAGTGCAGGCTCACTACCTAACCTGTGAAAAAACAGTTTCCGGAATGAAGTGGAATGACAAAGACAAAGACGGAGAATTGCCAGACGGCACTTCTGATGAGGGTGGGCTCCCAGGTTGGACCATTATTGCTGTTGATCCAACACCGGTTGCAGACTTTGCGGTTGATTCGCAGGATCAGGACGGAGTAGATTCTCCGGCTCTGGCCGCTGGTCAGTACTTTATCCACGTTTCAGGGACATGGCTTAACCGCAACGGACAAGACACAGTGGACGCTGAATACAACAGTTATGACGGTTTTGCAACCGCAGGCATGGACGGCGATCCTGCCTGGACCGTATTTGGTTTGAACGACTACTGGAATTTGCTTGACCTGCAAATGGACAACAATTTCGTTGACTGGGGTTCGTTCGTCGCTGACCATGACTATTACAGACTGCATTCCACAGGCGGCGGCTCATTGAATTTCAAAGTCTTTGACGGCAATCCTGACACGAACACAATCAACCCAGGCTGGTACGGCGACAACAGCGGCAGTCTTCAGGTCAAGATTTATAAAGTCCTCGCTTATGACGTTACGGACCTCAGTGGCGATTACACTCTGACTTTGGATGGATCAGTTGGAAATGTTTTGATTTTTGAGGTTCCACAGGACGGATGGGAGCAGACCTATCCTCAGCCAAATGATTACCATTCAATTAATCTGCTGGCTGGTGATGAATTCTTCGGCTATGACTTTGGTAACCATTCAACCAGCTCTGAACCATGCCGCGGCGAAAACTGCGGGGACGGGGATGATGGCGGCGGTTGTGAAGGCGAGGATTGTGGACCGCTGGATACCCCAGGTTCCATCAGCGGCTCAGTCTACAATGATGCAAACAACAACGGAACTTTGGAAGAGGATGAAATGACTCCTGAAAATTCTTTGTCTGACTGGCTGGTGTACCTTGATTTGGACAATGACGGCGTGCATGACGAGGATGAGCCAAGCGATGTTACTGCCTCGCCATATAGCTTCGTCAGTCTTGCTGATGGTTCTTATACAGTGAGGTTGGTGTTGCAAAGCCAAGATTGGGAAATAATTTTCCCAACACCAGAGGCTAAGCATGATGTTATTGTTGACAGTGATGATCATGTTGAGAGAGATTTCGGTGTCAGGAATACTTCACAAGGCGGCTGTACCGCAAACTGTATCACCACTTTTGGCGGTGGCGGCGGGGGACCAACTCCTCCACCTCCTCCATCCACAGATGGTGGCAATAACCAACAGGGATTAGTTCTCGGGGAAAGCACGGAAGCAGAGCCTGAGGGTAAAACTCTTCCTAGAACGGGTTTTGCCTTATCATGGATGCTGGTCATTCCGGCGGCTGGCCTCATTCCGCTATTCGGAAGAAAAAAGAAAGCATAACTTGCAAACACGAAAATACCAGCAATTAGCTGGTATTTTTGTTTGGTCCGGGTTATTATGATTTTATGAAACATGTGAAAATTGGACTTAAGCTGATTGCTGCGATTGTTTTGGTTTATTCTGTTCTCAATTGGCAGTACCTGTACGTCCAAGTCAAATATTATCTGGATCCGCCGCAAGTCCAGCCGTCCTCAACGGAAACTGAAGAGCTTGAGCCAAGCGGCGAGCCTGACCGGATCAGCATACCGTCGCTTGGAATTACAGCTCCGGTGGTCTACACGGATGACGAAGACGAAGACAGTTTCCAGAAGGCACTGCAGAACGGGGTGGTGCATTATCCGAACACGGCTCATCCCGGAGAACCGGGTAATGTTTATATATTTGGACACTCGTCAGATTTTCCAACTGCACCAGGAAACTACAAAACGGTTTTTGCCCTTCTTCCGAAAATAAAGCAAGGTGATATAATTGAAATAAGCGATCCGCAGGGCAAAATATATAAGTACGCTGCCGCAGAAACCAAAGTAATCAGCCCCTCAGACCTGGGTGTGCTCAACCAGGACTTTTCAAAAAAACAATTAACTTTGCAAACTTCTTATCCGATTGGTACGGCTTTTAAAAGATTCATAGTCGTGGCATTTTTGGAAGAATAATCTTAGGAAATAAATGATGAAGAAAATTTTTCTTTCCGTTTTGCTTGCAGTGCTCGCGTTTTTGCCTTACGCAGGCAGTGCGCATGAAATTAAAACAACTGGCACGCTGGAGATTTTGCTCCATAGGGATCCGGAAGACGATCCAATTGCCCGTGAACCAGCTCAGTTATATTTTTCAGTCACTGACAAGGCGGAAAAATTCACTTTTCCTGACTGCGAGTGCCAGGTGACCATAAAACTTGGTGGTGAGGTTCTGGTGGATAGATTACTGACGCCGGAAGACGAAGCCCCGGATTGGGGGGTTAATGTTTCGCGCGTGGATTATACCTTCCCGCGCCGCGGTCTGTATGTGGTTACCCTGCAGGGCAGTTCAAAGGCTGATTACTATCCAGATTTCAGGCTTGATTATGATGTCCGTGTGGACCGCGAGTCCGCAACAGCTCCCGTCCAGCAGGCAGCTGATGAAGCAGACAATTCTTTGCGGAATTACTACATTATTGGTGGCGCTGTAATTATTTCTGGTATAATTGTATATGAGCTATTCAGCAAATTAAGAAAGAGAAACAAATGAAAAAAATCATAGCAATTTTGCCGGTCTTGGCCTTGTTTATAGCCGGATCAGCTTCTGCCCATGTTACAGTAAAACCGAGCGAAGCTGGAGTTGGTTCGTTCCAAACATTTTCTATTTCCGTTCCTAGCGAAAAGGATATGCCAACCACTGGCATAAGACTTGTGGTACCGGAAGGATTGGAGCACGTATCCCCAACGGTAAAACCAGGATGGAACATCAGACTTGTGCAGGAAGGGGAAGGTGACCACGGAAACGTCGTGAAGGAAGTTATTTGGACTGGCGGAAGTATCCCAGCCAATTTCCGGGACGATTTCACTTTCAGCGCCAAAGTACCGGGCCAGGAGTCAACTTTGTTGTGGAAAGCTTACCAGACCTACCGCGATGGGACTGTAGTTGCCTGGGAGCTGGCGCCAAACCAGGAGCAACCCAAGAATACCGACGGCTCATCTGATTTTTCCCAATTCGGTCCAGCCAGCCAGACTAAAGTCATAGATGACTTGAGCGATCCTGCTCCCACAGTTCAGCAAACTGAACAATCCAAAAAATACGACGATTCTTTGTTCTTAAGCATGATTGCTGTTGCTGTGTCTGTTGTGGCCGTGTTTCTTGCAAAAAGGCGTTAAATAAACCTTGAAAACTCGCCCACAAGGGCGGGTTTTTTGTTGTCTGAAATGACCAAATAAAATTGCTTAAGCCTGCGTTTAGTGTCCATAGGAAATCCGGATGCGGGTTGGTAATATGAGTTTGCCTAATCGCGGAATTATCCAGTGAGGTGTGAATGAATCAAAACAACATCAAGGGGGAAGCCGTTCACGTGCAGACGTGCATGGTACAGGTGCTTGAAAACAACGGCATTAAGCTTGTTGCCGCCAGGGACCGGAGACGGTTCCCAAGAAACAGTGATCCTAATAACTGGGATCCGCTTGTTCCAGAGTACTGTATTGATGAGCATGATTCGCGCATCAATCAGGAAATTGAGTAGTTGATGGTACGTTCATGTTCGCTGGCCGGGAAACCGGCCTTTTCTTTTTATTGGAAAAGTCTTAAACTGGGTGTACTTAAAGAAAGGCGGTTATGACAATGCAGAAACCCAAAACTGAACAGGAGTGGAAGGAACAGCTGACTCCTGAGCAGTATAAAATTTTAAGGGAAAAGGGGACTGAGGCTCCTTTCACGGGCAAGTATTACGATTCACACGAACAAGGGATGTATAAATGCGCGGCGTGCGGACAGGAATTGTTTTCTTCAGAAACCAAATTTGATTCCGGAACAGGCTGGCCGTCATTTACGGATCCGGTAAATTTAAAAAACATAGAATTGCATGAAGATAACAGCCATGGGATGGTCCGCACTGAAGTGGTATGCAAAAACTGCGGTTCTCATTTAGGTCACTTGTTTGACGATGGCCCGCCTGATAAGGGCGGTAAGCGATATTGTATAAACTCTGCCTGTTTATTGCTTGAGAAGAAATAAAAACCCGATCACTGGATCGGGTTTTTAGCTGTCATTGCTGGTTTGTGGACGGCGGCTTGTGCTTTGTTGGTCCCTGCGGGAATTGAGTATTTGCCTGGCTTCTTCTGCCCAGGTAGGTAGGGTTGCTTCCCCGGGCAGAGGCTCATTGCTTCCACCTATGTCAGGCAGCTCATCAACCACCAGCACCGGTGATGGTACGTAAGGATCACGCTGTTTTGGCACGGCATAATCTGCAAAAATTTCCATAACTGCGTCTGGTGTATGTTCAGTGGCCAGCTTCCCTGAATGTTTGCTGATTCTGACCCTCTGGATGCCGCTCGGTGCCTCAAAATCCAGGGCTGGCTGGTTTTTATGGACTTCCCTCATGAATTGGTTCCAAATAGGGGCGGCGACCACCACGCCGTCTGACTGGTTGCGCATTAGCCTTCCGTCGTTGTTGCCCACCCAGACTCCTGCGGCAATCTGCGGAGTAAAGCCAACTGTCCACCCGTCCTTAAAGTCCTGCGAGGTGCCGGTTTTTGCTGCAACTTTTCTGTCTGGTAAAACCAGAGGTGAACGGCTCCCGAAAATATAACTGCGCGCGCGGTTGTCGGACATTATATCCACAACTTCATAAGCGGCCTGGGCGTTAAGGACTCGGGTTTTGAATGGTTTGTGTTCGTACAGCACCTGACCACGCTTGTCTGTGATCTTGAGCAGTGGCGTAACATCAGCTTTTTCACCCAAATTGGCCAGAACAGAGAAGGCGGCTACATGCTCCAGCAGTTTAACCTCGCAAGCGCCTAAAGTCAGGGACAGGCCGCAGCTTTCCATTGGAGTGGTGATGCCCATGGCTTTAACGTTTTTAACCACGCTGTCCACGCCAATCATGGAAAGCGTCCGGACCGCCGCAATATTCAAGCTTCCTGCCAGTGCTTGTCGCATTGAGACCAGTCCATACTCCCTTCCGCTGTAGTTTACCGGACGGTATGGAACCGCGTTCTTGCTGAAGTTTTGAGATCTGTCCAAGATGGGTGAGCCCGGTGCAAATCCAAATTGTTCAGAAAACGCAGTGACGTAGGTGTATGGTTTAAAGCTGCTGCCTGGCTGGCGGTTGGACAAAGCAATGTTCGTTTTTGGGTCAAAGGCGCAGTTTGCGCCAGGGGAGCACCCTGCCGGTTCCGGCACGCCAAAATAGTTTTTTGAACCAACCATGGCAAAAATGTATCCGGTTTGCGGTTCAATTGCCACCAGCGCTGCATTATGTGCGTTCCGGCGGCGGTTGCGTTCCACTCCGTCTGCTACAGCCTTTTCTGCTATCAACTGCATGGCATAATCAAGTGTGGTTTGGATAATCAAACCTTCCTGCTCCAGATAGTCGCGGCCATATTTCTGGATGAGCAAGGACTCAACCCATTGTACGAAGTGCGGGGCAGCCAATTCTGTTTTGCCGCGGGTAAACGCGACCTTTTCCTGGCTGGCCGCAATTTTTTCTTCTTTGGTAATCATGCCCTGTTGGACCATTTTGTCCAAAACCAGGTTCTTGCGGTGCTCCAACTCCTCAGAGGTGGCGCCGGTTGGGCTGTACAGGGATGGGGCTTTGGGCAGGGAAGCCAGATAAGCAGACTCTGCCAAAGTTAGATCCTTGGCGTGTTTGGCAAAGTATGCCAGGCTGGCTGCCTCTGCCCCATAAGTGTTTCGTCCGTACGGGATGCGATTCAGATACATCTCCAGGATTTCATCTTTTGTGTACTCCCGCTCCAATTTTATGGCCAATACTGCTTCTTTTAGCTTGCGCTGGTATGATTTTTCGCTTGTCAGCAAGGTGAGTTTGACCAGCTGTTGGGTGATGGTGGAGCCGCCCTGGGTTATATCTTTGGCTTTGTAGTTGGCGTACGCTGCCCGGGCAATTGCTATCAGGGATACGCCGCGGTGATCGTAAAATCTTTCATCCTCTATGGCGATGGTTGCTTTGACCAGATGCGGGGATATTTCGTTTAGACCTACCGGGGTGCGCTTGGTCTCGCCATGGATTTCATACAATAAAACCCCGTTTCTATCCAAAACTTTGGAAGACACAGGGCCAATGGCCGCAACATTGCTTATATCAGGCAATGAACGGTTGTAAATGTCAAATATTATGGCGCAGGCCATCAGCAACACAGCCGCTGGTAGCAGAAGATGCTTGGTTGGTTTGATTCTTTTAACCAAACCCAACAAATTAAAGCGTGGGACGTACACGTACATGGCTGTACAAATGTTAATTTATTTCTCTCAGGATAAATTCGGGAGCTTAGCTTATTTATGTGCCAAGCAAAACAGCCATTCAATTGTTGCTTTCAGATAGCAATCAGATTCAACGCGCCAAAGTTTTTATATGTTTATCACACAGGAGTTCAAAAAGGTGATTAAGTTTCCGTTAAGCGGGAGCTTCTGTCATCATTATAAACACCAAAAATTTTTTTGTCCTGTTAATAACTCGCGTTTTGAAAAAAATTTTCTCTGAAAGAGCAGTCTCAAGGCAAAGTTTGTGATACAATTTAGTCACTTCAAAAATATAAACGAAGCGCGACCAAAAAAGTTACAATCATGAACAATATAATTTCAGTTTTGACCCCGACGCATAACAGGGCTGACAGTTTTTTGCCACAAACCATCCTAAGCGTGCAGAACCAAAGAGAGTTTGGGTTTGCCCATGAGCACATAATAGTCGATAACGCCTCAACAGACCGGACAGAGAAGCTGGTCAAAGAGTTTGCCCGGAAAGACAAACGCATAAAATACGTAAAAAATCGAAGAAATTGGGGGGCAGGCGATGCTTTGAATGTGGGATATAAAAGGGCAAAAGGAGATTTGATAGTTCCTCTGGATGACGATGACATGTTGCCGCTATCCAGCCTGCAGATTCGCTATAATTTCCATAAACAGAGCGCTAAGGCGCTATGGTCTTATGGTCGACTCTTGTATATTGACGTGAATAACCGGCTTTTTGATGACTTGAAGGAGTACAACATCAATTATGAACCGAAGCATGATCTTTTCTTCAGCTTATGGCACAGGTGCTTTATTCCAAATGGCACAGTGACATTACGAAAGGAGGCGGTGGAGAAGTCAGGGTATTGGAACCCTAAACTTCGCACGCAAGATTTTGACATGTGGCTGAAACTCGCCAGCAAGAAGGTAAAATTGTATTTGATCGATTCTTACCTCAGCCTTTACCGGGTTCATCCTGATCAAATGAACAAAATTGACCGCAGCAGTGGCACTTATGATCTGGAACGGGCGTACTACACCCAACTTTACAGCAAGCTGTTAACAAAAAAATCCCGTTAGGGATTTTTTTGGCTCTTCAGTCTGGCAGTGTTTTCTTCGATTATTCGCATATAGACTTTTTCATATCCGGTAACCATTTTCTCGATGGAGAAGAACAATTCGGCGCGTTTGCGGCACTCCTGCCTGCTGATTTTATCTATGTTTTGTATGGCTTTGACCATGCCGTTTACGTCTTTGATGATGTAGCCGGTGTGGCCGTCCTGGACAATTTCAGGAACCGAGCCTTTATTCCAGGCAATGACTGGGGTTCCGCAAGACATGGCTTCTGCCATGACCAGGCCAAAAACTTCATCATATTGGGTAGGAAATAGCAAGGCTTTGGCATTTTGCAGATAGCCGAGCTTGGTTTCAAGATTAGCCTCTCCCACGTAGTTGACGGTCTTCCCGTCCACGAATTTTTCGATATAGTTATGCCAGTAGTTTTCGGTTGGGTAGGAACGGCCGGCGATTACAAGGTTGAGATTGGCAGCCCGGGCAGCCTCAATGGCAAAGTGCACGCCTTTTTCTTCCGTTATTCTGCCAAGATAGAGCAAATAATCTTCTGGCTTGTCATTATAAGCAAAGTATTCCGTGTCTATGCCGTGGTAAATGTTGGCTATCCAGTTCAATTCAGGCATTTGTTTTCTTTGCGCAAGCGAGAAAGAGATATAGTTTTTGTCCTTATAATGCCTGAGCAGAGGTTTTTGCCTTTCCAGGATCGGACTGTGGAAGGAGTGGGCTGTAGGCGTGCGGGTCAGAGCAGTGAAATAGGAGGTTAATAAACTGTAATGAGAGTGGATAATATCGAAATTTGCCGCGTTTTCGTAGCATTTTGAGATTAGCAATTGGTTATAGTTTCTGGTGTCGTCCGGATCCAATCCCAAGGCGTGCGTATTTTTTTCTATGACGGAATAAAGCTTGGCCTGGCTTTCTGAATCCCCGGAGGCAAAAAGCGTCACATCATTGCCGCGGCGAATTAAACCGTTGGTCAAGCGGGCTGTGTGGGAGTAAATTGCCTGGTTGGACGCCAGGTGAACACGGTGCAGGTTTGAAACTAATTGTGCTATTCTCATTTCTGGATTGATCTTAATACTTTGATATACTCGCTGAAAACTTTTCTCGGACTGTGGTTGGTTCTAATGTATTTGATTAGTTTGGTTGGGGGTTTTGCTTTCAATAAGTATTTGATCCTGTCTGCCACTTTTTTCGGATCTTTGAAGTCAATTATCCATTTTTCTGCGCCTAGTTTCCTGTAGAGTGTGGACCAGCCTACGTTTGGCGAAACCAATGTTCCAGTATTTTGGAGGAGAGATTCCATTACCACTGTGGGGGAAACGTCAAACCTCGACGGCATTACCAGCAGGCTTTGCTCCGCATAGTAGTGCCGCAGTTTTTCAGGTTTCATCTGCTCGATGGTCTGGATTGTCTGAAGGAAGGCATCTTTTTTTGCGAGAAGCGCCGGGTATTCGGCGTAAATTTTCATAACCGCGCTGAATTGCCAGGGTAGTCCGGCCTTTTTAGCGTATTCAGCAAGCTTTAAATAGGCGAGCGGGTCTTTGATGGGGTCCCATCTTCCCACGAAGCCGATTTTTACTTCAGTGCCAGGGCGTCGCTTTACCGGTTTGTGAAAAACATCGTTGTACGGGAGCGGGATGATTGTTGTTCGAGATTCGTCTGTTTTTACCAGTTTTTGGTTGAATTCTTTTTTGCTGAATTCGTTTAGAAAAATTTCCTTGTCTGCGAACCTAGCGGCGTCCTTTTCCATTTCGCGCATAATATGGATTGCCGCTTTGGTGACTTTGCTGGATGCGTCCTGGATTTCCTTAAACCACAAACCGTGATGGCAGACTGCAACCGGAATGCCGTGATTTTTACACGCTCTCAGGATCATCCAGTTGACTATGGAGTATCCATTGAGCAGGACAGCGTCAGGGTTTTGCTCGCTGATTATTTTACCGATGATTTTAATGGGCGTGTTGAGGCTGGCAGGCATGGCTTTGCTTTTTGCGAGAAAAACATCAGGGGTATTCAGTCTCAGCCTAAGTTTCAGAAAAATTCCTTTTCCTCTGGCGGACTTTGAAAGGGAGTAACGCTCATTTTTTTCCTTTTTCCCTTCAATCACCAAGCTGATATAACTGTGAGGGGTTTTATCCAGGAAATTGAGCAGTCTTTTTGTGAAGTTCCGAGGGCCTCCGTAATGAAGCTGTTTGCCCTTCCTTTCGAAATTGTATCCGTTGAAAAGTATTTTCATTTACCTGCTTTAAAAAAATCCAGTTATTGACTGGACTTTCAGCAATTATAACACAAACAATGGGGAATTGCCAGCCTTTTTTTGCGGCGGAGTTGAGGATTGTGGTATAATTAATGCATTGATTTTCGCAGGAGAAAAAAATCTGAATCATGAAACATACTAAATTGATAGTGTTCGGAATAATTCTAGCTGGTGTGGTAATTTTTGGGACAATTTTCTGGGGAGATTTTATCTTCAACCAACAGGAATTGCAAGAAACTCCTTTGTCTCCGGGCGGATCAGTTGAATAAATCTTGTTTGCTTGACACCTAATATTTAACGGAATACCATTACTCTACAATTTGAAAAAGGCGGCCTTTAATTTTAGATTAGAGGTCGTCTTTTCTTTGCCTTAATTTCAGGTTTGGCGGAAAATAAAGGGATTTATGTACGAACAAATTAACGAACCAGTGCAGGTAGCTACCTTATTCAAAGACGGGGAATTAAAACCTCTCAAGTTTTTGTGGAAAGGGCGGGAGTACCTGGTTCGCAAGATTAACTTAACCTACAGCAACTTTGAGGGCCGGGCCAAAATTTATTATTTTGCCGTGTCAGATAACAATAATTATTTCAAACTGCAGTTCAATTCAGATAATTTGAATTGGACACTGTTGGAGTCATATATAGAGTAGCTATGAACAGCTTTTTGCCGGTTTCAAGTTACAAAATGGCGGGTGGATCACCTGATTCCGGGAAGTTCCCGCATATCATGCTTTTGGATATGAATTCCTTTTTTGCATCTGTGGAACAGCAGGCCAATCCGCGGTTGCGCGGCAAGCCTGTGGGGGTTTGTGCGTCCCTGCACAAAACGAGCTGTCTGATTGCCGCGTCAAAGGAAGCCAAGAAGATGGGGATTAAAACCGGGACTTTGATCTGGAAAGCGCAGAAAATCTGTCCGGATATAGTGCTGGTTGAGTCTGAGCCTGAGAAATACCGGGAAGTGAATCGCCGGATGAACAGGATTTTGGACGATTACTCAGACCGGATTGAGCATTACAGTATTGATGAGTCGTTTTTGGATTTAAGCGAAAGCCAAATCAGTCCGGTGCAGGCAGGGGTTGAGATCAAGCGCCGAATTCGGGATGAGGTGGGGGAGGCGCTGACTTGTTCAATTGGCATTGCGCAAAACAAATTTATGGCTAAATTGGCGGCTGATATGCAAAAACCGGATGGTTTGGCTGTGGTTTGGCGCGAGCAGTTGCCGGAAATATATAAGAGAAAGAAATTATCCGACTTATGGGGAGTGGCCCGGGGGTGGGAGAGGCGGTTGGCCCGCTTGGGCATAGCTTCGCCTTTGGATGTCCTGCATTATCCGCTGGCGAACCTGATGGCGGCTTATGGCAAGCCAGGATACTACATTTGGAATCGGATCAATGGCTTGGAAATTGACGAAATTTGTTCGGATGAGGATCCGCCGAAATCTTTTGGCCATTCCTGGGTGCTGAATTTCAGGAGCACTGACAAGCAGAAAATAGCGCCGGTTATCATGCGGCTGGCAGAAAAAGCGGCTCGCCGCATGCGCAGGGAAGATTTTAAGGCGCAGGGCATTTATCTGACCATTCGCATGGCTGACGGGACCGGTTACCACCAGTCCAAAAAATTGCATCGGGACATTGAAACAGGTTCCGGATTATATGAAGAGGCTTTGATGATTTGGAAAAACTGGCGATTTCATTCAGAAGTGGCGTTTGTAGCCTGCGGATTCTTTGAATTGTCGCAGAGAACGGATCAGTTGTCGCTGTTTGGCAAAACTGAAAAGAATCTAAACGACTCGCTGGATTTGATCAACGACAAATATGGGGAGTTTACGATCCGTCCAGGTTTGCTTGTCCACACGCAGGACTATGCACCAGACGCAATTGCTTTCGGAAAATAAAAAATTTGTGTGAGATTACTAAATAGAAGAATTTATTTGCGTGTTCGTTTGTACGAATAATCAATTGTTGCAAAGGTCGGGGTAGGGCAGAATATTCGTACCGGATGCATTAATTCTGCGATAAGCAGAACTTAAAGAAAGGGGTGAGGGATTTAAAATTCAACAGAGTAGTGTTCTTTATAAGAGATATATAGTGGGCTTGTAAGGATCACTATGTTCGAAAATATTCCGGGTTCGTTTACCGGGCCGGGAAACATCTGAACTGCTCAGATTTTGAGTACAGCAAAACCTCGGATATCGCCGGGGTTTTGAGTTGCTTCACTGGGGCTATCCACATAAG
Organism: uncultured Candidatus Saccharibacteria bacterium; assembly: GCA_964605735.1. Taxonomy (GTDB): domain Bacteria; phylum Patescibacteriota; class Doudnabacteria; order UBA920; family O2-02-FULL-48-8; genus DASPNG01. The sequence goes on along the minus strand of CAZSDS010000001.1, from coordinate 483,301 downwards.
GAATTTGTTTGCACAAAATGCTTGCTTAAATTGAACTGCTAAAGATACAAACTGACAAGTGCGCGAAAATCTGAATGTTCTAATATACGTACATACGGTTCCGACGCAATCTGGTCCTCCTCTTGGAGGCTTCGCTGACTGGGTTGCGCCAGAACTGTTTTTAATTGTCTGAAATCTACTCACAGCGCTCGCGGTCCTCTGCCTTACAGGACCGCATAAATCCTACTCTTATAAAATCCTTTATTGTGGGATTTTGCAAATAAAAAATGCCTAAGCATGTAAAGCTTAGGCAAAATGGTCGTCGGCTGGTCGTGCTACCAGCGGACGTGGTCGCGGTGGTCGCCGAACGAGAATTTGTTCGAGTGCGGGATGTCGGGTCTGCGGTGCGGGGGGCCAACCAGTTGATCCGTCTTTCTCTGGTTGGTCTGGTGCGAACTGCGGCTGCGATTCTTGGCATCGCAGTTCGGATTCTGGCAGTTGTCATCGCCGGGTCGGAATACGCCAGTGCACGTCATGCGTCCATCCTTTCTGGATCCAGCAGGGTTTGTTCCTCTTTGCGGTTGATGGAACATTATGGCATGTTATTGCTTATTTGTCAACGCTTGCCACCTTTCGATAGTTATCATGGGCTTGAGAATTCTCACTAACGTTCGGGTAATAAATGCTAACAATAAATGCGTTTGAACAATATAACTGATCGTTTAATAAGGAAGCGTATTTGGTGGGCCGTAGAACCACTGAACCACGTCTCCTGATTTAAGCACGTAATCGGCTGAGCTTGCCGTTGGAGCAGTTCCATTTACTGCGTATTGCCAGCCTGAACTGCCTAAAGGGGCATATCCATTAATTGTATGGACAAACGGGCCGAGCCCCAAGCCTTTGATTTCGTACAATAAATTTATTTCTTTAGCCGCGTTTACCAAAGTCCCAATCGCGCGCGGAGTATTATACGAATACTGTTGGCCATTTGAAGCCGTAAAGTTTACTGAAGAAAAACTTGTCTTGCCTACATAGATTTTGTTTCCCGGATAAGAAATTGTGACGTAAAAGGTGGAATTGCCTGGTTGAGGGGGAGAAGGTGCCTGAACCGGTGCGGGCGGCGGAGGTGCGGGGGCGCTGACAGTTATAGCCTTGGTGCAAAGATCGCCGAACCACTGGACATGCTCCTCAACCATTCTCCAGGAAAACTGGTGTAAGCCAGGAGTTGAGGGGGCTTTTGCCGTAAAACTGAACCCTGCGGACGCACCTGGATTAATATTTCCTGGCAAATTGACCCTGGCAGTGCCCCATAAAACGTTGTCTTGAGGGTTTTGGGAGCCAAGAAGGTGTGGATTTTCGTCTATTACCCAGGTTTTTGTCCCAGTATTTACAAAAACCACGGTTGAGACAAACGTCTGGTTAGTTTGAACCTGGTTTGGAGCCGTAATGGATACGCATTGTGAGTCGTTTACTGGAAGAGTTGGTGCTGCTGGGGGTGGGGTATGTACGGTGGGTGTTTGTGGATTTGGATTGGTTGGAGTTGGGTTTGGAGCCGGGTTTGGTGAGGGTGTTGGTGTCGGTGAAGCCGCGATTGACCTGATTGGCATGGATTTCCCGGAAAGTGCAATGACAGCGTAAGCCGTTACCAAACTTGACCCGCTGCTGCTGTTCATCCATTTAAAGGAGCCGTCTTGCAGTTGCAGTGATTCCAAATAGTTGATGGAGTTTTGCGGGACACTTGCTCCGGCAGACCGCAATCCAATAATGACCCAGGCTGTTGAAGCGCCATCTGATTCACTGGATGGCGTATAGCCATAACCGCCATCCTGGTTTTGGGTGTTCTTCAGATACGAAATGGCATTACCGGGCGCGTTGCCGCCGGATGCCCGTAAGGCAGCCACTGTCATAGCCGTGGTGTTGGAGTCAGACGAACCGCCGCGGGAAAATCCCCAGCCGCCGTCAGAATTTTGGTTCGCCAAAATATGCGCACGAATTTTATTTATTACGTCGCCTGATTCACCGGCGGAAGAAAGAGCGAGCAGACCGAAAATGTCATCGTTCAATAAATTGCTGTCACCAATTTGATTGCCATCAAATTTTGAAAGCAGGGAGGAGACAAAATTCTGCTTACTCCAAGTGCGCGGATTCTGCCCTTGAGCAGTTATTGCCAAAATTCGTTTTTCCAAATCCAATGCGCTTGCATCAGAAATTTTTCCTCGCAAGAAATTTTGTCCGGCGTACTGGTCAATGGCAGAGCGCGCCATCAAAGACCATTCTTCATTTTGCGGCAAAGTGGAAACAGCCGCATTCAAGTTTGCCGCCCGCGTCTGAGTTGCTAAAAAAGCCAAGCACCCTAAAACCAAAATTGATAATATTTTTTTCATAAAAATTTTTTAAAAAAATAGGGAAGGGGGACCCTTCCCGTCAAACCTTTCTTACTTCCACGGCTGACGTGTGCGGAATCATCAGATTGGCAACGTCAGCTGTCGGCTGGGATCCTGAACCTACCAGGATCAGCGAGCCGCCCACGTAAAAGTTCCAGTTCACATCCCAGGGTTCGCCATTGATTGAAATCCGGGAAGCTCCTGGATACTCGCTGTCTACCACGCTTCTCGCACTGCGGTAGCCTGATTCAATGACTCGTGCGACCAAGGTCTGGGGCTGTGGCATCGGAGCAGATGGCGCAGTGATTGGATTTGGCGAACTGCTTTCGCCCCCACAGCTTATCAGCACGTTGGCCATCATGAAAACCAGCATGCTTTCGCCGAACTCCCGTCGATTCATCTTCTTCACTTCATCCTCCTGGAAAGAAAAAACCTTCTCCCGCTCAAAGCAGGGGAAGGTTGATTTTTTCAAGTGGAATATTTTCGAAAAAAAATCTGCCTGCTCCTGCTCGGGAGTAGCTTGCACGTATTTTGGTTGAGGTATCCCGGCTTGATTCTTGTAAAGAATTCACGGTTGCGGCACAGCGTAGGAATTTAACCTAACTTCCCCTAAACCAAAAATATTCGTCGATTTGTAAGTTGCAGTAACCGCATATTAGCGCCGGCAATTTTTCCTGTCAAATATTTTTCTGTTTTTGTCCGCATCTCGTTCCGAGATCTTTACAACTTCCTCAAATTTTGCTATAATATATATAGAGTAAAAAACTCTACAGAAACAAAGACCAAACACAATAGATCCGGTTATCACTCAGCTGCAGATGCAACGCATTTTTAAAACTTGTCTATTTCCGGCCTGGGGTAAAATCATTAGGCTTAACCACCGAGGATTTACTTTGGACAGGAAATAAAAATTAGGAGTTCGGAAAGCGGTACCAAAATCGTGCTTAGTTTTCTGAAGTCCGAAACAAACACCAAAGCCAGGTTCTCTCGCCTGGTTTTTGTGTTTTCGCTTTGTCCGAGTTTGTCCACATTCAGTTAGAGGTTTCGGATTGACGTTAGACATTATTACAGGTTAGAATAAAGGCGTATTTTGGATGACATAATCCGAGATTTTTAAGAAACCAAGCAAAAACGTGTCGAACAAAAAATCTGAAAACAAAGCAAAAGAACGATTGGCTGTTCCGCCAGAGTTGGGACCAGAATATTTTCCCATGCACCAGGCTGCCAAGATGACGGGATATCATCAGGATTATCTCGGACAGCTTGCACGGGGCGGGAAGCTGGAGGCAGTGAAGGTGGGACGCAACTGGTTCACCACCAAACTGGCCATAGACAAAATGCTGGGACGGGTCCAGGAACCTGTTCAGCCGTCGCCGGAACCTGTCCGGGTTCAAGAGCAGGTTCAAGAGACAGTGGTTGGCAAGATTGATCCGCCAGCTAAAGCTGAACCAGTTGTCGCTGTAACAACTGAAACTGTTAAAGAGGAAGTTAAGATAGCTAGGAAAGAAGTTCTGAAGCCAAGGATTCCGGTGAGGAGAATGATTGTATCACTGGATGCCGGGCCAAACCTCCAGGAGATGTTGGCTTCAGTTGCCTTCAGAAGAGAACAACAGAAAAAAATTATCGGGGCTGAGAACAGAGATGTCCTGTACCGCTGGAAAAAAATTTCCGGACAGGATTCCAGTCACGCAACGCGCCTGGTAGTCGACAAACTGAAGCGGGAGATTAACGCCTTGAACAATGAACTGGTTGAGATTAAGAGAACGGTAAGCTTGAAACGGGTGAGTGCAGAATATGCTGTCCAGAAAAAGTCCAGGGTGCTTATGCCACTGGCTGCGGGCTTTGCGGCAATCATGATGATTGTGTCAGCAACTTTTTTTCTGACTGACTACTTCGCTGAACAGAATTCGCAGGTTGCGGAGGATAACAATATTAATAAAAATTTAATTAACAAAATGGTTGCCGGTGAATCAACTTCGGTTGATCAAAATGAAATGCACTGGCCACCACCATATTTATCCATAAGGGAATAAGCAACAAATGGCAGAAATAAAAACAATGGGCGCAACAAGTGCATCACCATTTTCCAAGATTATAAATTGGGGATTGGCATTGATTGTTTTCCTTACCCCGGTTCTCTTCCTTCCGTTTACGTCAGAGGCCAGGGAGTTCAACAAACTAACCTTCGTTTTTTTGGGGGTCGTGGTCCTTCTTGGGGTTTGGGTGATAAAGACACTGACCACTAAAACGATTTCATGGGTCAGGACACCTTTAGATTTTGTACTTCTGGCGTATTTGGGCGTGTACTTGATTGCCAGTTTCATGTCACTTGACCAAGTCTCTTCTTTCTTGGGTTATTATGGGCGATTTGCCGGCGGCTTCATGTCAGTGGCCGCTTTGGTGGTTTTGTATTACCTGATAGTCAACAATGTCAGGTCCTCACGAATGGCCAGCAGGTTAATGGATTTTCTTTTGGTCTCCGGTGCCCTGGTCATGGCATACAGTTTGCTTCAGATATTCGGGGTGTATGTAATAAGGGCTGGCTTTGCCATGAGTCCCGCATTCAACCCAATTGGCAGTTTAGTGTCATTGGGTATTTTCAGCGTGCTGATGATTTTGCTTTCACAATGGGCTTGGCTGACACGGGGCGGTTCAGTTTTAAAGCACTCGTTTTATGGCTTGGTTTCTTTAATGGGTTTGGTCATCCTGTTTTTGGTTAATGCTTTTGTGGCTTGGCTGATTTTGGCTTTGAGCATGATAGCTTTCCTGGCATTGGCCGTTGTAATGACCGCTGACGACCGCAACCAGAGCTGGATTTGGAAGCCTTTGTTGGTTTTGGTGGTGGCAGTGCTCTTTGTCGGGTTCCAGTTCCTCCCAAGATCAATGAACCCGCGCAACGCCGTGGGGAGCATGAATCTGCCGGTTGAAATCCAGTTGTCGGGTTCAGCCACCAGGGAGATGGCCAAAAATGCCCTGAGCGAAAAGCCTTTGCTTGGTTTTGGTCCTGGCACTACTGGGATTGCCTTTGGGCAAATCAAACCGGAAACCTTGAACCAGAGCATTGCCTGGAGCTTGAGTTTTGACCGCGCTTCTTCAGAAATTGCCAATATTACGATTGAAACAGGAATTTTGGGACTGTTGGCATTCGAGGCTCTTTCCATTTTCTTCCTCATTTATGCTGCGTTGTATTTGCTTCGCAGAAAAGATCATGTAGGCAGGGACCAGGCCTTTGGATTGTTTATGGTCTGGCTGGCAGTGTACATCAGCCACTTCTTCTACTTCTATAACTCAGTCATGTATTTGATGTTCTGGTTCAGCATGGCTTTGTTTATGGCTGTCGCACACCTTACGCCTCACAGCGAAGACAACAGGCATGTTCTGAATTCGCCAAAGTCAGCATTGTCTTGGACATTTGCCAGCTTGTTGATGCTTGCAGTTTTGCTGATTGGCGGATTTTTCCAGGTTGCGACTTACTTCGCTGATGTGGCTTACGCTTCAGGCATTAAAGAGCTGAACAAACAGGAACCGGATTTGAACCGTGCCAGTGATCTGTTTGCCCGTGCGATCCAGCGCAACCAGTACCGTGACGTTTACTACCTTGCTTATGGTCAGAACCTCGTGTTCAGGGCTGCCCGAGAAGCCAGAAAGGAAAACCCTGACGTTGCGGCTTTCCGGGACATAATCAGTCAATTGATCAGCGCCGGGAACTCAGCCACTTCCTTGTCTCCTAACAAGGCTTCAAACTGGGCGTCCCGGGGAAGATTCTTCAGCCAGATCCGTGCTTTGGCTGTGCCGGGGACTGATGAGGTAATTGTTGCCAGTTCGGAAGAGGCGGTTAAAAAAGACAACAGGAATCCAATCTTGCACCTGCAATTGGCCCAGGCATATTCAAACGCTTCAGAGTCAATTGACCCTAAGGTGGTTTCAAGCGGTGAAGACAAAGATGGAGATGGCTTGTCCGACCAGAATGAAACAGAGCTTGGTTCAAATCCGCAAAATTCCGATTCAAACGGGAATGGCGTTTCCGACGGCGATGAAGTAAAGGCCGGATTTAACCCGGCTGGAACGGGAAGACTCACCACAGCCCAACTGGCGAAATTCACCAAGATTGACGAAGATAAATTGCGCAAAGCTGAACAGGCAGCAAAAGCCGCAATTGAGCTTAAAGACGATTTGCCTGACTCATACATTGTTTTGTCCCGCATTTACGAAAAATGGGGCAAGCTGAGCGAAGCGCGCGTGGTGCTTGAGAAAGGAACGGAGATTTTGCCAAACAATACGGATATGAAGTATGAATTGGGCCGCGTTATCTTTAACCAGAAGGAATTTAGCGCCGCAGAAGCTGTGTTTAATCAAGTTGTGAAGCTGGTGCCTAACCACGCAAATGCCCGCTACTCATTGGGTTTGGTGGCTCTGCAGAAGAATGACCGCACCAAAGCCTTGGCTGAATTTGAAAGGACTTTGGAAATAGTTGGCACCAATGAAGAATTAAGAAAGATTATTGACGACCTGAAAACCCAACTTCAACAGCCTGCACAGACCACAGATTCCCAGCAATAATTTACGTTCCCAACAAAAACATTAGCGAAACCTGCCTGCCGGTAGGCAGGGCTAGTGTTTTTTGTTACTCTACTTACGTATGGCTAAATATTTTTCAAACCCTGATCCATACTCGAACCAGTTATCGAAAAAATTCAATCACAATTTTTTCATATTGATTTCAGCCGGAGCTGGTGTTGCATTCGCATATTTGGTTTCCAAAACAATAAATATATTCTTGGCTTTATTGGGGTATGTGGTTCTTATTATTTTTATATACCTGGCGCGACAGATATTCAAGCAAATGGGAAAGAATGACAGGGGAGAACTGGCTGAAATACAAGTAAAAAAGACACTCTTAGAATTACCTGATAGTTATTCTGTCTTTCAGAATGTATTAATTAAATCAGATCTTGATATTGATTTCGTAGTTGTAGGCCCGAAAGGGGTCTTTGCTGTTGAAGTCAAGAGTCATAAGTCCGTTAACTTTTTTTCAAGAAAAAAGTTTATTAGACAGTTACGTTCTGAAACAATGCTGTTGAAAGAATTATTGCAATCGGAAGGAATAAGAACTTATGTTCAACCGATCCTGGTGTTTACGCGGGCGGCGGTTTACCATAAGGCTCGTTATGCTGGGGTTTGTGTAACCAGTCCTGAGTTTTTGTTGACGTACATTGCTCAGTCTAAACAATTCAATTATGATAAGGTTCGAGCAGAGAATATAGTTGCCAGTTTGTATAAAACAAATAAATAAAAACCGCCAGGTAATCCGGCGGTCTTTTTTATTGCTTATTTTGCAACTGTTTTGACTACTGCTTCCAGGGCTTTTGGATTGCGGGTAGCCAATTCTGCCAACATCTTCTTGTTCAAGCCAATGTTTTCTTTCTTGAGCATGCCCATCAACTTGGAGAAGGAAACACCCTGTTCTCTGGCTGCAGCATTGATTCTGATGGTCCAGAGGCTGCGGAAGTCGCGTTTCTTGGTTCGGCGGTGTGTGTAGGCGTAGGAGTCTGCATGGAGCAAAGCTTCCTTAGCGGCAACAAAGTTTGTTCGGCGGCGGTTTGTGAAGCCCTTGGTGCGCTTCAGGACGTTTTTTCGTCTCTTGGAGGCCGCAACGCCTCGTTTTACTCTTGTCATATGTGGTTAATTATCCTTTCTAGATTTTGCGCTTTGTGGCAATAGCGCTCTTTAGCTTATTGTGAACTGTTTTGGAAACAACGGTGTCCCGGCGCTTGTTCTTGGTGGTGTTGCCGGATTCACGGGAATTAAAGTGTGCTTGCCCAGCCTTGCGGCGCATTAACTTGCCGGATCCTGTTACCCAGAAAGTCTTGGCAATTCTCTTGTTGGTCTTTTGCTTCATATAATCTTTCTTACTTAGTTTTTGGGCCAAGCAACATCGACACAGTGTTGCCCATCTTGTTAGGTCGGGATTCGAGGACGAATTCCGTGGTTATCAATGATTGAACTTTTGTAGCCAGCTCGAATGCCAATTGCGGGTGAGCCTGCTCGCGGCCGCGCATGACAATGTCTATTTTGACCTTATTGCCCTCAGCCAGGAATTCATTTGCCTTTTTAGTCTTGAAACCAAGGTCGTGGTCGCCGATTCTTACAGACAAACGAATATTTTTCACCGCAATTTTTTTGATTTTCTTGCGGGCTTCCTGGGCGGTTTTTTCCTGCTGGTACCGGTACTTGTCGTAATCCAGCAATTTGGTTACCGGAGGGTTAGCGTTGGGAGAAATCTCCACTAAATCAACCTGCCGTTCATTGGCCAGGGCAAGCGCATCACTCAGCTTCATAACGCCGAGCATTTTGCCATCACTGTCAACGACCCGGACCTCCGGGGCCTTTATAAAGTGGTTGATTCGAGCTTTTGGGATAGCTATTTTCTTTTGCTTAATTGATAAAAAGTAACATGCGAATTATAGGGAATTTTCGGGTTTTGGTCAAGGGATCGCCTAATATACTGTTATTGCTTATGATTTTATCCTTATATTAACCATATTGACAGATTGGTTAATATATATTAACCTTACACTAAGAAAGGTTAATATATGAGACATTTAAACGATAAACCATATTATACTACTCAAGAACTAGGCGACTTACTGGGCATAACCAGTGTAGCGGTCTACAAGAGGATAAAAGGTAATAAAATAAAAGCCGAGATGATCGGTGGATCTTATTTAATTTCTCGCGATGAGGTCATCAGAATACTCAATGTGGACATAACGGAGGAAGATAGAATTAAGATTCGCGAAGCAGTACAAAAAACAATTAACGAGTATGGTAATGTGCTTAAATTGTTAGGTAAAGAGTAGCTATGAAAGATATTAGAAAAATTAATATAAGTCATATCGAGGAAATTGCTTTGAGTTTAGCTCATGAAACTATGACTTGGGATGAGCCTATTCCACCGTTTGAGACTCGTTACCCTAATAAGTTAGAAAGTTGTGTGGAAACTCCTTTCCAAACCTATGGGCAAAAAGATTTGTACCAAGGTTTAACAAAGAAAGCATCTGTATTATTTTACTTGATGGTGAAAAATCATCCTTTTGAAAATGGCAATAAGAGAATCGCCGTTACTACATTATTGGTGTTTTTATTTTTGAATCATAAATGGTTAAGTATTGACCAGCAGGAGTTGTATAATTTTGCCAAATGGGTGGCAGCTAGTCCTCCAAAAATAATGGAAGCTACCGTAGATGCTATCGATAATTTTATCCAGAAATACTTAGTTGATAAAGAAAAATAAATCCTTGATTTTTAAATGGTTTTCTGCTATGATATCCAATTATGTGGGGCTGAATAGCTTCGACAAGAGATCTTTAACAAATATCGCAAGTTCGGGTAGCTTACTCAACCGGTTAACAAGAGAAAGCAAAACATAAATGCCAATTCTTTGGTAAGCAAGATTAAGAGCGCTTTTGCTCTTCAACCTGCTTTGGCTGTAGCTTAATTAAGTTACAACCCATCTGCCTTGAGCCTGTCCTTGGCCCAAGATCCAGGTGTTATATTTAAGGACTTACGTTTTAAGGTGCCGACTTAAAACGGACATTTAGGCTCCACCTTAATCCGCTTTCGTCTGCTTTTATGGATTAGGGGACAACTTTAAGCAGTCTAAGCTTGTAGTGGTATTTGTTTGTGACTTTTGGACGGGAGTGCAATCCTCCCCAGCTCCACCAGAATTACTTTGAGTGCGATTTGCGACAATTTGAAATTCGTTTTTCCAAATGATCACAATGGTTTTGTGGTCATTTTTGGTTTTCCAAGAAAAGTTTTTCACTAAACTTTTAACCAAATCAGTTTTTTCTCCTCAGATGAGTTTCGATAAGTAATGACAGGCCCAAGACATTGACAGGAAAGTGAAATTGAAGTAGAGTACGAAGATCCTCGAAATGGTTTCGGGGTAATGTCATGCTCTTTGACAATTCGCAAAGAGGAACAAGTGGTGTCCAAAGAGTGCCGAAATCTCGACACTTGTAGCTTTCACAAGCTACAATGACAGGAAAGGAGCAAAATATGAGCAAAGAAACCGAGAAAAAGAAGCTAATCATCTTGACCGGAGACCGACCCACCGGCCCTTTACATCTGGGCCATTACGTCGGCTCGCTGCGTCAGCGGGTGGAACTTCAGCACACGCACAAGCAGTTCATTATCATTGCTGATGCGCAGGCGCTTACGGACAACGCGGAGAATCCGGAGAAGGTTCGCAAGAACATTCTCGAGGTGGCGTTGGACTATCTCGCCGTAGGCATCGATCCGAAAGTGACGACCATCTTTATCCAATCGCTCGTACCGGAACTTGCCGAACTCACGATGTACTATCTCAATCTGGTGACGGTTTCGCGTTTACAGCGTAATCCGACCGTCAAGGACGAGATCAAGCAGCGTGGTTTCGGGGTGAGTATTCCGGCCGGCTTTCTGGTCTATCCAGTGAGTCAAGCGGCGGATATCACCGCCTTCAAGGCGAATATTGTGCCTGTTGGTGAAGATCAGTTGCCGATGATCGAGCAGACCAACGAGATCGTACGCAGCTTCAATCGCATCTACCAATCCCCAGTTCTAGTCGAAGCGAAGGCGTTGCTTTCAAACGTCTCTCGTCTCCCCGGAACCGACGGCAAGGGCAAGATGTCCAAGTCGCTCGGCAACGTCATTTCGCTTTCTGATAGCGCCGATGAGGTGCGCCAAAAAGTGAAAATGATGTACACCGATCCCAAACATCTTCGCGTAGAAGATCCTGGTACGGTAGAAGGTAACCCGGTATTCGCGTACTTGGATGCATTCGACCTGGACAAGGAAGCCCTCGGGGAGATGAAGGATCACTACCGCCGCGGCGGTCTTGGAGACGGCAAGGTCAAACAACGACTCTTGGAAGTTCTCTCGGCGGAACTTGACCCGATTCGCGCTCGTCGCGAGAAACTTGCAAAGGACCCGGACGCGGTTATGCGCATTCTCAAAGAAGGGACCGAAGCAGCTCGCAAAGTTGCCACGGAGACTCTCGACCAAGTGCGCAAGGCGATGCGCATTGGCTACTTCAACAACGAGTAAATGGGGTTTGTCATGTCTGAGATTGTTCACGTCGCAACAAAAGCGATGAGAATGATGCTCGGAGAGCAAGTGTCTTATCTGTTTTGGAAATAGGTGCGAGCTTGGTAAAATAAAGACACCAAATAATCATTGCACCAAAAAACGGCTTTCCTGGCCGTTTTTAAGTTTTCCAAAATTGAGATCTGGAGAGCATGGAAAACTAATTAGATGTTTTATTGGTCTTTTGAAATAAAAAGAAAAAGCCTGACCATTTCTGATCAGGCACCAACCGAAAGGTTGGATTTTTTACCTTCATTATGAAGGATTTGGAGACGACTACTCGTGACCGCCGAGGTGCGCGAGGACCTTGACCATCTGATCCTTGTTGCCGAACTGCGGAGCAAACATGCACCGCAACCAGCCGCCGATCTCGGGGAAGCCACCTTCGAGCTGCTTCCGCTCGAGCGCGGTGATGTCGCGAATCTGCCGTGGATCCACAACGTAGTGATCAGACCCACCGTTCCACATCACGCTCTCGTACACGCCGCTCTCGACCTGACGCTCGCGTCCCAACTGTTTCAAGGCGTTGGCCTCTTCGAACTGGAACCGCGTGTCGAGGTACTTCTTGCTGTCGGGCGAGTACACGTTGACGACTGCCATCTGACTGATCAATTCCGCAGAGCGGCTCCCGCTGTAGTGCCTCATCGCGATGACGAACTCTCCCGTTGCGATGCGGCGATCTGCGCTGTCTCGCCAAGTGATCTTGGTCGTCGAGACGACCTTCTGCGAACCCCAGTCACTTGTCGTCTTCACGTACTCTAGAACCTTGGCGCTGGAGCTTTCGAGAATCTTCGTCGCCTCATCGAGTGTGAGGTTGCGCTTGCTCTTGTCGAGCTTGTCGTCGTAATCCGACTGGTAACACCAGGCTGCCGCCTTCGGGCCTTTCGTATTGCGTCCGCGGATATACATCAGACGGTCGCCCTTCTTCGGATACCGGAGCGGCGATTTGGGGTCGACGAGGTCAACGATCTTCTCATCCTTCATCGGGCCATATGTTGGCGTGGAAATCTGAACGGCACGCCCGTTGCTGTAGTGGAAGAAGAGCTCGTCGCCCATCTCGTCCACCAGGAAACCAAAGAGCTTGCCTTCGCGCGTGTCGAAGAACTTGACGTAGCCAGTCTCCATTTAACTACCCTCCGTTAACTAACTAACTTCGCACCCGCACAATCGCGAGTGGCAGCCGCCTGTTTCGGCAACTGAAAAATAGTAACGATATTATCCGACTTCGCTCAAGGCTACGTCGTACGCAGCCACTTTTCAATAGCCGATTATAACGTCTAATATTAGCACAAAAACAGCCTTTTGTCAAGGCTTTTGGCTAATAGGCTTTATACTGGACTTAAGGCTAGGTTACTGCTAGAATTGACCAACGTGTGGTATATTTGGCTAACTAAAGCCATCCACCTTCGCGCTTAGTGCTTCGGCGGACAAGCAGCAGTTTTCCCTGCCTGACGGCAGGCAGGCACCTGATCAGTTCTGCTCCACCAGACTTCGCCCAGGATTAAGCTAGACTAGCTACGTCTGGTTTCACCACCTGGGATTACTGCCAACATCGTGGGCGAAGTCTGTCCGCCGAAGCTATTCCTCCGGAGTCTTGACGAAGGCGGAAGCTTTACGCGAAGGCGGACCTATTGTAGAATGCAATCTATTTTTAAGGATTGCATTTTTATGTTTTACGTCTATCTAATCAAGAGTATTTCAAAACCAAACCAACACTACGTCGGTTATTCTGGAAATTATGAAAAGCGTTTGGAGTATCATAATGCTGGACAATCAACTCACACTAATAAATTTAAACCTTGGGAATTAGTTGGTTATTTTGCTTTTACTGATACTGATCAAGCAAAAGAATTTGAAAAATATTTGAAATCAGGATCAGGCAGAGCTTTTATGAAGAAACATTTTCTAAAATAAAGAGCTTTCATTAGCGCTTTTTTTAGTTTTCCATTTTTGAGACCAAAGCGAGAAAAAACTTTTTGATGGAAAAAAAGGCTTTTTATAGCTATATTTAGGCTCCGTTACATTAGGAACGAAAACACCCCCGCCAAGACCTAGGGTAAAGGCGGGGTCTTTTGTATGTAATGATAGAAACGCACAAAAACTAGCAGTCCTGTTGGGATTCAATATGATAAAACACCCATACCTTTGTTTATCTAGAAAGGTTATGTTGAAGATTAGGAGATAATTATTACTATGGAAGTATTTCAATCACAAGCAATTACCGCCAAACTTACTACTCCCATTGACGCTTCCGATCATGTGATTGGCAATCAGAACAGTAATATAACCATGTTGGAATATGGCGATTTTGAATGCCCGCACTGCGGCGAGGTTTATGGCATAGTAAAAGACATATTAAAAGTTTACGGCAATCAAATCCTTTTTAGTTATCGTCATTTTCCCCTGACAGAAATTCACCCCCACGCAGAGCAAGCCTCCGAAGCATCAGAATCTGCGGGATCTGCGGGAAAGTTTTGGGAAATGCACAACGCATTATTTGAACATCAAGATGCTCTAGATGAGGCATCTTTAGTACGCTATGCCCAGGCATTGGGTTTGGATGCAGATAAATTTGTCAATGATTTAGCCAGCAGGATTTACAAAACAAAAGTTGATCGAGATTTTATAAGTGGTGTCAGAAGCGGTGTAAATGGCACACCAACATTTTATGTTAATGGTGTCCGCCACGACGGATCATATTATTATAAAAATCTCATTCGAGCCCTAAGGGCTGCCGGATTAAAAACATGAATTATTGGAAAGGAATTACAAATGGTTGAACGGATTTGTGATATTTGCGGAATAAGACCGGCAACTAACCAAGTCGCAGTTATTCGAAATGGGATTAGAGAAACGATTAGTGTTTGCAGTCTGGACTTAAGAAGACTCCAGAGCCAACAGGCAGGATCTCCACTTGAACGGATGTTTTCCCAGAATAATGGCTTAAATGATTTATTCTCGGATTTTGGCGATGATTTCGAAAATCTATCGTCCCGCATAGGCTACCCATTGCCTCGTCATAGGGAGGCGGTGGATATTGATCAATATCTTTCTGACCACACCAAGGAGCTTATTCAAAACGCCGCACAAACCGCAGTTAAATTTAATCGTGATGAAGTTGATACAGAACATCTCTTGCATTCAATTTCGGACAGTGATGTTGTGAAAGAGCTTTACAAACAGTTCAAAATAAATTCGGACGATATCAAAAGTTTTATTGAGAATAATAGTCCGAAAGGTAACTTTAAGACCGAAAAAGGCCAAACCGTTCAGTTAAGTATTTCCCCCCGCATTAAGACAGTACTTGAAATTGCTTTTCAGTCAGCCAACGAACTTGGACATAATTATATTGGCCCTGAGCATTTATTATTGTCACTTTTAATTGAAGACGAAGGCATGGCTGGGGATTTACTGCGAAGATATGGACTGACACCGGAAGCTTTGCGGCAAAAAATAGTTAAAATTGTCGGGCGAGGTGCTGCGGAAGGCAGAGTAGAAACTCATACGACCACCCCAACTTTGGATAAATATTCCCGTGATTTGACCCAGTTGGCGCGTAACAACAAACTTGACCCTGTGATTGGGCGTGCTGAAGAGATTGAAACGACAATTGAAATACTTTCCAGACGCTCAAAAAATAACCCTGTCTTAATTGGAGAACCAGGTGTTGGTAAAACCGCCATTGTAGAGGGATTAGCTCAACGCGTGATTCAAGACCAAGTGCCGGAGACATTGAAAAATAAACGAGTGCTGGAGCTTAGTTTAAATTCTATGGTGGCAGGGTCCAAATACCGCGGGGAATTTGAAGAGCGTATTAAACAGGTTCTGGACGAAGTCGTAGCTCATAAAGATGAGTTGGTTTTATTTATCGATGAGTTGCACACTATTGTCGGCGCCGGTGGCATGGGAGATGAAGGTGGCTTAAGTGCTTCGAATGTAATTAAACCGCACTTGGCCCGGGGAGAGTTGCATCTTATTGGCGCTACAACATTAAGCGAATACCAGAAGCATATTGAAAAGGATGCTGCCTTAGAAAGAAGATTCCAGCCAGTATTTGTTAGTGAGCCAACAATTGAACAAACAATTGAAATTTTGCGCGGACTTCGTGACCGTTATGAAGCTCATCACAAGGTTAAAATCAGCGACGAAGCCATTGTCGCAGCCGCTGAATTATCAAATAGATACATAAGTAATCGATTTCTGCCTGATAAAGCCATCGATCTTATAGATCAGGCCGCATCCAGAGTTAGAATCACCATCTCCTCCCGACCGGAAGCGGTTAAACAAATCGATGATGAGATTACTAAGCTCAAAAGAGAACATGATTACGCTGTAGGTCATAAACAATTTGATACTGCTAAAAAGCAGGAGGCTCAAATTAAAAAAATGGAAATTACTCGAGGAGAAAAAGAAAGTGCTTGGCGCAAACAAAAAGGCGTTACCACCGCAGAAGTTACTAAAGAGCATATCGCACAAGTGGTTTCAAAAATCACAGGTATCCCAGTTTATGAGCTAACCCAAGAAGAGAGAGACAAGCTTCTGCAATTAGAGAAAAAATTACACGAGCGGGTGATTGGGCAGGATCAGGCTGTGGTATCTGTTTCTGATGCCATTAGAAGATCCCGAGCGGGTCTTTCGGCCAAAGACAGACCGATTGCAAATTTTATGTTTTTAGGCCCAACAGGAGTTGGAAAAACAGAGTTAGCCAAAGCCCTGGCATGGACAGTTTTTGGAGATGAAGATGCGATGATCAGGATTGACATGAGTGAATACATGGAACGACATGCAGTTTCTCGGCTGGTCGGAGCACCGCCAGGATATGTCGGCTACGAGGAGGGTGGTCAGTTGACTGAGGCGGTACGAAGACGCCCGTATAGTGTCATTCTTTTAGATGAAATCGAAAAAGCTCACCCCGATGTTTATAATATTTTGTTGCAAATATTTGATGACGGTCGATTAACCGACGGTAAGGGACGGCTGGTTGATTTCACTAATACGATTATTATTGCCACGAGTAATATTGGGTCTGATATTATTCAAAGCAATCTTACCGCTAAAAAGCAAGAGCAAAAATCAACTGAACAGTTAAAGGAGAGCTTAATGGAAACATTGCGTTTACGGTTCCGTCCCGAATTTTTAAATCGCATAGATGAAATCATCATTTTCCACGCGCTTACAAAAGAGCAGATCAAATTAATCACCACTCTGCAGTTAGAGCGGGTCCGACAGACTGCCCGCGGACAAGGCATTGAATTGATTTTTACTCAACCGGTTGTTGAAAAAATTTCAGAGGAAAGCTATACGCCCGAGTTTGGTGCGCGAGAATTGAAACGGAAAATTCAATCCGAGATTGAGACTGAACTTGCTCGAGAGATGCTGTCAGGGAAAATTACTGAGGGCGATAAGGCTGAAGCTGTTTATGATAGCAAAGCACAAAAAATAACCTTTGAAAAAGTTAAGCTTGCATAGATGAAATGGTTTGAGGAAGCTAGGCTGGATCCAGAGCTAGAACTGTTAGAATTCACCAGAGCTTTATAATTTGGCTAACTAAAGCCATCCACCTTCGCGCTTAGTGCTTCGGCGGACAAGCAGCAATTTTCCCTGCCTGACGGCAGGCAGGCACCTGATCAGTTCTGCTCCACCAAAAAAAATTGTATATAACCGCAGAGATGCGGTTTTTTGTGCATTTTTTAAGCAATTTGCGGGAAAATCTTGGCATAAAGTATACTTTACGGTAATGACTGACATTGACCCAAAATCAATTCTTGGTAACTGGGACATACCAGGAATAAATCTGGATAAAGTGGAACTCCACGAGCAAACTCATGGCTTGGTTAACAAAGTCTTTCTTTTCCATGTGGGGAAAAATGATTCTGATTTATACGTGCTGCAGTTTGTTCACCCTGCTGTATCAATGGATGGGGCAATGCATAATTATTTGAACGTAACAGAATATCTAAAGGGATTAGGCATGGCAGCCCAAAGTCTGGTTAAGACAAAATCAGACTGTATCTGGGTGGAGGATAGTGAACTGACCGGCTGGCGCTGGCGTTTGCTCCGAGGCGTAAAAGGTAAAATTTTCAACCAGACTAACGATCCTGAGCTGGCCTATGAGGCAGGCAGAAAACTGGCAGAGTTTCACCTGGCAATGACAAAGTACCCAAAGCCGCTTGAAGATGGCCGCAAATCTTTTAGATATGAAAATGAAATATCCAAGTTGAAAAAATACAAAGACCAGCTTCTTTCTGACGAAGACCCTGCTGTGCGAGAGGCAACTGAGCTTATACTGAACGCGCTGCCAAAACTGGCCTTACCTTCTGATTTGCCGCTTAGGATTATCCATGCTGATCCTAAGATATCGAACTTTGTATTCAATGAAAACAAAGAAGCGATTTGTATGATAGATCTGGATACCATACAGAAGTTAAGTCCTTTGTATGATTTGGGAGATGCACTGCGCTCGTGGTGCGGAAAAAAGGAAGATGATCCTGCCAATTCGTTTAACTTAGAAATAGCCAACGCCTTTTTGGAAGGGTATAGATTACAAGCAACAGGCTATCTTTCTGAGCGGGAATACAGACTTATTCCTCAGGCAGTTACTTACATTATTCTTGGGCTTGCTACGCGCTTCCTTAATGACTATGTTGAGGATTCGTATTTTGGCTGGGATGAAACTAAATATAAGAGCAGGAAGGCGCACAATAAAGCACGCGCCTTAAGCCAGGTCGCACTTTACAACAGCATTATCAGCATATCCACCACAGTCGCTGGAGTTGAAAAAAACACCTGAGAAGGTGTTTTTTTAGACTCTTTGGCGCAAGGTTCGATCAATTTTTCGTTTGGATTCTTTTTCTTTAATGGTTGCGCGTTTGTCGAATTGCTTTTTACCTTTTCCAACTGCAATTTTCACTTTAATCCGCCGTTTGCTGGTGTAAATTTCAAGCGGAACAATTGCTGTGCCTTTTTCATCCAGCCGGTGTGCCAGCTTTGATATCTGGTCTTTGTGGAGAAGAAGTTTGCGGTCGCGGTATTCATTATATAGCTCTTGTTGTGGTGCATTTTTGTATTTGGCGATAAAGGCATTCTTTAAATAGGCTTCGCCGCCTTTGATGGTCACGTAAGCGCCACTTAAACTGACTTGGCCATTTCTTGCGCTTTTCACCTCTGGTCCTTCCAAGACAATGCCAGCCTCTAGAGAATCTTCAATAGAGTAGGTGTGGAAAGCTTTTTTGTTGGAGGCTAGACTTGGCATATACAAAGTTTAACAGATTTTGGGATTTGTGGTATAATTTAGGCATTCAAAAAGCTTGCCTCTGGCGAGGCAGACCGGCTATCAACCGGAATCCCAAAAGGGAGCTGGCAGAAGAAATAAGTAGACCTGCCCGTTGCGCTTAACGTAAAAAAGCATAAGCGAGAGCCTTTTTTGGAATTGCGATGGCACCTCCCTTAGTTCAAGGGATCGCAAGCAACAGGCTTTTTTATTTTACACAGTTAGCTCAAGGTGCCTTAAAAGTTTTTATTAAATTATTTATTTAGCAATTGGTGTGGGAGCAGGTTCGTTCCGGCGAGGTGCTTGCGATTAGCGTGCGCCGAGCGGAACGACCTGCTCCCCAAAGATAAGGGAAGTATGAACAAAGAATTTAATCCAAAACCCAACTTTCCGGAGATGGAAGAAAACGTCCTTAAGTTCTGGGAAGACAACAAAATTTTTGAAAAAAGCCTGGAACAAACCAAAGATGGCAAACCTTTTGTCTTTTTCGAAGGCCCTCCAACTGCCAACGCCAAACCAGCACTGCACCACGTGGAAGCCCGTGCCTTCAAGGATCTGATTCCTCGTTACCAGACAATGCGTGGCAGATTTGTAAACAGAAAAGCTGGCTGGGATACGCACGGTTTGCCTGTTGAGCTTCAAATTGAAAAAAAACTCCAGATTTCCGGAAAAAAACAGATTGAATCCATCCGCCCGACTGTCCGCGAGTCAATCATTGAATTCAACCGTTTGTGCAAACAGTCTGTCTGGGAATACAAGGATGATTGGGAAAAGCTGACCCACCGCATGGGTTACTGGGTGGACATGAAAAACCCGTACATCACTTACCACAACAAGTACATTGAATCCATCTGGAATATTCTCAAGCAGGCTTGGGACAAAGATCTGGTTTATCTCGGCCACAAAGTTCTGCCTTACTGCACTCGCTGCGGCACCGCGCTTTCTTCGCATGAGGTGGCTCAAGGATACAAAACCGTAAAAGACAACTCGGTTTACGTAAAATTTAAACTAAAAAACCAGGAAAATACCTACATCCTGTCCTGGACCACCACGCCGTGGACCTTGCCGGGGAACGTGGCCTTGGCCGTAGGCAAAGACATTGAATACGCAAAAGTCAAAGTTGGAGATGAGTTTTGGATTTTAGCCAAGGAAAGATTGGAAGCTGCAGGTGAAAACCCGGAGGTGGTTGCCAGCATGAAGGGCAAAGACCTGCTTGGCCTGGAATACGAACCGCTGTTTGAAGTGGAATTCCTGAAAACGCCGCAGTCATATAAAATCTATGACGCTGACTTTGTCACAACCACAGACGGAACCGGAGTAGTGCACACAGCAGTGGTTTATGGTGAGGACGATTACCAGTTGGGAGAAAAAGTCGGCCTGCCGAAAATCCATACGGTTAATGATGCCGGATTATTTGTGCCTGAAGTCAAAGAACTGGCCGGAATGTATGTAAAGGACGAAGCCACGGAAGGCAAAATTTTCGGCCACCTGAAGTCGCACGGAAATTTCGCAAGAAAAGAGAAGTATGAGCACGAATATCCGCATTGCTGGCGCTGTGACACCCCGCTGTTGTATTACGCCCGCGAATCCTGGTTTATAAAAATGAGCCAGCTGCGCGAAGACCTGATCAAAAACAATGAACAAATTACCTGGAATCCAAGCCACATTAAATATGGCCGTTTTGGAAATTGGCTGGCAGAGATCAAGGATTGGGCAATTTCCCGCGAAAGATACTGGGGCACACCTCTGCCGATTTGGAAATGCGAACACTGCAAAAAACACCAGATAATCGGCAGTGTTGATGAGCTGAAGCTGAACAAAAACCACTTTTATATTGCCCGGCACGGTGAGGCGCAAAACGTGGTGCAGGGAATCCATATGCATTATCCGGAAACCACGCCAATGCCACTGACCGAACTAGGTGAAAAACAAGCTCATGAACTGGGTGAAAAAATCAAAGCATTAGGTGGTGTGGATATGATTTTTGCCTCTGATTTGGTGAGAACCAAGCAAACTGCTGAAATTGCAGGAAAGATTTTGGGAGTTGAAGTCCAATTTGACCCGCGATTAAGGGAATTCAATACTGGCGTGTACAACGGCAAAAAATTGGAAGAGTACCATAAAGACTGGCCAGTGCAGAGAAGATGGCAGGAGGCGCCAGAGGGCGGGGAATCCTATATGGATCTTCAGACCCGC
Source organism: uncultured Candidatus Saccharibacteria bacterium (assembly GCA_964605735.1). Taxonomy (GTDB): domain Bacteria; phylum Patescibacteriota; class Doudnabacteria; order UBA920; family O2-02-FULL-48-8; genus DASPNG01. The sequence continues at coordinate 462,343 of CAZSDS010000001.1, read as the reverse complement.
ATGCTTGATTTTGTCAGCGAACTGAATTCCAAGCACAACGGCAAGAAGATTTTGCTGGTGACGCACGGAGATGTCATTTGGTTGATGAACCAGTACTATGATGTTGCCAACCATTATCCGCAGGTGGGGGAGTTTACCCAAATAGAGCTAGGCCTTACTGATTTGCATCGCCCTTACATTGACGAAGTGGTTTTGCCATGTCCTTATTGTGGCAATGATTCCAAGCGCGTGCCGTCTGTCTTGGATGTGTGGTTTGATTCAGGCGCCATGCCGTACGCCCAATGGCACGCCCCGTTTGAAAATGCCAACCTGGCCCGCCAGCAGTTTCCGGCTGATTTCATTTCAGAGGCAATTGACCAGACTCGGGGTTGGTTTTATACTCTGCTGGCCATTTCAACCATCTTAGGCAAAGGCCCTGCATACAAGCACGTCATCTGTCTGGGGCACTTGCTTGACGAAAAAGGTTTAAAGATGAGCAAGTCCAAAGGCAACATCATTGATCCTTGGGAACCGATGAACAAGCAGGGAGTGGATGCAGTGCGCTGGTATATGTATTCGATCAACCAGCCCGGCGATTCCAAATTGTTTGCAGAGCGCGACCTTGATCTGATTGTACGCAAGAATTTCCTGACATTGTGGAACGTGCTCAGCTTCTTTGTGACTTACTCGAGTTTTGATAAATGGACACCGTCAGAGAAAGAAACTGATGCTTTGGATGTGTTGGATCAGTGGATCTTGGCAAAGACGCAGGAGCTGGTTAACTCAGTGACTGAAAGCTTGGATAATTTTGACGCATTCCGAGCGTCCAGGAGCATTGAAGATTTCATCAATGAGCTTTCCACCTGGTATGTCCGCCGCTCCCGCGAACGCAAAGGTCCGGCAGTTTATCAAACCCTGTATAAGGTATTGAAGACCCTGAGCTTGCTTATGGCGCCGTTTACGCCGTTTCTGGCAGAAAACATCTGGCAGGTTCTGAGGCAGGAAAATGACGCAGAGTCTGTGCACTTGGCAGTATGGCCGGAGACCAGGACTTTGTCCGCAGATGAAACTGAACTGCTCGCGGCAATGGAAGCTGTCCGGGAAGCGGCCAGTGTTGCCTTAAACGCGAGAAAAGAATTGGGTTTGCCTATCCGCCAGCCATTATCAAGACTGGCAGTTCAGACAAAAGCTGATGTGCAATTGAGTCCCGAACTGGCCGCAATTCTGGCTTCAGAAGTAAACGTAAAGTTGGTTGACGATAAGCTTGTCAGCCAATCCGGTGAGCTTGTGAAAACATATGCCGGTACCAGGTATGTCCAGCATCTGTATCTGGATACGGAAATCAGCCCTGAATTGAAGCTGGAAGGCTTGGCCCGCAACCTTGAAAGAATTGTCCAGGATATGCGCAAAAAGTCCGGCTTAAAGGTTGGCGAAATGGTTAATTTGGCTTATGATACTTCTGATGAAGAACTGGCAAAAGCCATGGATCTTTTTGACCGTAAAAAGACCTTTGTTAAGGAAGTTTCAGCCAAAAATCTCGAGAACGAAGAACCAGTAAGCCTCGACGGCAAGGTTATTAAATTAGCCATTGAAAAATAGTACCTGGGTGCGGGAGCCGATCCGTCTCGCGAAACGTCGGCGATTAGCCAAACGTTGAGAGAGGCGGTCGGCGACCTGCGCCATGGTTGCAATAAGGCAGATGAAATATAATAAACTTACGGGAATCGTTCTCAAGAAACAAAATTACCGGGAAGCAGATCAGATTGTTACTGTTTGGACCAGGGAGGCTGGGAAAGTCAGGGTTATGGCGCGCGGACTCCGTCTGGTAAAGAGTAAGCTGGCTTTCAGCATGCAGGATTTGAGCCTGGTTGACTTTGAGGTTGCTGGAAAGAGGAGCCTGCCTTCGCTGATCTCAGCCAAATCCAGAAAAATTTTTCCGAAGCTCCGTGACGATTTACCCAAAACCGTGGCCGCGTTTTACGCCACGGAATTGATGCTGAAAATGACGGCAGACGAACAGCCTAACGAGGACGCCTTTGATTTGCTTGCGGATTTTTTTGAGTTCTTAAACAGCTCGGATATTTCCCGACAGCCTGCGTTCGTAGCTGTGGACAGTTTTTCCCTGCGCTTGATGAATTGCCTTGGTTTTTCTATTGAGCACGCACAGGCCGCGTTTAATCTGCCGGGTAATCTGAACGGGACCTTGATTGATTTGGCTGAATGTCAGTATGAAGATTTGCCGGGGCTGGGATTGGATGAAAGCCTGGCCAAACAGTCGCATACCGTGATCAAGAATTTTATTGAATATATTTTGGAAAGAAATATTAAATCCGAGCAGTTTCTGCTGTCGGTACAAAAGTAAAAACAGTAGGAGAAACAAAAATGGAAATGGACGACAGAATTTTAGACCAAAGCGTGCGTCAGGATTTTCCTGAAGATTTCAACCAACACAAACCAGGAATATGGGACTGGATCAAAAGCCATGCATTGTTGATCAGCAGTGTTGCCATGGTTTTGCTTTTGGTTGTAGTGGCCACTCTGTATTTTTTGCGCAACCAGGGAGATGGCACGGTAGAACCGCCTAACGTTCTATTAAACATCAAAGGCCCAGAACAAATTGCCTCAGGGAACGAAACAGAATTTCGCATTGTCTATACAAACGGCGAGAATTCAGATTTGACCGGGATAACCCTGGAGGTCTTTTATCCGTCTAATTTCAAATACGTCAGCGCTGAACCAAGCCCAAGCTCATCAAACGGCCAGCGTTTTGATTTGCCTGTATTAAGGCAGGGCCAGACCGGAGAGGTGGTAATCAAGGCAAAAGTCAGCGGGGCCACGGGTGAAGTGAAAGAATTGCGCAGTAAGTTGTCTTTCAGGATGTCTAATTTCAGCTCAGATTTTTTTACTGAGACGAGTTTCAAGACTGCTTTGACTGCGCCTGAGCTTGAAATGGAAATTACCGGGCCGATTGACGTGACAAATGGCCAGAACACCACTTTTACCATCAATTATAAGAATGTGTCCGGGAAGGAGTTTGATGCCACCGCGGTCCAGCTTGCTTATCCGGAAGGATTTATGTTTGTCAGTGCAGAGCCGGCGCCGTCAAAGGACAATAACTACTGGAGTTTGGGAAAGCTGGGTGTCGACACTGTCGGAAAAATTGAGGTGACTGGTAATTTTATAGGCGACCCTGGTTCTGAACAGCAGGTCAGCGGGGACTTGGGATTGGTTTTGAACAGCGGTTTGGCGCCTCAGATTCACGCGTCCGCCCGCTTTAAGCTTCAGGCTTCCAGTTTGGCCATCCAGCACAGCACAGACAAAGATGTGGTGAAATTGGGCGAGACTATGCAATACAGGCTCAAATACGCGAATTACGGCTCTGTCAGCCAAAGCAACGTGGTAATTACCGTCACTATTGAGGGTCCCAGTCTGGATTTAACCAAACTGCGCTCAACCAATGGCATAATCACTGGCAACACCATAACCTGGAAATCTGCCACAGTCAGCAATTTATCATTGCTTTCGCCAAACCAAACCGGGGATTTGGATTTCTCAGTTGGTTTGAAACCGAACATCACTACAAATCTCAAGAACCAAACAGTTAAGACAGCGGTGTCGATTTACTCAGACCAGGTTACCAGCCCGATTCGGGGCGAAGAAAAAATTGTTAAGGTCGAGTCAGAGTTGGGCATGACTGTCAGCGGCCGATACGTCAGCGGAGCCTTGCCAATGAAAGTCGGGGAGTCAACCACGTTTGAAGTTACCGTGACTTTAACCAACTTGAGCAATGATCTGGCTGACGGCGAACTGTTGGCTTCCATGCCTTTGCCGGCTTCGGCTTGGATTAACGTAATCGCGCCTGACGCGGAGAAACAGCATCTGACATTTGACCAGAACGCCAGCAAGATCAGGTGGCGACTGGGGAACATCCCTGCTTTCCAGGGAAGATTCTCCGTGGCCAGAAGCGTGTCTTTCCAACTGCAAGTCACTCCTTCTGAGGCCAATCGCGGCCAGAACATGACTCTCCTGCGCGATATCCAAGCAGTTGCGACAGACACTTTCACAGGAAAAGAAATAAAATCAACCCAGCTTAGCACGTTAACGGTTTCTGATTTGAACGACAGCAGGATAGATTCTGTAGGATCGACAATTGAATAAAAATAAATAAAAACACCGCCCATTTCTGAGCGGTGGCTTGATCCTGAAAGGATCAGTGGATTGATGGAAGCGAAGCCTGAGGTGTTTGGTTGGCCTGCATCTCGGGCTTTTGCCATTCTTCCGAAGCAAGATCTGAAGTTTTCGGCCGAATTGGCAGGAGTTTGCTGTCCAGGGTGTAAACCTCGCGGCAAACGGTTATGATCTCGTTGGCGGAATCAAGCTTGGTTTTGATCCCCTCATCAAGATCAAGGTCAATTTCTGAATTAATGCTCAGGAGCAGGCTGCTGGTTTCCTGGTAGCGCCTTAGCATGCGGACGAGAAACTCGAGTTCGCGCTTTTTTTGTTCGATGAACTTGGTGGCCTCGCGGCTTTTCATCTCCGATGTTTCAGTTTCCTTCTGGTGCTGTCTGAGGTTCATGAGCACCAGATCAATCCGGTCAGTCGGCAGATTTTGGTCTAAAGCCTCTCCCCGGATCTTTGTCCACTCCTCAATTTGATGCAGGATTTTGTTGCGGCGCCCTGCAAACCGTTTTTCTTTTTCCTGCAGGCCGGCAAAGTACTCGGACAGTTCCTTTTCCAGGAAATCTTTTATGGAGTTGATTTTCTTCTCCATTTCATCCTGCATGTCCTTGCTGCCAAAGAGCAGAGAAACGAGCTTGGTGGTTGTGTTTTCCGCCAACCTGCCTACATAACTGAAAGGCATGAAACACAATAGGACAATTACTTGAATGAGGAAGAACGGTACCGTGATGAGTTTCATGGGCCACACGACTGATGTTAGCCTGCAATAGCTTTGAAGCTGTTCCGGCGTTGGTGGAGTGTCGCGCCTGAAATGCGCCTCAGCCATAGTTCTTAAACCGAGACCTACCTCAGACTCCCCGCCGATGCTCCTTTGGGGCCAGTTGTGATAACTAGCCGGGAAGAATAGAAGGCGAGCCAGCCGGTTGGGCAAGGTCAACTCTTCACTGGGCCGGTCGTCCAGGTAGAGGTTGTTTGCGGCCATCCCGATGAGGTAGCCAATGCACATGTAGGGGAAGACGAGCAGCCAAACCAATGCTTCCATATTTTCCTCCAATATAGGTTGAGTGCTGTTTAAAGGAACGATAAGGAATAATATAAGATGGCGCTGTTTTTGTAAAGAGTGGAAAATAAAAACACCGCCCATTTCTGAGCGGTGGCTTCGCCTATATTTATTTGTTCCGCGACGTTACGGGTTTATGGTCTGACGTATGAGAGAGGGTTGACCTTGGCGCCGTTTTTGATGATCTCAAAGTGCAAGTGGATGCCCGTGACCCCTCGCACACGTCCTGTGTTGCCTTGCTTGGCAATAACCTGGCCTTTAACCACCTGGTCGCCGGCCTTTACGTAAATTTCAGAAGCGTGTCCGTAAAGGGTTTTGAATCCGTTGCCGTGGTTGATGATGACAGTGTTGCCGTAACCGGTTCTCCAGCCTGACAATTCCACGAACCCGTCAGCAGCGGCGAAGATTGATTCACGGCGGCTGTTGGAGATGTCCAATCCAGAATGTAAGCTATGGTATCCCTGGGTGATGTTTCTGACCGGAGTAGGCCAGATGAAGTCTGAGCCTCCAATAAAGTTTGCCGGAGCAGGGGCCTGTTTCAAAGCGATTTGGCCAACATTGTTCTTGACGATTGATGTAGGGCGGGCCGGCATCTCAACCTTGGCTAATGGGATGACCAAGGTTGCGCCTGCGGAAACGTCTTCAGCCAGCTCAATATCGTTTAAGTCCAAAATATCGTCTTCACTGACTTTATACTTAGAGGCAATGGATTCAACTGTTTCGGTTGGGCCAACCACGTGGGAAATGCCGGTGGTAGGAAGGATGATCAGTTTCTGTCCAGGTTTTAAAGTGGAGGTTTCGTCAATTTTATTTTCCATCATGACAGTCTGAGGTGAAACGCCAAAAGAAGAGGCAATGGAAATGATGGAGTCTCCGGGAGCAACTATATACTCTGTGGTGCCGTGGCGCATGAAGTTTTGCGTGTCAGCAGGATTAGTCTTCATAACCACATTTTCCTGGATGGTTGTCAAACCTGCAGCCGCTGTGGTTGCAAACGCGCTGGAGTAAGGTGACTGGGCATGTGCTGCCGTGGCAGAGAGCCAGCTGTCAGATCGGGCCAGGATTGTTGTGGTGCCGGTTGTGGCCAGCAGAGGGTTGTTCAAACCAGGATTGCTCTTCAAGAAAGAAAAAATCACGCTTTCGTCAGTTGTTTCCAAATGATTGGCGTGAGCAGTGATTGAAAGGTTGGTGAGCAATGAAAAAACAGCGATTCCTAAAATCACCAGCTCCAAACCGAATCTCGCCATGTAGTCTGTAGGTGATAATGGCAAAAGATGCTTCGCGTGAAGCGATTTGAATGGGTGAATTGTGAATTTGCTGCCGGTTTGCCAGAATTTTTTAAACTGGCTTTGTGTTGCTGATAAGTTGGAGAGAATGCGCGATTGTCTATAAGAATCCTCTGAAGCATTCGTAGACTGAGAGAGTGGAATAAAAACTCCTGCACACCCGAGCCGTGACTTATCCGTACCGATTATCCTGAAATTATTTCCAGAATAAGCCGCTTTTCGGGGTTATTTGTAAAAACACAACTGTTACTTCCGCGCCTTTGATCTTACCAAAAGGGGGTGTCCTAGTCAACAGTTTAAGCACCTGCTTTTGTGTATTAGAGGCAAAAAACGCGGTTTTTTAAGGGATATTTTTAGACGAATATCCACAGAAAGCAAACCTTTGTCGGCGAAGCCGACGATGATTTATAGCACATAAGCAATTGCCTGTGAAGAGCTTGCGTAAATCGGGTTTGTGTAAAAATATGCAGGTTTTTTCTTGCTGTGCGGTCGGGAAAATTTTATACTTAGGTAGATGAAAAAAACTACGAAAAAAATTATTGCAAAAAAGACTGAAAAGCAGGCGAGCAAGACAGTGAAAGCGGACGGGAAACCGGTGGAAGGCTTAAACAAGGAACAGCTTGCCGCAGTCACAGCCCCGATGGGGCCTGTTTTGATTTTGGCTGGAGCTGGCAGCGGCAAAACGCGCGCGCTGACTTTGCGCATTGTGTATTTGATCAGGAAGCTTAAGCTTAGGCCCGAAAATATCCTGGCCGTGACATTTACCAACAAGGCCGCGGGTGAAATGAAAGAACGAATTGCTAAGTTGTTAAGCAAAGAGGAAGTGCCGCTGATGGCAACCTTTCATTCATTGGGTGTGCGCATTATCCGCGAGCAAGCCCAGCATCTGGGACTTGATAAAAATTTTGTCATTTATGATGACGATGACCAGGAAAGTTTGCTTAAGGATATTTTGATGGAATTCAAGATTGATCCGACTAAATTCAAACCGTCCATGTTCGGGAGCATTATTGACCGCGCAAAAAACAATCTTGAAGGGCCGGAGGATATTCAGGTGGATGAGAAAGCTTTCAATGTCACTGCCCAGCGCGTGTACATGGAATATCAGAAACGGTTGGAAGCAAACAATGCCGTGGATTTTGGCGATTTGATTATGAAGCCAGTGCTGTTGTTCCAAAAACACAAAGATATTTTGGAGCATTATCAGAACCGTTGGCAGTATATATTGATAGACGAATACCAGGATACGAATTATTCGCAGTACCGCATGGCCAAATTGCTGGCCGCCAAGCACAGGAATGTTTTTGTTGTTGGGGATGACGCGCAGGCGATTTACGGATTCCGTGGAGCCAATCTGCAAAATATTTTGGACTTTGAAAAAGATTATCCGGAAGCAACTATTGTTAAGCTGGAGCAGAATTACCGGTCAACTGCGCCTATCTTGTCCATAGCCGAAAAAATCATTGCCTTGAACTCACAACAGCACAAGAAAAAGCTCTGGACCGAAAACACAGAAGGCAAGAAGCCGATGCTTTACCGTGCGGAGGACGAAATGGCAGAGGCATGGTTTGTGGCCAAAAAAATTTTGGAGCACCAGGATGGGGAGCCAGAGGGCTTGAAATATGAATACGAAGATGAGGGAATTTTGGGGCGTATTATGCGCCAGTCTCAAACCAGGGTCTTGCCTAAACTTAAAAACCGCGACGGCTTGAATAACTATGCCATCCTGTATCGAACTCACGTCCAGTCTCGCGCTTTGGAGGAAATGTTGATCGAAGCCGGCATCCCATACCAAATTGTCGGCGGCTTGAAGTTTTATGAGCGAAAAGAAATTAAAGATTTGCTTTCATACTTGCGCCTGATCAGTAATCCGAATGATTTGGTTGGCATAAAGCGGGTGATTAATGTCCCGCCGCGCGGCATTGGCGCAAAGTCTTTTGATTTGCTTAAATCCGTGCTCATAGAAAAGGACGACCAAAAGTTGGCTGAGCTGTTTTCAGTTAAACCAGCCATCAAAGCGTTTTTTGAAACAATGGATCATATCAGGAACTTGGAAGAAAGCGGGACGCTCACAGAAATCCTTGGAGCTGTTTTGAAGTTAACTGGTTATGAAAATTATTTGCGTGACGGGACAGAGGAAGGCGAGTCCAGATTTGAAAACGTGCAGGAATTGTTTAACGTGGCCACTACATTTAACAATATGCCGTGGAAGGAGGGGCTTGTGAAGTTTTTGGAAGAAGTGGCGTTAATGACGAAAGTGGATGATATGGATACAAATACGTCTAAGGTAACTTTGATGACTTTGCACCAAGCCAAGGGACTGGAATTTGATATCGTCTTTTTTGTGGGGTTGGAAGAGGGGATTTTGCCGCACTCCCGTTCTGTCTTGGATCCCAAAGATATAGCGGAAGAGGTGCGCTTGGCTTATGTGGGTGTAACGAGGGCCAGAAAACATTTATACTTGGTGCATGCCATGACACGTAAACAGTTTGGTAGTAGGAATATGTCTGTGCCATCGCGTTTTTTGAAAGCCATCCCTCATGAGATGCTAGAAATTTACGAAGTAAACTATGGATAATATGAACCAGCTAACCCAACCAACCTTTATCAAGGACTTGTTCCGGCATTATCAAATCAAGCCTAAGGATTACTTGGGTCAGAATTTTTTGGTGGACGAAATTGCGCTGGCAGACATTGTTGAGGCCGCGGAATTGAAAAAGACGGATACGGTGTTGGAAGTAGGGCCGGGTTTAGGAGTGCTCACTCAGCAGCTGGCACAGCGCGCTGGAAACGTCATTGCAATAGAAAAGGACCGTACCATGCTGGATATTTTGGATTTGAACCTGAAGGAATGTAAAAATGTAAAAGTTTACAACCAGGACGTATTGCGGTTTAACGTGGGCAGGGAGATAAAAACTCCTTACAAGGTTGTGGCCAACATTCCATATTACCTGACTTCGCATCTGTTTCAGTTTTTTCTGGAGCTGGAGAACAAGCCTGAACTGATGGTGTTTTTGGTTCAGAAGGAAGTAGGGGAACGGGTAACGGCAAAACTGGGAGACATGTCTTTGCTCGCCGTATCAGTCCAGTTGTATTCAAGTCCTGAAATTATTGCCCACGTTGACAAGAGAAGCTTTTGGCCATCGCCGAAGGTGGATTCCGTTGTTTTGAAAATTACGCCGCATGATAAATACAATGTTGCGGATAAAAAGGCGTTTTTTAGGATTGTGAAAATTGGTTTTTCGTCAAAAAGAAAACAGCTTCACAACAACTTGGCGAATGGTTTGAAACTGGATGCAAAAACAGTTTCTGAATGGTTGCAAAAAAACGGCATTGACCCCAAGTCCCGCGCAGAAGATTTGTCAGTAGAAGATTGGATTAAGTTGTATAAAACAGAACCCAAATAAAAAACACTGGTCAGTTCCAGTGTTTTTTATTGCACGACTTCAACTTTTGGCCTGCTTGGTTTGAGCAACCAGGCAAGAATAAGGCCAGCAAGGAAGCCGCCTATATGCGCAGAGTAGGCGATTCCTGTTTCAGTTGCGGCGGTAAACCCTATAAACTGCAGCAAGAACCACAGGCCAATAAATACGGGCGCGCTGATGCGCGCTGTGGTGATGAAGAACCCCAGCGGGATTAAAGCCAGTACACGGTTTCTAGGATGTAAAATCAAGTAAGCCCCCATCACTCCTGAAATTGCACCGGACGCGCCAATGGCAATTGCCTCTGGTTCAGCAAACAATGCAAACAAGTATCCGCCGACCACGCCTGAAACCAAGTAGAGTACCAGATATTTTATATGTCCTAAATCATCTTCCACGTTGTCGCCAAAAATCCAAAGCGACCAGATATTGAAAATCACATGCAGTAAACTGCCGTGTAAAAACATGGAAGTGATTACGTTCAAAAAGTTTGTCCCGGCCAGAAGATCACCGGCATGCAGGCCGTAAAGGTCTATGTCTGCTTCCGTTGCCATAAAATATATCACAATATTTGCCGCAAGGAGCAGGTAAGTAACTAACGGCGTGCGGTTTGGCCTTGTTTCATCAGAGAGTGGTATCATATATACATATTAACTTAATGAATTTTATTCGAATAGTCAGGAGAATGTAAATTGTATGGATGTGTTTGCGCATGGGCTTTGGACAAATGTGATGTATCGCGTCATTCCCCAAACCAAGAACAGCAAGAAAACTATTTGGTGGGGAGTGGTTTTTGGCGTTTTGCCTGATTTTGCCTCGTTCACCCCGATTTTTATCTTAACCCTTTATCGATTGCTTATTGGTGAAGGCAGGTGGGTTGATGGTCGGCCGGAATTTGAAAGCATACCGCTTGCCGGCTTAACTGATCAGATGTATAACTTAACCCACAGTTTGGTGATCTGGGCAGTTGTTGTTTTGCTCATTTGGGCGGCTCGCAAAAAATTTCCTTGGTTGTTGCTTGGTTGGGCGTTGCATATATGTATAGATATTTTTTCCCATTCAACCGAGTTTTTCCCAACGCCTTTCCTATATCCGCTTTCTGGAGTGGAAGTTAACGGTGTGCCGTGGGCGCATCCGGTTTTTATGGCCATCAATTATGGTTTGTTAGCTGCGATTTATCTCGTCATTTGGCCGTTGGTTAAAAGAAATAAAAACACTCTCCCGTAAGGAGAGTGTTTTGGCGTATATTCAGGTATCGTATTGTGTAGATTTATTCGAAAAACAAGAGCAGGAGCATTGAGCCAATTCCGAGAACGAAGGCTATCAGTTGAATGCCTGTTCTGGTGTGTTCTTTGTGAATCTGGGGGATCAAGTCGGCAAGAGAAATATAGATGAATGAGCCGATGCCGATGGAAATCAGGGCAGGGAGGATTGTCTCTGCGTTCCCCAGAGCGAAGGCGAGGATTGCCCCGGCGATTGAGCTCACTGCTGAGATCAGGTTGTATATCAGGGCTTTGGTTTTTGTGTAGCCGCCGTACACCAGGACACCGAAGTCGCCGGTCTCCTGGGGGATTTCGTGAAGGACCACTGCCACTGTGGTGGCGATGCCGAGCCGGATGTCGAGCATGTATGCTCCTGCAATAACCATGCCATCAATGAAATTATGGATTGAATCACCAATAAGGATGTTGTAAACGAAGGGATGGGTGGAGTGTTCGTTTTCCGCGCCCTCGCCGTGATGATGGTGCCAGTGTAAATATTTTTCCAGCAGGAAAAAGGCAAAAATTGTGCCGAGGATGTATAGCGAGGTCTGCAGTTCAAGGTTGTTTTCTTCAGCAAGCTCCGGGAGCAGGTGAATGAAGACATCGCCCAAGAGGGCACCGGCAGAAAAGCTGACCAGAAAAGCAAAAACCCGGCGGCCTATGTTCGAACGAAGGGAAATGAGGAATAGTCCAATTAAAGAGATGAGGCTGACAGCGACTACGGAGACCAATGTGTAGGTTAGTTCAGTATTCATACTCATATATTGTATAGGGAATTGGGAAATAACGCGAGCTTTCTATTTTTTTGACTTTTGCAGCCAAATGGAGTATAATTGTTGCATCGTTCGCAATACAGACGCATTTGACACAGCACTTGCGTAGTAGATAAAAACATCCCTGTGTGGGATTTTTTGTTGAGTAGAGTTAGAATTAATTTTCTCTAACATGCCTTACAAAAATCGACAGGATTTGTATCTTGCCCAAAAAAAGCACAGAATAAGGGTAAGTTTTGGGCGATCAGTTCCTAAATAGTCACAAAGTGCGCCCTTGTAGCTTAATGGATAAAGCAGGACTCTTCTAAGGTCTTGATGGGGGTTCGATTCCCTCCGAGGGCACCAATGAACCAATTAATATAAAAATATGAATCTAACGCGTATCAGTTTTTTGAACGCATTGGGTACAGTAGCGTACATCTGTTTGGTGGTCTTAGGCATTTTCAACGCCGAGAAGTTTCTTGGTGAAAAAGAAACAATCCTGGTTCCGATGATGATGCTTATGCTGTTCGTCCTGTCAGCGACAATTACCAGTTCCCTGGTTTTGGGCAGGCCGTTGATGATGTACCTGAACGGTCAGAAAGTGGAAGCTGTCAAACTGTTCTTGTATACTGTTGGATGGCTGGCGCTGTATACCGCAATCTTTATAGTACTGAATACGATTGTATAATCCACAGCCAAGCTCTTTTCAAGTTAATTTTTCGTTTTTACAATTTTCATATGCCTTATGTTAATTGTAAAATCTGCGGATCAGGGTTTTATGCAAAACCCCGCCATTTGAAAATTGGTTGGGGGAAATATTGTTCCAGGGCATGTCAGTATAATTCCCAGAAAACCGGAAAATATCTTCCTTGTGGTAACTGTCAGAAAATTGTTTGGAAACAACCCCGAGAAATAAGGCATTCCAAAAGCGGACACGTTTTTTGTTCGAAGTCCTGTCAAGCTGTTTGGCGAAACAAGTTTTACAGTGGCAGTTTGCATAGCAACTGGAAACATGGCGAGAACGTTTATCGCAAGATAATGGTAAAGCAAAGTGTGAACATTGTGTGTATGCAATGCGGTATATACGATAAAAGGGTTTTGGTAGTACACCACATTGACCATAATCGCAGAAATAATGATATTAAGAATTTGATGTGGCTGTGCAGGAACTGTCATTATTTAATACACAACGGAAAAACCCTATAGGTATGGTGACATTAGCTTAGTTAGTCCAAAGCGCCTCTCTGTGGAAGAGGAGATCGTGGGTGCAAATCCCATATGTCACCCCATAACAAAATGCATTAGCGAAAGCTAGTGCTTTTTGTTTGCCAATAAACATTGGTTCGGTTATTTTCGTCCCGTACGGACAGGACGCCACCATATTTTTGTGAACATAAGCGGATTTACTCGCAAGAGCGAGAGAGTAAAATAAACCGGAATATAATTAAAATAATTATTATGAAATCTATACTTACGTTTCTTCTTGCAGTCGCTTTGGTCTTTGGCGTCTATGCAAGCGCTCCAATAACCAGCGCCCAAAGTGAATATGTAATCTTATCCAGTTACTATTTGCTTCCAGGCCAGAGCTTTACGGTCTCGGGGTTTATGTTTGCCCCTGACGAGACTGTGACAGTGTCCCTTGCTGACCAACAAGTATCCGCCACTGCCAACTCCGCCGGAGAATTTACCTCTCCATCCATCACGGTGCCTGTAAGTTTGATTAATTCAAGCCAAAACGTGACGGTTGCAGGCAATATGGGCAACTCGGCTTCGGTGCAGTTAAGCGTTGGGACGTTCTACCCAAACGTGGTTCCAAGTTCGTACTTTGTCCTGCCTGGCGGGCCTGTCAGTTTTCAAGGGTCTGGATTTTTACCAAATGAAGGAATTAATGTCACGCTCAACGGAAACATAGTTACCTCCACCACAGCTGACGCCAGCGGGAACTTCATGACCGCCCAAATAAACACACCTTTCGCGCCAACAAATAAAACCTATCATATCGCAGGTGATGTCACAGGCATCAGTAGAGATGTGGTCGTGAGCGTTTCATCATCACAGGCATACATCATCCTTGGAAGTTATTACCTTCCGGCCAACAGCAGTGTAAACGTCACTGGCAGACAATTTGGCTACCAGGAAGATATTGTAGTCAGGGTGGATGGTATGGAAACTGGCCGTACTAAAACTGATTCAAACGGTGAATTTTCCCTCAACGTTCAATTGCCGAACAGCATTGGCCAACATGAAGTGACAGCTCATGGAGAAATGTCAGGCATGACTGCCAGTTCTGGTTTGTGGGCGCATTAGCAGGCGCATCATATTGAAATCGTATAAAATATTAACTTGACTTTATGCCCAGTTTCATGTATATTTTGCTATCAAACAAAACCTAAGCAATTAACGCAAAATACCATGAAAACTATGGCAATGGTATTTGGGCTGGTTCTGGTTTCCAACGTGTTTACAGCTTCGGCTGCAACAAGCCAAGGTGTTTCCCAAGGCGTTTCGTTGGACCTGTTTCCTTCCCAAAACTCGGTTCAGGTCGGCGAGACGATCAGCATGGATGTCTATCTGGACACCTATGGTGCAAACATAGAAGGGGTCGACATCTTCGCGATGCATTTTGACCCAGAAATGTTCTCAGCGCAGATTTCTGATCGCAACCTCTTGGGCATGACAGTTTACTCTAAGGTCGACAATGCTAATGGAACAATAATGTTCGCACAGCTTGCACCTTTGGGAACCTCTTTTAATGGCCAGGGTGTGCTCATGACTGTAAACCTAACCGCCAAGCAGGCGGGGCAGTCTGTAGTCAACTTTGATCACGCTTTAGGCAACACTCTGGACTCCAACGTCGCTTCAAACGGCCAGGATGTTCTGGAGCGCACAGGTTCCGAGACTTTCGAAGTCTTTAACTAGAACTGTCCAAACAAATTAACACCCACTCAGGGTGTTTTTTTGTTTTTTGCAATTAACTTCGATATATGAGAATATTCCCATTAGTAGTCTGCTTGCCTCAAATAATTTTTAAAATTTGGCAGTTGACACATTATTAATTAATAAATTATTTATGTTATCGAATCAAATCAAAGCATTCTTGGCAATCATTCTGCTAGTTTTGGCAGGATTGTTGGTCATGAGGTTTGTTGGCGAGGATGGACCAAGCCAACAGTCAGGAGAAAATCCGCAAAACACTGAGGAGGAGAGGTTGCCAGAAATGGTCGAAGAGGAAGAGAGGGCAGTCAAATTATACTACTACAACCCTGAAAAAGATAAGGATGAAAGCGGGAACATTTTGGCTTCCAGGCAAGGGTTGGTGGCTGTTGATCGGCAGATTCCAATTACAATAACTCCTATTCAAGACACAATAAAGTTGTTGCTGGAAGGCAATCTTACCCAGGAGGAAAGGGCTCAGGGTATCACTACAGAATTCCCGTTATCCGGTTTTGAGTTAAAGTCAGCTGACCTTAAAGATAAGGTTTTAACTTTGGAATTTTCAGATCCACAAAACAAAAGCGTGGGCGGGTCTGCTCGGGTAACCATCCTTTGGTTCCAAATTGAAGCCACGGCAAAACAATTTCCAGAAGTGTCCGAGGTCCGTTTTATCCCTGAAGAATTGTTCCAACCATAAAAACCCCCGTAACAATCGCCCAAGTATGGCTGGTGGGTATTTGCAGGGCAGGTTATAGCTCCCGCTTGTGTTATAATACCCACAATAAAAATTAAGCCATACATATGGACAAGCGAAACATAATCACAGCAATAATTGCGCTTATCGTAATAGTCGCGGTATTGTTGCTTTTCCGACCAGAGCCAACAAGCGAGCAGAACACTGACGCGAATGGTCAGGAAAACTCCACGCAAACTGAGGAGTCAAACCAAACCGGTGAGGTTCAATCAGAATCCACTGAAGCGGACTCTGAAGAACAAGGTGAGGATCCAACAAACCCTTCTCCTTTACCTGACGGTCCGGGCGATATCCAAAATCCTCCGCCGGGACCTAATCCACCGCCTCAAGGCCCAGGAGACATTCAAAACCCTCCACCTCCGCCACCTGGCCCAAACCCAACTCCACAGGGGCCTGGCGATATCAAGCAGAATCCGCCCCCTCCTCCAGCGCCAAATCCATTTCCAAAGGGACCAGGTAATATAAAGTACTAGTCTTCAGGCCAAGTATCTAGTTTTACGAAAAAACACCAAGCTAGCAAGCTGGTGTTTTTTTTGAGCCCGGGTTTTTAAAAAAATTTCAAAGAAAAAACCCGAATTGCTTGAATTCGGGCTTATGAGTTTACTTTGAGTAAACCCATCGTTCAAACAGGATGGATTCTGTTTGGTCTATTCTTGATGAACGCAGTTGGAGCAGGGGATTGTTGCCGCCTTCGTATTCGCTGTTGGAAAAAGATTTCCTAATCGAATTTTTGGCACTGCCGGAAACCCGCGGCCTTCTCGCCAGAAAAAGTTCATCCACGAGGCCTGCTTTTTCAAAACTGCCATAAAGGCTGGCACCGCCTTCACAGAGCACGCGCGTACAGGCCAAGGATTTCAGCTTCTCCAACAAAGCCTTCAAGTCAACGCTGTCATTGCCAACATCCCAGATCAGGACACTGCTTCCAACGTCAGATTTTGTTAGGTCTGACTGTGCCTGCTGCTGGCCCTTGGAAGTGGTGGCGATCACAGCTTGCACATCCGGATCAGCGAAAACGCCTCGCGTAAAATCAAACCCCTTTCCGGAATTTGAAACAAAGACATTGTACTGCTTGCCGTGATTTATGCTTTCAGAAAACTTTTGAAAAGCTTCCCGGTCTTCTTTGGCAGCCGTGGTTTTGTAGTGCCAGGTTGCGTCCTGCGGGTCTGCATCCAGTGTTTCCCGCCCGACAATCACAGCCTGTGCCCAGGTTCTGAGCACGCTCATAAGCCTGCGGTCTGATGGATCACCGAAAAGGATTTCGGTGGGAAAGATGGCTCCATCCAAAGATGTGACAAAGTTCCCTATGACGTAGGGATCCTTGGGGGAGAGAGGCAGGCTAAGCTGACCCCCGTACCATTCGGCAAGTTCAGCAGGCAGTATTCCGCCAGCTTCGTTGCCTGCTTCAAAAATGGATTTCAATGGACGAAGTGCGTTCATAGTACACCTCCTTGGTTTTGGGTTCTCAGGAGAAATTCAGACCGGACAGTAGGATCATCTTTGAAGGTGCCATGCATGACATTGACTTTCATGACCGAGTCCATATCATGGACGCCCCTGGCCATTGAACACAGATGGTGTCCATCTATGGTCACAGCCACCCCCAGTGGGTTCAGGATTTCTTCCATGAACACCGCAATTTCGTGGGCAATCCTTTCCTGGTTCTGCAGTCGTCTGCCAAACAGATGGGCTATTCTGGTCATTTTGGACAGTCCCAGGATTTGTTTGTCAGGGACATATCCAATAGTGATTTTCATGATGATTGGCAAGGTGTGGTGTTCGCAAAGTCCTACAACCTTAATGCCCTGCAGGATCACCATGTCATGGCACACAGCAGTCCTGCACTCTGCCTTGAATTTTTTGACAATGTTTTCATGGCTGATCCTGGAACCTTCGGTCATGTCCCAAAGCGCCTTAGCTGCCCGTTTGGGTGTTTCATTTATTCCTTCCGCCTCCAGATCTGCACCCACCAGGCTGAGAATGGCCCTGTAATGTGCTTCCATTTCCTGAATCTTTTGTTCTTTTTCCGCCTGATCGGTAACTGCTTCGTTTTGGTTCTTTTGGTCCATTTTTTATTTCTCCTTTTATTGGCAGTTATTAATTAAATACTTAAATAACTACTTAACTATCATAACTCCCACAGAGCATTTGTCAAGCACAAGGAATAGTCTAATGCTCAGGTACAGCCCTCAGCAATAATAGGGCACAGGCGATGCCTAATTTACAAAAAAGCCCGCCCGCTTCATAATATAAGCAGTAAAATAGCAATAAATTTAATTTTACGATTATGGCAAAAACAGATGGTGCTTCAGGTGGAATTTACTTTCTGGGCTTGATAGGCGCCGCGGTATATTACATTGGCGCCTCATCAACTTTTTTGGGCGGAGTTGTGGGTTTGTTGAAGGCTCTTGTTTGGCCTGCTTTTTTGGTATACGAGGCCTTGAAGTTTATCGGGGCTTAGTTTATTGCCAATGGTCAATTTCCTGGCGCTTTTTGCATTGACCATGAAATAAAACAGGGCTATCCTAGTTTAGTAGCCATTAATCCCCAAGGAAACATTGAACCATGAAAAAATTATTCCTACTGCTTATAGGGATCAGCCTTATTTCTGCCGCATGCACCAGTGATTCAGGTGAAAACCAAACGCCAACCCCTAACCCTCCATCAGAACAACAAACTCAGGTTTATGAAAATGCGTTCATGCGATTTGACTATCCATCAGGCTGGAACATCAGCGTGCCGTCTTCCAACGCATCTGCTGTGAATATAACAAAAGACAATTACATATTATTTATCAACCCTCAGGCGAGTCAGGCCAGCGGCGTGACCGGAGGCCGGTTTGCGGAAATAGCCATGGGTTCGCCAAGCGCTGACGCAGTCGTCACAGTCCAGCCAAGTTCGCCTTGCGGCGATTCAGCCTCAACGCAAGTTACAGAGGTTTACTCTCGGGTGGATTTGTTTGTGTCTGCGCAGGACAGTTCAGAAACCTGCAATGTTCCTGATAATGGGAAAACCGTTTGGTATTTCTCCTACATCACAAACCAGGACAATGGATATTTCAACTACTATGATCAAACTCAACAACAGGCTCTGGTTGTGACGTTTTCATTTAATGGACAGAACCTAAATGATTTTCCGGAAAGGGATAGTGAAGCTTTAAACTCAATGCTCGCGGAAATGTCGGGTATTGTTGAAAGTTTGCAAATAAAATAAATGCATAAAAATATAATGGCTTACAATAACGCGCAGGCATCCGCTGATAAGGCCATCTGTAAACTTCTGCAAAAAGAAATTGACGACAACCTGACCGGTGCGACCAGTAAAATCTGGCACGGGCACCCTGTTTGGTTTATTAACGATAATCCCATAGTCGGATACAGCAAGCTCAAGGACAGCATCAGGCTTCTGTTTTGGAGCGGGCAGTCTTTTGACGAGCCGGACTTGAAGCCGGAAGGATCGTTTAAGGCCGCAGAAATTCGATATACTGACAAGGACCAGGTAAAATCAAAAGACTTGCGCCGATGGCTGAAAAAATCAAGATCTATTCAGTGGGACTATAAAAATATTGTGAAGCGCAAAGGTGTTTTGCTGAAGCTAAAGTAAAATTCGTTAAGCAAATGACGCGGTAAGCAGCAGGATTAAGTAATTTAGATTGCTCCCGCTTATTTGTTGCAAATCAATTTGTGGCAATCATTTATTCGGATATATAATAAAGCAAGAGCAAATAGCCCATTTTAGCTATGAATGAAGTTTACGACCTGCTTAACCCAAAACACCGGAAGTTAAGTTTCAACTTAATTGGCAAGGCGTTTTACGGCAAGAAGAACAAGGCAAAGGACGGCTCATACACAACTACATTGTGGATGAGTTTTTGTTACTTTCCAATATTCCCATATGACACTTACCGCATGATGACCAAGCCTAAAGGCATCCTGCCGACCATCTTTAAGTTTGATGACTTTATCTACTACAGGTGTTTTAGGTTGCCGTTTGACTGGTATCAAGTAGCTTACACTTTTACAATTACTTGGGGAGCATTCCTTGCGTTTTTTTACAGCCTGCTGTTTATCGGTTACGAGTATGGCAGTGTCTTTGGTTGGGGTATAATTGCTCTTGTCCTGGCGGTTTTCGGTTCGGTTGCTTCCTACAATTACTTTAAGTATATTCGCCCTTACGTTTTGCCGGTGGGGGAAATCAAGGACAAGAAATTGATCAGTGCGATCCCGGCAATGCAGAAAGTAAAGGCAGAGCCAGGGACCAGCTTGAACGATTTGAAAAAACGACTGGCTGTGGAACTGGAGAAGGACAAATCTCAGGCGCCAGTTCCAGGTAAGTCAGAAATTTTGCCAAAACCTGCGCCGTCAGCGCCTGCACCAGCCCCTGTTAAAACTCCTGAGCCTGTGTTGGCAGAGACCAAGACCGTTGAGTCTGAGATTAAAAAATCAGAAATTGAAAAGCCGGTTGTTTTGCCTAAACCAATCAACTTGCATAAGAGGGTGGTGGAACCTGCTATTGCAGAAAAACAGAAAGTGCAATCAAGAGTGCCGGTTGCAGAGGTTAACATGCCAGCGCCGGTTGCGATCCCAGCGCCGGTTGCGCGCGCTGAAGCTGTGCCACCCAACCAGATCAAATTCGATCCCAACAAAATTCTTGAATGGAATCCGTCAGATGTCAGCTACGAATATGTTGTTGAGGATTTCCATCTTGGTTTCAGCGGTTTCTTGGGGTGCCTGACAATGCTGCTTATTGTCGGGCAGGTGTTGGGTCAAATGTACTTTCGGGTGTTTTTTAACCACACCGAAGAACTGCTGGCCGTGGAAAAACTGGTTGGTGCGCTCCATGACACAAGATTGCTTGGTCTTTGGGCCGGTGTTATGTTCCTGGTCTTGATCAGGCGGCTGCCCGGAATCGCAGTAATGCTGCTTGGTGGAGCAATAATAATTCTGCTCCAGCTCCAGGATCAGTTGATTGATTATTTAGTCAGATAAAAAGAAAAGCCCTCGTCCTGCAGACGGGGCTTTTTGTTTGGGCGGCGATCCGGTTTCAGAATTTGGAGAACCAGAGGCGAAGCCCTTTGAGCGGATCAGGCGAAGCCAGTCGGTATCTCATCTGAAATGTTTCTGCACTCTGCCGTTCGTCGTTCCTAAGCTCGATCACTCGGCTGAGCGCGTACCAGCCAAGCAGGGCAGTGAACAGAAACCCGAATTCGCGGGAGTTTACGGGGTGGGCGAATTCGAGGCGGTCGGCGATGGCGGCGGCGTAGACACCGGCAAGGACCCATGTGCCGGCACACGCCCCAATCAAGGCGCTGGTCCCGAAGTAGTAGACAATGGCCAGTGCCGAGAGAAAGGACGCAGTGAACAGAATTCGCCTTGTTGCTCGCATAGAAAAATAGCCTTTCATGGAATTAGACGGTCTCCTGTAGTTTGGAAGCTTCTGCTTCGGCCAAAACTTGGGTAACCACCAGCGCGCACATGTGCAGAGCTGGGTTACCGTGAACCGCGGTCACTTTGCGCAGGTAAGGTATCAGTGCTGAATCGGCAGGGACACCGTATTCGTGAACGATGCCGTTCATTCGGACTTGCACAGTGACCTTCTGATCGCTCATTTAATCTTTTCCTCCATTGCAGTTTTTAACCCGGCACACGATTGCATATGTTACTATAAAACGCCAGCAATGTCAACTGGCACTAACGAATTTACAAAGCTTGACCTTAAGCATTAAAAATGGTATAGTTTGTTATTCCAGCTTTTGGGCTGGGCAAGTTATAAAAAAGTCCTGGCTAGTTCCAAAAAACGAAGTGTTCGAAAAACCTAAAAAGAGGAGAAAAAATGCCTGAGACACAGACTATGGAAGCAAGTGCTTTGAGTGTTATTGTGGAACGGTTCTCTGGCCAACCAGTCAAAATCACGGAATGGTTCGGGTCAGTGAAGCGTTCGGAATACGCTGTCTGCGCGGCTGTGCACGTGATCCAGAATGGCCCTGTCGCGATCGAGACCACGGACAACAACATGGTCACGATTATTCCCACGGACGTTCAGACTTATTTGATCCGCGGGTACAGCAACACAGACCTCAAGCGCACGTTCCGCGTTGAACTGAGCGGCTGGGTCTTCATTCATCCGCAGGGGGAGTTTGCCCTGGTTCGTGAACCTTGTGGCAAGATCTTCCGCGTGAATGTGAGCTCGAACCCGCATGGGCTCAACATTGAGCCAGGTGAGGACGTGTACCTTGCTTGCTATCATCAGGGTCGTCTCCGGGATTTCGTGCAGTTTCCTGTAAGCCATCTTCCGTACAAAGGTTTGGATGACAAGCTGGTCCTCGTGGCCAGCAGGACGGAAGCGCTGGCGCAATTGACAGGTTTGTTTGCATCGGACTCCACTCCTGGAAAGCGGGAATTTCTCGCACGTCAGGCGGAGTCCCATCTGCAGAACCACGATGTCTTCAGCTGGGTCAGGGAGAACTTCCTGAGAATGCCGCCACCCAAGCCGCTGGATCTGGAAGATCTGGGTAAGTACGCGGCTCCGGAAAGCAAGGTCATGAAGCTTCTTCGCGAAGCCGCAGCCAAGTGGTTCTAGGTCCTTGTGTGAAATTGTGTGAGGCAGTTGCTCCGCAACTGCCTCTTTATATTTTGCCCCAACAAGGTCTGCTATAATTCACTTATGATAAAAAAAATCCTGAGTTTGGCCGCTTTGCTCACAGCCTTGCCTGCAGTTATCTTCGCGCATGGCGGCGTTTCAAAAAACGTCAACAACGCAATTGTCTTTCTTAACCAAAATCCCCTTTCGCCACTGGTCGGGGAAGAGGTGGTGTTTACTTTTTCAATCACTGACAAAAATTTTCAACCGTTGAGGAATCTCCAGGTCCAGGTAAAGATGATAGACACTTTTTTTGACGATCCGTTTCAGGACAGGATTGCTTTTGAAGAAACTTACACAACTGACGCCAACGGCGCTTTTGAGTTTAAATATACTTTTGAGAAGGAAAATTACTTTGACGCGGATTTGGTTTTTGCAGATCCGGTTTCGGGTCAAGAAAACAGCACTGGTTTTCTGGTGCAAACGAGGGAAGCCGGGAATCAGGCTGGCTCGCTTTTTTCGGCGATTTTGTTGGTTGTGTTTTTGTGCGCATTGTTGTATTCATATACAATGATGAAAAGCAGGAGGACCAATGGGCAAAACGACTCCCCCACGCAGGCAGGCGAGAAGACAGCAGATTCTGCCTAAGGTCTTGGTGGTGGAAGCAGATTCGTTTGTTCTCACCTCCAAGCAAGACCCGCAAGTCATTTTCTGGAACGCGGCTCAGACTGCTCAGGGTTTGCCTTTACCGGCCAGCCTTGAAATTCTCTGGCTCTCCCAGTATGTTCTGGACAGCAACCGCGAAAGGCTGCTGCAGGAAGCCACGGCAAACAACGTGGTAGTCTGGGACTGTCAGATCAAGGAACTTCAGCGGCGGTTGACGCCTTACTGGCACCATGATTGGAACCGCTCTTTTTTTGAACCAATGGTTGTTTCTGACCATGGAATAGTAGGGAGCAGTTATGTTCCTTCTGTGCCGGGTCCAGAGCAGACAAAGGAGAAAAAAACGGAGCGGCTCGGACGCCTGAAGGCTGCTGCCCGCCGGTTGCAAACAGGCAAGCAAGCCAAGACAAATGTCCGGGGTAAGAAAGGGAAAAACGAAAAAATTGTCAGCATCCAGAAATGGAAAGCCGGACGCTAACCTCAGGTTAGCGTCTTTTTTATTGAGTCCAATTATATCGAGTCCAAATCTATGACCTCATCAATTCTTATTTGGGAGACGAATTCCGGGATGTGGGAAACCATGACTATGGCTCCGTTGAATTCGTCCAGTGCTTTGGCAATGACAGGCAAATGGCGGAAATTGATATGGTTGGTCGGCTCATCCAGGATAAGCAGACCAGGCTGGAGCAGAATCAGACGGCAGAAAGAAAGTAAACCTTTTTGCCCCTCAGACAAAGCAGCAATTGGTTGGTCCAAAAGTTTCCCATCCAGCAAAAAACCGGCTGCGGTGGAGCGGAGTTTGTGCTCATCCTGTTCTTTCATGACTTCTGCCAAAGCATCGTATGCTTTTTGGTTAAAGTCCAGGTTGCTGAAATCCTGTTTGTAATAGCCAATCACCACGTCCTTGGCAATTTTGAAACCATCTCCTTTGCCTGAGGCAAGTTTTTCCAGCATTGTAGTTTTGCCGATGCCGTTTGGTCCGGCAATCAGCGCGTGGGTGCTCTTGCGGATGATGGTGTTAATTTTTTTGACAACAGGCTTGTGGTTCTTGATGGCGGTCACGGAATCAATCTCCAGGATTTTTCCGTCAAAATGCACTTCAAATTCCTGGGCAGGAATCGTAAATTCTCGGATTGTTTTATCTTCGCGCCGCACATCCACAATATTTTCCTCGGCTTCTTCAGCAGCCTCTCTCATCCTCTTGGCCACGGCGCGCAACTTTCCGCCTTTGTGCGCGAACACTTCAGCCTGCGCGCGCTTTTCTTTGATCTGTGCCTGCATGCGGGCGTTCTGCAGGTTTTCTCGCTCAATCCGGTTCTTGATTTCTTCCACCACGTCAAAATAGTTTCCGGTGTATTGTTCAATTTTATGGGTGAAGACGTCCAGGTACATCACTCCGTCCGTAAAAGCGTTCAAGAAATCCGCATCATGGGAGATGACAATGCAGGTTTTTTCGTACATCATCAGAAATCCCGTCAGGTGTTCAATTCCTTGCTGGTCCAGGTTATTGGTAGGCTCATCCAGGAGCAAAATATCCGGTTGCTGAATCAAGGCATGCGCCAAAAGCAGGCGGGCTTGCTGTCCGCCTGACAACTCTCCGACTTTCTTTTCAGGCGGCAACTGGACGTTGACGACTTCAAAAACTTCGGCAATCAGTTTGTCGATGTTGTATTTCTTTTCTGCAAAAGCTGTTTCAAAGTATTCACGGACGGTGAGGTTGAGCATTTCTTTAGGCATGACCTGGCGAGCGATGGCAATGCTGATGTCTTTTGGGGTTTTGTGGATTGAGCCTTCTGCCGGTTCCAATTCTCCGGTGATCAATTTGAATAATGTGCTTTTTCCTGCGCCGTTTTGTCCCATCAAAGTAATTCTGCTTCCGGTGCGGACTGAAAAAGACGCTTCATCAAGGATGACTTTGTTGTGGCCTATGGTAAAACTGACTTCTGAAAATCTTAAAATAACTGAATCGTTGGACATTTTGCTTTCGAATTGCTTAAAATCACTTGAATATTTTACCGATTTTACCCTGATAGGTCAATTCTGGTTCGGGTTGGTTTGCGAATCAGCGCATCATGTTGTCAGCCTGGACAAAACAGGCGTTTTTTGCTAAAATGATGTGAAATTCTATGGCCAACATCATCGAGACATCGAATCTGACAAAAGTCTATCCAAGCGCAGGTGAAGACACCTACGCTCTTAAAAATGTCAACATCACGGTCAAGAAAGGCGAAAGCCTGGCAATTATAGGAAAGTCAGGAAGCGGCAAATCAACCCTGATGCACGTGCTGGCAACTCTGGACCGGCCGACCAGCGGTGAGCTGTTTTTTGACGGCAAGCCAACCAGTACACTGACCGGAAAAGACCTTGATCAGCTGAGAAACAGAAAATACGGATTTGTTTTCCAACAGTTCTTCCTGAATGCACGCAACACTTGCCTGGAAAACGTGGTTTTGCCTCTGATGATTATGGGTGTTGGCGCCAGAGAAAGGAAAGCTCGGGGTTTGGAAATGCTTAAGGCTGTGGGTCTTTTGGACAAAGCCAGGCAAAAAGCCGGCGATCTTTCCGGCGGACAAAAACAACGGCTTTGCATTGCCCGGGCATTGATCACCCGGCCGGAGGTAATTTTTGCGGACGAGCCAACTGGAAATTTGGACACGGAGAACGGAAAGGTTATCACTGATTTGTTGTTTAGCCTGCACCGCGGGAAGGGGATTACCCTGATTATTGTTACCCATGACCCTGACTTGGCCGCTCTTTGCGAACGAACAATTACTCTTAAGGACGGGGAAGTCATTGGAGAGACAGCATGAGAGTCCGTGATTTAATAAGAATTTCACAAACCAATTTATTGCGCTCAAAATTGCGTACCGTACTTACCATTGGCGCAATTTTCATTGGGACTTTCACCATTTCATTGACCAATGGCGTGGGTAATGGCTTGAAGGCGTACGTTGACCAGGAACTTGGCAACATTGGAGTTGAAAATACTTTTGTCGTTCAGGCAAGAAATCCAGGCGGTGATAATCCTTTCGGCACTGATGTCCAGGAATATGATCCTGAACGCGTCAGCGGCGTTTTCAACCAGCCGCTTTTGACCAAGGCCAACCTTGAAGAGATTAAACTTCTCTCAGGCGTGACAGAGGTTACTCCTATGTACAATGTTCAGATTGAGTATATTTCCACGGGCGGCAAAAAATACCGGGCGCTTGCCGAACAGTACATTGATGGCATGAATATTGCCATGGCTGCTGGAACAGTTTTGGACAACAGTAATCCGAACCAGGCTAATTTGCCTATCAGGTACTTGGAACCGCTTGGTTTTAATTCCAGCGAGGATGCAGTGGGGAAGACTTTGACAGTCGGTTACAGGGATGTGAGCGGAAATATAATTGAAAAAACCGTGACAATCGCCGGTGTGATGCAGCAGTCTTTGCTTGGCAGTACCAGCGTTTATTTGTCATTCCCTTTGATGCAGGAAATCAGAACCGCGCAAACACAAGGCGTGGCCAGCCTGATGGATTCCTACAACAGCGCTTTCGTAAAACATGACCCGAGCTTTACCGACGAACAGCAAAAAGCTTTGCAGGAGTTGCTGAGCGCGAATGGATATTTGGCGCAGACAATGGAAGATGCCATTGGCATGGTAAACCAGATCATTGACGGGATTCTGACAGTTTTGAATGTTTTCAGCGCGATTGCTCTGATTGCCGCCACCTTTGGTATTGTTAATACTTTGTTTATGGCCGTGACTGAACGGACTTCAGAAATTGGTTTGCTGAAAGCGCTTGGCACCAACAGGCGGACGATTTTTACTATGTTCGCCTTGGAATCCGCCAGCATCGGGTTTTGGGGAGCAGTGCTCGGAGTTGGTGTTAGCATGGCATTGGCTCCGCTCGTTAACAGCGTTGCGCGAAACAACTGGCTGAAAGATTTTGTTGGATTTGAACTCTTAGCTTTCCCTTGGCTGCCGTCACTGCTGATCGTGCTTGGCATTATAGTTTTGGCGTTCCTCGCCGGAACACTGCCATCTCTTAAAGCCAGCCGCCTGGATCCAATCAAGGCTCTTAGGTACGAATAAAAAATTTACACGAATAAAAAACGGCCGCAGTCTATTGACTGCGGCTTTTGTTTTCCCTTTTATCAATATTCTGCTCTGTACATTTTTAGAGAAAATGGTTCAGGCAGAGCGTTTTGCTGATGGCGGAGATTCGGCGCAGGCACATCAGTGCCGAGCCTGAAGCAGCGAACCACATAAGAGGAGATCCTGACTTTTGTCAGGATTGCAGCAAATTGAAGTTCGACTGCGTGCTCCGACAGCAGCAAACGCGCCGCCTTATCCAAAATTTTTTTAGTTGAAACTTTAAGCAGAATATTGTATAATTAATGCTGTCCAATAAATGCAAATAAATGAACTTTGCTAGTTTAACTGATTCGCTCATAAACCATCTTGCTTCTGTTACAGATGTAAAGCGCGAAGAGCTGACTTCTTTAATTGAATTCGAATTGGGATCAGAAAAAGCAGATCTGACCCTTAAAATTTTCCGACTTCTCAAATTGAAGAAAATTGACGAAACTCAAGTGATTGAGTCTTTTCGCGTTTCATTCGCGGACCAGTTTGAGAACGTGGAAGCCGTAAAAGGCTATATCAATTTCACTTTCAAACCTCAGTTTTTGTTCGAATTAGTGCAGGCAGATAAAAGCGAGGACCAAAAAACAGGCCAGACATATATGATTGAATATTTGTCGCCGAACACAAACAAGCCGCTTCATATTGGACATGTCAGGAACGGTTTGATCGGCTCATCTTTGGCAAATATTCTTCAGGCGCAAGGGAACAGCGTGATCAAAGCTCAGGTCATCAATGACCGAGGCATCGCAATCTGCAAATCACTTTTGGCCTGGAAAAAATTCGGGAATGGTGCAACTCCGGAAACCGCCAGCATGAAAGGCGATCACTTTGTTGGTGAATACTATGTAAGGTTTGCCAAAGAAGCAGAGAATGATCCGGCTTTGGAACAAGAAGCCCAGGAACTTCTGCAGAAGTGGGAGAGCGGAGATGAGGAAGTCATTAAGGATTGGAAACTGCTTAACTCGTGGTTTATGGAAGGATTCAGGCAGACTTGTGATGACTTCGGGTTTACTTTTGATAAAGAATACTTTGAATCAGAAGTTTACAAGAGTGGAAAAGATTTGATTGAGCAGGGTTTACAGCAAGGAGTATTCCGCAAGAATGAAAAAGGTGCAGTGGTTATTGATTTGCCGGAAGAACAATTTGGCAGGAACGAGGATGGCAGTGCAAAGGTAATGACTGTTTTGCGCGAAGACGGGACAAGTTTGTACGTGACTCAGGATCTGGCCCTGGCAGCAAAAAAATTCAAGGAAAACAAGATTGACTTTTCCTGGAACGTGGTCGGCTCAGAGCAGAAATATTATTTCCAGGTGGTTTTCTACATTTTAGACAAGCTTGGCATCAGCCCGGCGGATAAAATGCTGCATCGCTCTTACGGCATGGTAACTTTGCCTTCCGGGAAGATGAAATCAAGGGAAGGGACCGTGGTGGACGCGGATGATCTGCTTACGGAAGTTACTGGCCTGGTACAGAAGCAAATCCAGGAATCTGAGCGTTCAGAAAAAACCGGAGTTGATGCCAAGGCAATTGCCCTTGCAGCCATCAAGTTCCAGTTTCTGAAAGTCGACCCTAACCGTGACATTGCATACGACCCTAAAGAATCAATTGACATCCACGGATTTACTGGACCATTCTGCTTGTACGCACACACCAGGCTAAGTAAGATCATTGAAAAGTCTGGACAAAACACCTTAAATGCTGTACAATTTGATGCTGGAAAGTTTGAACAGGAGCAGTCAGCCAAACTTAAGCAGGTGTTTATAAGAATGCTCGGCTATGAATCAGCTGTAAAAGAGGCAATGCAAGCCACTGACCCGTCCGTCATCTGCCGATACGCGTTCAATCTTTGTTCAGACATCAACTCGCTCTATGAGAGCGTGCCTGTCCTTGCGGAAGAGGACACTCATAAAAAAGAATTTTTACTCGCCGGCATCAGTCTGGCAAAACAATATATCAGTCAATCATTGTCTTTACTCGGAATAAAGACTGTGGAGAGAATGTAAGAAAGGAATTATGGAAAGTAAACAGGGTTTTGACGGTTTAGGTATTGCACCGAAGCTTTTAGAATTGCTTACAAAAAACAAATTCACTGTGCCCACACCCATTCAGTTGCGTTCAATACCAGTGGCAATCACAGGGCAGGACTTAATGGGTATTGCGCAGACAGGGACAGGTAAAACCATGGCGTTTGGCATCCCTATGATCCAGCGGTTGGCCCAGTTTAAAGGCCAGAAAAAGGGTTTGATCCTGGTGCCGACTCGCGAACTTGCCATCCAAGTGGACGAAAGCCTGCGCAAAATCGGGGCAGGAATTGGTTTGCGCACAGCTGTGTTGATCGGCGGGGAAGCCATGGGCAAACAGCTTCGCGCTTTGAAGAACAACCCAAATATAGTGGTGGCTACACCAGGACGTTTGAATGATCACTTGCAAAACAGCAAGTTGAGTTTGCATAACGTTGGGATTTTGGTTCTGGACGAAGCTGACCGAATGCTCGACATGGGTTTTGCGCCGCAGATAGAGAAGATTTTGCAGAAAGTGCCTAAGCAAAGACAAACAATGTTGTTTTCAGCAACCATGCCGGATGACATTGTGAAATTGGCGAACACATATATGAAGTCGCCATTGCGCGTGGAAGTAGCACCTGCAGGAACTGCGGTTAAAACCGTAACTCAGGAATTGTATTTCTTGGACCGCAACCAGAAAAATGATTTGCTTAAAACTTTGCTTAACGAGTACAAGGGAAGTGTCCTGGTATTTTCCAGAACAAAGTACAAGGCTAAAGATATTGCCCGAATGATCCGGAACATGGGGCACACTGCCACAGAAATTCACTCCAACCGGTCTTTGGGCCAGAGAAAAGATGCCTTGGAAGGATTCAAATTGGGACGCTACCGCGTGATGGTAGCCACTGACATTGCTGCGCGTGGTATTGACGTAACTGGCATTGAGCTTGTCATCAATTACGATTTGCCGGCAACTGCCGAGGATTATGTGCACCGTATTGGACGAACAGGCCGCGCTGGAAAAACTGGCCGCGCAATCACTTTCGCCACACATGATCAGAGAAGGGAAGTGCGTAACATTGAGCGATTGATTAAGCGCAATTTGGATGTTTCTAAGATGCCTACTTCTTTGGCCAGCGCAAAACTGGATGAGGCAAAGAGTTCAAATCAGCGCCAAAAAAACGATAACAGGAATTTCCGTCACCAGCGCTCTGACCGCGGTGAATCCCGCAAACCACAGGATGGAAGAAAACAGGTTAGGGGAGCAAAAGCTTTTTCCCGCAACAAGTTCAATAGAAACGACAAGTTCGACAAACGGAAGAAATTCGACAAAAAGAAGAAAAGATTTGACGAAGATATCCCGCACAGCCCCCGCACTATTTACCATAACCGCAAAGCCACGGAAGGCGCAGGCGCGTTTTACTTGAAGAAGGCTGTGGACGACGACGAATAAACAAACAAAGCACTGGCTAATAACAGTGCTTTTTGTTATACTCGCATCACTGCATCACGATTTGCACAACGCGGTCGTGATTTTTTATTGGTTAGCTTTGGTTTATATGGCACATTTACTGTGACTGATTTAAATGGGAATATTCTTTGTACGGAGGATTTTTATGAGGAAATTATTCGCCGCTTTGAATATAGCCGCGCTCATTCTGCTGGGGATTGGAGTGCTGAACATTAACAGGTCAATTGGCCTGGAGAATTCTATTTATTCCCTCAACGCGTTTATCCGGGAAAAAATAAACCAAACCCAAGCTTCTGAATCAGCTGGCGAAACGACTTCGCTTAGCCAGGCGGCTGAGGCGGTGGTTCCCATTTATGTCTATGAAGAAGTGCCGATTTACAGAAACCAAAACAATGCGAGGTTAAGATTCCTGCAGAATTTCACCACCACGGTGCAAGTGGGGTCAGGTACAGGGTTCTTCATTTCGCAAGACGGGTATTTATTGACCAACAAGCACGTGGTGTCAAACACAAGCGCCAACTACACGGTGGATTTGGCTGATGGCGAGGTGCCGGTTGAAGTCGTTTACCGCGATTCTGATTACGACCTGGCTGTTGTTAAAATAACTCCGGCAAGCGGGCTTGCTGGCGGAAACTATCCTACCATAACTTTAGCTGATTCTTCGGGCGTAAAGATGGGACAGAGTGTTACCGGAATCGGCAATGCTTACGGAGAATTAAATGATTCAATCAGCAGTGGTGAGGTTTCCGGGTTGGACAGGAGCGCGCTTGTTTTAGACCGAACCGGCGGGATTGAGCGGATGCGCGGTTTGATCCAGACAAGCGCACGCCTGTATCCTGGCGATTCCGGAGGACCGTTGCTTGATGAAAGAGGGCAGGCTATTGGTGTGAACGTGGCCAGTGCTATTGGAGAAGAGGTGAGTTTTGCCATCCCAATAAACGCCGCTAAGCAGGTTTTAGAAAAAGCGGGAATCTAAATAACGCAAGCATTGACGAGTAGCACCAACAGTGCTACTTTTATTTTATTGATAAGGAGGGATGGATGAATGTAAGTGAGATGCCCGTAGAAGAGCTCCTTCCGAAAATGCGCGCGCTGCTTGTGGGTAAGAGT
Source organism: uncultured Candidatus Saccharibacteria bacterium (assembly GCA_964605735.1). Lineage (GTDB taxonomy): Bacteria > Patescibacteriota > Doudnabacteria > UBA920 > O2-02-FULL-48-8 > DASPNG01. The sequence continues at coordinate 430,760 of CAZSDS010000001.1, read as the reverse complement.
ATAGAGATAGCCCACTCGTACTCGGCTATCGGAAACCTTCACGGTGTATGTCAAGACGTGAAGTACCAGGATGACATGGCAGTTTACCGGGTTTGTCTTGCCAAAGGAAATGGCTTCTGGTTCCATCCACTAAGCTTGAATGACAGCGAGGTTCATGGAGACCTTCCAGCCAGAGCTGGTGGAAAAATCACTTTCCGTCTTGCGAGCAACTGATCCCGTAACTACATTTGTATTTGGATTTCTGAAAAGAAGTCCTTTTTATTTTTTTACCACCTCTTCGCACCAGGTCCGCAGCAGATCCTTAAGTTCCAAGTTTTCTGCTTTGAGCATTTTCGGGACCAGAGAAGTATCCGTCAGGCCGGGGATTGTGTTTATTTCAAGGAAATATATTTTGTCATTGGCATAAATGAAATCTGATCTGGAAATATGGTGCGCATTGATTTTGATGTGAGCTTTTATGGCTGAGTCCTGCAGTTGTTCGGTAAGTTCAGGACTGATGTCCGCCGGACAGATTTCTTGAGCCAGGTTTTTTGGGTCGTATTTGCTCTCAAAGTCAAAGAATTTTGATTTAGGAATTATTTCAATAACCGGCAAAGCTCTAATGGAGTTTTTTTCATTGATTACGCCGACTGTAAATTCCCGCCCCTTTAAAGGTTCTTCCAAAATAAATTCAGTGCCTGGATTTTCTTCCTCCAGATCCTTCAGCTCTTCTGGTGTGTTGCAGATTTTCGTGGCTAGTGAGGACCCGCCAAATCTTGGTTTTGCAAAGAGAGGGAAAGATGGATGGTTTTCAAAAAACTGTTTGGCTACAACAAGGCCGGCAGCACGCGCGATTTTTCTTGTGGCGATTTTATCTATGCCGGTTGCGTGTGCTTGAATGCCGGAAAAAATATACGGCAAGGACAGTGACTCAAACAGTGTCTGCAGTTGCCCGTCTTCGCCGCCTAGACCGTGAATTACTGGGATGGCTACATCGAATTCGCTCCATCGGTCCAAAAAGGTTTTCTGGTCCTCAGGAAAAACGAACAACTCGCACCGCCCAAAGCCGATGTTCTTTGCGACGTTTTGGGCTGATCTTAGGGAGATTTCCCGTTCACCGGTTTCACCGCCGGTGACAATAGCTATGTTCATGCTCATATCTTACCAAACCTGTATAGCTAATGCTAATGGTTTTTGGTATATTTATTGCATGAACAGATTGAGCGACGTTGAATTTTATACATATTTCTCTCCTTATACTGCCCATGCAATTGAGCTGAATGGAACAGTCTATCCTACTGTTGAACACGCATACCAGTGTTTAAGGTATGAGGATGATAAAATAATTGAAGAGATTTTATCAGCACCTAGCCCGGTCCGGGCTTGGGAGACTTCATCCAAATACAAGCATTTGCAATTGCCGGATTTTCGTGAAAGGAAATTAGAGGTAATGAAAATGCTGATGCGATTGAAAGCTCAACAGCATGATGATGTTAAGAAAGCGCTCTTGGAATCCGGCGATAAGGTAATAGTTAAACATATATTTACATACCCACCAGGTGATGGATTTTGGGATGATGGTGAAAATGGCAAAGGATTAAATCACATGGGTAAGATGTGGATGGAAATCAGAGAAGAATTAGCTTCTAAAAATTAATGTCAAAAACAGTAAAAATTTATTCTGAAAATGATGTTTTTCAGAATATCGAAACTCTGAAAAGAAACCGTGAAAAACGCAACAAGCTTCGCGAGTTTTTTGTTGAAGGGGTTCGCAACATCAACAATGCAATCAGTTTCGGGTGGCAAATCAATTCATTTATTTATTCTCCGGAAAAGAATTTGTCCAGCTGGGCGCAGGATATTTTACAGAATTCCAAAGCCAAGCATCATTATGAGTTGCCGTTGAATTTGATGGAGAAATTAAGCGGTAAAGAGGAAACTTCAGAGCTGGTCGCAACCGTAGCAATAGCAAAAGATGATTTGTCACGCATCAAAACCGGCAAAAATTTTCTGACAGTGGTTTTTGACCGGCCGGCAAGTCCGGGGAATTTAGGTACACTGATCAGGTCATGCGATGCATTGGGAGCGAATGGTTTGGTGGTCACGGGGCACGCCGTGGACATCTATGATCCGGAAACTCTCAGCGCCACAACCGGCTCACTGTTTTCTTTGCCGACTGTCCGATTGCCCTCGCATAAAGAACTTCTCCCCTGGATCAAGCAATTGAGAAAGCAATACAAAGACCTGCAAATCGCAGCCACAGATGAAAAGGGGAGCATGCTCATTCAAGAGTGTGATTTTACAAAGCCCACAATTTTACTGGTCGGTAATGAAACATGGGGATTGAGTGCGGCGTATAAGGAGCTATGCGACGTCATGGTTAAAATTCCCATGCATGGTTCAGCTTCTTCGCTAAACGTCTCAAATGCCACATCCATAGTTCTGTACGAAATTAGCAGACAGAGATTAAGCTGACCTTTCCAATCTTGACTTTTGGGTTAATAGTTCCCATACTTAAGGCGCATGAAATTATTTTACGCATACATTTTAACAAGCTTCCTGGCAATTGCCGTGTTTGGGTTTATGGGGCTTACTGACCACAACAGTCTGTTTTCACAATGCATAAACGCAACCATTCCAGGCGGCATGCCGTGCGACGGCAGTTACCATAACCTGGGCATGGACATTTTGCATGCTGACATGTTCCAGGGTTTTTCAACCGCGATCCTGGCGCTGGTTATTGCGCTGTCCGCTGGTCTGGCCTTGGTAATAAGCTTGTCCTATGCATCCGCACAGAATTTTTTCTTTGCCCAAATATCAATAGGCAATCTTAACGCCGCTGATTCCGCCAGCCGGCTGAAACTGGATTCCTGGCTGGCTTTGCGTCAACAACATCCAATCCGCGCAAACCTGCTTCGCTGAACAATATAAGGCATTTTATATTGCATTTTGGCGATCCAGAAAAGTTTGGGCGTTTTTTATTCGTAACTTATAATTAGACTGAACATATATGAACAAATTTTTACTCCCTATCATTATTTTGCTGGTTGTGGCTGGCGCCGTAGTTGGCGGGGTTTTCCTCAGCAAACAGGAAAAACCTCAGGGTGAAATCCTTGACTCGACCATCCAGGAAGGGGAACGACAGCTCGGCAATCCGCAGGCCAGTGTTGAGCTGATTGAATATGGGGATTTTCAGTGCCCGGCTTGCGCCTCATATGACCCAATGATCAGGAAATTAATGGAAGAAAATTCTGACTGGATCAATTTCTCTTACAGGCATTTGCCGCTGAAACAAATTCACCCGAACGCAACCAAAGCCGCGCAGGCTGCAGAGGCTGCAGACTTGCAGGGCAAGTTCTGGGAATACAAAGCCATGCTTTTCGACAAACAAACTGAATGGGCCAGCATGATTGACCCTATGCCGAAGTTTGTTGAGTATGCAAACGCATTGGAAATGGACCAAAACAGGTTTGTCGCCGACGTTGATTCAAATCAAGTGCACTTAAAGGTCGATTCCGATTACCGCACGGCGGTGGCTTCAGGATTCAATTCCACCCCGACTTTTGTAGTTAACGGCCAAAAGGTCTCTCTCCCAGCCAACTATGAACAAATCGTCAGTTTCCTCCAGCAGATTCAGCAATAAATTCTATTACTTTCTGCTGGCTATTGCCTTATTGGGCCTGGCAGATGCCACATACCTGACAGTCAGCCACTACACAGGCGGATCTGTGGAGTGTTCCATTACTCATGGCTGTGAGCAGGTCTTAACCAGCGAATACGCCACAATTTATGGCGTACCACTGGCCTTGTTCGGTGCGCTGTACTACGCCACGCTATTCCTTCTGGTTTATTACCATCAGATTTTCGGGGACAGAAGGTTGCTTGCGCTGATTCGGGGAATAGCTTTGGCGGGGCTGGCCACAAGCGCATACCTGGTTTACTTGCAGTTCGCCGTCATTAATGCAATTTGCCAATATTGCATGATCTCCGCCGGATTGACTACAATAATAGCAGTCTCAGTCCTGGCAAACTGGCTCAGGCAACGGCAGAAAATTGAAACAAACGAAAATATTGAAACCAACAACAATTTAGTTAAATAAATTTAAACAAAATGAAATCAAAAATATGGTTTGCGGTTTTGAGGGTTGCAATGGGCTGGTTGTTGTTTTACGCGGGCATAACCAAAGTTATGAATCCGGATTGGACCTCTGCCGGATACTTAAGGAGCGCCAAAACATTCAGTGGCTTTTTCCAAGCCCTGCTTGATCCAAACATCCTTCCGTTCACTGATTTTATCAATCAGTGGGGGCTGACCTTGCTTGGTATTTCGTTGATTTTGGGGATAGGCGTGCGTTTAAGCGGCTGGCTCGGCGCAATTCTGATGATGATGTACTATTTCCCGGCTTTGACTTTTCCGCACGTGGGGCAAAACTCCTACATTGTTGATGAACATATAATTTATGCGATAGTCTTGATTTTGCTTTCTGTGGAGAATACAGGCAGTGCGTACGGCTTTGGCAATTGGGCCACAAGAACCTTCCCGCGCTTAACTTGGTTGCTGAAATAATGATGAGAATGACAGATAAAATTTTACTTTCAATATCAGCTGTGGTTTGTGTGAGCCTGGCGCCTGTTTTGGCTCAGGCTCATTCAACCGGTTTTACTTATGAAGCGCCAGTCGGCGAATACTTTGTTGACATTGGCGCGAACCGGATGGAAATTGAGCCAAATGAACTGACTTTGTTTGAATTCAACTTATACCCAAAATCAGACGTGAATAACTTGGCGGAGTTCGACAGCGTTTATGTCACTGTGGCTGACCAGAAAAGCGGGGTAGTCTATGCCGGAGCAGTGCACAGCCCCGGGACGGATGTTTTGACGGTGATGAGTTACAGTTTTCCCGCCGGCGGAGAATATGAGATGAGCGCAAGATTTGACAAGGATGGGGATGCGTTGGCTGAGGTTACCTTTACGGTGCCAGTGAAGGGGAGTGTGGGCGCTGAGCAGATGCTGAAATTTGCGTTGTTGGGCGGCATTATAGTTTTAGGCACACTGTTTTGGATGAAAAACCGTGTCCATACGTCTGGCCAGGCATAAATTTTCTTGACAGGTAAATAGTTAACTTGTAAACTATTATAAATTCAACAATTTATGCCTGCGGTTACAAATCAGACAACAGACAAGAGCAAGGAACTAACGTACAGGATACATAAGGCGGTTTTTTTGTTGGATAAAATGTCAGAACAGATTTTGCAGGACCGTTTGGGATTTGGCTTTTCGCAATTTTTGGTTTTGCTGACATTGGCCGGTCAGCCAAAGGCGCCGCAAAAGTTTGTGGCCAGGGCGCTGGACCAGACCCAGGCCGCTGTTAGCCGCCAGGTGGACATCCTGGTCAACCTGGGACTCGTCTCAAGGACCAGGAACCCGGACAGTAAGCGCGAATACGTTTTAAGCCTGACCAAGCCGGGCATGAAGAAATTCCGTCAGGGATTGGATGCTATAGATGAACGCTTCGGCAAATTGTTTAGAATTTGGACCCGTGAAGAACAACAGGTTTTATCAAGGTGTTTTGACAAACTGCTGTTGGAGATCCATTCCAAGGGTGCGGACAAGATTTGCGGCAAAACAGGCAAGCGGGATAGGCGCTAAATTTTTTGGCATAACAGTTAACTTGTTAACTATTAATTAAAAAAAGGAGAACGAATGGAAAAATACACATCTTTGGCTTCTGAGGATACGCTGAATGCAACTATCAAGTCCCTTTCTGATCACGGTTATGAATCCGTGGCTGTGGATAACTCAGAACAGGCTTTGGCTAAAATCAAGGAATTTATACCATCTGGGGCGTCCGTTACCAATGGCGCGTCAACCACATTGGAGCAAATCGGATACGTGGAATACCTTAGATCCGGCGAGCATGGATGGAAAAACCTGAAAGCAGGAATTGTTGCTGAAAAAGATCCTGCAAAGCAGTCGCTTCTCCGCAAGCAAAGCATGTCCTCCGAATATTACCTGGGCAGTGTCCATGCCTTAACCGAGGCCGGCGAAATCGTTATTGGGTCCAACTCCGGCAGTCAGATCCCGAGCGTGGCGTATGGCTCGCAGAACCTGATCTTTGTGGTAGGAACCCATAAAATTGTAAAAAACATGGATGAGGCCCTGGACCGCCTGCGCAATTACGTGGTTGGACTGGAAGATAAGCGCATGAAAGCGACTGGCGCACCAGGCACTAACCTCTCCAAGCTCCTGATCATGTACGCAGATCCGGCGTTTCTGGGCAGGAAGATCAGATTTATCTTCGTAAAACAACCGCTGGGGTTTTAACGCTTTACAGGGAAATCGAGAAGCATATATAATTTAATGGTGCTTCTCTTTTTCGTTTGCAGTGATACAAAATCAAAATCCTGGGGAGGAATCATTAATGATCATGATGAACAAGCGACCGGAATGCGAACGCATGCCTTTGGTCGCTCGGACCATGCACAGCTGGATCTCCGAGCTTCAGCTTGCCGAATTAGGCGGGACGCTGACTCTCAGCATGAAACGCCCGGCTGACTACCACCGGCTGGCCCACCAGCTGAAAATTACCTCAAGGCTCCCGCTTTTTCGGGAAATGCGGCAGAGCCTGGAATTTGTTCCGCCCCATCTGGTCCTGAAGCTGTTCCGGTATGAATTGCCGAACCCGGCAAGCACCATAAGCTACGAGTTCTACCAGTCGCATTTTGTTGCCGCCGACCTGCACAAACTCCTCCAGCTTACTACCCTGATCAAACCCAGCCAGGTTAAGGGCCTGACTATCATTGCACTTGGTTCTCTTCTGGATTGCGGTGATAAACAGGTGTACCCTACCCTGACAACTAAACGTAACCGCTGGGTCCTAGATACAGCCCGTCACTGGGATTCTCCCATCAAAAATGATTTTGTTTATCTGATGTGGAAACACGCTCCCAAAGCCTGAAGCTCACGCTTACAGGCTTTTTGTTTGACATTTATTCCTTTCTTCCTGCACAATACGTACAGACTAATTTATGAAACTACTTTGGAATTACGTTCGCGAGTATAAAAAGATACTGTTCGGAGCACTTATCCTGGCCACTATAAACCAGGTTTTTTCTCTGTTAGACACGCAAATTTTCCGCCTGGTGGTTGACCGGTACACCACCAGTTTTGGCAGTATCCCGGCGAGCGAATTTGTCCGGGGCGTGGGTTTGCTTCTGCTTCTTTCTGTGGGAGTTGTTTTTGTTTCCCGCGTGGCCAAAAACTTCCAGGATTATTACGTGAACGTCATTGTCCAGCGCGTGGGCACCAAAATGTACGCAACCAGCGTTGCCCACTCCTTCTCCCTGCCGTATTCGATATTCGAAGACCAGCGTTCAGGCGAGTTTTTGCAGAAACTGCAGAAAGCCCGGACAGACTCACAGACTTTGATCCAAACCGGCATCAACAGCATTTTCCTGGCGTTGATTGGCATTTTGTTCGTCCTTATCTATTCTTTTTACGTGCATTGGTCAATTGGTTTGGCTTATTTCATGGTCATCCCGGTCTTGGGCACTTCGATCTTTTTCATTAGCAGAAGAATAAAAGACGCCCAGCAGAAAGTCATAAATGAGACTGCGGCCCTGGCCGGCTCCACTACTGAAACCATCAGAAACGTTGAATTGGTGAAAAGCCTTGGTTTGGAACAGCAGGAAATAAACCGGCTTAACGTGGTTAACGAGCAGATTCTCCAGCTGGAGTTGAAGAAAATCAGACTGGTTAGGACCTTAAGTTTCATTCAAGGGACTTTGATCAACGCCATCAGAACGGCTTTGACTTTTCTTTTGCTGTGGCTGGCGTTTACCCAGACAATTACCTTGGGTGAATTTTTCATTCTTCTGTTTTATTCTTTTGCGATTTTCCAGCCGCTTGGCGAGTTTGGAAATTTTGCCACTGCTTATCAGGAGACCAAAGCCAGCATGGAACGGCTGGATGAGATTTTCAGGACTGAACCTGAAAAGAAGCCGGCTAATCCGGTGGCGGTTGAGAACATCAGGTCAATCGAATTCAGGAACGTCAGTTTTGCCTACCCCTCTTCCCCGGACAGGCCGGCGGCCATTGATTTAAGTTTTAAAGTGGAGGCGGGAAGCAATGTGGCTTTCGTGGGGCCGTCCGGCTCAGGGAAAACAACCATTATCAAATTGCTCGTGGGTTTGTATAAGCCAGTCAGCGGCGACATTTTGTTCAACGGCAAGAATGCAAAAGATTTGGATTTTGAAAAGGTTAGAAGCAAGATTGGGCTGGTGTCCCAGGAAACGCAGTTGTTTGCCGGGACAATCCGCGAGAACCTGATTTTTGCCAACCCAAAGGCGAGCGATGCAGAATGTCTGGCGGCGTTGCGTGCGGCGCAGGCCTTGTCTTTGGTGGAGCGCGGCGGGAAGGGACTGGAAACCAGGATTGGCGAAGGCGGCTTGAAATTGTCCGGCGGGGAAAAGCAAAGGCTGGCTATTGCCAGGGCATTATTGCGTAAGCCAGAGTTAGTTATTTTTGACGAAGTCACCAGCAGTTTGGATTCATTAACTGAGGAGCAGATCACTCAGACTATCCGCAACATTGAAAAAGAATATCCGAACATGATCAGCGTGACTGTGGCGCACCGTTTGTCCACAGTGGCACATGCCTCAACCATTTACGTTTTGGAAAAAGGAAAAATAGTGGAACAGGGCAGGCACAGTACCCTGCTGGAAAAAGGCGGCTTGTATGCTGCGCTTTGGCGCCAGCAGATAGCTGTCAGAGAAACTCAGCCAGCTGTCCCCGTTTTCGGGAAATAAAATCAGGAAATAAAAAAAGGCCAGGAAAGATCCCTGGTCTTTGTGTTTGTACGAGACTCGCACGGGCTCGTTATTGACTTTTCCTGGTTTTGGCCCAGAGAAGGAGCTGAAGCGTGAGCGGGACGCCCACTCCGACACCAAAAACAATGTTCATCCAGGTGCCGGATAAGCCGTTCACGGCAAAGATCGCCCAAATTGTGCCCCATCCGGCGGCGTCAACAAGGTAGACGAACGGCCCCAACGTTCTGTCCGGATTTGTTCTCATGGTCCACCCTCAATGTATATTCTTCATCCAATCTGCGGCGGTGTATTTTGAATATTCCCCCAGCTGAAGTTTTGAGTAGTGGTCGAACACGATCACTCTGGTGTTGATTCGCTGGAGAACCGGCGAAAGCTGAATGAAGGTGTACAACTTACAGTATCTCAGGAGGTCGTCCGTGAGATCCAGAAGAATGTCGGGTTTGACTTGTTCGCAGACCTGGATAATGTTGTCGTCGGCGTACAAGACGTTTTCCACCTTTACGTTTTTGGACAATTCGAATTTCGAGAAGAAGCTGAAACAAGAATCAAAGGAAGAAAGGTCGTCAGGATCGACGTCGTCAGGAGCCACAATGATCGCCGTTTTAGGTTTACTCATCGTTCCTCCTTGTGATTTATCTGGAGTATATACGGATTATGCTTCAAGCACAAATGCTACTTGTTCTTGTCATTGTGGTATTTGTCGTAAACGTCTTTCAGGCGGCGGTTGGTCAAATGGGTGTAAATTTGGGTGGTTGAGATTGAAGCGTGGCCCAAAAGCTCCTGCACGGCGCGGATATCAGCGCCGTTGGACAGCAGATCAGTGGCGAACGAATGCCTCAGGGTGTGCGGGCTGATATTTTTCATTATGCCGGCAAGTTTGGCATATTTTTTTATAATGCGCTGGACGGTGCGCGGGGTCAGGCCCATGGCTTTCTCGCTGAATGATTTCATTTGCTTTTCCACGGACTCTTTATGGTCGTGGCGGATGAACAGGGCTTTGGAATTGTCGTCCCGGGCTTTCAGGTACTCCTCTATTGAGGCAATGGCCCGGTCAGACAAAAAGACCAGGCGGATTTTGTCACCCTTGCCTTTTACGGAAAATTCCCGGCGTTTGGTGTTGATGGAATCTTTGTTCAGGTTGCAGAGCTCAGAGATGCGCAGGCCGGTTGAAAACAAGGTTTCCAAAATGGCTTTGTCGCGCAGGCGGGTCAGTTTGTCTTTTTCCTGTTTGGTGGAGTCAATCAGATTTGCCACGTCTGCGGGTTCCAAAAATTCCACGTGCCTGGAAGGCGGCTTTGGCAGTTCAATTTTTTCTGCGGCTAGGGACTTTATGTCGCGCCTGGAGAGGTATTTGAAAAAACTGCGAAGGGCAATCAAGTGATAGTTTTGGGTGATCATTTTCAGGGGTTTGCCGTTTTCTTCAAACCGGTTCAGAAAAAGGCGATATGAACGGATCAATTCAAGGTCAATTTCTTCTGGGTCTGTTACGCCGTATTTTTTAGCGCAAAAGTCCACAAATCTTTTGAGATAGTGGTCGTAGTTGCGCAGGGTTAATCTGGATCGGTTTCGTTCGATTTCCAAATATTCTAGGAATTGGATGTAGTAGCGATGGAGTTTAGATTTTATTTCGATTTGTTTTTCTGGCATTTTTTCAAAAAGTAGGGAGATTTGCTTAAATTATACCATGTTCGCACAACATGAAAAAGTCGATATTTTGCGACAAGCCACTCCTTATCCTTCGAACGAAGTGAGAAGTAAAAACGTGGCAGTTCTCGCTGCGCTCGAGAATAAAAAAAGCGCGGCGATGATCGCGCGCTAAGGTTGAGGCAAGGGCCGTTTTGTTTTGCGGAAAGTCTTGGGTTCGTAGTTGTCGAGCACAAGATTGAGTGCTTCCGCCCGATCCCTCCCCGTCGGCAGTTCATCTAGCAATTCCGTGATCGAGCGAACTCTCTTCCGAATCTCGTATCCTCGATTTCTGCTTATGTGGCTGAGGTAGTCATACTCCCGAGGAGCATCTTTTGGTCGGCCGTTGATCTTGGGCATCTGACTTTTCTCCAGACTGTGGTTTGGACGATGGCCGTGAAATATCACGGAAAACACGGTCCGCTACAGTGGCAGCGTCGCAAGCGCGGAGACTCCTGACCAGTTCTTCCCTGGTTCGCCTCATTTTTTCATGCATGGCTCCTCCTGCCTAGCTGAACGCAAATTCTAAGTCACCCCAAGTTAAAAGTCAATAGTAGAATCAATATCCACAGCCAAGATTTTATGCCGCGGGTCCAAGTATTAGGAAAGTTGACTTTCTTAATGTGCCTAGATATCATAGGGTTGACTAACAGGCTAAGACCATCCACTAAAAAGCACCGGATTCGGTGCTTTTTGATACTAAAACCGAGCTTGCTTTGCCCTCGCCTGATATGGTATAATGCTCGCATATTAACCACGGTCGGCATACTCTGGCTGACTCGTGCAGAAAGGCAATAGATGCTTACTCCAAAAGAGAAAGACGCTTTAATTAAGAAGTTTCAGGTTCACAAAGACGATACTGGCTCACCAGAAGTCCAGATCGCCATTTTGACCAAGGAAATCGAGAAAGTTTCCGAACATTTGCAGCAGCACAAGAAAGACAACCACTCCAGAAGAGGTTTGCTGAAAATGGTAGGTAACCGACGCCGCTTGCTCCGCTATCTGAAAGCAGAGGATGAAAAGCGCTGGGAAAAACTGGTGGATAAATTAAAGCTTAAAGCATAATGAAAAGTTCTCGCTTCGCTCGAACGATATCAAACGTGGTATTCTTCGAGCGTTCAGCGAGAAGTTTTTTTAAATAATTAAGTCTGTCCGGCTGAGGCTGACATAGAGGTGGTATAGGCTGACAATTCCTGTGTTACCCAAGATGGCAATCGAATTATGATTGCCGAGGGGTGACGTCCGTGGGGCCCCGACATTTTGCGTCTTTAAGCAAAATGAAGGGGTGTAGGACGGCAGGACCCCGATCTAAGGATAAATTGAGATTGTCATTCGATACGACTTCTGTGCGTAGGCACAGCTGACCAGACACAAAGGTTCTAAATGCAAAAAGTAGAAAAAGTAGAAAAGGAGATAGACGGAAAGAAATTCTCCTTTGAAACAGGGGTGTTGGCACAACAAGCAAACGGCTCTGTTTTGGCACGTTTGGGTGATACTGTGGTTTTGGCCACAGCTGTGATGAGCAACAAGGTCAGGGAAGGAATGGATTACTTCCCGCTTTTGGTTGATTATGAGGAACGACTTTACGCGGCAGGAAAGATCAAAGGTTCCCGCTTCATAAAACGCGAAGGCCGCGCCACAGATGATGCAATCTTAACAGGCAGATTGGTTGACCGAAGTTTGCGTCCGTTGTTCCCGGACGGCATGCGCAATGACGTGCAGATTGTCGTGACTATTTTGTCAGTTGACGAAGTCAATGATCCGGATGTTCTGGCCATCAATGCCGCTTCCGCAGCCTTGGAAGTTTCCGACATCCCTTTTGAGGGGCCGATCGCGGGCGTGCGCGTAGGACGGGTGGACGGTAAGTTCATTATCAACCCTAATTACGAACAGAAGAATGCTTCTGATTTGGACCTGGTGGTTTCCGGTTCCGGCGAGCATGTCATGATGGTGGAAGCAGGTGCTAAACAGGTTTCAGAAGATGACATGATTGAAGCATTGCGCTTTGCAATGCCTTACCTGGGCGAACTGGCTGCAATGCAGGCAGAGATCAAGAAAAAGGTTGGGCTGGAAAAAGTCGAACCTGTTTTGGTTTTGCCGGATGAAGCGGTGTTAAACGCTGTGATTGAAAGAAAAGGGCAGATTGAAGAGGCTTTGTATGGCACATTCCCTAAGGCGGAGCGTGAGGCAAGGCTTGATGCGGCTAAAAAAGCTTTGGCAGAAGAGCTGGCCACGCACTTTGCTTCTAATGAAACTTTGAATTTTGCCCAGCATTTTGGTTTGGCATTTGATAAGGTTTTGAAGAAAGTTATTCGTGAGAATATTTTAGAGCGCGACAGGCGCGTGGATTTAAGGCCGCTTGATAAGACCAGAGAAGTTTCCTGTGCTGTTGGCGTACTGCCTAGAACTCATGGCTCAGCGCTGTTTAACCGCGGCGAGACTCAGATTTTAACTACTGTCACATTGGGTTCATCCGGTGATGCGCAGATTCTTGATGGCATGGAAGATTTTGTGGAAACACATAAGCGCTATATTCACCATTACAATTTCCCTGGTTACTCTGTAGGTGAAGTCGCTCCTATGCGCGGCCCTGGAAGAAGAGAAATCGGACACGGAGCTTTGGCTGAGCGCGCAGTAGAAGTCGTCATCCCTGACAAAGAAAAATTCCCTTATACATTAAGATTGGTTTCTGAGGCTTTGGGTTCAAACGGTTCAACATCCATGGGCTCTACTTGTGGTTCAACTCTGGCTTTGATGGATGCAGGCGTGCCAATTTCTGATATGATCGGTGGAGTTGCCATGGGTTTGATCTTTGATCAAAAATCCGGCAAGTTCAAAGTGCTGACTGACATTCAGGGAATTGAAGACGGCAATGGTGATATGGACTTTAAAGTCACTGGCTCTGAAAAAGGCATTACCGCAATTCAGATGGATAATAAGGCCAAGGGTTTGACGGTTGATATTCTGGCTGAGGCCATCAAAGGCGCTAAAGCTGGCCGCATGCATATTCTGTCTGTAATGAAGCAGGCGATTTCTGCGCCTCGCGCTGATTTGTCGCCACTGGCTCCGCGAATTGTTTCTTTCCACATTAATCCGGAAAAGATCCGCGATGTAATTGGAACCGGCGGTAAAGTCATCAACAAAATTATTGCTGAGACTGGCGTGCAGATCGACATTGAAGATTCAGGTTTGGTTATGGTCACTTCAGATGATGCTGAAGGAAGTGCCAAGGCTGTGCAGTGGATCAAAGATCTGACTCGTGAGATTCAGGTTGGCGAAGTCTTTAAAGGAAAAGTAGTGCGCATCATGGACTTTGGTGCGTTTGTGGAATTAGTGCCAGGACACGATGGCATGGTGCACATCTCAGAACTGGGTTGGGAAAGAGTCGGGAAAGTTGAGGATGTTGTGAAGATTGGGGATGAGTTGGAAGTGAAAGTGATTGAGATTGATCAAATGGGACGAGTGAATTTGTCACACAGAGTTATGATTCCAAAACCAGAAGGCATGCCAGACAGACCAGAAGGCGGTTCAAGGCCTTCACGAGGCGGACACGGACATGGTGGCCACGGCAGAGGCGGTCATGGGCATGGAAATGGCGATCACAGGAGAGGTGGTCCAAGGTTTGCAAGGCATTAGTAATAAAAATACCCTTTTCAGGGTGTTTTTATTTAATAATAAGTTGATATATAATTTATTCAATAAAAAATATGTTGAGACAAACTGTAAATTCAAGTGATATTAGATCTATTGGGTACGAAGCTAGTGTATTAGAGGTCGAATTTGTGAATGGTGGCACATACCAGTATCACGGAGTTCCGGAGGGTGTATTTAGTCAACTTATGTCAGCTGGATCTAAGGGTAGCTTTTTCGCAAATCACGTCAAAAATACTTATTCCTACACTAAAATTGCTTGAGAATTTCGAAGCTAAGAATTCATAACTGGCGCTCCATTAAGGATTGTGAAGTCGATTTTCAATCTTTGATGATTTTTATTGGTCAAAATAATCATGGTAAGTCAAATATTTTGACTGCCCTGCTATTCTTTTTTGGGTATATTTCAATTTCTGAAATGGACTTTAATAAAGGATCAGAAGAGTTGCATGTCGAGGTCACTTTTTGTGATCTGGATGATCATGACAAAAATCAATTTAAAAAGTATCTGACCAGTGAAGGAGCGATAACTGTAAGAAAGCAGGTTATTAAGGGTGATCCACCTGAGTATCACGGCTACTGTCAGATACCTTCAGATAGTTGGTTACGAGAGGAGAGTGCAGGCCAGTTGAATAACAGAGATGTTATACAAGGCACACCTCTTCTGCAATATATTCCCCATGAAGGAAGAGTTACAAAAGAGATGGTAATACAAGCCCAAAGAAAGTATATTGAAGATCATACTGGTTCCGTTAACTTTTTATATCAATTGGAGCATTCTCACTTTCTAGGCCTAAAATCTGTCGCACAAGGTATATTTGGTCAGGTATTTTTTGTGCCTGCGGTAAAGAACGTCGGAGATGAATTCAACATAAAAAGTAAATCAATTTTTAGTCAGCTTTTTTCCAATGTTATTAATGAGATGTCAAAAAATAACGATGCTTATAAGGATGCGAAAAAGAGAATTGCTGAACTGGCACAGAATTTAAACAAAACCGTCTCTACAGGTGCTCAAAACCAAAATAGACCAGCCGAAATTAGCAAATTAGAGAGTTTGCTTGAGGATGAACTTAGGCAGTGGGATACAAAAATTAGTATTGAAATAACACCGCCTGATATTGATGAGGTTATGCGTCTAGGGACTTCTGTTTGGGTTGATGACGGCGTACCCACAGATGTTGATAGGAAGGGTAATGGACTGCAGCGTTCGTTAATTTTTGCACTCATTAAAGCTTGGGTTAAAGCAAGTACTGAGATCTCAGAGGAACAGACATTAAGTCGCTCTGCTTCGAAATCCATTTATCTTTTTTATGAAGAGCCTGAATTGTATTTACATCCTCAGGCTCAACGAGAGCTGTTCTCATCCTTGCAGAGTCTATCCGAGTCTGGAACGCAAGTAGTATTGTCAACGCACTCAAGTTCTTTCTTAGATTTAGAAGCGTATAAGTCAATAGTCATTGTTTATAAAAAGAATCTTGAGGAAGGAAGTAAAACTCTTCAATGTTCAGAAGAATTATTTACCTTGAGTGATGATAAAAAAAATTTCAATATGACATACTGGCTCAATCCAGATCGCAGTGAGCTATTTTTCGCTAAAAAAGTAATTTTGTTAGAGGGCGCTACTGAAAAAACAGTTATACCGTATCTAGCGAAAAAAATAGGTATTTTTAGGTACGATTACACTTTAATAGACTGCGGCAGTAAAGACAGTATCCAAGTGTATGTGCATTTACTGAATAAGTTTAAGATTTCATATTTAGCTGTGTATGATAAGGATCATCAGTCTGGCAAATCATCTGAGGCTTTGCAGAGTGCAGATCAATCATCGGCAAAAATCGAATCCACGGTAAATAGAAGTATAGGGGATAGTGTAATTTTCATAAATGACTTGGACGAGGAAATAGGTATTACTCAAGCGAGTGATAAACACAAGCCTTATTTAGCATTAAATCTTGTTTCGGCTCAGGCATTCGAGATACCACTTCCATTAAAATCAAAAATTGAGAAAATTTATAGTTAAATGGAAATATCTACACCAAAAAGATGGTTCAAAAGAAAAGGTATTATCCCAAGCATAATTATTGCCGGTTTTATTGGTTTGGCTAGCATTAGCGAGCCGTAGTCATCGACAACAACAGTTAACAACCAACTGGATCTGCCAAGTGTCCAAGATGCCCCACAAAACACTGCGCCAGAAATTTCAACTCCTTCAAGCGAAGTTGAGTTGAAGGAAGTCACGCCAACACCAACTCTACAGCCAACCCCTAATCCAACAACGACAACAAAGCCGCAAGTTACGCCGACTCCATTACCAAATCCAACGCCCGCACAGAAAACTGCACCTACTCCAGCACCAACTTCATCAAGTTGTGATCCAAATTATTTTGGTGGATGTGTGCCGATAGCCAGTGATGTGGATTGTGCTGGCGGTAGTGGAGATGGGCCAGCGTACTTTAGGGGCCCAGCAACAGTTGTTGGTGTAGATAAGTATAAACTTGATAGTGATAAAGACGGATTAGCTTGCGAATGATATGAATTTTTCACCAGAACTTGAAAAAGCCAGTGAGATGCAGTTACATAAATGGATTAATAAGGTGGGGCCTGTCCACGCAGCTCTCGCTTCTGAGGAACTTTCAAGGTGTGTAAATAAAAAATTATTATCAGAAATGAAATCCTTGAGTAGTAATCTGAAGAAAGAAAGTGAGAGCGCGAATAGATTTTCAAAAATTGCTGCAGCGTTTGCATTGATCCAGGCAGTTACTGGAATATTTCAACTAATGGTAGCAATACAGACAGGTAGTCTTAATCAATGGTTGGGTGCAGTCATTATAATTATATTTGCTGGTATTACTCATTACATACTCAAGAAATTTGATCCAATAATATAAAAGTGGCGTTTTTTTGACAAAAAAAGCAAACGTTAGCATAGTTATAGAGTATTAACCATAAAAGCAATGTCTGATATCGAGGAATTAACAGACCGAATAATTAAATACAGAGACGAGAGGGATTGGAAACAGTTCCATAATCCTAAAGACTTGGCTCTTTCTTTGATGCTTGAGGCGGCTGAGGTCGCTGAACATTTCCAATGGAAAAGTAAAGAAGAAATCGAGAAATATATAGTTGAACACAAAGAAGATATAGCTGAAGAAGTCGTGGATACTCTATATTGGATTTTACTTATTTCACATGACCTGGATATTGATCTGAAACAAGCTTTTCTTAAGAAGATGGAAATAAACGAAAAGAAGTATCCTGTAGATAAAGCAAAAGGCAAACATACAAAATACACTCAACTCTAATCTGGCATGGCAGTATTCAAGACTTACTCCTTTAGTAAAGAAGGCGCTGAAAAAATAAAGCACTTTAACTTTGGCAATAATTGGCCAGTTGTTTATATTATTGAAAACAATAAAGAGTTGTATGTAGGCCAATCTTTAAATGCATATAAAAGAACTAGGGATCATTTAAAAAATCCAGATAGACAAGGTTTAGAAAAAATTCATATCATCACAGATGAAGAATATAATGCTTCAGCAACACTAGATGCCGAGGCTTGGTTAATTGAGTATCTGGCCGCTGACGGTAAGTACTTATTACAAAATAGCAACGGAGGATTGCAGCACCATAACTACTATGATAAGGAAAAGTATAGTGGAAAATTCGAACAACTTTGGCGAGATCTCCAGCTTTCAAATATTGCCGAAAAAGATTTAGTACAAATCAGAAACAGTGATTTATTTAAATACTCTCCTTACAAAACTTTAACAAACGAGCAGTTAGAGATTGCAGAAGATATACTTGAAGAGTTGAAGCGAGATGGTAATAGGTACTTTTTGATACATGGAGGTCCGGGTACCGGCAAAACAATACTTGCAACTTTTTTAATAAAACAACTCACTGAGCAAAAAGTTAAAAATGTTGCCTTGGTAGTTGCTATGGGCTCCCTAAGAAAAACATTAAAGAGAGTTTTTCAGAGTATTAAAGGGTTAAATCCCTCAATGGTTATTGGGCCAAACGAAGTCACGAAAAAGGAATATGATGTTTTGATAGTTGATGAGGCGCATAGATTAAGGCAGAGGAGAAATTTAACAAACTATAGAAGTTTCGATGAAACAAATAGATTGTTGGGGATGAATGGCGACGCTACGGAACTTGATTGGATTAAAGTTTCTGCAAAGAGAATTATCTTATTTTATGACGAAAAACAATCTGTAAGACCAACAGATATTCTTCCGACACACGTAAAATCCTTGGAAAGCAAGGAATACAGTTTAAAGGCTCAGGTAAGAATAAAAGGCGGGGATAACTACATTAAAGCTATAGATAACATTTTAGAAGGTTTGCCTGTTGATGGCCTGCAAATTCAACAGTATGATTTTAGAATTTTGGACAGTGTTGGTCAGCTTGTAGAGTTGATTAAGCAAAAAGATGCTGAGCATAAACTTTCACGAGTAATTGCTGGTTATGCATGGCCATGGCTCTCAAAAAAAGATAAGAATATTCCAGATATCGTAATTGGAGAAACCAAACTGTTCTGGAACAGTGTTTTACATGACTGGGTAAATTCCAAGAATGCCGTTAATGAAGTTGGCTGTATTCATACTATTCAGGGTTATGATTTAAATTATGCAGGAGTGATAATCGGTCCTGAGATTGATTACGATGAAACTAAAAAGGCAATTATTGTTGATAAAGATAAATATTATGACGCGAATGGAAAGCGAGCTGTGTGGGATGATGCAGAGCTAAAGAGGTATATCATCAATATTTACAAAACGCTTTTGACACGTGGTATTTATGGAACCTATGTCTATATTCATAATGAAAAGTTAAGAGAGTACTTTAGAAGGTTCTTACTTAAGTAGTACGAGTGTGAAAATTATTATCAGTAGTAACATGAACCCAGAGAAATACATACCAGAAGAAGCAAAAGACTTGCATCCATTTAACAGGGACTTGGAAGCAGTTCACGAAAACCACGAGTTTGATATCCATAAGCTTGGGGAGCCAGCAGCGGTTATAGAACTGGAAGGCGGACAGGAACGCGATTTTGACAAGCCTGAATACGCAGTCACAGAATATTTTGACCAAGGTGGCAAGAACCACGAGGAATTCGTTAGACTGAAGAAATTCTATGAAACTGCTCAGGAAGAGTTGGGCGACCTCTTTCCAAAAGCAATGTTCGTGGAAGGTGAACCATCTGACTCCTCCCAGGAAGGCCAGTCTTTTTATGTAGTCCAGAAATTCGCAAACCCTGAATTCAACCAGAAAGCAAAAGCATTGGAAGAATTGAACATGCAGGAATTCTCAGTGGATTTCCTTAACAAATTACTGGAGATCCAGGAACGTCTCAATGGTTTTCTGGAAAGACACTCTGCAGACATCCCTGACGGCTGGGTAGATTCCGAACTGTTCCACCCAAAGAAGTTCAAGGAAGACATCCTCCATTCCGCCCAGGAAAACCAAACGCAGATTGTGAACATGTTCCGATTGAACCCGGAAATTGCCAAGCAGGTTATGGGAAGCGAAGGCAAGTTTGAACCTAGCCAAGATAAACTGCGTGCTTTGAAAATGATCGGATTGGGCGGCTTGATTGAAAAAATAGAATGGGCTATGGAAAGAAGCGGGGCCAAGGAATGGGTAGCTGGGAAGAACGTCCACTGGAAATTGAATCCGGAAAAGATGAAGCAGCTGGAAAAAGAAGGCAAAAAAGTCATGGCTCTGACTTTTGACGATGGTCCGAATGAAGAAACTGAAAAACTTTTAGACATACTGAAAGAACAGAATGCCAAAGCTACATTTTTTATAGTCGGATCACTTATTCCTGGCCGAGAACACATTATCAAAAGAATAATTGATGAAGGGCATGACATTGGTGTTCATGAATGGGCGCAAGAAGGCGCCAAGCCTAATGCAGGGATAAAAGAATACGCAAAGCGCTTTATCGGTCCGCGCGCGGATTTAGGTGATGTGAAGAAAACAACTGAGCTGATTGAACAGGTGAGCGGCATAAGGCCGACGATTGGCCGTATTGCAGGAGTGCATGGCACTACTGATAGCTTGCGTGAGTTTCAGGCTATGGATCTTCAGATCATACACGGAAACCCATATGACGTGGTTGCCATCCCTCCAAGCACAAAGTTAAAATCCGAAAGTCTGCTTAAAAAAGCTTTAAGCAGCAATGGTCATGGCCGGATCAGGATTTTCCATATCGGTACTATGACTGACCAGGGTAGAGAATTGCGCAGGGATGAAATTGACCCTGAGAAAGGCGAAGTTTATCCGCCTCAACAAACTCTGGATATGATTCAAGAATACATTGAGAAATCAAAACAAGAAGGCTATGATTTTGTAAAAGTTAAGGAAGATATTTAATCTAATATGTCTGCAATCTTATTTCTATTGCTATTTATCCTTGTATTTACTTTCGTTTTCAAGAATATTCCCCCTTACAATTTTGATTCTACCGATGTTCAAAAGGAAAATGATCCTGCTCAGCCTGCTCAAATTTTGCATCCTCAACACTATGTACCTAAGAGGATTCTGACTCGAGTTGAAGAGGATTTCTTTCGAAAGCTTTTGAAATTATTACAGGATGAATATTATGTGTTTCCACAGGTTTTGGTTAGTTCCATCGCAACAGTTGCTCCTACAATCAAGTTTGCGGATACATACACATATAGAAATAAAATAAATAGAAAAACTATTGACTTTGTAGTGTTTCGCAAAGCAGATTTGATTCCGTTATTAGCCATAGAGCTTGATGATTTTACACACCGTTTTCAAAAGAGAATTTTGAGGGATATGTTTATAGATGAGACATTGAAATCAATTAATTTAAAAATTTTGCATATAGGCGATTTTACTTTAAATGAAGTTGACAGGAAAAGAATCCGCGAGATATTGCCAGCAAAGAAATCTGAAGAAAAGTTAGTGTCGCAGGTGGATGCAGGTTCTTTATTGAAAGCAAACTTTAACCGTAATACATGATTGCTCCTAAAGAAATAACTGATGCCGGGCTTAACATGTATGTAGATACTGTTAAGTTAAGGCAATTACCGCTTGAAGTAAAAGAATTTGATGTAAAAGACTTGGAGTGGCATTTGGATATGCCGGTTTGGGATAAGGATGATACTGATGATTGGAACCTTACACCGAACAATGTTATAAACAAGATTGAGGGTTCGGCCACACATTACCAACGTACAATGAATTCGGATACCAGTTATCCGATATTAGTGACTTATTATAATGACAGATGGGTAATTCTAGACGGCGTTCATAGATTAACCAAGTTGAAAATTTTAGGTGAAAGTAAGGTGAAAGCACAAATTGTTCCAGCAGAAGTGCTAGGGAAAGATGAATATAAAACTTAAGACCCGCTTAGTGCGGGTTTTTAACATTCATCACTCAGCAAGTACTGGGTATTTTGTGTCGTTGACCTAAACGCCCGGTAATGCTATTATTCCCTATCGTTCACTTACATTTTTTCAGGAGGTCTGAATGGTTACGGTTCCGCTTTGGCTTTTGATAGCGCTTTGTCTGGTTTTGCCAGCAGCTGGCTACAGCCTGGGGAGTCTAAGGGCACGAAAAATCGTGGCTCGTTTTTTCGGAGGCGAAAACTTTTTGCCTCACAGGGAACCAGGCCGGTTGCGTCTTAAGATGAGTGACGGGCAGCTTCTGGAGCTTGATTCCACGAACCCGGAAGGAAACGCCATCGCTATTGTACAAGACCAGAGACTCCGAAAACGCAAGAGAGGATTGGAGGGGTAGAACACGCCAGAGATTTTAACTCTGGCTTTTTTCTTTGACAAAAACAGTCCACTATCATTGACTTCGCTCAAAAAACCTGCTATTCTGGCGTCTGATAATTTCAATAGTTCAGGAGGAGTGATGGATTTGCTGTCGGCCCAGTATGCCATGTTGGTGGTCGCAATCTTCGCCTGTATTGGCGCAAGCCCCTGGATTTACTTAGCCTTCAGGCCGTACAGGTCAAGTGGCAACGTCTGCGGGGTTGAATACTCGATACGGGTTATAACCGACAAGTACGACCGTTACGACCGCCGCGAATATCTGCACATCACGTTTTTCGTGAAGATGTATTCTTGCGCGGAGCTGGCTACTTTCCTGAAGAACTGCAATTCTATTAACCGCGCCAGGTGGGTCAACCCGACCAAGCTTGAGGTGGAGAAGTGCCGGCAGTTCGACTGGGCGTTTGTCGCCCGTGAAGTGATTTGCTCAATCGAGCAGTTTTTGGCTACCAACCAGGAGGCAAAGGCATCATGAGATGTGCCAACACTGTTGGGATGACAGTATTAGGGGCGGTGTTGCTCTTTTTCTGCGTTGTGGCAGTTGCGTTGGGCTACCGTTGGGGGATAGATGTCTACCAGTTCATCTTCGCTCCAGTCGTGATGGTTGTACCTTCCAACAGCACAATCAACACACTGCTTCCGCTCAGCCTTCTGCAGTTTACGATTATCGGATTCTGCATCGACTTGCTGGTTGCCTGGAAGACAGTGAAACGTTCATGACTTACCTGCCTCTACTTACCTGCGTCTTAAGTGACCAGGTTTTTTATTTTGACAGGAGCAAGCAATATTGTTACAGTTTTTATATTCCAATCAGGAGGATGTCATGGACCAGAGCAGGGTTCAAATCATACAATTCCCAATGGAGTTTTTCTGCTCGCAGGTTGCGCAGGCAGCGGAACACACCGGAGTTAAGTTGAGTGATAACGCCGAGTTCTACGTGGTGAATCTACTGCAGTCTTTGATGCTCGCAGAGGAGTTTAATCGCCGTTTGGAATCTCGCCTGCAAGTTGGGGTTCAGG
This sequence comes from uncultured Candidatus Saccharibacteria bacterium, assembly GCA_964605735.1. GTDB lineage: Bacteria > Patescibacteriota > Doudnabacteria > UBA920 > O2-02-FULL-48-8 > DASPNG01. Next base: position 407,786 of record CAZSDS010000001.1, on the reverse strand, counting down.
ATTGGGCTGTTCCAGCAAACAAACATTCGGAATTTCTCAAGCTGAAGAGTGTTGGTGATTGTGCGTTGTTTATGTCCGGATACTATCCGGATCGCTTCAACCGAGTGATTGTTTCCGCAAAGCAGTTCGCAGCGCTGGGTAGGTGGGCCTACCAGAGAGTGGGGGAAGACAGTTCCTATCGGTTTATATACCAAGAACTGGCAGACTGTTTCCCCCAAATCATCGATTTGCTTCATCAGGTCAGGGTTCAGAACTCCTACTTCGGCAAGCATGACTGGCAGATGGTTGCCGAAAATAACAAACGCCACTTTACCTTATAGGACGATTCGTTCGTCCTTTTTTTATTTTTCCATCCAAGACGGCCTGATCCTTCTTGAGTACATAATCACGCCTCCAAGAGTTATCAGATAGGTGATGAAAATTGCCAGCCAGCCCACTACCGGAATAAATGCAAGTGCCCACAAGACAACTGCCCCAAGCAAAATCCCATACCAGGTAACTTCTGATTCGCCCTCTCTTCTTCTGCGCCTGAGCCATCCGAGCAAAAGCGTTCCCAAAAACACAGGCATTAGCAGCCAGCTGATAAGCAGAATAAGCAGGTGGGCGAGAATGAGGATGATGGCCACAATCCAGCCGATGACAGTAAACATCAGAAGTATTATCAAAACCGGCATGACAATCATATAAATCAGGCCAATGAGCAAAAACAGCCAAGGCCTGCGGATAGCTCCCTCTGCAACGCCGATTGTCCGCTCAGGGAAGATCGCAAACAACAGGAATGTGGTGACCAGATAAGCCAAAGCCACAAAGAAAATGGATAGCCAGCTGAAGCCATAGACGTCCCGTTCGACCTGCGTGAACTGGATGTTGCTGACTTGGGCGCCGGATTCGACTTCTGCCGGGGATCCGCCGCTGTACCTGACTTGTCCGGTTACAACTGCCTCAGACCCAAAGACCAGATTTCCAGCCCTGACCACCACATCTCCGCCAATTTCTGAATTTATGGTGACAGTCCCGCCGGAAATGTTGACTGGCCCGCTGACTGGTCCGTTTATGTTAACGGTTCCGCCGGCAACATACAGGCCGTTGCCAATGCTGGCGTTGTCAGAGGTCGTGATTGTGCCTCCCGCCACAAAAACATCACCGGTTACCGCCGCGTTAATTTGCACGTTCCCCCCGGATCCTCTCATGTCATCGCCGACTGTTCCCGAGATGTTGACGTTTCCGCCTGCAAATAGAATGTCATCTTCCACACTGCCTGTGACGTTGATTGAACCGCCGGCCACCACCAAATCTCCGGAAGTATTGCCGTTAATGTTTACGGTCCCGCCTGCGGCATACAGGTCCTCATGCTGGTCAGAGCTGGTGACGTTGCCGCTTCTGTCCGTATACAAAAAGTCAGCGGCAAGGGCCGGGACAGATGCAAAGCCAAGCAGTCCTATGGCGCAAATCGCCACAAAAATCTTGATGTTTCTCATAGATTGTTAACTTGAATGATTGTAGTTGTATTTTTGCATATGGGAAAATTGCCTGCAATGCTTGCGGTGCACAATAGCTTTTTGTTCAAAAATTGCGTTTCATAAATGAACTATTGAAGAAAAAACCCTGACGGTGTTAGCGTCAGGGAGTGTTAACGAGTGCACGGGCAGCATCTACGCTCCCGGTGATGGTGAAGATATGGCCAAGTCCAGTCCTCTCGATAATTTTAGAGATTTTATCGGAAGGGTTGGCCAGAATCATCCGGGTGTTGTATTGAACGGCTACGAAGTGAGCTTCAGCCAGGATTCCGATGAAATCAGAGCCCACTCGCTGGCAGTTTCCGATATCCAGGATGATGTTGGCTTTGTCCCGCGAAATTGCTGCGTGGACGCGGCTGAGAATGACGTTCTGGCTTTCGCCTGAGGAGTCATCACCAGCCAGCACCAGGACTGTTGCATTACCGAAGTCATGTTCGCTGTAGATGGTGATCATGGCCTCCTCCGCACGGTTGTCTGGCTTTATTATATGGTACTCGTTTGAGCCGACGCAAGATTGACTTTTCCCAAGAAAAATGATAATATTTGGCGTTGCATACCGCAACAGTTGCTCGGCACGCCAACGTCAGGCAAGCCAAAGGAGGAGCAATGCCAGTCAAGCACACGTTCGAAGATCTGAAGAAAAAAGCCGCCTTTGCAGCGCGTTACCCGGCAGCACAAGAGATTGCACGCATGTACCCAGTAGGACTTGTTTTGGAAGCTGCAGAGTCTTACGGTTTTTCTGACCACAAGGCTTCCAGCACCCGGTTTCTCGCTATTATTCTTCGCGACTATCCGGATAGATTTCAGGAGGTCTGCGAAGAAGGGCACCGCGAGCGTGAGCGTCTCCAGAACCGTACTCCCTCGGAACATGTACGCGAAGATTTGGAGACCCTATTGAAGGAGCTCGGGTGGGTCGAAGAATCCATCAACGACATCGCCACGAGGGATAGGCGGGTCCTGAAAGCGGTTCTTCACGAAACCGGATCCTTCAACAAGGCCAAGCAGACTCTCGACGACCTCAAAGCCAAGCTTGAATCGATTGAAGCATATGTGGCTGGTGACTAGGTTTTCAAACACGTTCAGGACGGGTGATCCCACCCGTCCTGTTTCTTTTCAAAAAAATGCTACAATATCCTTACTCATGCAATATTTTTCCATATTAAAAAAAGATCCGAGCACAAAGGCCCGCACAGGAATTATCCATACCGCACACGGGGATGTAAAAACTCCGCTGTTTAACCCTATTGGCACCAAGGGTGCCATTAAATCAATCGCCGCGGAGGAGCTGAAATTCTGGGGTGCTGAAATGATTTTAGCCAACACTTATCATTTGTGGATGAGGCCGGGCGACGCGCTTATAGCTAAAGCTGGCGGACTTCACAAATTCATGAACTGGAAAGGCGCCATCTTCACTGATTCCGGCGGGTTCCAGGCTTTTTCGTTATCAAAAATGGTTAAGCTCACTGATCAGGGTGTGACTTTCCGCTCAGATGTGGACGGGAGCATGCATAATCTTACACCTGAAATTTCCATGCAGATCCAGCTGAATCTGGGATCAGACATTGCAGTTGTACTGGATGACTTCCCAGGCTATCCGGCAACGGAAAAAGATGTTATGGACTCAATTGAACGGACTGCCAAATGGGCGCTTAGGTCCAAAACTGAACATGACAGGGTGGTCAGGCACACGGTAAACCCGGGCCAAGAGTTGTGGGGAATCGTGCAAGGCTCAACTTTCCCGGAGCTTCGCCAGAAATCAGCCAGGCAGATCAGGGAAATAGGTTTTGTGGGTTATGCGATCGGCGGCGTGGCAGTGGGTGAGCCGGAAGAGGAAATGTATAAAGCAATTGAAAACTCCGTACCGTATTTGGAAGAAGACAAAGCCAAACACTTGCTGGGCGTAGGCACTCCAGAGCAAATTGTCCAGGCAGTTGCCCGCGGCTGTGACAGCTTTGACTGTGTGATCCCAACCCGCGAGGCCCGCCATGGACGGTTGTATGTGAACCTCAAGCCTGGCCAGGGAGACGGCTACATAACTATCAACATAAACAATGAGCAATTCAAGGAAGATTTTTCACCGGTAGATAATACCTGCAACTGCTATTGCTGCCTGAATTTTACCCGCTCTTATTTGCGCCACTTGTTTATGACAGAAGAACCTCTGGCCCTGCGACTGGCCACCATGCATAACCTGCGTTTTTATTTGAATTTGATGGAACGAATCCGAACTGCAATTGACGCCGGAAGCTTTGGGCAAATGGCTTCCACTTACAGATACCAGAAGATCTTGCCAGAATAGCCAGGAACTGCTATACTTTTTGATCCAACTGATAGGAGGCCCTATGAAAAGTTGGCACATAGAGAAAACGGAAACCGCAGGCCGGTTGAAATTCAGCGGCGTGTTCGAAACTTCTGACCTCGACAACACTCTTTACGAGAAAATCCAGGAACTGAGGGACGGCGCGAGCAAGGTAATCCTCGACTGCGAGGAACTCGATCACGTGCTTTCCGAAGGCACCTGGTCCATTCTCCGAACCGCATTCAAGCTTGCAGGTTTGTCGTCTGAGCCCGTGCTCCGGCTGGTCAACGTCAAGCCTGCGATCCGGCGCAAGCTGGACTGTGGCGAATGGCTCAACGTCTACAAGCTCGAGATCGAAACGGATGATACAGATCCAGGCAGCGTCAGGTGGTCGGCTCACGCATAGTTTTCCCGCATCGCCAGGAGTCAGGAGGGCGCTCATGTCCCGCAAATTGAACACGTTAGCAGCTATCGTGATAGGTTTGTTCTTCACCATCTCCGCAGTCAGCGACAAGCCACTGGACGCGCCAGCAGGGAATGCGCCAGCAAGCCTGATGAATCCGGCGCCGGCGCATGTCCGGGTAACGAAGGCTCAGAAAGAGGCTCAGGAGATTCTGCTGATGAAGTATTTGCAGAATGAGCCCTGGCGCATGGAAAGCGTGTCCCTGGATGACGAGACCGGTAACATAGTTGTCCGGCTTCATTCAAACAAGGGACCGCAGACTCTCCGCGTCACGCGAGGTCACCGCCACTATAGTGACTTCGCGGGCATGCTCCTTTCTGAGCGAGGTGACCCGGTTGAGTTCGTTTTCAGCGATACCGGCTACGCTGAAAAGCAAAATTCCCTGGAGGAAGCCAGCAACCCGGCCAACTATCTCAGGCCAGTGTACAACAGGCGCCGAGCTGACGAATAGCCGGTGCCCGCAAATTCTAGCCCTATACTATCACAGTGTAGGGCTCTTTTTCTAGGCAATTTCCCGTAAGCCCCAGCCCCGCTGTAACTTGACACGAGGCACTTTCGTATATATAATCACAAGTATTTTTTTGCAAATTAGAAAACGAGAGCAATGCTCAAAACAGGCCGCCTTATTTATGTTAAACTTAATTCAATGACGGAGAAACAACGCCGCATATTGGATGTGTCAATCACGCTGTTGCTGACAGCGGCTTTGGTGTGGGCGTTTTGGTCGTTCTTCCAGGGCGAAGTCGTGTTTAATTTGTTTGCGAATGACGCCAGCAAGTTCAGGGATTATTTGGTTGACCTCGGGCCATGGGCGGCGTTCTCTTATGTCTGGCTGGTGGTGCTGGAAGTTTTGATTGCCTTTATCCCTGGTTGGTTTGTTTACCCGGTTGGGGCCGCAATCTTCGGTTTTTTCCAAACCATTCTTTACGTTATGATCGCAAACTTTATAGGATCAAGCATCAGTTTTTGGATTGGCCAGCGCTGGGGCAAACCGCTCCTGGTCAAATTCATTTCCGCCAAGCAGATGGCCAAGTTTGAGGAGTACATGGAAAAAAACGGAACCTGGGCGATTTTTATTTTGAAAATAAACCCAATCACTTCCTTTGACATTTGGAATTATTTGGCTGGAGCATCAAGCATTAGCTACTGGAAATTTACGATAGCCAACTTGCTTGGCATTCTGCCGCTGATTGTTTTTTCCGCGGCATTAGGTGAGCAAAGTTTTGAAGTCGCTCCCCAGATTTTGGGGATTATGGTATTACTGACTGCGCTCTACGTAATCTGGTACTTCGTTAACCTTCCTCATAAAATTTCTGAGTTCCGTAAAAAGAAAGGTACAAAAAACCAGTAACCTGTGTTACAATCTAAAGACAATTAATGAGGTGCCGCATCCAGTCAGGTTTATATGCCTGACAGCCAGTGTCATCACGGAATAATATGTCTAAACAACAACCTGATTTGATGGAGAAAATTGTTAACCTCGCTAAAAGGCGTGGTTTTATATTTCCCGGATCTGAAATTTACGGTGGCTTGGCCAACTCCTGGGATTACGGACCTTTAGGCGTGGAATTGAAGAACAACATCAAGAAGCTCTGGTGGAAGATGTTTGTGCAGGAGCGCAGGGACATGGTCGGCTTGGATGCCGCTATTTTGATGAACCCTAAAGTCTGGGAGGCGTCCGGACATATTGCTACTTTCACCGATCCTTTAACTGAGTGTAAGAAATGCCATAGCCGATATCGGGCAGACCAAAGACCAGAAAAATGCACCCAGTGCGGAGGAAGTGAATTTACTGAAAGCAAACAGTTTAATTTAATGTTGCAGACTCATTTGGGTCCGGTTCAGGATGAAACCAGCGTAGTCTATTTCAGGCCGGAAACAGCCCAGGCAATATTTGTTGATTTCAAACAGATTCAAGAAACTTCCAGAAAGAAAATCCCTTTTGGCGTGGCACAAATTGGTAAGGCGTTTCGAAATGAGATCACCCCAGGAAATTATATTTTCCGAACCCGCGAATTTGAACAGATGGAAATTGAGTATTTTGTCCACCCGCACGATTGGGAAAAGCATTTTGATCATTGGTTAGAGGAATTGAAAAAATGGATTAAAACTATTGGTTTGGATGAATCAAAAGTTCACTACGTTGAAATTTCCGATGAGGACCGGGCGTTTTATAGTAAGAGGACGATTGATATTGAATTTGATTATCCCTTTGGACAAAAAGAACTTTATGGTTTGGCTTATAGAACCGATTATGATCTGAGTGCCCATGAAAAAAAATCTGGCGAGTTAATGCAGTACAGAGATGAGAGCACAAACGAAACATATATACCGCATGTAATTGAGCCGTCGCTTGGCGTGGACCGAACAGTTTTAGCGGTCTTGCTGTCAGCTTATACGGAAACAGAAGCCCGTTCCGGCAAAGATGACGCGGTGCATGAAAAAGAAGTGACTTTGCGATTACCTAAAGAGCTGGCGCCAATCAAAGTTGCAGTTTTGCCGTTGTCTAAAAAAGAGGAATTGACCAAACCAGCGCTTGATATTTTGAAGAACCTGCAAAGCAAATGGATGTGCCAGTATGATGAAACCGGTTCAATAGGCAAACGCTACCGCAGACAGGATGAAATCGGAACGCCTTATTGTGTGACCGTGGATTTTGAGACTGCCAATGACGGCGCTGTGACAGTAAGGGACCGGGACACCATGCAACAGGATCGCGTGAAAGTCGATGAATTGCTTGCATATTTTACGGAAAAACTTCATTGTTAATCTAAGCCAGATCATAAGAAACCGAAATGTCAGCACAACCCTTATACACTAAGAAAGTCCTGCAAAACGGGCTAACATTACTAACCGTTCCTATCGAAACTGCGGCATCTGTCACGATGTCGGTTTTCGTGAAGGCTGGATCTCGTTATGAGAAGTTGGAGCAGAACGGCATGGCGCACTTTTTGGAGCATCTGCACTTTAAAGGCAGCGCCAAATACCCAACCGCAAAAAAACTGTCTGAGGTGATTGATGCGGTGGGAGGGGAATTCAATGCCAATACAGGCAAGGAACACACCCAATATTACATCCGGGCGGCGCATGAACATTTACCTCTGGTTTTTGGCGTGCTAACTGATATGGTGCAGAATCCGCTGTTTGATGAAAAGGAAATTGAGCGGGAAAAGGGTGTGATTATAGAAGAAATAAACATGTACAAGGACACTCCTCAGATTCACGTTGAAACGCTTTTTGAGGAGTTGTTGTGGGAGGGTTGCGCTTTGGGCAGGGATATTGCAGGGACACCGGAAGTCATTAGATCCGTGACCAGAGAGGATGTGCTTAAATTCAGGGAAAAATTTTACCAGCCAGGGAACACCATTATTGCGGTTGCCGGGCAATTTGATGCCGATAAACTGGAAAAGCTGGTTAATGAACACTGGGGGAAACTGCCAAACAAAAAATTTGGTTCCTATGCGCCTGTCGTTGAAAAACAAAGAAACCCCAGGCTTGTCGTAAAGAACAAATTGACGGAGCAGGGGCATATGATTCTTGGTTTTGGCGCTTATCCTTACCGAAGCAAACACAATTTTCCTTTGCGCCTGCTCTCAGCCACTTTGGGCGGCGGTATGAGTTCGCGCATGTTTATCCGAATCCGTGAACGCCTGGGTTTGGCTTATTACATCTCAACTTCTTACAACAATTACCTGGACGCTGGGAGCTTCATAATTCAATCCGGATTAAAAGTTAGTTCCGCTCCACAGGCTTTGGAAGTCATTCTTGATGAATTAAGAAAAGTCAGGAAAGATGGCATCTCCAGCGCTGAATTGAAAAAAGCCAAGGACTACATCAAAGGAAAAATTGCTTTGGCAATGGAAGATCCGCAGGATAAGATGGAGTGGTATCTGGGACAAGAAGCTTTTCTTGGAAAAATTCGAACAATCAAACAAACTTTTGAAGAGCTGGATAAGGTTACGCTGGATGACATCAATAAGGTTGCCCACGATATTCTCAAAAATGAAAATATGGATTTGGCTGTGATTGGTCCGTATGCGGATGAATCAGTTTTTGCCAAAAAACTGGAGTTATAAAAAAGCCGAGACAAGGTCTCGGTTTTGTTTTGCTCGCGGCGCAGGTGCAATATTCGTTCACTAAAATCCCGGCAGTTTCATCTGCTGGTACTCAACAGGCTTTACCAGGTAAACGGTTCCGCTCTTGTACACGGTTTTCACGGTGCCGTCCGGTAGGCGCTCTGTAGATTCGACGAAGCTCAGGGATTTCCGGACCTTCCCGAACTTGCCTTTGATCTTGGGGACAAGACGCAGCATCTCTCCTCCTGGCTTAGGGCTTGTATATTCACCAATTCCTCCCTAGAATTAGATTATATGCGAATAGGCACACATGTTTCAATAGCCGGGGGTTTGTATAACGCTCCGGCAAATGCGGCAAAAGTCGGGGCAGAAGTCTTTCAGATTTTTTCGCGTTCGCCGCACGGCGGCCCGGTCAAGGAGATAACCAAGGAAGTTCAAAAGCAGTTTAAGGGAGAGATGGAAAAACACGGTTTTGATACCTGCTACATTCACACGCCATATTTCATCAACTTTGCTTCAACTAAAACCAACATTTACTACGGCTCAATCTCAGTGGTCAGGCAGGAGTTGGAGCGCGGCAGTCTGATAGGGGCCAAAGCCATCATGACGCACTTGGGAAGTTTTGGCGAGTTGACTGAGAAGGAAGGGTTGGAGCGAGTTTCCCTGGCTATCGAAAAAATCATGGATGGGTATAAGGGAAGCACACAGCTGCTTTTGGAAATTTCCGCGGGCGCAGGGAGAATTGTGGGCGATACGTTTGAGGAACTGGCGGAAATTCTGGATCACAAAACGCTGAAAAAGTATGACATTGGAGTTTGTCTCGACACCTGCCACATGTTTGCGTCCGGGTATGACTTAACAAACAAGAAATCAATTGATGACACGCTCAAGCAGTTTGATAAGCTGATTGGATTCGAAAAGCTGGTTGTGGTCCACGCCAATGACTCAAAAGCTGAGTGCGGAAAACACCTGGACCGGCATGAACACATTGGCCAGGGGAAAATCGGTTTGGAAGGTTTTAAGATTTTGGCCAAGCACAAAGTTTTCGGCAAACTGGATTGGATCCTGGAAACGCCAAAAGACAACCCAGCCGACGACCCAATGAACATCAAAATCCTGAAAAAACTGAGGGGCAAGTAACTGTTCCGGCAATCCAATTGCCAACGTTTAAGCAATTTAGGTATAATCAATCCATGAATAGCAATCATACAACGGTAAATATTTCATCCATCACAATTCTGAAAGTGCTGGTTATTATTCTTTTGCTGTGGTTTTTGTTTGCCGTGCGCGATATTCTGCTGTTGTTTTTGATTTCGGTGATCATTTCTTCCGCCATCGACCCTCTGGCAGACTACCTGGGGAAGAGACGCGTGCCGCGTGGCTTGAGCGTTTTGATTGTTTACACCATATTCTTGGGCATTTTTGCCATGGTTATTGCCTTGCTTGTCCCGCCGATTATCCAACAGTTTACCCAGCTCTCACAGAGCAACTTTTATGAAAGCTTCTTGTCCAGGGTGGGCGGTTTCCGTGAAAACCTGGCACAATTTGGAATTGATGAGACGGTAACCCAGAATTTTCAGGAATTCGCCGGATCAATTTCACAAGGAATTTTCAACACCACCCGCGGCATTATCACAGGCTTTGTCTCAGTGATCACGGTTTTGGTTGTCTCGTTCTATCTGAGCGCTGAAGAAAATGGCACAAAAAATTTCATCAAACACCTGGTGCCGTATAAAAACCAGGGTTATGCCAACAAGCTTGTGACAAAAATCCAGCGCAAAATGGGTGCTTGGGTTTTGGGGCAGTTGATTTTATCTGTTTCGATTTTCACGCTGACTTATATTGGCCTGCTGATTCTGGGCGTTGAGTATGCTCTGGTTTTGGCTCTGATTGCCGGATTGCTGGAAATCATTCCATACATAGGTCCGATAATCTCGGTAATTCCTGCTGCCTTCTTCGCCTTTATCCAGAATCCGCCACTGGCCTTGGCCGTCGTGATTCTTTACATAATTGTCCAGCAATTGGAAAACCATTTGCTTGTGCCAATGATCATGAGTAAGAGCGTTGGCCTCAACCCAATCCTGGTTATTTTGGGAATCCTGATAGGGGGCTCGTTAGGCGGATTGGTTGGGGCGATCATTGCTGTTCCTGTAATCAGCGGCGTGCAGGTGTTTATAACCGATGTCATGAACAGCGAGAGCATCCACGAAATGGAAGAGAAATTGGAAGCTTAATTACAACAACAAATAAAAACGACCCCCCGATTTTTTGGAGGGTCTTTTTTGTTTCATTAGCGCACATCCGGGAAGCAGCGCCTGACTTTTTTATCCAGAACCCAGAAATGGGTCAGAATTTGCCAGTTGATGTCCGTATGCACCAGCCGCTTGTAAGGATCCTCGCCAGGATCCAGCAATACGGCGTATTGGACAATATAGAACTCAGCTGTTCTTTCACACCCCAGGAATGCGATAGGGTGATGGGGCCCGAATAATTCCTCCATCGTTTTTATGAAATTTGTCTCGTCCACTTGCGCGGAGAGTGGCCGCTTAACCGTCTGAAACGGACTGAACTCTGCTTCATCTCTGACCGGAAGGGTTGCCGTTTCAGTTCGGGTGTTTTGCATGACTGACCTCCACAGGATGCGCCGCGTATGCATCCAGTATACAAGGACTTTTAGACGCGAGCAAATACCAGATTTTTGTAATGCAAATTTTATGCAGTTGTGGTATAATGAAGAGGCCTAAGCGGCCTTTTTTTATCATTTTCGCAAGGATTTTTATGGCAGACAAAGCAGAAAAGACAGAACAAGAAAAGAAGAAATTTTACGTAACCACGCCAATTTATTATGTGAACGACAAGCCGCACATCGGCCACGCGTACACGACAATTGCCGCGGATGTTTTGGCGCGCCTTAACAGACAAATCGGAAATGATACTTTTTTTCTGGTGGGAACGGATGAGCACGGCGTAAAGATTGAACAGGCCGCGGAAAAAAACGGCAAACAGCCCAAAGAATTTGTGGATGAAATTTCTGAAAAATTCGTAAAGGCTTGGGAGAAGTTGGATGTCAGCAATGATAAGTTTATACGGACGACAAACCCGGAACACATAAAAGCTGTCTCCGCCGCTTTGCAGAAGATGTATGACAACGGCGATATTTATTTAAGCGCGTATGAAGGCTGGTATTGCCGCGGCTGTGAGCAGTTTAAGAAGGAAAAGGATTTAGTGGACGGCAAGTGCCCTGACCATAAAGTTGAGCCTGAGTGGCTTTCGGAAGAAACCTATGCTTTCCGTTTGTCCAAGTACCAGGATGAATTGCTTAAGAAAATTGAAAGTGACGAACTGCAGATTTTGCCGATTGAAAGAAAGAATGAAATCGTCAGCTTTTATAAAAAAGAAGGATTGGAAGACGTTTCATTTTCCAGAAAGAACGTAAAATGGGGAATCCCATTGCCCTGGGACAAATCCCACACCACTTATGTCTGGGCAGACGCGTTCCTGAACTATCTGACCGGACTAGGTTGGGCAGGTCCGGATGATGAACTTCCAAAGTATTGGCCGGCAGACATCCAACTTATGAGCAAAGACATTTTGCGCGTGCATGCCACCATCTGGCCGGCAATGCTTTTGTCTTTGGGAATCCCGTTACAAAAAACCATTTTTGTGCATGGCTTCTTTACGATTGCCGGACAAAAGATGTCAAAGAGTTTGGGCAATGTCATAGATCCGGTTGAGTGGGCGGATAAATACGGAACGGATGCTGTCCGTTATTTCCTGCTGCGCGAAGTTCCTTTTGGTCATGACGGCGACGTCAGCGAGGAAAAGCTTAAAGCCAGATACAACGGCGATCTGGCCAACGGCTTGGGTAACCTTTTCTCCCGCACCACCAATATGGTTGAAAAGTATCTGGATGGCGACGTTGGTGAGTACCCTGAATCGCCCCGCGATTTGTCCCCGGCGTCTGAGGCCATCGCCAAAGCCAATTTTTCTGAAGGCTTGGTAAAGATTTGGGAAGAAATTGCCTGGGCTAACCAGTTGATAGACAAGAGCAAGCCGTGGGAGCTTTACAAGACAGATCCTGATAAAGTAAAAGAATTGCTTGTCAATCTTTGTGCGCTCCTTTATGACATTTCCGCCAAGCTCGCGCCTGTTATGCCGGATACTGCCAACAAAATCAGGAGCGCGCTGGAAGCGGAAAAGATCGTGAAAGCTGAACCGTTGTTCGCAAAAATTGATTAGCCTTGAATAATTGATTTAGCCTTAGACAAAAAATGTACTTTGACACACACGCACATACAAATTTTGCCGCATACGGTGAAGAAAGCGGGGAGGTGGTGAAACGGGCGCTGGACAGCGGGGTTTGGATGACGAACGTCGGGACGTCGCTGGCTACTTCCCAAAGCGCGGCGGAACTGGCCCTCAGATACAAGGAAGGCGTTTACGCCACAGTCGGCTTGCACCCAAGCCACACCTGGCAGGTGGTGGATGATCCGGATGAAGGAAAGGTTAACGAAATGCAGGGTTTTGACGAAAGCCGGTATGAAGCCCTTCTGAATGAGAAAGTGGTGGCAGTGGGGGAAATCGGACTTGATTATTTCCGAGTTCCCGCTGATGATGCAAAAGCAAAAGAATTGCAGAAACAGGCGTTTGTAGCACAACTGCGCTTTGCCAAAAAACACAGCTTGCCGGTTGTCATCCATTGCCGGGACGCGTACCAGGACTGCCTTGAAATCCTCAGGACCGAGTACCAAAGCCGCGGCATCATCCACTCATATACCGGCGATTGGGAAACCGCAAAAAAATTCCTTGACCTGGGGTTTCATGTAGCGCTTAATGGGATATTGATGTTTGATAAAACTGGCAAGCTCAGGGAAGTGTGCAGAAATCTTCCGTCTGATAGAATACTTTCAGAGACTGACGCGCCGTACCTGGCTCCACCGCCTTACAGAGGCAAGAGAAATGAACCTGTCTACGTAAAGTATATTGTTGATGCGATGGCCCAGCACCGGGGAGTGGACCCGCACGAAATGGCCAAATTGACCTTTGAAAATGCACTGGTTGCTTACGGGGTTAAATAAAAAAAGCCAGACAAAATTATCTGACTTGTTGGCCTTGTGAAATCTCACGCAAGAATCGTTCATCTTCGGGCGTGAACGTGTAGGTTTTTTTCTCACCAGGCTTAGGCCTGGCATAAATTGGCCGCGGGATGTTCTTGATCGCCACTGCGAAATTAACGCTTTGGCTGGTTTGCTCGCGGGCTTCCGCCACTTTTTGCCATTTTGGGCTGAGCATCATCACCTGCAGGATGGCCAAGGCAATGGGTGCGCCAGCCGGATTGGTCTTCTCCAGTTCTTTTTTGAAAGGTTCGTCTTCACCCACTACGATGATGGGGATAGGGATGGTTTTTGCGTCACAGAGCGGATCCAGCTTGGTCCAGAACTGGCGGTGGGTAAGCATCACGTGATGTAAAAGGTCTCGTGCCTTGATCTTGAACATTCCAACCGGATCAGACGACTTAAGCCGGGCGACCATAAGACCCCCTTTGTTTTGTATAACTATTTTAAGCAATTCTCGATTTTTTGCAACCTGACCAATAATTTAAGCTAATTTAACCAAAAACCCATGTACGACCACAAATCAATTGAAGCCAAATGGCAGAAATATTGGATGGAAAACCACACATATTCCACCTCTGATGATTTGATTAAACCGAAGAAATTCGTGTTGATTGAATTTCCATATCCGTCAGGGGCTGGTTTGCATATGGGTCATTTGCGTCCGTACGTTGCCGGTGACGTTTATAGCCGGTTTTTGCGCATGCAGAATTTTGAAACAATGTATCCGATTGGCTGGGACGCTTTTGGCTTGCCTGCGGAAAATTATGCCATCAAGACCGGCATCCACCCAAAAGTCTCCACTGCGCAGAATATCGCCAACACTAAGAGGCAAATCCAAAGTTGGGGAATTGGTTTCGATTGGAAAAGGGAAATAAACACCACTTATCCGGAATATTACAAATGGACCCAATGGATTTTTCTGAAATTTTTCAAAGCAGGTTTGGCTTATGAGGCAACCGGTTCCATCAACTGGTGCCCAAAGGACAAAACCGGATTGGCCAACGAAGAAGTCATAGACGGCAGATGCGAAAGATGCGGAACTCAGGTTGAAAAACGGGAAATGCGCCAGTGGTATTTGAAAATCACTGACTATGCCCAGAAGTTGCTGGACGGTTTGAAGGATTTAGACTGGCCGGAGCCAGTGAAGGTTCAGCAGGCAAATTGGATCGGGCGCTCTGAGGGCGCGCTGATAAAGTTTTTGTTGGCAAGCGGTGGTGAACATGTTGAAGTTTTCACGACTCGGCCGGACACGCTGTTTGGGGCAACTTACATGGTGATTGCTCCTGATCATCCGTTGGTGGAGAAAATCACCACGCCTGAGCAAAAGCAGGCAGTTGAGGATTACGCCAAACAGGCTTCAGCAAAAACTGAGTTGGAACGAACTGCTTTGGATAAGGAAAAAACAGGCGTCTTTACCGGCGCGTATGTGATCAATCCTGCCACGGAAGAAGAAATTCCGGTTTGGGTGGCTGATTATGTTTTGTCCGGTTATGGTACAGGAGCGGTTATGGCTGTGCCGGCGCATGATGAGCGCGACTATGCATTCGCCAAGAAATATAATCTGAAGATCAGGAAAGTTGTTGCTCCGGCTGTTTCAGGAGGCCCGGCAAAAAATTCAGAAGAAAATAATGAATTGTGGACCGGAGAAGGTACACTGATAAATTCCGGCGAGTATAATTTCATGTCCACGCAGGAAGCGCGCAAGCACATGACCGCGGATTTTGGCCAGCCTAAGATTCAGTTTAAATTGCGAGACTGGGTGTTTTCCCGCCAGCGCTACTGGGGTGAGCCGATTCCTTTGGTCCACTGCGAAAAGTGCGGCGTGGTGGCTGTGCCGGAAGAGCAATTGCCCGTTAAGCTGCCTGACATTGAAAAATACGAGCCAACAGGCACGGGCGAATCGCCTCTGGCTTCTGTTGAATCCTGGGTCAACACCACATGTCCGCAATGCCAAGGCCCGGCTAAACGCGAAACTAACACTATGCCGCAATGGGCGGGAAGCTCCTGGTACTATTTAAGGTACTCGGATCCGCATAATAATTCAGAGCTGGCTTCCCAGGAAAAGTTGAAATACTGGCAGCCAGTTGATGTTTATTTCGGCGGCATGGAACACACAACCTTGCATTTGCTGTACTCCAGGTTCTGGAACTTGTTCTTGTATGACCAGGGTGTTATCCCGTATAAAGAGCCCTACCTGCGCCGAATTCCGCACGGAATGGTTTTGGCCGCTGACGGCGAAAAAATGAGCAAGAGCCGCGGCAACGTGGTCAACCCGGATGATTTTGTCGAATCATACGGGGCGGACACGGTGCGCATGTACGAAATGTTTTTGGGTCCGCACAGCGAAACTGTTTCCTGGAACGAAAAAGGGGTTATCGGCGTGCGGCGTTTCTTGGATAAGATCAGCGTGATGAAGCCCACGGATGATGAATCACCAAAACCAGCCATCCATAAACTGATCAAAAAAATCACGGATGATTTGAACGCCTTCAAGTACAACACTGCCGTGGCGGCGTTCATGGAATTTTTGAACAATAACCCTCGCTTGAACAAGAGTGATTTCGAAACCTTATTGAAATTGATGGCGCCGTTTGCTCCGCATTTGACGGAGGAGATATGGAACGGTTTGGGACACTACACCAGCATCCACAGGGAGTTCTGGCCAAAGTACGATGAGTCACAAATCGCAGAAACAGAGGTGGTGGTCGCGATTCAAGTCATGGGCAAATTGCGCGCAACCGTAACCGTCAAAGCCGGCACTGCCCAGGAGGAAGTCAAAGCCAAAGCTTTGGCAGACCAGGGGGTTGCTTCGGCCATAGGCGGAAAAGAAATCGTGAAAGAAATTTTTGTTCCGGACAGATTAATGAATTTTGTAATAAAGGAGTAAGGCAAGAGCATAATGCAGGCAATCATCTTGGCGGCAGGCCGCGGAGTAAGAATGCTTCCGTTGACCGAAAATACACCCAAGCCGCTTCTGAAAGTTTCCGGGCGATCAATTTTGGAAAGGACAATCAGCCAGCTTCCTGATGAGGTTCAGGAAGTGGTTGTTGTAATCGGGCATTTTGGCGAGCAAATCAAAGAAGCGCTGAAAAATTCCAGCAAAAAAATTACTTTTGTGGAGAGCGAGCTGAAAGGTTCTGGTTGGGCTGTTTCAGTGTGCAAGGATGTGATCAAAGGCGATTTTTTGGTGGTCAACGGGGATGACTTGTACAAGAAAGAGGATTTGGAGAAATTGGCTAAGAGCAATGCGCCGGCTTTTCTTGTTAAGGATGTGAGCAGGGAAAAGGATTTTCCGCAAAATTTCCGGCGCTTTGGGAAAATTATTACTGACACAGACGGAAACTTTGTTTCACTTCTTCCTTCTGTCTCAGAAGATTTTACTGCGCCGTTCTTTGTTCTGATGGGCGCGTATAAACTGAATCAGGAATTTTTTGGTTATGATTTGGTTCAGCTGAAAAACGGGGAGTATGGGTTGCCGCAAACCATGTTCCAGATGGTTGACAAATACAAGGTTAAAACAGTTGAAGCCGGATTCTGGCTGCCAATAGGCTATCCGGAGGACATTAAGCGGGCAGAGGAGGCATTGGCCCAGCATGCATAAGGATATCCAGGAAGCGGTGAAAATTCTCAAACAAGGGGGATTGGTTGTTTATCCAACTGACACAGCGTACGGATTTGCAGTGGACGCAACCAACTTGGCCGCAATTAAAAAACTATACGCGTTGAAAGGCAGAAGTTTTAAAAAACCAATCCAAGTAATTTTTCCTTCCATTGAAAAAGCGCAAAAAGTCCTGAGAATCAGTCCGTATGCAAAAAAATTAATGAAGACATTTTGGCCCGGAGCAGTTTCGTTTGTTCTTCCTCTCAGGTCAAAAGCAAAAAACTGGGTCATGCTTTCCGGACGCACGGGGACTATTGGCATCAGAAACCCTGCCAGTGTCATCACCCAGCAGTTGGTCAAAAAGTTTGGCAAACCAATAACTACAACATCAGCCAACCTCAGCGGCCAACCAACGGCTTATACGCTGAATGAAGTAAAAACACAGTATCATGGGAAGAAAGCAGTGCCGGACTATTATCTTGATGGCGGCAGGCTTAAGAAAAATTCAATTTCCACCTTACTGCAGATTGACGGACAAAATGTTACACTTATAAGAGAAGGAGTTGTCAAATTTTCCAGGATACAAAAAGCAATAAAAAAGTTGTAGAGAAGGACAAATAAAACAAATGTTTCAAATCAGCAGATACATACATCCAGGTTATTTATCCCATCAGCTTAGCCGGGAAATAAAGGAAATGTATTGGGCGAAAGCCTTTTCAGATCTGGCCACCACAGCCGTAATGTTGTTCGAGCCGATTTTTTTGTATTCGGTGCTGGGTTTTACCATTCAGCAGGTTGTTTTGTTCTTCGTTGCGGTGTATGTGATTTATCTTTTCCTGATGCCGATTGGCGGGAAAATTGCAACGTGGCGCGGGTACGAGCATTCTATTCTTTACAGCACCATATTCATGGTCATGTACTGGGGGTTGCTGTTTGCCAGCAGGGAAGTGCCTGACCTGATTTATCTTGCGCCTTTGGCTTTGGCAATCCAGAAGACCTTGTACTGGCCGGCATTCCATGCGGACATGTCCAGATTCTCGAACGCAGAACAACGCGGACGGGAAAGCAGCGGCTTATATGCGTTGAACTCAATCATTTTCATTGTTGGTCCGTTTTTGGGCGGTTATATTTTGAACGAATTCGGATTTGCGACGCTGTTTGTCATTGTCACCATCCTGATGCTGTTCTCGAATGTCCCGCTGTTCACGACCGTTGAAAAATTCGAGCCCAAGGAATATAAATATTCCGACACTTGGAAGATGTTTGCCCAATACCCAAAAAGCATGGTGGCGTATTGGGGGTTTGGGGAGGAATTTGTCCAGCTGGTCATCTGGCCGATCTTTATTTTCATGACCGTACCGGATTTCTTCCAATTTGGTACAATAATATCGATTTCAACCCTGGTTGCCACGGTTGTAATGCTTTATGTGGGGGTCTTGTCAGATAAGCGCAGTAAAGCGGTTTTAACCCGGACATTTGGCGTGTTTAATGCTGTTTTCTGGGTAATCAGGCCGTTCTTTGCGAACCTTCGGGGAGTGATCGCTACCAATACGCTGGGAACTATCAGCAAGCATTCCTTAATTGTGCCGATTACCGCTTACTCTTACGATAAGGCAGTGGAAACCCATATCATGCCTTATGTGGTATTCTTTGAGCAGAACCTGGTTATTGGCAAGCTTATGGCCATGTTGCTGATTTTGGTTGTTTTGCAGTTTACCGTAAGCTTCGTTCCAATATTCGTTCTGGCTGGACTGTTTAGTTTGCTTTTCACTAACTTGCGATAATGTTAAAAACCTCTGATCCGCAATTAAATAGTTTGATCAACTCGGAGCGCAAAAGGCAATCCGAGGTTTTGGAATTGATTGCATCAGAGAATTATGTGTCGAAAAGCGTGCGCGAGGCTTTGGGATCCGTGCTTACCAACAAGTATTCAGAAGGCTTTCCGCGCCGCAGATATTATGCAGGCAATGAAATTATTGATCAGGTGGAAGAGTTGGCGATAGAGCGAGTGCGCAAAGTTTTTGAACTGCCTTTGGACTGGCACGTAAATGTTCAGCCGCACTCAGGCAGTCCGGCGAACATGGCGGTGTTCGCGGCATTGTTGGAGCCAAAAGACAGGATTATGGCGCTTGATCTGGCGCATGGCGGGCACTTAACTCACGGCTCGCCTGTGAATTTTTCCGGAAAAATCTACAATTTTATTCATTACGAGATCTCCAGAAAGACGGGTAGACTTGATTACACGGAAATTTTGAAAATGGCTGACAAGGTCAAGCCAAAACTGATCCTAACCGGATATACTGCGTACCCGCGGGAAATTGATTTTAGAAAGTTCCGGGAAATCGCAGATAAAGTTAAGGCAATTGCCATGGCTGACGTTTCGCATATTGCCGGATTGATTGTTGGCGGGGTGCATGAAAGCCCAATTCCTGATTTTGACGTGGTCACCACCACAACCCATAAAACCCTACGGGGGCCGCGGGGCGCCATCATCATGTGCAAGGATAAATATGGTTCGCAAATTGATAAGGCGGTTTTTCCTGGGGTGCAGGGTGGCCCGCACGAGCATACTATCGCGGCCATTGCCGTTGCCATGAAAGAGGCGGCAACTGCCGGTTTTAAACGGTATGCTGAGCAAATCGTCAGAAACTCTAAGGCATTGGCTTATGCTTTGCAGGATTTTGGGTTCCGGTTGGTTTCTGACGGCACTGATAACCATCTGATTTTAGTGGACCTGACAAACAAGGGCATTGGCGGCAAGGCGGCTCAGCAGATTTTGGAGCAGTCTGGAATTGTGGTCAACAAAAATATGATTCCGTTTGACAAGCAAACCCCTCAGGATCCGTCCGGTATCAGGATCGGAACTGCGGCGGTAACAACCCGCGGCATGAAAGAAAAAGAAATGAGCAAAATTGCTTCCTGGATCACGGCTGTGATCACGGACCCGGCGCTGGCACCAACTGTTCGGGAAGAAGTTAAGGTATTTACCAAAAAGTTTCCTATCCAATGAATTTAGACGTACGAATATTTTCCTGGATTCACGGCTTGTCTGGGGAATCCGGCATTGCTGACCAGATTGGCGTGTTTTTTGCTGATCATTTCATGTTTGTTTTTGGCGTGGTTGTTTTGTTGCTTTGGTTTGTGCAAGGATACCGGCAGAATGTTCTGCTGGCGATAGGGAACGTGGTTTTTTCTCGACTAATCATTGTTGAGATTATCAAGCGGGTGGTGTCCAGGCCGCGGCCGTTCGAAGTTATGGACATAAAGAACCTGGTCCCGGAAGATTTGATGATGTCCTTTCCTTCAGGCCATACGGTTATATATTTCAGTTTGGCCTTTGCTTTTTGGAAAACCAAGCTGTTCTGGCCGTTTTTTGCCCTGGCAGTGGTTGGGTCCCTGGCACGTATTTATGTTGGGGTTCATTATCCAACCGATATTCTGGGCAGTTTCCTGATCGCGGTTATCGTGGCGGTTCTAATAGCCAGACTTTTCAAAAAGCTGAAAATAGTTTAGAATATGTCGGTAATGCCGCTGTGGTGGAACTGGCAGACACGCACGACTCAAAATCGTGTGGGCTTACGCTCATGACGGTTCGACTCCGTCCAGCGGCACCAAAAAAACATCTAAAGCATCCGAATTGGATGTTTTTTTGGTGCAATAAAAATGATCGAACGGGCAGAAGTGAGGTTAGTCCTGATGGATTTGCAAATAGATTTTGATTATTAACACAGGACGACACCGAACGCCGATCAAACGTCCAGCGGCACCAATAAAAAAATTCCAAGTACCTAAGGGTACTTTTTTTTGACGCCTGCACGATTTACCCTTCAGGAGTACGCAGTAAAATTTAACTCGCGTTAAATTTTCTGCTCCGTCTCGTCCGCCTTCTGGCGGACTGCGACAGCCTCCTTCAGGACAAATCGTTACGGCGATGGCAAAAGGTCTATTGTCTTAGAATTTTTATTTATTTGTCCAACTACTAATATTCTGATAGAATTTTTGCATATAGAACGGATGGAAAGTTTATGCCAGACGCCAGTGATTTACAAGATGATTTAGAATTACAGCCTTATCAAAGCCTAAAAGGCTCTCTTAATATGGACGAAACACAAAGCACAACTCCTGCCCCAACACCGACAATCAGCTCACCTGAGCCAATCCACCAGCCAGCGACAACTCCACAGCCAGCCTCTCCAGCCGGCCAGAATCTTACTGAAATTGAAGTCAGTAAGATCCAGCCAAATCCATGGCAGCCCCGCAAAGTTTTCAAAGAAGAATATTTGCAGGAGCTGGCTAATTCCATCAAAGAGCATGGCATTTTACAGCCGCTTGTAGTTGTTCCAACCAAAGACGACAATTACCAGATCATTGTGGGTGAACGGCGCTGGCGCGCTTCGCAATTAGCCGGCCTGACAAAAGTCCCGGCAATTGTCCGCGATGCAATGGAAGAACAGCAGAAGCTCGAGCTTGCGTTGATCGAAAACATACAGCGTCATAACCTGGATCCGATTGAAGAGGCCCAGGCTTACCAGCAGTTGATTGACCAGTATAAACTTACTCAAGAAGAAGTTGCCAAGAAAGTCGGTAAAGGCCGCACCACAGTCACAAACATGATTCGTTTGCTGAATTTGCCATTGAAAATTCAGAGGGCAATTGCGGAAGCAGAGATCAGCGAAGGACACGGCCGGGCCATCTTGGGATTGATTGGGATGGAAAAACAGCTGGCTATGTTCGACATGATAAAAGCAGAGAACCTGACAGTCAGGCAAGTGGAGGACCGGGTTCGTGAGATCATGGAAAGGCCTAAGCAAATTAAAGGTCAGCGCCCCAACTCCGACCCTGAACTGCAGGCTATTGAATCTGAATTGCGGGGGAAATTAGGGACCAAGGTTCGCGTTCAAAAGAATGGAGAGTCAGGTAAAATTACCATCGAATTTTTCTCCCAGGAAGAGCTGAATTCCTTCCTGGACAAGATGCACAAACTCGAGTAGAATGGCTCAATCAAGGGGGTAAGCAATGTATCATGCTTCTTTTCTCCATGCCTTGAACCCAAGGCATGAAGACAGGGCGGATCAGGTTCCTCAGTCGGCGGACGAACAGCCGCAGCAGAAACCCGTCCCGCCAGTTGCACCGGCAGACGAACCAAAGCTCCCGGCTAAAAAGCCTCTCACCCTCGCGGGTGGCGACGACTACTGATGCCCCGCGCATCTTCCTTTCAGACCAAGCCCTGGCTTGGTCTTTTTCTTGCCAACGCAAAGATTGACTGGATTTATTTGCTTCATGTATAATTAGAGCAACATGAAATCAGTTATTTCTCAGAATCATTTCTGGTTTTATTTTACCGACTAAGGTCGGCTGATTTTCTGTTGCCAAGTGCACATTGAACAGTCCGGCCAAAAGCCGGTTTTTTGTTTGTTAAGGAGGGTAGAATGAAGACTGATCAGATTTCGGGAACTGCGATTGGGACGCATGAAAAAACTGCACCTACCAAGGACGGGAAGGTTAGGTGTTGTTCCTGCGGGCTGGTGGCTTATCCCCATGTGCTCGCCCTGGGGCCCTGCTGCATGCTTTTTTTGCACCCTGATCCGGGAAAATGCAGGCCACTGTGGTCCTGGGGAGACTGATCAAACTATTTTGCTGACGAGACGGTTATCGTCAGCTTTTTTATTGGCAATTTGACCCGGTTATTTGCCAGATGATATAATTGCAGAGGTGTTAACAACACATATGAATTTTCTTCATTTGAACCAACTCATTGCCAAGTGCACCTGGACTATTCGCATGGTCCTCGGCTACTTTGCCATGGTCCCTGTCCGCGCGGGTTCAAATAGGAAAAGGTAAGTTCCAGATAGAAACAGATCCTATGAAGACCCGGCCAGATGGTCGGTTTTTTGATGGATAGATCCACACAACGTTACAGAAAGGAGGAAAGCTTATGCCGCGGCTTGAGCATGCGATTGAAGATCGCACCAGGGAAATTCAAAAACTTCAGCGCCAGCTGGAGAAAGCCAAAAAGGATGGTCTTCCCAAGAATTACAGAACTCACTTGGAGTCGCGCATCAGCGACCTCCAGGCCACGAACCAGGTTGATATTGAGCGTCTCCGGAACCTCAAGGAAAGCGACCAAAAACGCTCCCAGGAGATACTTGCCAGACTGACTGCGCTCAGCCAGGCAAGACGCACAAGCACCGCGTAAGAGACATAGCCCACGGATCTTTCACCCGCGGGCTTTTTATTTTGTTTAAATTGCTAATTGCCAGTTTTTAGCTCGCGTTCGACAATAATAACGTATCCAGTCTAGCTGTGGATAAAAGATTTGCTGGCGTTTTATTCTCAGATATACTGAATATAAGCATTAAAGGTCGTATTTACTAAACTAATTTAGAAAAATATGGCAAAAACAATCGTAATGATCTTGGGTGTGGTTTTTGTGGTGGTTGGTGTTTTGGGATTCTTCAATGACCCGGTTCTTGGGATCTTTGAAGTTGACGCAGTCCACAACATCGTCCACTTGCTTTCAGGGCTTGTAGCTTTGGCTATGGCTGCAATGGGCGAATCCTCAGCAAGAACCTACGCCAGGATATTCGGTGTGATTTATTTGTTAGTGGCCGTGCTCGGCTTTATCACGGGCACGGATGAGAAACTGCTTGGTTTGATGGAGATCAACAACGCGGATAACTGGTTGCACGTTGGCTTGACTCTGTTGCTGCTTTATGCAGGCTTTGCCAGCAAATCTTCTGCACCAGCGCCTATGAACACCACAAACATGGGCACAGGTCCGCGGTTCTAACTACTTTAGACACTGAGACACTGCATTCGCGGGAACTGCCTGACTATTTGTCTGGCAGTTTTTGTTTTCTGCCGTTGCCACCTCAAACAAAACAGGTTAAAATGGTTGGGATATTAAGGAGTTTATATGCTGAAAGAATTTAAAGAATTTGCCGTAAAAGGAAATGCCATTGATTTGGCTGTAGGTGTCATAATCGGTGCGGCATTCGGGAAAATTGTGGATTCGCTGGTTAATGATGTGGTCATGCCGCCGCTTGGGGTAATTGTTGGAAAGGTGGATTTTAGCAATTTGTTTTTTAATCTCGGGAGCGGAGTTTATAGCACACTGGCAGAAGCAAAGCAGGCGGGCGTCCCCACCCTCAACTACGGGCTGTTCATAAACGCGACCATTAATTTCCTGATTATAGCTTTTGTTATATTCCTGATGGTCAGGCAGATTAACAAGTTTAGGAACAAACCAAAACCAGCTCCAAACACAAAAAGTTGCCCATATTGTTTCACTCCGATCAATCTTCAGGCGACCCGCTGTCCGTCTTGTACATCCCAGTTAAACTGATTATACAAAACTCCCAAAGCGTTTTAGCTATGCGGGAGTTTTTTAGTGCAAAGGTACAGTAAGGTTTGCATGGGATTAGCGGGTATTATTATAAATGATGTGAATTTACGCACAGGAGAATTGCTTTAGCATGAATAAAGAACTGCAGAAACAAAAATTATCTGATGCGCTCTCGCTTTTCCAGGCGATGGCTGACAGTGCTCCGGTTTTGGTCTGGATGTCTGACACAAGCAAAAATTGCACGTTCTTCAACAAGCGCTGGCTTGAGTTCACCGGCAGGGAAATGGAGCAGGAACTTGGCTACGGATGGGTGGACAGCATGTATCCGGAAGACGTGGAAAGGTGTTTGAAGGTTTATACGGAAAATTTTGATCGAAGGAAAGAATTTGGGTTGAAGTACCGCCTGCGCCGCCATGATGGACGCTACCGCTGGTTTATGGAAAACGGTTCGCCACTTTACCTGCCAGGAGGAGAGTTCGTGGGGTATATTGGTTCCTGCATTGACGTTACTGACACTGTCAGGGAAATTTCTTCCCTGGAACACCAAAATTATTTAATTAAAAGCATAACTGACAACACCACTGTCGGCTTGTTTTTGATGGATGCCAAAAATTGCGTCACGTTTATGAATCCGGCGGCGGAGAAAATGATTGGGCATTCATTGGATAGTGTCAGAGGCAAGAGTCTGCATGAGGTGATTCACCATACAAAGCCTGACGGCAGTCCTTTTCCCCAGGATGAATGCAAGGTTGACAGGGCGTTGGCTGAAATGAAACCGGTTAGAGACCATGAGAGTGTTTACATCAGAAAAAATGGCGAGTTTTTTTATAGTTTGTGCTCGTCCAGCCCGATAGTAAATGAAGGCGAGCTGGTTGGTGCGGTTTTGGAAATCAGGGATATTACAGAAGAAAAAAAATCCGAGGAAAAGCTGAAAAGCCATGAAGCCAGATTCCGGGCTTTGATTGAAAAAAGCTCTGATGTTATTGCCCTGATTGACGCAAAAGGAACGGTTATCTATTCCAGCCCGTCCATTACGCGGGTGCTGGGTTATGACACCGTTGAATTCGGCACCCGAAACGGATTTGATTATGTCCATCCGGCTGACATTAACTACGTCATGGAGGAGTTCGCAAAACTGCTGGCTACTCCAGGCGATACTACAGTCCATGAAATGCGAATCAGGCACGCGGACGGTGTTTGGAGGTGGGTGGAAACTTCCAGCACAAATCTTTTGCATGATGCCAATGTCAAAGCAATTGTCGTCAATTTCCGTGACATAACTGAAAGGAAAGCTGCAGAAGAAAGAGCCCAATACAGCCATTATCATGACAGCCTGACTGATTTGCCGAACCGCAATTATTTTACAGAAAGATTAGGGAATCTGCTGGAGGAAAAACAGGATAAGTTGTTCGGCACAATGATAATTGACCTTGACCGGTTTAAGATGATTAATGAATCGCTGGGGCATTCCATTGGCGACCGGCTGATTCAGGAGGTCAGTTTAAGGCTGGCCAGCTGTTTGGATGATACGGATATGCTGGCGCGTCTTGGCGGAGATGAATACGGCATTATCCTGGGCGGCATTGTCCGCGAAGAAGAGATAGGCCAGGCATGCTCCAGAATCCTGGAAGCGCTTAAGCCCGCGTTCAGGCTTGATACCCACGAACTTTATATCACGCCAAGCATTGGGATTTCAGTTTATCCATATGACGGGACCGATGTGTCTTCGCTTATGAAGAACGCTGATTCAGCTTTGTACCGCGCCAAAGAAATGGGCCGCAACAACTTCCAGTACTACAACCCATCCATGAACGCGACCACTTTCCAGCAATTGGCCATGGAAAACACTTTGCGAAAGGCACTGGAGAACAATGAATTCCTTGTTTATTACATTCCGCAAATCGACATTCCAACCGGAAGGATTGTGCAGGTGGAAGCCTTGATCAGATGGATGCACCCGGAGCTTGGCCTGACTTTCCCGGATGAGTTTATCCCAATAGCCGAGACCACCGGACTGATTCAGCCGATCGGCGAGTGGGTATTGCGCCAGGCATGCCTGGATGTAAAAACCTGGGAAAGGTACGGCCATATGCTAGATTTGTCAGTCAATTTGTCGGCAAGACAGTTACGGCAGAGGCATTTGATCAGAAACATCAGAAAGATTTTGGCGGAATGTGAGTTTGACCCAAAGCGGTTGGAATTTGAGCTTACAGAAAGCGTTTTGGTGGAGAATTCACACAACCTTTACAACATGATGGTTCAGCTCAGGAAAGATGGGATAAAATTTGCGATCGACGATTTCACCACTGGCCATTCGTCACTTGATTACGTGAAGAAGTTTCCGGTTCACAGTTTGAAAGTTTCGCATTCGTTCATGAAGGGGATTCCCATGAAAGAAAAAGACACGGCAATTGCCAATGCCGTGATCAATCTCTCGCGCAGTTTGGGGGTGTTGGTGACCGCAGAGGGAGTCGAGCGCTATGACCAGCTTCGTTTCCTTAAAGATAGGGAGTGTGACAAAGCACAAGGCTATTTGTTCAGCCCGCCGATCCCTCAAGGCCAGATGTTGCAACTGCTGGACAGAAACGTAAATTGGAATATCGAATTATAGTTACTGCGGTTGGTAGCCTGGGAAGAAATCTCTTTTGATTTGGCTGGACGGCAGTCCAATTCCTTTTAATAGTTTTTCGTAACTCAAAACCATTGGTTCAGGTCCTGAAAGATAAAAGGTTCGATCCTTCCAGTCAGGAATCTGTTCTTTGACCATATCGTCTGTTATAAATCCGGATAAGCCGGTCCAGTTTGAATCCGGTTCAGTTACCACGTGGAAGTTTTTGACCCCGACTGCTTTGGCTGAGTCAATTTCTTCGGCAAACGCGATGTCGCCAGGAGTTTTGTTTGCATAAAGCATGACTATGTCGCGTTTTTGTTTTGTGTCAGTCAGGTGTTTAAAGAAGCTTAAGAAAGGGGCTATGCCAACGCCGCCTGCAATGAAAGCTAATTTTTTTCCAGCCTCATTCGGCAGAACAAATTCACCTTCAAGTCGGGAGACAACAATTTCATCCCCAGGTTTCATGTTCATCAACGCCTGTTTGTAAGTGCTTGGGTTTGGATAAAAGCGAGTGATCAGCCTCAAGTACTGCTCGCTTGGAGCCGCGGAAATAGTGAAAAATCTTCTGACTCCGCGGCTGTCATGCTTGTCATGGACCAGCATCCATTCCAGGTACTGACCAGGCACAAAATCGAATTTGCGCAAAGGTTCAAACCAGAAGCTGAAGGTGTCTGAGTTTTCAGCCTTTTTCTGAACCAGCTTCAGGGTCTGTCTTTCATCTTTTCTGCCTGCCAGGAAAGCGACCAGGTTCCCAAAGAGAAGTCCGGTTTCAAAGCTGTAAGCGTATGTTGGCCATTCAGGCGGCCAGTACGTTTGGTGCAGGATAATAAAGAGGGCGATGATCACGCCGTAAGCAATGCGGCGATTAGTGCTGCGCGGGGCTGTCAGAGGTTCAATCAGCATAACGGTTACAAAGAAGATGAGCGCGGAATCCAGCACTGTTGTCTGCAGCGACTGAAGGATAATGCTGTTGTCTGCGCCTTGCAAAAACAAAGTTATGACCAGCGCCGCAAAATAAGTCAGCAGGAATGAAATTGCCAAATGGAACCAGCGCAGTTTTTGCAGAATCAGAATACCGCCCAGAATCACAAAGGGCAACATGTAGCGTCCGCCAATCCACCAGGATGCGCCTTGTTCAATAAGCAGGGCTGAGGCGAATATGCCAAACGCCGCCGGATTAAAAATGTGGCGCTGCTTGTAAACCAAAACATATTTGCTGGCCATTGCCAGGAAGGAGATCAAGAAAATTGCCCACCACCAGGCAAATGGGTTGAGCGGGCCGACTATTACAGTCAGAATTTCAGCAGTAATAAATTGCGATTCGTAATTGGTCTTGACTTTAAACAGTTTTGCCAGCAAGTAGTTGCTGGCGACACAGAATACTATAAACAAAATCAGGTTGCCGACTATGTGCCACCAAGTGTAATCTAGCACCCCAAATAAGCTTAAAACCACAGCCGTGCCAATAAAACCCCGCAGGGCGTACAGCGCGACCTGGTACATTGTGAAATTGTTGAGCAGTTTTGAAAGTAATTGTTGCATGTTCGTATTATAAAAAATTGCCGGCGTTTGAACAATATAGCATGCGCACAACAAAAAATCCCTATCGAGCTTTTTTGCTGAAGGGATTTTTAGACGGCGACTTTGGCTAATTTTCTGCTGTGAGCCTTGATGCACTTGGTGCAAGCTTTCACTCTCTGGCCATGGTCGAGTTTCAACCATTGCAGGTTAGGGTACAAGCGGTACTTGGTGGCTTGCATTGAGTGAGAGCGCTTAACAGTGTTTGAGTAGCCCTTGCCGCAAACTGTACATTTGCGCATGGATAATTTCCTTGTTAAACAATTAAAATGTCGTTATGATTTAGAGAGCGTTTGAAGCACCTGCAAATGATAGCATAATTGCTAAAAGCAGTCAATGCTTGAGGTGGCTGTGCGCTCGCTGCTGTTGGGGCACGCAGTCGAACTGCAATATTATATAATCCCGACTTTGTCAGGACTCCTCTACGGTGGTTCGCTGCTTGGTCACGGCAGTAGAGTGCCTGCGACAATCCCTGCCATCAGCACCCGCTTCGCCACAACATATGAGCTTTTATCAATATTAAAAAACACCTGGAGTATGGATATCGTATCAATTGGCATATTTATTGTAATTTTATTATTCTCAGTCATTTTCCATGAGGTTGCGCACGGGCTGATGGCATTTAGGCTTGGTGATCCCACTGCCAAATACATGGGCCGACTGACACTGAATCCCATTCCGCATATAGATTTATTTGGTTCAATTGTTCTGCCAGCTTTGCTGGCTTTGGCTGGCCTGCCGATTTTAGGGGCAGCCAAGCCAGTGCCGGTTAACTACAACAACCTAAGCGACATCAGGCGGGACATGTTTTTGGTGACGATTGTCGGACCACTGACCAACTTGGTTTTGGCAATTCTGGCTGGAATTGTTTATCGTCTGACTCCTGGTTTGTCAGAAATGGGCGAGTACTTGCTTGTTCAAACAATTACCGTTAACCTGGTCCTGGCCGTATTTAACATGTTGCCGGTTCCGCCGCTTGATGGGTCAAAAGTTTTGGCCAGCATCTTGGGGTATATTGACCATAATTTAATGTATCGATTGCTGGAGCTTGAGCGCTTTGGGTTTTTCCTGATCATCATTATTTTGATGGTACCTGGGTTTCTGGCTTCAGTTTTACTTCCGCCTGTGATATTCCTGTTTGGTTTAATAACAGGGGATACCTCTTTCTCATTTAGATAAATTTTTTGCAAAAAGAAAAACCGGCAGACGCATTGCGCACCTGCCGGTTTTTTGTTAGATCATCTTCGGCTCATGAAGATTCGACGTCTGGTGTCGATTTCCTTCGAGTCCCGCAAGATGTGGTCGAACTTCTGCCGAATGAGGTCCCCAGCCGAAGCAGTGGCTTGATTGGTCCTGCCCAGTTGCCACGCCTGGATAAACTGCGTGATTGATTCAGGTAGGGCGTGGAGCGTTCGTCGCATCATGCGGAGAAACTCGTCATCCCCTGCTCGCTGCGCTGACTCCATATGACGATTGACTACCACGATACTGGCAATTACCAGTGCCAGGATTTCATCCGCCGGCGGTAATTCAGCCTTCCTGAGAATTTCAGAAATTTCACTGGACGCTGCTTTGAGTTTTTCGTCTGACATTCATTCCTCCTGTAGTCCCAGTACAGAGCGCTAGACAAGCAAACGAAGGTGTCCGACCGCGTTCCTTATTTATTCTCGTAACACACAATAATGGCATATTTTGGCCATTTTGTCAATGCTGGCGCTTTGTGCCCAGTCTTGCGCCCGAACATTTGACAAAACCTGAAAAACCTGTTAATTTAAGCCAGTAACGGTAAACAATCTAGAGGCTGATTTCTCCTTGTGTTCGAGTTGCGGCAAGGCAGATGCCGTTTTTGTTTGCCTAAAATTTGTTCTGGTCGCACTTCAAAGATATTCGTAAACCATTATTCAGTAATTTTAAGGTCCATTATAAATGCCTACAGTTAACCAATTAGTTCGAAAAGGACGAACAAAACAGACTTCCCGCTCAAAGAGCCCTGCTCTCCAGCGCGGTTTGAACCTGCTTAAGAACCGTCCGTTCACTTTTGACAAAGGCACTCCGTTCAAGCGCGGTGTCTGTGTTCGTGTTTATACAGTTACCCCTAAGAAGCCAAACTCAGCTATCAGAAAAGTTGCCCGTGTCCGTTTGACAAACGGCATGGAAGTTCTGGCATACATCCCAGGCATTGGCCACAACCTGCAGGAACACAGCGTAGTCATGATCCGCGGCGGTCGTGTAAAAGACTTGCCAGGTGTCCGCTATCACATTGTTCGTGGCAAACTTGATGCCGCCGGCGTAGAAGGTCGAAAGCGCAGCCGAAGTAAGTACGGAGTAAAGAAAGCATAAAGCAATGCCAAGAAAAGCAAGAGCATACAAGAAACATCCGGTTAACCCAGACATAAAGTACAATTCCGTAAAGATTTCCAAGTTCATAAACTACATTATGGAACGCGGAAAGAAATCAACCGCCCAGAGGATTGTTTACGGAGCTTTGGATTTTATTGAAGAAAAAATGAAGACTGACCCAAAAGCGGTTTTCGAACAGGCAATCAAAAACGTTTCCCCAATATTGGAAGTTAAGGGCCGCCGAATCGGTGGCGCCAACTATCAGGTCCCTATGGAAGTTATGGAACCAAGAAAAACTTCTTTGGGTATGAAATGGATTATTGTTGCTGCCCGAAGCAAAAAGGGCAAGCCAATGGCTGAAAAGCTCGGCGAAGAATTGATGGAAGCATACAACAAGCTTGGAGCGGCTATTAAGAAGCGAGAAGACGTGCACAAGATGGCTGAAGCCAACAAGGCATTCGCTCACTTCGCAAGATTCCAGAGACGATAAAAAAATGGGTGTGCAAAGTTGCACACCCAAGATCGGTTTTTCAGCGCCGGTGATCGAGTTGCCGGCGCAGAAACGAGAAGCCGAGCGGAATCATCAAAGCGATTCCGGCGATCAGCATCCAAGTCGGTCGTTCCGGCGGGACGTAAGTCTCCCGTGCGGCCAGAACTTCTTCAGTTGATGCTCCGGACCGGAACAGGGCAGTTTCTTCATCCATTGGGTCATTCAGGACCCAAACCAGGGTAAGAACCAGCCCGACAACAGCCAGAACCGATGAGATCCGTTTCACTCACACCTCCTTTTATCAATCGAACCAATATATATCAAATCATTTAAAAAATCAAGTTATTAACCTAATTTATGGCTAGAGAATATCCAATAGAATCCACGCGTAACATCGGGATTATCGCGCACATTGACGCAGGTAAAACCACAACTACCGAAGGTATTCTATACAACACCGGGCTGACTCATAAGATTGGCGCGGTACACGAGGGCGCAACCACCACTGACTGGATGGAACAGGAACGCGAACGCGGCATTACCATTACTGCGGCAGCTGTTACCTGTTTCTGGATCCCCAAGTACATTAAGCTTGGAGGCGACGTTAAGCACAAGATCAACATTATCGATACGCCTGGACACGTAGACTTCACTGTGGAAGTGGAGCGTTCTTTGCGCGTGCTTGATGGTGCTATTGTGGTTTTTGACGGCAAGATGGGCGTTGAACCTCAGTCCGAAACCGTGTGGCGCCAGGCTGACAAGTACGGCGTGCCTCGTATGTGCTTCGTCAACAAAATCAACCAAACCGGCGGCGACTTTTATAAGTCCCTGGATGCAATCCACAAGCGATTGTCACCAAACGCCTATCCTGTGCAATTGCCAATTGGATTTGAAAAGGATATTTGCGGCGTGGTTGACCTGGTTTCCATGAAGGCTTACACCTACAAGGAATTTTCTGACCGCGACTTTACAGTGGGGGAAATCCCGGCTGACATGCTTGAGAAGGCAAAAGAATACCGCCAGAGGCTGATGGAGAAAGTTGTTGAATCGGATGACGCCTTGATGGAAAAGTATCTCGGTGGGGAAGAATTGACTGAGCAGGAGTTTTTGTCCGCAATCAGAAAATCAACCCAATCCGGCACTTTCTTCCCGGTATTCGGCGGAGACGGACGCGGTATTATTGTACAAACCCTGCTTGACGGAGTGACCAACTTCCTGCCAAGTCCGGTTGACCGCGGCGACATCAAAGGCACCAACCCAAAGACCGGAGAAGCCATTGTTAGAAAGCCATCTGACTCAGAGCCTCTTACTGCGTTGGCATTTAAAATTGCGACTGACCCATTCGTGGGTAAACTTGCTTTCTTCCGCGTTTACAGCGGCAAACTGGAAGCAGGTTCATACGTTTTGAACACAAGAAGCGGCAACAAAGAGCGCGTAGGGCGCATTGTCCGAATGCATGCTGACAAACGTGAAGACGTTAAAGTAGTGTATGCCGGAGATATTGCTGCATTGGTAGGGCCAAAGGAAACTTTCACTGGCGATACGCTTTGTGCAGTGGACAGCCCAATCCAGCTGGAAGCCATTAAATTCCCAGAGCCGGTCATTTCCGTAGCTATTGAGCCTAAGACCAAGGCAGACCAGGAAAAAATGGGCATTGCTTTGCAAAAACTGGCTGAAGAAGACCCAACCTTCAAAGTTAAGACTGACGAAGAAGTTAACCAGACATTGATTTCCGGCATGGGTGAATTGCATTTGGAAATTCTGGTTGACCGCATGAAGCGCGAGTTTAAAGTTGAAGCGAATGTCGGCAGACCGCAGGTTGCTTACCGCGAAACCATCAAAGGCAAAGCTGAAGCAGAACACAAATACATCAGACAGACCGGTGGGCGCGGACAATACGGACACGTTGTCATCACTGTTGAACCTAATGAAGCTGGCAAAGGTTTTGAATTCGTTAACGAAATCGTTGGCGGTGTCATTCCTCGAGAATATATCCCGGCCGTTGAAAAGGGTATCAAGGAAGCAACAGAACGAGGCGTTATTGCCGGATATCCGTTGATTGACGCAAAAGTGACTTTGACAGACGGCTCATACCACGAAGTTGACTCATCTGAAATCGCATTCAAAATTGCCGGATCACAGGCTTTCCAGGAAGGCGTGAGAAAAGCAACTCCAGTATTGCTTGAACCGATCATGAAAGTTGAAGTTTTGACTCCTGAGTCATCTTTAGGTGATGTGATTGGTGACTTGAATGCAAAGCGCGGCAAAATCAACGAAATGACTGACCGCGGCAACCTGAAGGTTGTGGATGCGGAAGTGCCGTTGGCTGAAATGTTCGGATACGCAACACAGATCCGATCCATGTCCCAGGGTCAGGCCTCATACACCATGGAATTCGACCACTACGAAGAAGTCCCAAGAAATGTTGCTGAAAAGATCATTGAAGGCGCAGGCAAACAGCGCGTCGGTCAAGTAAGCTAAACTAAAAACAAGCCCCTGCGAAGGGCTTGTTTTTTTGCGTCCACTATGGTTGCGATGTTATTCAGAAAAAAAGACCTGCCAGGGACGGGGCAGGTCATGAGAGCGGGTCATGGTTCGTAGTCGAGGACCACGCCACGAATGGCGTAGAACCACAGGGAGAAGATTTCGACAGCCACCAAAGCGCTCATGGCAACAGCCATCAGAACTGTGTCAGCGATGTGGCTGTAGCACATTTTGATGCTTGTGGCCACCGTCAACACCATGCAGATTTGGAACATGCCGGCAAGCTTGTTTGCCCGTGAGATGTTCTCCAGCTGGCCCCGTTCAGCTAGACAATCGAGCTGAACTGACCTGTAGCCGAGGCCGGATGTCACCACAAGCATCAAGACAAAAGTTCCGAAATCTCCCATAAGGACCCTCCTTATGCCTGGAAGCATAAACCAGTTGAACGACTGGTGTCAAAACAAAAAAGAGCGCGCCTTAGGTCTATAGTTGACGATGTCGGATGAAAATATTACTATATAGCGGCTTCTTGGAAACAAGCGGCGCTTTTACTGCAAGAGAAATTATCCTTGCAATATTCAAGGATTTCTCTTATAATTAGTAAGCTTATAAATTAACTCGCACAGAGGCTTTTAAGGTTTTGGAGTCATCCTGAACTTGGCTAAATCTGTCTGCAAAGACAGGAGAGACCGCCACAATATAGGCAGGTTTCGCTTAGATCAGAATGACAAGCCTAAGAAGCTGTACGTGCCCAAGGAATACAATGGCTGACAAATTTGACCGTTCCAAAGTGCACGTCAACGTCGGTACCATCGGTCACGTTGACCATGGTAAGACCACTTTGACTGCCGCCATCACCCACGTTTTGGCTAAGAAGGGTTTTGCCCAGGAGCGCGACTACGCACAAATCGACAACGCTCCAGAAGAAAAGGCTCGTGGTATTACCATCAATACCACTCACGTCGAGTACCAGTCTGACAAGCGCCACTACGCTCACGTCGACTGTCCAGGTCACGCTGACTACATTAAGAACATGATCACCGGTGCTGCCCAAATGGACGGCTCCATCTTGGTTGTGTCTGCTGCTGACGGCCCAATGCCTCAGACCCGCGAACACATTTTGCTCGCAAAGCAGGTCGGCGTTCCATACATTGTTGTTTACCTCAACAAGTGCGATATGGTTGAAGATCCAGAGCTTTTGGACTTGGTTGAAGAAGAAGTCCGCGATCTTTTGACCAAATACGGATTCCCAGGAAAAGAAACACCTATTATCCGTGGATCCGCTTTGAAGGCTATCGAAGGCGATGCCAAGTACGAAGAATCAATCACCAAACTGGTTGAAGCTCTTGATACTTACATCCCAGACCCAGTTCGAGAAACTGACAAGCCTTTCTTGATGCCTATCGAAGACATCTTCTCAATTGAAGGCCGCGGTACCGTAGTTACCGGCCGTATTGAAAGAGGCGTTATCAACCTTAACGATGAAATCGAAATCGTTGGTATCCGCCCAACCACCAAGACTGTTGTGACTGGTATCGAAATGTTCAACAAGCAGTTGGACAAGGGTCAAGCTGGTGACAACGCAGGTATTTTGCTCCGTGGTACAAAAAAGGAAGATGTTGAACGCGGACAGGTTTTGGCAAAGCCAGGATCAGTTACTCCTCACACTGAATTTGAAGCTGAAGTATATATCTTGACCAAGGAAGAAGGCGGACGCCACACTCCTTTCTTCAAGGGATACAAGCCTCAGTTCTACATCCGAACCACTGACGTAACCGGTGAAGTTATCCTCCCAGAAGGCCAGGAAATGGTCATGCCGGGTGACACCGTTACCTTGAACATCAAACTTATTACCCCAGTTGCTTTGGAAGAAAAGATGCGCTTCGCAGTTCGCGAAGGCGGTCACACCGTAGGTGCTGGAGTGGTATTGAAGATCAACAAATAAGAAAAGTTCCCTCCCTTTCTCCCGAAAGGGAGGGATTTTCTTGAAAAAATGGCTTAGAAATAAGCAATTTTCTTAGCAAAAAGGGGGTTTTCCACAGCTTGTTGGACAATTTTAGCGGGGAGAATTGACTTTTTAAGCAAAATCGTTTAGAATATCAAAGTTGTTTAATAACCAGTTTATAACTTAGTTATCCACATTTCGATATATGCCGCAGGCAACCGATACAGCCAGAATAAGAATCAAAATCAGAGCCTATGACCATAAGCTCATTGACCAGTCCGCTCGACAGATTGTAGACACTGCAAAGCGAACCGGGGCTGGAGTCATTGGTCCTGTGCCTTTGCCGACTGAAAAGACCAAATATACGGTGCTTCGCTCGACCTTCGTCCACAAGAATGCCCGCGAACAATTCGAAATGCGCGTTCACAAAAGATTGATTGATATCTCAACCCCGACACCTAAGACCATTGATGCCCTCTCAAATTTGAACCTCCCGGCAGGTGTTGATGTAGAGATTAAAATGTAAAGTTTGGGTTTTTGGGTTCCGTTTGTTAAATTCCACAGGTTAATACGCAGACTGCGCCTGGTCCGGCCACGCCGGAAACCGGCAAAAAGCAACATATAACCTCAGGAGATCAAAAAAGAATATCTTCTGCCTAGTCAGCAGGAAACAAATGCATCCTCGTTTACATGAACCGCTTAGGTTCTGCTCTTGCTCCGGATACGGAGAAAAGAGAGAAGGATCTGATCGGTTTTTGTTTATCCAAATAAATGCAACAAGCTTTTATGAAATTCATCGTCGCAGAAAAACTTCATATGTCTCAAATCTTCAACAAGGACGGCAAAGTCGTTCCTGTTACGATTTTGAAGGCATCTCCAGTTAAGGTTACCCAGGTCAGAACCGCTGATAAGGACAAGTACACAGCAGTGCAGGTTGGCTTTGGCAAAAAGAAGAGCCAGAACAAGGCTACTGCAGGCCACTTGAAGGGCATGAAGAATTTCGCCAGACTTGTTGAATTCAGAATTCCAGCTGACGCCAAATTTGAAAAAGGACAGGAAATCAAAGTTGACACCTTTGCTGTTGGCGATGTTGTGAAAGTTACTTCCCAGATGAAGGGGCGCGGTTTTGCTGGGCCTATCAAGAGATATGGATTCGGCGGACAGCCGGCTTCACACGGCCACGACCACCCTCGCGCCGTAGGTTCCATTGGTATGCGCTTCCCACAGCACGTCAGAAAAGGTTTGCGCATGGCAGGCCACATGGCCGGTTCAAGAACCGTAAAGAATCTGGAAGTTGTTGATATAGATACAGCCAAGAATTTGATTGCGATTAAAGGAGCGATCCCTGGCGCACCGGGTGCAATGGTCAAAATCCAGACTGTTTAATATGCTGATTATCGGGCATCGCGGGGCCGCGGGTTTGGCCCCGGAAAACACGATAGGTTCTTTACAAGCAGGAATCGACGCGGGCGTTCAGATGGTTGAGGCGGATTTGCGCCTGACCAAGGATGGTAAAGTGGTAATAATCCACGACCCCACACTAATCCGAACGCACGACGACCGCAGAAAAATTTCGGACCTGACTTTGGAGGAGGTCAAGAACATCTCCAAAAAAGAAGGCCGTGAAATTCCAGAACTGAACGAATTTTTGCAGGCAGCAAAATTGCCTTTGAATTTGGAGCTGAAAGTCGATGGCATGGAACAAGCAGTTTTGGATGCCGTGAAAAGTTTTCCGCACAAGGTTTTAATCTCCTCAAACAACCCGGTTGTTTTGAAGAAGGTTAGGGCTTTGGACGGAAAAATCCCCCTGGGATTCATAATCGGTCCAAAAATGGGCTACATGTGGCCATTCATGATGGCAGTAGCCAAACAGTTAGATCTTTACTCAATCCATCCGGTTCATACTTTGGTCACTCCGGTGCACATGAAATCCATGAGGCGCCTGGGTGTAAAGGTTTTCGCTTGGACTGTTAACAGCATCCATGATTACCTGATTGCCAAGGGAATGGGCGTGGACGGAGTGTTTACGGATTTTCCGAACATAATCAAAGAATAATATGGCAAAGGCAGTAGTATACAATACAGCGGGCGACAAAGTTTCAGAAGTGGATTTGAATTCCAGAATTTTCGGAGTGGAAGAAATCGACGCAAATTTGGTGCACCAGGCAGTTCGCACACAGCTCAGTAACGCTCGCAGTTCAATTGC
The DNA here is from genome assembly GCA_964605735.1 of uncultured Candidatus Saccharibacteria bacterium. Lineage (GTDB taxonomy): Bacteria > Patescibacteriota > Doudnabacteria > UBA920 > O2-02-FULL-48-8 > DASPNG01. The sequence goes on along the minus strand of CAZSDS010000001.1, from coordinate 369,714 downwards.
CCACACCAAGTACCGCGGTGAAGTGTCCGGTTCCGGCAAAAAGCCTTGGAAGCAAAAAGGCACAGGCCGCGCCCGAGCAGGTTCCATCCGTTCTCCATTGTGGAAGGGCGGCGGAGTCACTTTCGGTCCGCGCAACACCAGGAACTGGTCCATCAAGATGAACCGCAGCGCATTCCGCAAGGCTTTGTTTACTGTTTTGACTGACAAGCTGAACAACAAGAAAGTTGCCGTACTGGATAAGATTGAAGGCGTTGAAAAGACTAAGGATTTGGCCAGCAAGTTGAAAGCTTTTGCAGGCAAGTCAGGTTTGGACAAAAATTATGTTTTGATTTTGGCCAAGCACGACGCCGGCATTGAAAGAGTGGCCAAGAACCTGCCGAACGTTACCGTATTGCCAGCCAACCGATTGAACGTAATTGACCTGCTTAAGAACGACGTCATTGTTACAAAAGATGCGTTGGAAGTAATTGAAAAGACTTATTTAAAGAAATAATATGGGATTACTCGACAAAATCACCGGCAAAGCCCAGCCAGAGGCTGGTGCTAACAAGAACAAGACCACAAAGAAAGTCGCAAAGTCCGCCAAGGGCGGATCCACCCCAAGTGGAAAGAACGACGATGTCTTGAACATGGCCAAAGAAGGCAAGAAGACAGAGAGCGCTCCTGCCCAGCTTAAGGATGATACCGGCCGCGCCCACCGAGTGCTCAAGCAGTACCATTTGTCAGAGAAATCCAACCAGCTCTCCACCCAAGGCAGATACGTATTTGTAGTTGACCGCAAGGCCAATAAGATTGAAATCAGGAAGGCTATTGAATCCGTTTATGATGTTCATGTCACTGATGTGAATATCGTAAACACCAAAGGCAAGTTCAGAGCATACGGCCGCACATCAGGCAGAACTTCAGACTGGAAGAAAGCAATTGTGACCTTAAAGGCAGGAGAGACCATCTCCGGTTTGGCCGAAGGAGTATAATATGGCGATTAAGATTTACAAACCAACTTCAGCAGGGCGCAGAATCCACTCCGTCACCGACTATTCAGGATTGAAGGCGGATGTGAAAGTTCCTCGTGCGCTGATCAGGTCAAAGAAGAAATCAGCCGGACGAAACCACTCTGGTAAAATTACTGTCCGCCACATCGGCGGCGGCCACCGCAAGAAACTCCGAGCAATTGATTTCAGCAGACTCGACAAGATGAATATCCCTGCCAAAGTGCAGACCTTGCAGTATGATCCGGGACGAAGCGCTTTCATTTCATTGCTTGCATACAGAGACGGAGAAAAAAGATTTATCTTGGCTCCGGATGGCATGAAAATCGGACAAGTGGTAATGACCGCAGAGCGAACTGAAATCAAGCCAGGCAACCGCATGATGATCAGAAACATCCCAGTCGGCACCAACATCCATGACATTGAAATCCTGGGTGGCGGAAAAGGCGGTCAGTTTGCCAGATCAGCTGGAACTTACGCGATCATCCAATCCATGGAAGGTGATTATGCGCTTCTGAAAATGCCTTCCGGCGAAATCCGCAGAGTACCGGTAAAGTCTTACGCCACCATCGGACAAGTATCAAACGTTGACTGGATGTATGTCAGAATCGGAAAAGCTGGACGAGTCCGCCACATGGGTATTCGCCCAACCGTCAGAGGTAAGGCCATGAACCCGGTGGATCACCCGCACGGCGGTGGTGAAGGACATAACCCAATCGGTTTGAAGTATCCGAAGACTCCATGGGGCAAGCATGCGTTAGGCGTAAGAACCCGCAACCCAAAGAAGAGTTCAGCAAAGTTTATTGTTAAGAGACGAAGCAAGTAATATGAAAAAGATACTACTATTAATTGCTGGCATTTCTCTAGTAGCTGCGGCTTGTACTCAACAATCTGCTTCGAATCAGGAAACTTCTGGTACTCAGCAGACCACATCTGAAGTGATTACCTATGTTAACGACCAGTATGGGTTTAAACTCCAACATCCAACCGACTTGGAAGTGAGAACAGATGCATCGTCTACATTTTCTTTCATAGACAGAAATGGGAATACCGTAATTTCGTTGATAGTTTCTGGACCAGAAACTGCTGGGTTACCACCAACCAGAACAACTACGATAAACGGTAATGAGGTGAAAGTGTATGATACGGAGAACGAAATAATGTACAGTTTGGGCAGCGATTCTTCTGTATACACCTTTGAGTCTCAAGATTCCTCAGCAGCAATAATAGAAAATATCTTAACAACCTTCAGGTTTACTAAATAATATGTCACGATCACTTAAAAAGGGTCCATTTGTTGACCCAAAGCTCTGGGAAAAAGTCCAGAAGACTAAACCAAATAGCGGCAGTGTCATCAAGACTTGGTCTCGAGACTCAACGATTTTTCCTGAAATGGTAGGCATGAAGTTTGATGTCCACAATGGCAGAACTTTTGTAACCGTATTGGTTTCAGAAAACATGGTTGGGCACAAGCTCGGCGAATTTGCGCCAACCCGCAAGTTCATCCGCCACGGCGGCAAGATGGCCAAAGAAGAAGCCAAGCCAGCCGCTCCGGCATCAGCTAAATAACAGTAATTTTGATTAACTACTAGTATGGCAAAGCAAGCATCCCAAAAACCTATAGAAGTCAAAGCATTCGCCAGATACATTCACGTATCTCCAAGAAAGCTGAGACTGGTAGCAGACCTGATCAGAAAGGCGCGTGTTGATGTTGCATTAGAGCAGCTTCGATTCAGCTCCAAGTCAGCAGCTTTGCCAATGACCAAAGTATTGAATTCAGCAATCGCAAACGCAGTCCATAATCATGATATGAAAAAGGAAGACTTGGTGGTCAAGGCTGTGACTATAGACGGCGGACCAGTGATGAAAAGAATGTTCCCACGCGCGCAAGGCCAGGGTTTCATCATCCGCAAGCGCATGAGCCACATTAACATCATCCTTGAGTCAAAGCCTAAGACAAAGTCAAAGAAAACCCGAACCATCTTTGCCCGAACCGCAGAACAGGATAAGTCCAAAGCAGAAGCCAAGGCAGCCAAGAACGAAGTTCAGGAAGGCAAAGTGGACATAAAGAACGATGCTGCGCCAAGAGTTGCTCCTAAATCTGAAGAAAAGATCAAGAAGCAGACAAGCACATTAAAGAGACGTTTGTTTAACCGCAAGAGCGGAGAATAAGACACTTAATTTAACGGAACATATATGGGTCAGAAGATCAATGCCAACAGCTTAAGATTGACAATCACTGACACTTGGAAATCCAAGTGGCTGGTTAAAACTGGTTACGCTCAGAACCTCCAGGAAGACGCAACCATCCGCGCTTTCTTGATGAACGAATTGAAGAAAGCAGGGTTGGTTAGAATCGACATTGAGCGAACCGCCAACAGTACTGTGATCAACATCAAGACCACCAAACCAGGCATGATCATTGGAAAAGGCGGCAATGGCATTGAAGAGTTGAAGAAAAAGATTTTCAAGCATCTCGGCTTTGACAAGAAAAGCAAGCGCGACATCAAACTGAACATCGAAGACGTAAAAGATGTCAGCCTCCAGGCCCAGGTGATTGCCCAGGATATTGCAGACCAGATTGAAAAGCGTATTGCTTTCCGCCGCGCCATGAAGCAGGCGATCGAAAAAGTCATGGAAGCCGGTGCAGTAGGCGTGAAGATTGAAATGGCAGGCAGACTCGGCGGCGCTGAAATTGCAAGAACAGAAAGATTGTTCAAAGGCAAGCTCCCTCTCCATACTTTGCGCGCCAACATTGATTTTGCCAGAACCACTGCCTTTACCACTTATGGTACAATCGGCATCAAGGTCTGGATCAATAAAGGTGAAGTGTTTGAGGGTACCAAGCAAAAGCTCAAGATTTAATTAAGTTAATTAGACGTTTATGTTGATTCCAAAGAAAGTTAAACATCGCAAGCACCACCGAGGAAGGTCCAAGGGGAAAGCAATGGCCGGCAACTCAATTGCCTTCGGATCATTCGCTTTAAAGGCAATGGAAAACAGCTGGGTAACCAGCCGCCAGATTGAAGCCGCCCGACGCGCCATGACCCGCTATATCCAGCGCGGCGGCAAAGTTTGGATCAGAATTTTCCCTGACAAATCCGTAACCTCCCACGGCAACGAATCCCCAATGGGTAGCGGTAAGGGTGCAGTAGACCACTTCGTGGCCGTAGTGCAGAAGGGACGCATCATGTTTGAAATGGATGGCGTTACTTACGCACAGGCTCAGGAAGCAATGCGATTGGCCTCACATAAACTTCCAGTAAAGTCACGCTTTATCTCAAAGGAGCAGAACTAATATGAAGATCGAAGAAATCAAGAAAATGAGTGAAGCTGAGATGAAGAAGACATTGGCTGCCCTGAGAGAACAAGTCCGAGACATGCAGTTCAAGATCCATTCGCGAGAAGTGAAGAACAACCACGTTTTGACTTCCATCAAGAAAGACATTGCAAGAATCTTAACCGTCCTTAACGCCAAATAATATGCCAGAAAAAATTGAAGAAAAGGCTGTGCAAAAATCAGGCCTGACGCTGGTAGGGCAGGTAGCTTCCAACAAGATGACGAACACAGTTATCGTCAAAGTGGACACCATTAAGGTCCACCCTAAGTACCAGAAGCGCTATCGCACCTCCAAAAAGTACGCCGCAGACACTGCTGGCGCTACATACCAGATTGGCGACAAGGTTGAGATTATGCAATCCAAGCCGATCAGCAAGACCAAGAATTGGGTAGTTACCCGCAAAGTTTAATTAATTTTTGTAAGTTTATAAGTATATGATCCAAGTAAGAAGCCGTCTAAAAGTTGCAGACAACACCGGAGCAAAGGAAATTGCCTCTTTCAGCGTGAACGGAAAAAACAAGAGACGATTTGCAAGAATTGGTGATGTTATTGTCGCTTCTGTGAAAGTAGCCAGCCCAAAAGGCCAGGTGAAGAAGGGTGATAAGGTTTATGCAGTTATTGTCCGCACCCGCAAAGAAACCAGGCGACAAGACGGATCATATATCAGATTTGACGACAACGCAGCAGTATTGGTGACCAAAGACTCTCCGGAACCACGCGGCACCCGCATTTTCGGACCAATTCCGCGAGAATTGCGTGAGCTTGGTTACACTAAAATTATTTCATTGGCTGAGGAAGTGATCTAATATGAAGACCAGATTTAGCATGAATATCAAGAAGGGCGACGAGGTCAAGGTTTTGGCCGGAAAGGACAAAGGAAAGACAGGCAAAGTATTGCAGGTTCTTCCTGAATCCAACCGAGTTGTAGCCGAAGGCTTGAATTTGCACGTCCGATACTCCAAACCAAAGAAGCAGGGCGAAAAGGGCCAGCGCATGGAAGTGCCAGCCGGCATGCCGGCATCAAAAATTGTCCTGATCTGCCCTAATTGCGGCAAGCCTACCCGCGTAGGCCACGAAGTCACTGACTCCGGCAAATTCCGCAAATGCAAGAAGTGTGGTAAAACCATCAAGTAAACTATATGACAAGCTTAAGAACCCATTACAAAGAAAAGACTGTCCAGGAACTGAGCAAGAATCTGGGCATCAAGAATAAGATGGCTATACCGAAAGTTGAGAAAGTTGTGGTGAACGTCGGTGTCGGCAGAACCCTGAAGGACCAGAAACTGTTGGATGCAATCATCGAAGATTTGCGGAAAATCACCGGACAAGCCCCTGTTAAGACCCTGGCCAAGAAGTCCATTGCGGGCTTTAAGATCAGAGAAAACCAGGTGGTCGGTCTGATGGTTACGCTCCGCGGCCAGCGCATGTATGACTTCCTCGAAAAGCTGATTAGAGTCGCATTGCCGCGTGTCCGAGACTTCAAAGGTATCAGCCCCAAGAGTTTTGACGGACACGGCAATTACAGCCTTGGCATAAAAGAGCAGATTGTTTTCCCGGAAACATCTCGAGAGCACTTAGAGCACACATTCGGATTCGAGATCAACATTCAGACTTCCGCCCGTGATGACAAGCAGGCCGAAAGCTTGCTCAGATCAATGGGATTCCCGTTCCAAGAAGCGTTACTTAAGAAGAATTAATAGACATATGGCTACAAAAGCACAGACAATTAAATCACTCAGGTCAAGAACAAAACCGAAGTATTCCACTCGCGTAGTGCGCCGCTGTTGGCGTTGCGGACGCAAGGGCGGATACATGCGGGATTTTAACCTGTGCCGCATTTGCTTCCGTGAGCTTGCCTCAAACGGCGAGATCCCTGGAGTTTCTAAGGCCTCTTGGTAAGAAGGAATTTTGACACTACTATGACTGACACAATTTCAGACATGTTAACAAGAATCAGAAACGCCCTGATGGTAAAGAAGCAGGAAGTATCTTTGCCATACTCAAAGTTCAAGCACAACTTGGCCAAGCTTTTGGTAGCCGAAGGCTGGTTAAAGAGCGCTGACGTAAAGGAAGATGGCGTCATGAAAACTTTGGTTCTTGGCTTAAAGTATGACGGAACTGGCGAACCAGCAATCACCGGATTGAAGAGAATTTCCAAGCCAGGACAAAGAATCTACACCCGCAACGCAGAAATTCCGCGCGCCTTAGGCGGTGCTGGAATCACTGTTGTCTCGACTTCTAGAGGATTAATGACAGATAAGAACGCCCGCACCCAAAAGGTCGGTGGCGAAATTATCTGCCAGATTTGGTAAATTTATGAGCCGCGTAGGTAAAAAGCCGGTAACACTCCCTTCAGGAGTCACTGCCGAAGTCAAAGAGAATATGGTGAAAATCAAAGGCGCTAAAGGCGAACTGTCTTTGGAATTGCATCCAAAAGTCCAAGTGGCTTTGGAGAACAATGAAATCACCGTCAGCGTTGCCCGCCCTGACAACAAACAGGAACGCGCGCTCTGGGGTTTGTTCCGCGCTTTGATCAATAACATGGTTACTGGCGTGACAAATGGCTTTACCAAAGTTTTGGAAGTCAACGGAGTAGGTTATAAGGCAGCGGTTCAGGGAACAAAACTTGTTTTGAACCTGGGTTACTCCCACCCGGTTGAAATGGAAATCCCTAAAGGACTGGAAGTAAAAGTTGAAAAGAACACTATTACTATTTCTGGATTCGACAGGCAGATGGTTGGCCAGTTTGCGGCTGTTGTTCGCGAGCAGAGACCACCGGAGCCATACAAAGGCAAAGGCATTAAGTACAGCGATGAAACCATCCGCCGCAAGGCAGGTAAGGTAGTGAAGGCTGTGGGAGGAGGCAAGTAATATGAGAACCAACAAGACTCAGTTGAAAGCTTTGCGCCGCAACCGCATCCGTGCGACAGTTAGCGGCACCAAGGACCGTCCTCGCATGAGCGTTTTCCGATCCACCAACCATATTTACGTACAGATGATTGATGACCAGGCCGGAAAGACTTTGGCTTCAGCTTCTTCAAAAGAACTGTCTGCCAAAGCCAAGAAAACCGACATTGCCGCACAAGTGGGCAAGTTGGCTGCAGAAAAAGCGAAATCAGCTGGCATTACTGAAGTTGTCTTTGATCGAGGAGGCAACCGCTATCACGGCCGCATTAAGAGTTTGGCTGACGCAGCACGCGAAGCCGGATTGAAGTTTTAAGGAAATCTTATGAGACCTCAAGGACAAACAGGACAACATGGACAAAGACGCGGACGCCGACCAGGCGGACGCGGCGAACAAGGCAAAAGGGAATTCGAACAGAAGACCATTGAAGTTGCACGCGTTACTCGCGTGACCGGCGGTGGTAAGCGAATGCGATTCCGTGCTTTGGTTGTGATCGGCGACAAGAAAGGCCGGGTCGGTATTGGCGTGCGCAAAGGCGGAGACGTCTCAGAAGCAATGAACAAAGCCGTCAACACAGCTAAAAAGAATATGATTACCGTTCCATTGGTAAACGACACCATTCCTCACGAGATCAAGCTTAAGTTTAAATCTGCCACCGTATTCTTGAAGCCAGCTAAGCCGGGTACAGGTGTTATTGCCGGCGGCGCCATCCGACAAGTGTTGGATATGGTTGGCGTGAAGAATGTGCTTTCAAAGATGATCGGCTCTTCAAACAAGATCAATAACGTCATGGCTACTTACATGGCATTGTCCAAAATGAAGCCGCGAGCTCAGGCCGCAACAAAGCCAGCAGCTCAGAAAGTAGCAGCTTAATCCTATGTTAAAACTTTCTACACTCAGACCATATAAAGGAGCAACCAAGCGCCGCAAAGTTGTCGGACGCGGTGTTGGCTCTGGCCATGGAACTTTTTCCGGGAAGGGCGCCAAAGGGCAAAAGGCCCGCTCCGGCGGCAAAATCCCTGTCGGCTTTGAAGGCGGAAACATGCCGCTTCACCGCCAGTTGCCAAAAAAGCGCGGTTTCAAGAGCCTGGCTCCAAAAGCCCAGTCAGTTAACCTCAAGACCATTTCCGAAAAATTCGAATCAGGTGCTACAATTAACCCAAAGACTTTGCTTAACAAAGGCTTGATTAAGTCAGCCTTTGCTCCGGTAAAAGTTTTGGGCATTGGTGAAACCAAAAAATCCTTCACTTTTGAAAAGATTGAAGTATCTCTGCAGGCACGCGAGAAGATTGAAAAAGCTGGCGGAAAAATCTCCGAACCTGCGGCTTCCCAACCTGCAACTGAAGTAAAAAAAGCTTAATTTAAATTTAAATCAATACATATGTCACGTTTAGCTCAAATCTGGAAAGTAAAGGAGCTTCGCAATAAGATTTTTATTGTTGCCATGCTTCTGGTTGTCACCAGAATTCTGGCTCACGTGCCTATCCCAGGCCTGGAAGTTGGAAACTTGCAGGCTTTGTTAAACAGCAACCAGCTTTTTGGGTTGTATAACATTTTTTCTGGTGGCGCGTTGAGCAATTTTTCCGTAGCAATGCTTGGTGTTGGTCCTTATATTACCGCGTCCATTATCATGCAGCTTTTAACAATCATCATTCCTAAATTGGGTGAACTGCAGAAAGAGGGTGGGGAAGCTGGCAGGGCTAAAATCAACCAGTACATGCGCGTCCTGACTGTGCCTTTGGCTGCAATTCAGGCTTACGGAACAATCATTCTGCTTTCCAGAACTTCTGGGTCAGGCATTGTCCTTGATTTCACGCCTTTCCAGTGGTTCGTGACATTGCTGTCAGTCACCGCTGGCACCATGCTCCTGATGTGGATTGGTGAATTGATTACAGAATACAAACTCGGCAACGGAATTTCATTGATAATTTTTGCAGGTATTGTGGCGCAGCTGCCTCAGTACGGCCAGCAGATCTGGACCAGCATAACGGATGCCTCCGGGCAGATTGCCGGCCAGAGCCTTGGTATGGTAATTGGCTTCCTGATTGCGTCCCTGCTGGTGATTGCCGGCATTGTCCTGATTACGGAAGCCCAGCGCAATATTCCAGTGTCATACGCCAAACGAGTGCGCGGCAACAAAATGTATGGAGGTGTGAACACTCACTTACCATTGCGCATTAACCAGGCCGGCGTTATTCCAATCATCTTTGCAATTTCCATTTTGCTTTTCCCTGGATTGATCGCAAATTTTTTCTCACAAGCCAAGACTCCATGGATTGCGAATGCCGCTCAGGACATAAACGTCTTCTTCCAGAACCAGACTTACTACGGCATCATGTACTTCATTTTGGTGGTCGCTTTCACATACTTCTACACTGCAATTGTCTTCAACCCTGATGAGATTGCGGATAATGTGCAAAAGCAGGGCGGATTTGTGCCAGGTTTGCGCCCAGGCCGTCAGACCGCAGAGTTCCTGTACAAAGTTCTGAATCGAATCACATTGGCTGGCGCCGTATTCTTGGGGTTAGTTGCCGTCCTCCCTTACATCGTCCAGTATTTCACCAAAACGCAGGCTCTGACTTTGGGCGGAACCAGTTTGCTGATTGTGGTTTCTGTGGTGATTGAGGTCATCAAACAAACCCAGGCGCAAATGGTCATGCGAGATTACGAGGAATTTTAATCAGACCATAAACCCCGCTCTCAAAGCGGGGTTTTTATATTTTTATTGCCGGTGAAAGCTGTTATAATAAAGAAGATGAAAATAAAAAACTTTCTTATTTTGATAGGTCCGCCAGGTTCCGGAAAGGGCACGCAGGGGAAATTGCTTGCTCCGATATTAAACTATAATTACTTAAGTTTGGGGCAAACCCTGCGGGAAGTTTCCAAGGCAAAAGATGAGCGAGCCAAAGACATTAAAAAATTTATAGATAAAGGCCATATTATCCCGGATGATTGGATCAGAAAAATTTTCCACGATAAGCTAAAAAGCTTGCCTAAAGCGGAGGGTTTGGTTCTGGACGGATTCCCAAGGGATATCCATCAGATAAAAATTTTGGACGAAGGCATCTCAAAGTACAAGGTTGACCGGGTTAAAGCAATTTACATTGATGTGCCTAAATCCCATGTTTTGCAAAGGCTTTTGAAAAGGGCTGATTCGCGCGCAGATGACAACCCGGAAGTGATAGACATTCGTTTCAAGGAGTATGATGAAAAGACGTACCCGCTGCTTGACTATTTTGACCGACAGCACTGCCTGATTCGCATTAACGGCGATCAAAGCATAGAAAAAGTGCACGCAGACATCTTAAAGAAACTCGACCATGGCCACCAAGTTAGGATTTGATGTGATACTGTTGGGAGCGCCGGCGGCCGGGAAAGACACGCAAGCTCTCATACTGAGAAAAAAATACAAGATGCGTCCTGTTGAGTCAGGAAAGCACTGGCGGAAGATGGCCAAACAAAAAAACGCCGTTGGCGAACTTTTGCGCAGGACATTCAGCAAAGGCCAAGCCGCTCCGGTTAAACTGATGAAGGAGTTCATCACAAAACAGCTTGCGGCCGCACGAAGAAATGAAGATTTGCTGTTCATAGGCAATCCGCGGCTGAAGCCTGAAGCCCAGCTTCTGACAAAACTGCTCAAACAGCGGGACCGCGACTATCTGGTTATTGGCATCAGCCTTCCCGCCTCTGAAGTCAAAAAAAGATCTCTTAAGCGGATGCGCGACGACCAGGACTGGAAATATGTCGAAAATAGGATTAATATGTATAGGTTGCAGGTAGCGAAAACTTTAAATTACTTTAAATCACAGGGGAAGCTCAGGTCAGTGGACGGCCATCGCAGTATCAATGCAGTAGCCGCTGATATCCAGAAATTTATCAATGATCATCAAGGACGACAAACAACTCGAAACTCTGAAAAAAAGCGGACAAATTCTGGCCGAAGTTTTAAATCTGGTCGCAAGCAGGGTTGAACCGGGGATTTCCGCCTATGACCTTGACCAGTTGGCTGAACGGGAGATAAAAGGACGAGGCGCTTCACCCTCTTTTAAAAACTACAAATCTTCGCCGCAAGATACCCCCTTCCCTGCAAGTTTATGCGTATCCGTAAACAGCGAAATAGTTCACGGCATACCCAAAAAAACCAAAATTTTACGCAATGGCGACATTGTTTCTTTGGATTTGGGCGTGGAGTACCGTGGGGTTTACACTGACGCGGCAATTACAGTGCCGGTCGGGCAAGTCGACAAAAAATATTTGAATTTGATTGATGTGACCAAGTTAAGCCTGGAAAACGCCCTGAAGGTGGTGAAAGCAGGGGCATTCACAGGGAACATCGGACATGCCATTGAAAGTACCGTGAAATATTACGGATTTCAGGTTGTTAGAGAATTGGTGGGGCACGGCGTTGGCAATAGCGTCCACGAAGAACCAGATGTCCCGTGCTTTGGCATTCCCGGAACAGGACCGCAGGTGCAAGAAGGATTGGTTATTGCCATTGAACCAATGGTTAATATGGGTAAAGGGCGTATAATTTTTGACCGGGACGGCTGGACTGTCCGAACATATGACGGACTTCCTTCGGCTCATTTTGAACATACTGTACTTGTGACTAAGGCCGGTTGTGAAATTATCACAACAACTTAGTTTGTTAACCGCCAAGAAAAAATTTGGTTTGGGTGATTAGTTTGTGTTATAATTAATGGGTAATTGGAGGCATATATGGGATCAAATTCCGAAGAAAAAAATACCAATATACAAGAAAAAAGTTTGACCGGAGACCTTGTCCACAGACAAGAAAGGTCTAAAATGCTCACGATAGTGATTTTGCTGAGCTTTATTTTTGGCATGGGCGGCAGTGTGATTGGCTCAGTTTATCTGGCTCCTCTTTATGACAGGGGAAACCGCCTGAGCGGGGATCTTGATGAAATTAAAACAGTTCAGGTTGATGAGCAATCTGCAGTGATAGATGTAGTGAAGCGCGCCTCTCCAGCCGTGGTTTCGATCATTGTTTCAAAAGACCTCAACAAGATTCCGGGGTATTCTTCATCTCCATTTGATTTTGGGCCGTTCAGCTTTGACCCTTTCTTTAATTCCCGCAATAACGATTCTTCGCCCAACATCCAGCAGGTTGGCGGCGGAACCGGATTTCTTATCACGGCGGAGGGCTTGATTGTTACAAATAAACACGTGGTCAGCGACGAAGAAGCCAGCTACACTGTTTTGACCACAGACGGGAAAACCCATGACGCTAAAGTCCTGTCCCGTGATCCTGTAAATGATCTGGCTTTGGTCAAGATTGAGGGTTCCGGCTTCCCAACTTTGCCGCTGGGCGATTCTTCCAAACTTGAAATCGGACAGCGCGTCATTGCAATTGGAAATTCCCTGGCTCAGTACCAGAACACCGTAACCACAGGTGTTGTTTCAGGAATTGGAAGGACAATTACGGCAACAGGCAGTAGTGGTTCAGAACAATTGGAGGGTGTAATCCAGACTGATGCCGCCATTAACCCAGGCAATTCGGGCGGACCGCTCCTTGATATTGGCGGTTCTGTGATAGGCATTAACACGGCAATTGACGCTCAGGGCCAGCTTGTTGGTTTTGCCATTCCAGTGAACGATTTGAAACTTGATCTGGCCAGCTTTGAGAAATTTGGAAAGATTGTTAAGCCGTTTTTGGGGGTAAGGTATGTTCTGGTTAATGATGCCATCAAAGAGGAAAGTAATTTAAGCGTGAATTATGGAGCTTGGGTGGTGGCCAGCGGCAACCAGCCGGCTGTTGTGGCAAATTCCGCCGCTTCCAAAGCGGGTATCAAAGAGAATGACATAATTTTGGAGATAAATGGACAGCGGGTTAACAAAGACCACAGCTTGGCGGGTATTTTGAAAAATTACAGCCCAGGTGACACCGTTCGGATGAAGATTTTAAGCGGCGGAAGCGAAAAAGAAGTCGCTGTGACCTTAGGCGAAACACAATAATAAATGAGCAGATTAATGAGCGTTGATTGGGGGACGGTCAGAGTTGGCGTGGCCATGACTGATGAGGAGCAAAAATTAGCTTTTCCCCTTCAGCATACACTTGAGACAAAAGTTGCTGTGTCAGAAATCCAGAAACTGGCGGGAGAGTATGAAATCGAAAAGATTATCATAGGGTTGCCTTTATCCTTGCAGGGAGAAATGGGTGAGTCGGCGAAGAAAGCCCAGCAGTTTGGCGAAGAACTGAACAAAAAAACCGGACTTAAGGTTGAATACGTGGACGAAAGATTCTCCAGTGTTGCTTCTGGCAAGTCTCTGCAGGAACAACAAATAAAAGAGAAGGATCAAAGAAGCATAAAGGATAACATTGCCGCCGCAATACTTCTCCAGCAGTACCTGGATAAAAAAACTTAAAAACAAATTAATCGGAAACAAAAATGGCAAAAAGAAAAACAAAGTGGAGGCATCCGCATAAAATAAAAATTCACGATAATCGCTGGTTGGTCTGGACGATCGCCATCGCTGTTTTGGTGTGCTCGGCTTTGATCGCCCAGATTCAGATCAGCGAAATATATTTTCAGAACCAGATGGCTGAAACCACGGGTACGCGCACCTGGGCTTCGTTTAACCATCCGTCAGGTTTTTCCTTTAAATATCCAAAAAATTGGGGGCTGGAATCGGAAGCCGGGAATACTATCAGTTTTGTCAGTCCTACGGACGTAAATGAATACTTTAAGGTCAGTTTGTATCCTGAATCTGAGGAGCGTGCAGTCAAGGAGTCTTTGTTCAGAACAGAGGAAAGACAGGTCAGAGTTGGCGGATTAAACGCAACAATGATTTCCCAGGGGACAGAACAGCCGGAAGAAATAATTTTGGTCAAAGAGGGCGACAGGTTGTTGGTTTTACGAGGCAAGGGCTCGATGTTCAGCAAGATAGTGGAAACATTCAAATTTACACAAAAGATTGAGCGAATTTAGACAAGATATAGTATCCCATCACTGGGTTCTGTTTGCCCCAAACAGGAGCAAACGACCGGAGGACTTCGGGCAAGAGCCGGCCAGTCCAGATCCTGCAGGATTGCCTGTCTGTGATTCAAAGTGCGTATTTTGCCCAGGTAATGAAGGTTACAATTTGGAAATTATCTCGTTCCCTGAAGGGAAGGACTGGAAGGTCCGGGTAATTCCAAATAAGTTTGAGGCTTTGGGGCATGCCGGAGGAAGGAAGAAAACGGATTTTTACAATGTCAGGGAGGGGATCGGTGACCATGAGGTGATTATCACGCGTGAGCACAATGTCCTGACAGGCTTTTTGTCCGATGATATCATGGATGCCAACCTGTTTAGCTATCAACAACGCATAAAAGAGTTAAGCGGCCATCCGGAGGTTCGTTATATCCATATTTTACAAAACCACGGGAAAGCTGGCGGCGCTTCTTTACTCCATCCCCATTCCCAGATTTTTGCCACTCCTTTTGTCCCGGAACATCTGCATGAGGAAGTGACTGGCAGTTATATGTACTATCAGCAGAATGGATCATGTGTGTACTGCCAAATGATCATGAAAGAGTTGTCTGACAAAGAACGTGTGGTAATTGATGATGAGGACTTTTTGGTTTTTTGTCCGTTTGCGGCTCGAGTGCCCTACGCTTTGCGCATCATTCCAAAGCGGCATATGGCCAATTTTACTGAAGTTACGGATGAGGAGCGCAAGGCGCTGGGCCGTGTTTTAAAGCAGACATTGCAAAAACTATATTACAAATTGAATAATCCGGCGTATAATTACTACATCCACACTTTGCCGATTTCACACCGGGTCATGACCAGGTATGATTTGAACAGCTACCACTGGCATCTGGAGATCCTACCAAGACTTAATGTTTGGGGCGGATTCGAACTTGGGTCTGACGTTTACGTGA
Organism: uncultured Candidatus Saccharibacteria bacterium; assembly: GCA_964605735.1. Classification (GTDB taxonomy): domain Bacteria; phylum Patescibacteriota; class Doudnabacteria; order UBA920; family O2-02-FULL-48-8; genus DASPNG01. The sequence continues at coordinate 354,591 of CAZSDS010000001.1, read as the reverse complement.
ACACGATCATGCCTGAGACTGCCGCAGATCTGTTGCGTCTGCCCATGGACCACGAAAAAAAGACAAAATAAAATGAAAAAGCTCATCATAGCCAATTGGAAAATGAATCCGGAAACAATGGAGCAGGCCCGTGCCCTGCTTTTGGCTGTAGAGCATCGCATGTACTCAGTGAACTCGCACGCAGAGGTGGTAATTTGCCCTCCGGCAATTTTTCTGGCTCCGTTCTATCACCATGTGCATCAAGTTAAGCTGGGTGCGCAAAATGTGGCTTGGGCTGAGGCTGGGGCGTTTACTGGAGAAATTTCCGCTGCCCAACTGAAAGGGCGGGGAGTGGAATATGTCATTCTTGGCCATTCAGAGCGCCGCCTGTATTTTGGGGAAACTGATAAGGATGTTAATCGTAAAGTTGCGGCAATTTTGAAGCACCACATCCGTCCGGTGATTTGCCTGGGTGGCGAGGAAAAGGCCAAAATGCAGGACATGAAGAAAGTTGTTAACAAACAGTTCAATGCGGCGGTTAAGGGGTTTAACCGCGACCAGATAGGTAAAATAGTTTTTGCATATGAGCCGTTCTGGGCCATTTCCACCATGAAGAATTCATTCCCCGCAACCGGCGAGCATGCTGCGCAATTGATTAGCCATATAAGAAATCTGCTCGCGAAAAAAGTTGGTAAAGGACACGCCGCGCATATGAAAATTCTTTACGGCGGGACTGTAAACAAAGCAAATGTCCATGAGTTCGCTTCATTTCCGGAGATTGACGGGGCGCTTGTGGGCGGGGCTTCTTTGGATGCTGAAAATTTTTGGGAGATAATGAAGGAATTTGCAAGGGAATCAATTCACAGAAAAACATGACAGTATATCTAGGCGCTGACCATGGAGGGATAAAACTGAAAAATGAAGTCATAAAGTGGCTGAGGGAATGGCATTTTGAACCAAAGGATCTGGGGGCTTTTGACTATAAAAGCGACGACGATTACCCGGACTACGCCTGGCCTGTGGCCACAAAGGTTGGCAGTGAGCCGTACACTTTTGGGATCTTGGTTTGCCGGTCAGGGCAGGGAGTGTGCATTGTGGCAAACAAGGCAAAAGGTGCGCGCGCAGCTTTAGCCTGGAATGAGCAGTCTGCGCAGGCCGCCCGAAATGATGATGACGCAAATATTTTGTGCTTGCCGTCGGATTATCTGACCATTGATAATGCCAAGAAAATTGTGCATACATTTTTGACCACTCCGTTTAATTCTGAGCCGCGTTTTAAGAGGCGAATCGATAAAGTAAAAAAGATCGACATAAATCTCTGATGATGAACCGCATGAACACGCAGTTGCCGCAAGTGCAGCCGCCAGACAATAAACCGAATTGGTTTGCCAGTCATTACCTGTGGGGTTATGCGTTTTTAGCTTTTGCTTTTTTGCTGGCTGTGGCGTTCATCTATCAGCTGGAATATTCAGGCCCGGAAGAGGCGCGTGTTTGTATTCAGGTGATAACTTCTGCTCGGAATCCAGAAACTGGGGAAGTTAAGGAATTTCCAACGCCGTGTGATGTGCCGGAGGGGTGGGAACAAGTGAATCAAGTCCCAACACAAGGCAAGGGTGTTATTAAAGGCAAATTGTCATATCCAAGCGAGGGAATACCGCCAATGACTATTTGTGCTGACAATTTGATTTCCGAGGAAAAGATTTGTATTGAAACAGCTTACAACCAAGCTGATTACGAGGTTGAAGTCCCGACAGGCAAGTATTATGTTTATGCGATTGGTAGAGGTATGAGTGCTTATTATTCGGAGTTTGTTACGTGTGGGTTAAACGTGAAATGCGAATCTCATGCGCCAATCGTGGTAGAAATTAATAATAATGACGTTAAGCAGGACATAGATCCTGGTGATTGGTATAACTACTAATCCATGGCAGAAATTATCCCGGCAATTTTAACCAATGATATCTCAGATTTCCGCAAGAAATATGCGGAACTTTTTGCATTGGGGCACTATTTCAAAAAAATGCATATAGATTTCGTTGATGGCGAGTTTCTGCCCAACAAAACCGTTATGCCTGATGATCTGCCAAAAATGACGAATGCCCCGTTTGAGCTGATGGCACATTTTATGACCTATGAACCGGACCAGTATTTCAGCCACTGTAAAGTGCTCGGTTTCAAATGGGTGATTATTCACTATGAGGCTTTTCATCTGAAAACCGACATTGATGATGTCATCGATGCAGCGCGCAAACTTGGGTTGAAAGTTGGATTGGCCATAAATCCGGAAACCAAGCCGTATCAGATTGCTTTGTTTCTCAAACGCGTTGATATGATTCAGCTGATGGGTGTGCATCCTGGCGCTCAGGGCAGGCCGTTTGAATATGAAACTCTGGACAAGATCAGAGAATTGAAAAAACTCATGAAAAGTGTAATAATTTGCGTAGATGGAGGCGCAAAAATCGGGACAGCGAAACAAATAGCAGAAGCCGGAGCAGATTGGATAATTGCCGGTTCAGCAATAGTCAAAGCTGAGCATCCAAAACAGGCAATTGAGGAATTGGTCGCAGAAATAAACTGACAAATGAGAAACAGAGAACGAATTTTACCTTTGTTCATGATAATAGTGCAGGCAGGAGTACTTTTGGACATGTCCCTGTTCACTGCATTATCAAAAGGGGATCGTGATGTTTCCACGCATGCATTGACAGTGATTGGAACAATTCTCGGGTTAACAGGCTTGCTGATATATTCCCTTGTTCCAATTCATAAAATTTTTTGGAGAAGATCACTAATTGGTTCATCAGTATTAAGCATATTCCCGTTTTCCTGGATAATTTCTTATTACATCGCTAACATTATTTCCGAATTTATCACATGAACATTAGAGAACTAGAAACAAAAGCAAACGAAATCAGACAAGACATCATCAAGATGCTTGTTGCGGCCAAGTCCGGCCACAGTGCCGGGCCGTTGGGCATGGCTGACGTGTTTACAGCCTTATACTTTGGCGGCATCATGAATTACGACCCAAAAAACCCTGAAATGCCTAACAGAGACAGATTTGTTTTGTCTGCTGGGCATATCTGCCCTGTCTGGTATGCAACTTTAGCGCATGCCGGATTTTTCCCGATACAAGAATTGGCTACTTTGCGCAAGCTTGGCACAAGATTGCACGGGCATCCGCATAATGAAGTTTTGCCGGGAGTTGAGAATTCTTCCGGACCGCTTGGCCAGGGAATATCACAGGCAGTGGGCATGGCATATACCGGTTTGAAAGTGGATAAAAAATCATGGCGAGTGTATTGCGTCATGGGTGATGGTGAGACCCAGGAAGGACAGGTTTGGGAAGCGGCAATGTTCGCCGGAAAAAATAATTTGCGAAATCTTACTGCTATTGTTGACCGAAACAATATTCAGATAGATGGTTACACTGAAGATGTTATGCCGCTGGAACCGTATCGTGAAAAGTGGGAGTCTTTTGGCTGGACTGTGATCAACGTTGACGGGCACAATATGAGGGAGATTATTGATGCCTGCAACAAAGCCAAAGCCATTTACGAAAATCCGACTATGATAATAGCGCATACTATTCCGGGCAAAGGCGTTGATTTTATGGAATACAGATACGAATGGCATGGAGTGCCGCCGGATGCATCAGATGTTCCGGGTGCGCCTAAAAAAGGCGAGCAGGCCAAAAAAGCGCTTGAGGAATTAAGGACACTTGGCGGAAGAATCAGAGGAGAGCATGAATAAATGGCAAAGAAAACCAGAAAAACCAAATCAATAATGGAACTTTCTCCTGACATGTTCACGGATCAGATTGAACAAGTGCCGATCCGGAAAGGTTTTGGAGAAGGACTTGTAATTCTTGGCAAAGAAGACCCAAATGTAGTTGGACTTTGTTGTGATTTGACTGGTTCAACCATGATGTCTGATTTTGCAAACCAGTTTCCTGAGCGATATGTGGAGGTAGGGGTGGCTGAGCAGAACATGGTTGGGATTGCCGCTGGCATGGCTCATGAAGGAAAGGTCGCTTTTTGCACTTCTTATGCAACTTTCTCACCTGGACGCAGTTGGGACCAGATCAGGGTTTCTGTGTGCTATTCCGGCAACAACGTAAAGGTAATCGGTTCGCACGCCGGGATTTCCGTGGGACCGGACGGAGCAACACATCAAGCCATGGAAGACATTGCAATTTCGCGAGTATTGCCAAGAATGATTGTTCTCGTGCCTTGCGACGCCATTGAAGCCAGAAAAATGACCATTGCCGCCGGCAAGATTCATGGACCGGTTTATATCAGGCTGGCCCGCGAAAAAACCCCGCAATTCACAACGGAAAATACGCCATTTGAAATCGGTAAAGCTCAGGTATTCAGAACCGGTTCTGATTGCACAATCACTGCCGCCGGACCGCAAGTCTATTACGCCTTGCAAGCCGCGGAAAAACTCTCCCAGGAGGGAATTGAGTGCGAAGTCATAAACGTGGGTTCAGTAAAGCCAATGGATGAAAAAACCGTCATTGCTTCTGCGAAAAAAACCGGCTGTGTGGTTTCTGCGGAAGAGCATCAGGTTACCGGGGGTGTCGGTTCAGCCGTGGCTGAAGTTTTGTCCAGAAATTATCCTGTGCCCCAAGAGTATGTGGGCATGCCAGATCATTTTGGAGAGTCAGGGGAACCTAATGAACTGATAGCAAAATGGGGAATGGATTCTGCGGCAGTCTATAAAGCCGTAAAGAAAGTCATCAAAAGAAAATAACCAAAAACACCGGGTAACCGGTGTTTTTGTGGACGGTTCAAACGCGCGTACTTGTCAGGTAGTGTTTTACCAAGCTTCTCATTGTTGGTCAATGGCCTGGACCTGAGGAACCGCTCTGGGCCCAAGAAATTACAATAAAAGTTACCAAATATTTGCACAAGAGTGTCGTTGTGGATAATTTGCAAAGCATTTGCTTTTATATGGTATAGCTTTTATAATTCATAAGTAAATCAAAGCAATTAATCCTAAGAAACAAACTGAAAAATGGCTAAATATGACATTGTTTCCATTGGAGACACCACCATCGATGCTTTTGTTGAACTTCACGAAGCGTCCGTTCACTGCAATTTGGATAAAACCGATTGCCAACTCTGCCTAACCTACGCTGATAAAATCCCATATGAGAATTTAACCACTCTGCCGGCAGGCAATTCCACAAACAATGCGGTAGGATCTGCTCGATTGGGGCTAAAAAATGCTTTTGTTTCTGCTTTAGGCGCTGATGCAAACGGAAAAATTATCATCAACGCGCTGAAGGCGGAAGGTATTGACACCAAGTACGTGCATGTAAATAAGAATGTGGAAACAAATTTTCACATTGTCCTGGTTTTTCAGGGCGAGCGAACAATTTTGCTAAAACACCACAAGTTCGACTACAGCATGCCGACTAAACTGGATACTGATTGGATTTATTTCTCATCCCTAGGAGCAGGCACTGAAAAATTCCACAAGGATTTTGCTACTTTCCTGAAAAAGAATCCGCACATCAAGGTTTCTTTCAATCCAGGAACTTTCCAGATGCGCATGGGAGCCAAGAAACTGGCAGAAATTTACAAGCGCACCGAAATTTTGTTCCTGAACAGGGAAGAGGCGGCATTGGTGACTGAACAAAAAACCCGAGACATCCCTAAGCTGATGAAAGCCATGCACAAGCTTGGCGCCCCGATTGCCGTGATTACAGACGGCAGGGAAGGTTCTTACGCCTCAGATGGAAAAAAGATTTGGTTTATCCGGGAATATCCTGGGCCAAGGATTGAAGCTACGGGTGCCGGCGATGCTTACGGAACTGGATTTACAGCTGCCATTATTCACGGAAAGTCGATTGAAGAAGCTATGGTTTGGGGCACAATCAATGGTGGCAACGTGGTATTGCACGTAGGACCGCACAAAGGCTTGCAGACCAGGAAACAGATGGAATCATTCATGAAAAAGAACCCTAAGTTCAGGCCGAAGGAATTTAAGTAATGTTTGGTTCTCTCCGAAAAAAAAGTTGGGTCTTGATATTGGTTATACTGGTAATAGCGGTGGGTATTGCTTATTATGAATTTAGTACAGGGGAAGAATATAAGACATTTTCCCATGAAAAACTCGGATTTCAATTTAGCTATCCAGCCGCTTGGGCTGTTTACCCACTAAAGGATCCGTACTATTTTGAGGATGTTTCCGATTCGGAGAAAAAATTCAGGTTTGTCATTACTCGTGGAGGACTCGGTGAATTAAGAGAAACTGGTAAACATAAAGTCAGGTTGAATAACCAATCTTTGGAATTCACCACTAATGATATGTTGCTTAATGGTCAGGAAAATCCCGGTTTTCCTACGAAAATGGCCATTCTGAAGAGCAATTCCGACATTTTCCCAATACCAGAAACACCTGAGTATAGCTTCACAATATACTATGATAAGAATCATGAAAAGGAAGCAATATCATACTTTAGAAAGATAGTGGAGTCATTCAAAGAAACTCCTAGGATTTTGGAACCTATATCCTATGTACATGATGAATCGGGTGTTTCCATTACCTATCCTGGAGATGTTAGGTTGAACGAAGCAATAGACCTGATGAATGGGGGAAGGGATTTTTTGAAGCATATAAATCTAAGGTCTTTTATGGGCGAAACATTTGTTTCTGATGTTACTATAGAAACACTAGGATATAATAGAATTAATCCTGCTATTGGTATTGCTGTTAATAGTGAGTATGAAAAACTAAAAAACTCGACCAGTGTTATAGCCTTTGCACCTGAGCACGGAGTAAGTAAGGCGATCATTGATGGTCAAGAGGGCCTTGAATTTTACATTTCTGGAGGGTATTTTGCACAAGATATGTACAGAAAAGTTATTATTATTCCCCTAGACAAGTATTTTCTGAGTATTATTGGCCCTGCACTCCCATACGCAAATATTGAAGGAGTTTTTAAGGTAGACATGAGTAAAATCAACCCTTCGCCGTTAAGCACAGAAATACTGGCGTCAAAAATTGATTTCATCTTCAACAACATTAAAATTAGGAAACAAAAATGAAAGTATTCGTCACAAGGGGTGTTCCTCAGGCAGGTATTGATGTATTAAAAGCCAATCATCTGGATGTTGAAGTCTCTCAGCTTGACCGGCCATTGTCCCGTGAAGAGCTGATTGGACATATTCAAGGCGCAGACGCGATTTTGTCACAGCTGGTGGACAAAATTGACGGGGAAGTCATGGATGCGGCTGGCCCACAGCTTAAGGTTGTGGCCAACTATGCAGTCGGCTATGACAACATCAATTTGGAGGAAGCGGCAAAGAGGAATATTTTAGTGACGAATACCCCGGACGTTCTGACAGACGCAGTTGCTGATCATGCAATGGCTTTGATGCTGGCAGCTGCGCACAGAGTAGTGGAATCAGATCGGTTCTCCCGTGCAGGAAAGTACAAGGGGTGGCAGCCTTTCCTACTGCTCGGACAGGATGTTTATGGCAAAACGCTTGGAGTGATTGGCATGGGCAGGATAGGTGGGGCATTGGCCAGACGTGCTGCTAAGGGTTTTGGCATGAAAGTTTTATACACTAATCCTCAACCAAATACGGAATTGGATGCTGAAATCGGGTCCAAGCACTCAACACTGGATGAGCTTTTAAAAAATTCCGATTTTATTTCCATTCACGTGCCCCTTTTGCCAACTACTAAGCACCTTATCTCAGCCCACCAGTTTGACATGATGAAAAAGACCGCGGTTTTGGTTAATACTGCGCGCGGACCTGTGGTGGATGAGGTGGCTTTGCTTAATGCCTTAAAAAACGGCGATATCTTCGCGGCTGGGATTGATGTTTGGGAAAATGAGCCGCAGTTGACCCCTGGCCTGGCAGATCTTGAAAATATCGTCATCACACCGCACACAGCTTCCGCGACAGTAGAAACCAGAGACAATATGAGCAAGGTTGCCGCAGAAAACATTGTGGCTGCGTTGAAAGGGGAAGTCCCTGCAAATCTGGTTAAGCCAGCCTAAGTCTGCCTAAAAAATAAAATTGAAATAAATGGCCAAGAAAAACTACTACTCCCACCCAGACCAGGACCCTAATTCCATGATTCCGCATCATGATGATTTTGGCAGGCATTGGCTGAACAGGCACCACTATTTAGCCTCTTCAATTCTGGTGTTGTTTTTACTGGCCATACTTTCAGTTGTTTTCTGGTGGCAGATGGATAATTTCAAAATCGAATTGCCGGCTATTACTCACAACAACCAAAACCAGAACAACGGCAATCCGTCAGCCTGTATCCAGGTCATAGCTTGGGCCAGGCACGGCCAGACAGGTGAAATAAGGCGTTTCCCGACGCCTTGTGATGTCCCGGAAAGCTGGGAAGAGATTGATTACACAGCCAATCTCGTTTCCGTCAGAAGATACGGGGGCTTATGCATGACTGGAATGATGTGCGAAGATTGGACAACCATCACCCAGGAAGGGAACATCATAAATGATGCAGAAAAAACAGGTACTCTCACGTCTACGGAGCTGTCCCGCCTGAAAACCCAAATTGCCAGCCTGGATTTTGACGAAATTAAATCCACAGAGTTTACTGGCACCTGTCCAATAGCTTTTGACGGGCAGGAGAGCGTTTATATGTTTTATGACGTGAACAATACGGACGCGGAAACATTGCCAAGCTGTGAATTCGAACTAAATGAGAATACAGGTGTTTTTAAAACCATCAGAGACCTGATGGAGAAATACATAAACTAATATGGAAAAACACGTTTACAGGCAAAAACACGCATACGGCAGACACCATCACGCCAACCGCACATTCTTTGCGCTGTTGAGCATGGTGTTTTTTGCTCTTATAGCTTGCCTGGTTGTTGTGGGGATATATAACACTTTGAGCTGATAAAACATATGTACATGCGAAAGAAAAACAGAAACCGGTTGATTATCTTTTTAGTCTTGGTTTTTGCAGTCATATTTTTTAGAGGCTTGAAGACAACCACAAAAAAGACACATGATTGTCAATTCAAGATAATTTATGCGCTTTGTACGCCTAAGACCGGCGATAAACTCCCCGGCATTCTGGAGATAATGAAGACAGGAGTACAGTTCTGATGCGGGTCTTGGCTTTGCCCCTTTCTTTGGCCAATGTTTTGTTGTTTTTTGCTTTGATTTTTATTTTAGGCTGGATAGATTTCGGCGACAAGTCCAATTATGAGATTCTCAGAAATATTTTTATAGGCAATTATTTGTTCTTTACGGTTCCGGTGTTTGTGGTTTCAATGTTTTTGCTCGCCAATTTTAAAGGTTTTAGAAGTGCGATTATAAGAATGGTTGTGGCTTTAACAATCTCAATCGCAAGCTACACTCTAGTGGTCAGGTATTTGGTAGAAAAATTAAACGGATAAACAGAAATGTTAGTACACATCAACAAGCTGATTAAAAAACAGATAGTGGGTAAGTATGCGGTTCCTGCTTTTAACACGCAGAATTTGGAAACAACTGCGGGAATTATTCGTGCGGCGGAAAATCAAAAAGCTCCTGTAATCGTCCAAACCTCTGTTGGCTCAATTGAATATGCGGGTCTGGAGGAAATAGCAGGTTTGATAAAGACAATGGCTAAGAAGGCAAGCGTGCCAATTGCGCTGCATCAGGACCACTGTAAGGATTTTAATTTGATCAAAAAGCTGATTGACATCGGTTATAGTTCAGTCATGATTGATGCTTCGGGGATGGAGTACAAGGAAAATGTAAGACTGACCAGGAAGGTTGTTGATTATGCGCACAAGCATGGGGTCTGGGTGCAGGCGGAAATTGGGAGACTCTTGGGCAACGAAGATTGGCAGGAAGTGAAATCAGGGGAGGATTTGATGACTGACCCTAATGAGGCTGCAAGTTTTGTGGCTGAAACCGGAGTTGATACCTTGGCAGTGGCTGTAGGTTCCATGCATGGAATTCCCGTAAACCCAAAAGTCCAGAAAATACTTTCTACCTTAAAAGAGCATATTGATGTGAAAAGATTGGCCGCCATCAACAAAAAAGTCAAAATTCCGCTGGTTTTGCATGGTGCTTCAGGTGTGCCTGATCCTCAAATGCGAGCGGCTATCAGGCACGGCGTTGCGGTTTTCAACATTGATACGGATTTAAGGGTTGCATTTAATAAAGCTTTAAGGGATAATTTAAATAAGAATCCTCAGATTTATGATCCGAGGAAAATTTTGGCTCCAGCTACGGAAGCTCTTCAGATAATGGCTGAAACAAAGATAAAATTGCTGAAAACCAACGGAAAAGCCTGAAAATCAGGCTAAATTGTGCGTTTATACAAAAAATATTAATAAAATAAACAAAAACAAATGAAGAAAAAACACTGGGCTCACAAGGAATTTCATTTGGAAAAATGGCTGCACAAGCATCTGATGTTCAAGGATGACAAAGAGTTTGCTATTTTCCTGGTTTGGGCAATGTTTGTTGCCTTGCTAATTTACGAGATCAAATAACATGGAGAAGATCAGAGTCGCAATAAACGGCTTCGGCCGAATCGGACGACAAGCTTTTAAAATTGCTCTGGAAAAGCCAGAGCTTGAAATAGTGGCTATCAACGACTTAACTGAGCCTCATGTTTTGGCGCACCTGTTGAAATTCGATACTGTGTACGGCGTGTATGGGAAAAAAGTAGAAACCAGTGATCGCCCGGAAAAAGCCAACTCAACAGTTTCTTCAGTCGGGACTTTGATTGTAGACGGCAAAAAAATACCTATCTTTGCGGAAAAAGATCCTGCAATGTTGCCTTGGCGCGACTTGGCAGTGGATGTGGTGCTTGAATCTACAGGCAGGTTTACTGATTCAGAGAAGGCTGGAGCGCACCTTATGGCCGGAGCCCGAAAAGTCATCATTTCAGCGCCAGCCAAGGACAAGGGGCTTACGCCGACTTACATCATTGGCGTAAACCATGACAAGTACGACGCAAAGCAAAACATCATCTCCAATGCATCCTGCACGACCAACTGCATCTCTCCTGTGATTGCGGTTATGCACTCGAAATTTGGGATAAAAAAGATGCTTATGTCCACCATACACTCATACACCGCTGAACAAAACCTTGTTGACGGGCCGCCGCCTGGAGGAAAATCCAATGATTTGAGACGTGCCCGCGCGGCAGCAGCCAACATCATTCCGACCAGCACTGGCGCAACCATTGCCACCACTGAGGCTATTCCTGAATTAAAGGAATTGCTTGGTGGCGCAGCGTACCGCGTCCCGACACCATGCGGATCGTTATCGGATTTCAGCCTGGTTTTGGGCAAAAAGACAACAGTGGAAGAAGTTAATAAGGCGTTTATTGAAGCGGCTCGGCACCCGATGTGGGAGCATGTCCTGGAAGTCACCAATGAGCCGATTGTTTCCTCAGACATCATTGGCAACCCTCACTCATCAATAGTGGATTTGAGCCTAACGCAAGTTGTGGACGGCGATTTAGTAAAAGTAGTGGCCTGGTACGACAATGAGTTTGGCTATTCAAACCGTTTTGTTGAACAGGCTATTGCGATCGGGAAGAATTAGTTTTGCATGATCAAACCTATCACTTCAGTAAAACTCAAAGGGAGACGGGTTTTGTTGCGGGTTGGTTTTGATGTACCTTTGACCCAGGATAAATCTGGAGCTTATAAAGTATCAGATGATACCAGGATCAAATCTTCGCTCTCTACAATCAACTATTTAGTAAAGCAACAGGCTAAAATTATCATCATCTCGCATCTTGGTAGGCCAGAAGGGAAATGGCTTGCTGAAAAAAGCCTGTTTCCTGCAGCAGAACAGTTAGCGGCGCTTTTGGGCAGAAAGATAGTGAGGATTAAGGATTCGTTGCCCGACTACAAGGTGTCTAACCACATCTATTTTTTGTCAGAAGATATTACGGCAAAAGATTATTCAGACCTGACAAAGAAATTGGCTGGCGGTGATATACTTTTTTTGGAAAATTTGCGGTTCTATCCAGGTGAAGACAACAACGACACCAGTTTTGTGAAAGTGCTGGAAAAGTTTGGGGACGTTTACGTCAACGATGCCTTTTCCGTAAGCCACAGGAAAACCGCTTCCATGGTGGGAATCGCCCAGAAAATTTCCGCTTACGCAGGAGTGTCTCTGATGGCGGAAATCAACGCGCTAAATAAAGCCATAAAAAAGCCAGCCCTGCCCCTAATCATAATCATGGGCGGAGCAAAGATTTCAGACAAGATCGAGACCATAAATAACCTGGCGGGAAAAGCCGAAAAAATTTTGATTGGCGGGGCAATCGCAAACAGCTTTCTGAAAGCCAAAGGTTATGAAATTGGCCATTCCAAAGCTGCAGAAATTCCTCTGGCAAAAGAACTGCTCAGACATTACAAATCAAAAATAGTTTTGCCGATTGACGTGGTGGTGGCCAGAACCGAAGATTCGCAGTCCAGAGCCGTGACGCCGGAAAAGGTTAAGCCTGAAGAATGCATTTATGATATCGGCCCGCAAACAATTCAGGATTTTTCAAAGCATATTAAGTCAGCTAAGACATTGATATGGAACGGGCCCATGGGTTTGATTGAAAAACAAAAATTTTCATTCGGGAGCATGGGGATCGCCCAGGCTTTTGCCATCCACACCAAGGGTTCGGCATTCGGGGTGGTCGGTGGCGGAGAAAGCCTTGAAATTATCACCCGCGCCAAGGTTGGAGAGTATATAGACCATGTATCCACCGGCGGCGGCGCAATGCTCGAGTATATGTCAGGAAAATCACTCCCAGCAATAAAAGTTTTGGATAAATAAATGGATTTTAAACCCTATAAAAAATTAGTTTTGATTGTGTTGGATGGATTTGGGATTGCAACTCCTACGCATGGAAATGCCGTTGCCGCAGCAAATCCGATCAAGATGAACACTTTGGTTGACCATTACCCGTCAACTGTTTTGCAGGCGTCAGGTCCGTCAGTGGGTTTGCCGTGGAGCGAAATGGGCAACTCGGAAGTCGGTCATTTGAACCTGGGTGCTGGGAGAATTGTTGGCCAGGATTTATCCCGCATCACCACAGCCATTGAAGACAGGAGTTTCTTCAACAACCCGGCATTTCTGGAAGCAGTCAACCATGTTAAGGAAAATAATTCTGCCTTACACCTTGTTGGTCTGTGCAGTCCGGGTGGTGTGCATAGTTATGACGAGCACTTGTACGCGCTTTTGGGTTTGGCCGCAGAAAATGGCCTTCAAAAAGTTTACGTACACATGTTTTTGGACGGCCGCGACACGCCGCCGCAAATCGCTTTGGAATCCTTGGAGAAATTAAACGCGAAAATCAAGCAGGTTGGCACGGGCAGTATTGCCACTATTGTCGGGCGGTTTTACGCAATGGACCGCGCTGAGCACTGGAACCTGACTGAGCAGGCATATCGGGCTATGGTTTATGGTGAAGGAAACGAATTTGATACCGCTGAAAACGCCATTCGCGACTATTACAGCCAGCATATCTACGATGAAATGGTTCCGCCAACGATTATCAGACAGCCAAACGGCCAGGCGGCTAAAATTTCCGACAATGATGCGATGATCATGTTCAATTTCCGTTCTGACCGCGCGCTTCAGATTACCCGGGCATTTGCCGCAAAAGGATTCAATAAGTTTTCAAAGCCGGTCAAGCAGTTTAAGAATCTGCAGGTAGTGACAATGACCGAATATGCGGATGATTTGCTTGTAAAAGTGGCGTTTGAGCAGGTTGAAATAAGAAATGGTTTTGCTGAGGTGATCAGCAAAAATGGGCTAAGACAATTCCATGTGGCTGAAAGTGAAAAGTACGCCCATGTTTCAGTGTTCTTCAACGGCGGAAACATAAATCCTTATCCCGGTGAAGAGCGGGAAATTGTAACGTCCCCAGCTTCCAATTACCAAAATTACGCAGACGTTCCGGAAATGTCGGCCAAGAAGGTTACTGAGTATATTGTCGGCAAATTGAGTGGCAACTACAGTTTCATATTAGCCAACTTTGCAAACCCTGACATGGTCGGGCATACCGGGAACATGGCGGCATCAATTGAAGCGGTTAAGGTCATTGATGATTGCATTCATATGATAGCCAATGCTTGTCTGGAAGAGGATGCTTGTTTGATCATTACCGCAGACCATGGCAACGTGGAAGAGTTGGTTGATATTAAATCAGGGACGATCGACAAAGAACATTCCACAAACCCTGTTCCGTTTATCCTGGTGGCCAAACAATTTGAAAAACCTCAGCCGTCTGATGGGGGCTTGATTGGCTTGTCCGGAATTATGCCTATTGGGGTGCTGTCTGATGTGGCTCCAACCATGCTGGAATTGATGGGCATTGAAAAGCCGGCTGAAATGACAGGTATCAGTTTGTTGCCCCAGCTTCTGGGGGAAAAAGACAATTAAACTGTTGAAATATCACCCCCGTTAGGGGGTTTTTCTGTTTAATGGTAAAATTTAGTTCGAAAGACCTTTTTGCTTATGAAAAAGAAATGGCAGTTAAAACAAATGCCCGATGGGGCGGTTTTGCCCGCCCTGCCTGAGTACCCGCCGTTGATAGCCAAATTGCTGGCACTGAGAGGGTTAACCGAGGAGCAGGCGATTCATGACTATCTAAACCCGAATTACAGCAGTCTGTACGATCCTTTTATTTTCAAGGATATGCGCAAGGCTTGCGAGAGGATTTGGCAGGCAATTGAAGAGAAACAAAGAATTGTGATATATGCGGATTATGATGCTGACGCCATCACTGCCAGTTCAGTCATGACCCTTGGCCTGCAGAAGCTTGGTGCCAGCGTGGAGTGCTACATCCCAGACAGGTTCACGGAAGGATATGGCATGAATTTGGAAGCCATAAAGAAAATAAAGGACGATGGCGCCGGCTTGCTCATAACGGTTGACTGCGGGACCAACTCAGTGGCGGAAGCTGAGCTTTGCCGCGAACTTGATTTGGATTTGATCATTACAGACCACCATGAAATAACCGGTGATTTGCCAAAGGCTTTTGCCTTAATCAATCCAAAAAACGCTGAAGACAGTTATCCGTTCAAATACCTAACAGGTGTTGGTGTGGCGTTCAAAGTCATCCAGGGCATTTTTAGCTACAAAGACAAAATTGAAAAAATTAGCGGTCTGCAGGTGCCGGAAGGTTGGGAAAAGTGGCTGCTTGATTTGGTTAGCATTGGAACAGTGGCAGATTTGCAAAGTTTGACTTCGGAAAACAGAATCATGGTGCATTATGGGCTGCAAGTTCTGGCAAAAACACGCTGGCCAGGATTGAGGGCGTTGCTGGATGCGGCCAATTACAAACCGGGAAAGTTCACCACCCACACATTGGGGTTTGTCATCGCGCCGCGAATCAACGCTGCAGGAAGAATCAAGCATGCAGATGTGGCGTATAAATTATTGATCTCTGAAAACAGTTTGGAGGCGCAGAATTATGCCCTGGAGCTGGATGGGTTAAACCTGCACCGGCAAAACCTGACTGAGCAAATTTTAAGCGAAGCGCGGGAGCAGATTCTTCTTGTTTCTGACAAAAAAGTTCTGCTTGCCGCGGGCAGGGACTGGCCAAAGGGTGTGGTTGGGCTGGTGGCCGGAAAATTGGCTGAGGAATTTGGCCGCCCAGTGCTGGTCATGGATAAGGGCGAGGTTTACGCTACGGGATCAGCCCGCTCGCATCCATATTTTGACATCGTGAAAGCTCTTACATATTCCAAAGATTTGCTCGAGAAATACGGCGGCCATACTCAGGCCGCGGGCTTCACCCTCCAAAGCAGTAACATAGATGCGCTCTACCAGAAACTTCTGGAATTTGCAGAAACCCAGGTGCCGGAAGACACAGGTCCGGTTTTGGAAATTGATGCGGAGATGGGCAGTATGGATTTTAACTGGGAAACTTATGAACTGATTGAGAAGCTTGAGCCTTTTGGGTTTGGTAATCCGCGGCCAAAATTTTTGGGCAGAAACATGCAGGTGATTGAGTGCCGGGCAGTTGGCGCCACACAGCAGCACCTTAAGCTGAGGGCGCTTTGGGATGGCAAGGTTGTGGATGCGATTGCCTTCAGGCAAGGGTTTTTAAGTGCTAAACTAACACCAGGGTCAAATTTCCAAGCGGTGTTTGAAATGGAAGCTAATGAATGGAATGGACACAAGGATCTGCAAATGAAAATCGTCGATATTAACCAAGGAGAATTGTAAATGAGAGTGATAATCCATACTGATGGCGGAGCCAGGGGCAATCCGGGGCCTGCGGCTATCGGCGTAGTAATTTCAGATGAGTCAGATATGCAGATTAAGGCGATCGCGGAGTACATTGGCACAGGAACCAATAACCAGGCTGAATACAAAGCTTTGGTAAAGGGTCTGACCGAAGCAAAAAATATGGGAGCGGAAGAAGTGATTTGTTACCTGGATTCAGAACTGGTGGTTAAACAGTTAACCGGCTTATATAAAATCAAAGAACCTGGGTTGCAGGCGTTGGCCTCAGAAGCTTTGGCGCTGACTGGGAAATTCAAAAAAGTGGAATTCAAGCATGTGCCGCGAGCCCAGAACGCGGCTGCAGACAAACTCGTTAATCAGGCTCTTGATCAGGAAGAACAAAAAACCGCCTAAGGCGGTTTTTTAGTCTCGGATTTTTATGCCCCGGGCTTCCGTTTCAGTAAACAAGGTAATGAGTTTTCCGTCGTCGCTGATGAGAAAAGATTTGGCAGGCGTTTCCGTGAGGGTGTAAACATTTCTATGGTCGCGGCCATCAAGCTCTATTGCTTTAAGTTTTCCTTCATTCAGGAAGAAAATATAGCCAGTGCGCTGATTCATGACAGGCTGAGAAAGCGGGCTTGAACTGCGGATAATTAGGTCTGAGCGGAAGCTCGCTGGGTCAAAAGTCAGAACTTCATTGTTGTTGGCAAAAACCAACCGATCACTTTCCTGGTTCCAGTAAGCATAATTTACTCCGCGATAAACCTCTTCCAGAAAGTCATTCAGTGCAAATAATGTGCCGTCCAGAATCATAAACAGACGACCTTCTCCGCGAATGATTTTTGCATTAATCGGGGAATAATTTAAAGTGGCAACCTCTTCAATGATGCCAAGATTCAGGTTGGCGTGGTTAAGCGTGTTGTTTTGTATAAACCAAAGATGCTCTTCTTCCAGAGTAAAACCGCTGACGTTATTCGTAAGTTCCAATACCTGTCCGTTTTTGCTGACATGAAGGGTCGAATTTGCCAGCAACGCAGAATACCCGTCATTGCTTTCCAGTTGTTTGGCAGACCCTAAAAGCTCTTCCGGGAACGAACGAGAATTTTCATAACGCAAAAGATAGTACAGGATTTCCTGACTGGAAATTTTCAAAGGGTTAGTGAACTCAGAAACATTTCTTATTTCATCAAGCGTGCCGCGGTTGCGGTTAACCAAGCTGGTTTTGCCGCCACTTACAATTACTGCTGAAGAATCCCTGATTGACACGGCATTGATTGAAGTAGTTGCAACAAATTCATCTTTTGGCTGTTCAAAAAACAGAGTGATGAAATCCCGGTCCTGATTTGCCCAGGTGACCAGAGCCGACCGGATATTAAGCCGTTTGGTCCAGGCTTGGTAGCCAGCTTTGGAAATTTTAACATTATAGTCCCCAGGGAGAAGGAATCTGATGGTTGAATTTGTTCTTTGTGTGATTTTGGCGTCGTCAATAAAAATATCCGCCCGTTGTGGTTCACTGCGGATGATTAAACTGCCAGTTTTGATGATTTGTCTGTTTTGCAAATCAACCTTATACCCCAAGGCATAAAGCACGAGAATAGGGCAGAGAATGGCGAACAAGACTACCCAAAATCCGATTAATAGGAAGCGGTTCCTTAATGTCATGTTAGTATGTTTTAACTCATCAATTTTAGCTTATTTTGCTCTGTTTTTCAAGATTTGTGTTTTCATGTTAGAATTGTGGGAGCTTTAAACAGAGAATATGTTCACGAAACACATAGGAATTGACTTAGGTACGGCAAATGTACTGGTATATGTGCCGAAGCGAGGCATAATCATCAACGAACCAACTGTAGTTGCGGTTTCCGTGGTGGATAACAAAGTAATGGCAGTCGGTCAGGAAGCCAAAGAAATGCTGGGGCGTACGCCCGACACAATCATTGCGCACCGTCCCATGAAAGACGGCGTCATTGCTGATTACCGGGTGACTGAGGCGATGCTTAGGTATTTCATCAACAAAGCGACCGGCAACGTCAGATTTTTTCGGCCGGAAGTTATGATTTCCGTTCCCGGTGGTATTACTTCAACGGAAAGGCGAGCGGTTATTGATGCGGCGATGGCTGCAGGTGCCCGCTCTGCTTATGTGATCAAGGAAACTGTGGCAGCAGCTATTGGTGCGGGCATTGACATTGCCACTGCCGCCGGAAACATGATTATTGATATTGGCGGCGGCACAACTGATGTGGCGATTTTGTCTTTGGGTGGAATCGTGACTCAGACGTCTGTGCGGGTGGCGGGGAACAAAGTAGATCAGGCCATTGCCGAATACATCAGGCGCAAACACGGACTGGCCGTAGGTGACAGGACAGCGGAAGAAATTAAAATCAAAATTGGCTCGGCTTTGCCGGTTGAAAAAGAACTGAGTTTGGAAATTCGCGGACGGGATATGGTTCAAGGTTTGCCAAAAACTATCCAGGTCAGCACGAATGAAATCGTGGAAGCCATTCAGGATGAATTAAGTGAGATCATAAAAGCTGTGAGAGTGGTGTTGCAGGATACTCCGCCTGAGCTGGCAGCGGATATTATCGATAAAGGAATGGTTTTAACGGGCGGTACAGCCATGCTTAAGAATCTTGATAAACTTATTGGGCAGTCTACAGGAGTACCGGCGTATGTGGCAGAGGATGCTATTCTGTGTGTGGCAAAGGGAACCGGTATTGCCTTGGATAACTTGGAAAGCTACAAAAAGAGCATCTTAGCTACAAAGTAGGAGTTCTCAATAGCACTAAACCCCGAAATTAAAAGGGGTTTTTTGTTTATCCTTGACAAAAACGTCAAAAAATGTTAAACTGCGGTATTCTGAAATACCGGAATTGGTTTGTTGGATTAGTGGTTCTTTTCAGGCCAAAGGAGGCCCACAGTGAATATTGTGTTGCATAGGAAGTTTCATTTCGATGAAGATGGTGCAATCCGACTTCTGACGGCTTATGGGGAGAAGCTCCATCCTGGGGTCCGCAACGCCTCGTGCAAGTACTTCGGAAGCCAGGATGAGGCAGCTCTTTGGCTGAAAGAACACCCTGACGACATCGGGATCGGCACCGGCTGGCCGTACAACGAGCACAACAACCCTCAGGCAGAGGGGAAGTGCAGCATGGATTTGGTGGCAGAGGCTCTCGGCATCGCTGAAGATCCAGTCATCTCCAAGTTGCTGGGTGAAGTCCGTCGCGCGGACAAAACCATGTACGTGAACCCATCCGAACTGCCGACTCTCCACAAGACCTGGCATCGCGTACGAACGCCTGAGCAGGTACTCATGCGCGGCACGGTTGTCATCCCTTGCCTGTTTGATTTCGAGCGGGGGAATCAGAAGACCGACCAGATCAGGATGGGTATGGAAGAGCTCCTCAACGGTGCCCTTACTTCTGAACAACAGCGAACTAAGGCTGGTCAGCACACCCTTAAGATTTTCCGGGCGTCTGAAAGAAGCGAAAGACTCCTTGAGGTCGCTCGGCTGTTCCGGGTCTGGCAGATGCTGTACCCTGACCAAATGATGGTTGTCCGGTCCTGGGCGAATCAAATCATCCGGGACTCGTACAAGTCCAACGAAATGTTCCAACAGTCGTATGCGCAATTTCGGTTCCCAATCCGGAAAACGCAGACGAAGCACGCCGGCGAGTTGTCCTACTGCATCATGCAGTCGACCTGCGTTGATGATTCGGTAGTAGCCAGGATGAGGGGCGCCCAGCTCATCATCAACTCCCTGCCAACTGGCAATATCCAGGTTCTCACCAACGCAAAGGCGAATCTGGATTTGAGTCGGGTGGTTGGCGCTCTCCGGATCCGGGAACTCGGGTCGCGGCAAATCCCCATCCCCAAGGGCGGGATTGAGTACCTCCAGTCTCCGGAGAACATCCCAGAGGATCCTTGTTGGCACTATCTCAAGCCTGGGGAAGCCGCGTTGAACGGCTCGATCACAAGCAGCCCGAACGTGACGCCAACCAAGCTGAACCCAGATATTGTTCTTCAGGTGGTAAAAGATCATCTCCTGAGGCGCGAAAATCGGGAAGAGGATCGTTTCCGCAACCAGCCCACCTTTGTGGCAAACTGAAGAAAAATGGTTCTACTCCAAGGAGTCTAGGCTCTGACTTAGACTCCTTTTTTTGTTACTGGTTAATTTTTGTGGTCATCCAATTTTCCCACTAATTATCCCAGGCTTTTGCACAGTTAATTCACAACAGCTCAAAAACCCAAGGAAAAACGCAGGCAATTTACAACCTTTGACGCAATTTTAAGCGTTGCCTATGATAATTGAGGTTAAGCCTAAATCTTGATCAAGAGATTTTGGATAAAAGATCGGTAGCGAGATAACTCGAAACTTGGCGATGCACTTTGTTGCGGCGGCTGTAAAGCCGCTGGCAACAAAATGATCCGCAGGATCGAAGAACTACTTGTTTTTTGTCCACCCCAATCCCCATACCCGGCCCGTCTGTGCAAACAGACGGGCCGGTTTGGTTGTATTTCGTGGAATGTTTGGTTTATAGGCTTGAAAATGGTATAATTAACAGGAATTATGGAATCGGAAAAAGTTTTTAACTGGCAAATAAAAGGACACCAAAATCAGCTGGAATTGCTGGAAAAGGCCCTTAAAGAAGACAAGTTGGCCCACGCTTATGTTTTTTCCGGACCAGCGCAGGTGGGGAAAAGGACTTTGGCCAGGCGTTTAGCTCAATTTTTGCTGTGCGAAAAAAGCACTGCTTGCGATTCCTGTATTCACTGTCGGACTTTGTCAGCCGGCAGTAATGCGGACTATCTGGAAATTTCTGTTGATGATTCGATCAAAGTTGAGAATGTCAGGGATTTGGGGTATAAGCTTTCACTCAAGCCTTACGCAGGAGCTTATAAGGTTGCGGTAATCGACAACGCCCACAACCTGACCATTGAAGCCGCGAACGCACTGTTGAAAGTATTGGAAGAACCCAAACCGCACACCTTGATGATTTTGATAACAGACAACGCCAACAGACTTTTGCCGACCATAACTTCCCGCGCGCAGAAAATGAATTTCGGTCCACTTGATGACGAATCGTTTGCCAACTGGCTGAGCGAGCGGAATTTGCCCCAGCCTGATCCATCCTTTGCCGGTCGTCCAGGCTACGTTATGACTTTCCATGAAGCCGAGGATGCTGAAGCGAGGCAAACAGAACAACGGCAGAACTTCGAAAATTTTTATTCAGGAAGTTTGGGCAACAAGCTTCTGCTTGCCGCGAACCTGGCTGAGCAAGAAACACCGGAAATCAAGAACACTTTAAATTATTGGCTGCATCACCTGGAACGAAAATTGCGCGAATCTCCGGACTATAAACTGGCGCAGAAAATCAAAGGATTGCTAAAGGCGCAAAGACAGCTGGAGCAGAATGTAAATTCCAAACTATTGCTTTCTGAACTTATGGTTGCAACGAGTTGATAATTGGTTTGAGTTTTAATAAATTTTGGAAAAAATTATAAACACAAACAAATGAGAAAATTTATTATTCTGGTTTTAGGGCTGAGCTTAACCGCCGCCAGTTGCAGTTTGCTGGGAGGGTCTGGGGCAAAGGGTGTCCTGAAATCAGAGGACGGCGGGGACACTTTCCTTTTTGCCAACGTGGTTGATCCAAAAGGCGAAATCAGCGGGCTGAATGCCAATTCGTTTGTGATGGATCCAACAGATCCTGACACTTTGTATCTGGGCAGCAGCAATGGCGTTCATAAAACCACAGACGCAGCTAAAACCTGGAAACATATCCTTGCAGGCATGCGAATTGGAGACATTGCGGTGGATCCGAGCAAGCCTGATATAATCTATGCCGCAGGTATCAGCGCCGAAAACGGGCGAATCATTAAAAGCTCTGATGGCGGGGCAACCTGGAGAGACATTTACACTGAACCGTCCAAGAATAACCCGGTGTTAAGCCTTGCCATTTCTCAGGCGAATTCCAGAGTTGTTTTGGCAGGTCTCAACAATGGCGAGGTGATCCGCTCCACAGATGAGGGTACCACCTGGCAAATCGTACGAGACTTCACGAACGCAGTCATAGACCTTGAATATACGGAAAACGCATCAGCATACGCCCTGACCCAAAACATGGGGTTGTATACTACCTCTGACCAGGGTTCAAACTGGATTCCAATCGCGATAAACGCGCAATTCGGCAACACTCCCGGGACAAGCTCACAATCAAACTTGCAGTCGAACGTTTACATTGATGTGGCGTTTGACAGAAGATTAAGAGGTGTTATATTCGTGGCATCCCAGCAGGGATTACTTAGGACAGTTGACGGCGGAGCAACCTGGAATGTGATGACCTTGCCTGTCACCAACGAGACATTGACTGTCAGTTCAGTTGCAATAAACCCGACAAATTCCAACAGTATTTTCGCAGTAGTTGGCTCAACTCTGTTGAAAACCAGCAACGGTGGCATCAGCTGGGAAACAAAAAAGCTCCCAACACAGCAAAACGTGCGCCACATTTTAATTAACCCGGACGAACCTAACAATATTTATTTAGGAATAGGATCAAGATAAGGCATATGAATTTACCAGCAGTCAGCAACAAAGATTCAGAGTTTGCACATGTAGTCGAACATTTTAAAAACGAGTTATCAACCCTGAGGACAGGCAGAGCTTCTGCTTCATTGGTTGAGCATTTGCAGGTTGAATATTACGGCTCTCCGGCAGAACTTTTGACAATAGCCCAGATTGCGGTGCCGGAGCCGAGGCAGATCGTAATTCAGCCGTACGACAAAAATGCCCTTAAGGACATTGAAAAAGCCATACAGCAGTCAAACATCGGGATAAATCCTTTGAACGACGGCGCTGTCATTCGCCTCAACATTCCAGCCATGACAGAGGAGCGCCGCAAGGAAATCGTCAAAGTCGTGGCTCAGATGGCAGAAAAGGCCAGGGTTTCCATCCGCAATGTGCGCGAAGAGGTTTGGAAGGAAATTCAGCGGATGGAAAAAGACGGAGAAATTTCAGAAGACGACAAGATTGCCGCCAAAGAGCAGCTGCAAAAAATGGTGGACAAATGGAACGCTGAAATAAAGAACGCGGCTGAAGCTAAAGAAAAAGAGGTAATGACTATCTAGTCGTTCCATATTAAGAAAACATACTGATGATAATCACAACCATAATAATTTTTGCGATAGTTCTTGGAATCCTGGTATTCGTTCACGAGCTGGGTCACTTTGTCATGGCTAAGCGCGCAGGCATGAAAGTGGAAGAATTCGGATTCGGTTTTCCTCCAAGAATGTTTGGGATCAAGCGCGGGGACACGG
Source organism: uncultured Candidatus Saccharibacteria bacterium (assembly GCA_964605735.1). Taxonomy (GTDB): domain Bacteria; phylum Patescibacteriota; class Doudnabacteria; order UBA920; family O2-02-FULL-48-8; genus DASPNG01. Next base: position 331,102 of record CAZSDS010000001.1, on the reverse strand, counting down.
TTTATTCCGTAAACTGGATACCTGTCGGAGGCTTCGTTAAAATTCTCGGCGAGGATGGCAATGACCCGACCAACCCGCAAAGTTTTGGCAGTAAGGGGTTTTGGGCCAGGTTCGCTACGCTTATTGCAGGCGTGACCATGAACGTGATTTTTGCGTGGCTGATTGTCAGCATAATAATGGCAGTGGGAGCCCCAACTGTTGTTTCAGGTGACCAGGATCTGCCTAGCTCAGCAAAAATTACAGACGTTAAAGTGGTGTTTTCAGGAATCCAGGAAGGAACGCCGGCTGAATCAGCGGGTTTCAAGATTGGGGACCAGGTGATCAGCATCAACGGAGAACAGATTGATTCAGTTGAGGAAGTCCAAACACTGACACAGGAAAATGTTGGGAAGGAAACAATGTTTGTTATTTCTCGCGGAGATGAACAGATCGAAAAAAATCTAACACCAAGAGAAGCGCCGCCGGAAGGCCAGGGGCCTTTGGGCGTGGCGCTGGACTCAGTGGCTCGCGTGGCATATCCATGGTACGAAGCCCCTATTAGGGGCGCTGTGGCCACATGGCACCTGCTCTCCGGCACAGTCTCCGCGTTCATCGGGGTTCTTGGCCAGTGGATTTCCGGCGAATCAGTCAGCGACCAGCTGTCCGGTCCAGTGGGTATTGCAGTGTTGACCCGCGACGTTACCCAGCTTGGCTTTGTATATCTGCTTCACTTCACCGCGCTTTTGTCCATTAACCTGGCCGTGGTAAATGCGTTTCCGTTTCCGGCATTGGACGGGGGCCGAATACTGTTTCTGATCGTTGAAAAAATTCGCGGCAAAAAATTGCCGGAGACAGCTGAAGGCTTGGTGAACACTTTGGGATTTGCCTTGCTGATTCTGTTAATGGTGTTTGTGACCGTGCGGGATTTTGGAAGATTCGACATTATCGACCGGCTTAAGGATTTAGTGTGATGAGCAAATCGTTTAGCAAGAAAGGGCTGACAAAAAAATCCGAAAATATTTCCGAATGGTATCAGGATGTGGTGACCAAAGCTGGATTGGCTGAGTATTCTGAAGTTAAGGGAAGCATCATCATCAAACCGAACGGTTATGCAATCTGGGAAAAGGTCCAGGCTGTTTTGGACGGCTGGTTTAAAGAGGCTGACGTAAAAAACGTTTATTTCCCTTTGTTTATTCCTTATTCGCTTTTGAACAAGGAAAAAGAGCATTTGGAAGGGTTTTCACCTGAGTTGGCAGTTGTTGAAAGTGCGGGCGGGGAAAAGCTCAGCGAACCTTTGGTCGTTAGGCCAACTTCAGAAACCATCATGTACAAGACTTTCGTCAACTGGATTCAGAGCTACCGGGACCTTCCTTTAAAGATTAACCAGTGGTGTAACGTGGTTAGATGGGAAAAAAGAACCTATCCATTTTTGCGCACGTCTGAATTTTTATGGCAGGAGGGCCACACTGCGCATGCCACTTACAATGACGCGGAAGCCATGGCTTTGCAGGCGCTGGGCTGGTATCAGAGTTTTTACGAAGACTATTTTGGCATTTCAGTGTACGCCGGTTTGAAGAGCCGGGGCGAAACTTTTGCAGGCGCAGACCATACTTATTCAATTGAACTTGTCATGCCTGACGGAAAAGCACTGCAGGCAGCAACAGCGCACCATCTTGGCGATAATTTCTCCAAGGTTTTTGGCATTGAATTTTTGGACGAAGAAGGTAAAACGCAGAATCCTTACCAGACGTCTTGGGGATTGTCCACCCGCTCGATTGGCGGACTGATTTTAACCCACGGTGATGATTCTGGATTGGTTTTGCCTCCATTGGTTGCTCCGGTTCAGGCAGTTGTTATTCCTGTGAACAATAAAGATGAAACCCTGCAGTCAGCGTCTTTGGAGCTTGCGGAAAAAGTCTTCAACGACCTGAAAAAAATAGGAGTACGCGTCGTGTTAGACAGCGATTTCAAAAATTCTCTTGGATTTAGGATAAATAGATGGGAATTAGAAGGAGTGCCGCTCAGGCTTGAAATCGGCGGCCGGGAACTGGAAGAGAAATCCGTGCAGGCGGTGCGTCGCGACAATTTTGAAAAAATCAAAATTGCAGTTAAAGAGTTGGGCCGTGAACTTCCAGATTTGCTGTTGAATATCCAGAAAGCGCTTTTTGAAAAATCTGATGATATGAAAAAGCGCTTGACCGAAGAAGCTGACAATTTTGAGGATTTTAAAAAAATCCTTTCAGAGAAAAAAGCATTCGTGCGCGTGCCTTGGTGCGAAGACCGAGCCTGTGAAACGGCAATAAAAGAAGAAACAAAGGCCACTCCTCGTGTCCTGGAGATGGATCGAATTAATGAAACAGTGGAAGGCAAGTGCTTCCATTGCGGGAAAAAGGCTGAACGGCGCTGGCTCTTCGCGCAAAGCTACTAAAAACTTTACATCACCGTTTATTTTCAGTAGTATTAGTCCAACAATGAGAGGGTCAGGTAAAGCCAACTCTGACAATAAACCTACCAGAAACCCAAATCATTAAACCAAAAAACGCACCCAAAAAAACAACTGAATACCCAAAAATTCCTAAAACAAAAATCTGCCTCTCAGGCGCTTCCGAAATTAAAATCCCGAATCAAGGAACAGACATAAAATGGCATTGTTAGACGCAGTTTACGAAAAATTTTCACAAGATATAGGAATTGATTTGGGTACTGCTAATACCCTTGTTTATGTTAAAGGCAAGGGTATTGTTATTAATGAGCCGTCTGTTGTTGCGGTTAACCAGAAAACCAAGCAGATTTTGGCTATCGGTGAAGAAGCTAAGCGCATGGTCGGAAGGACTCCTGCCCACATTGTGGCGCACAGGCCTTTGGTGGATGGCGTTATCTCGGATTTTGAAATTACTGAGCAGATGCTCAGGTATTTTATAGAGAAAGCCAACCAAAAGAATTTTGGTTTTTTGTCGCGTCCGAGGGTTGTGGTGGGAATTCCATCTGGGGTGACTGAGGTGGAGAAAAGGGCAGTACAAGATGCCACGCTGAATGCGGGTGCGCGCATGGCATTTTTGATTGAAGAGCCGATGGCCGCCGCAATTGGCGCCAGGCTGCCTATCCAGGATGCCGCTGGGTCATTTATTGTGGACGTTGGGGGCGGTACTGCTGAAATTGCCGTAATTTCTCTGGGTGGTATTGTAATTTCCAAAAGTATCCGTGTGGCCGGAGATGAAATGAACGCAAACATAATCCAATTTGCCCGTGATGAGTTTAACCTTTTGCTCGGCGAACGTTCTGCGGAAGACGTCAAAATCAAGATTGGGTCAGCGTATCCATCCAAGGAAAAACTCAAAACTCAGATCAGGGGGCGAGACCTGCTTTCCGGCTTGCCAAAGGAAGTGACGGTTACTGAGGACCAGATAAGGCAGGCCCTGCAACGCTCCGTCAGGATTATCGTCAATAACATAAAAACGGCCGTGGAAGAGACTCCACCGGAACTGATTTCGGATATCATGGAAAAAGGTATCACATTGGCTGGCGGCGGCGCGCTATTGCGCGGCTTGGACAAGCTCATCTCGGAAGAAACACAAATGCCGGTGAGCATTGCTGATGACCCGCTCACTGCTGTAGTCCGCGGCACTGGGGTGGTTTTGGAAGATTTGGAAAGCCTGAAGGAAGTTTTGGTGCTGACCGAATTCGAACAAATTCCAAGATAGGAGGTTTATGCGCTTTATTTACACACCCACTTTCAGGCGAATGTTTATAGCCTTTGTTTTGGTGGCGCTTTTTATCATTGCTGACACAATGGGTTATTTGTCGTGGGTAAAATCCGTGTTCCAGAATGGAGTAGGCAAAACCTCACAATCAGTAAGCGGCGGCGTCAACAGTGTTAAGGATTTTTTCAAAATTTTAGGGACAATCAGCAGTTTGGCGAAAGAAAACGCCCAGCTGAACCAGCAGATAAACGAACTCGCTTTTGAGAATGCGCGTTTGCAGTCTGCAAAAACCGAAAATGTAACTTTGCGCCGGGCGCTTAGTTTTGTTGAGCAGGCGGATTATGAAACCATCCCAGCCCTGGTTCAGGCCCAAGACCCGACCGGATTCAGCCAGGTAATCGTTATTGACAAAGGGCAGGTAGAGGGTGTGTCTTTGGGTCAGTCCGTCATTGTCTCACCGGGGTTGCTGGTTGGCCGGATTACTAAAACTTATCGGAACAGCTCCGAGGTAACTTTAATCACGGACCCGAACATTACCATCAATGGCGAGGTGGCTGATTCCGGCGCGCGCGGCTTGGTGAAAGGCGAGCACGGTCTGTCTTTGACTTTGGACCTGGTGACCCAGAACGAGGTTATTAAACCGGGAGATAAAATCATTACATCTGGTTTGTCAGGCGATTTTCCCCGCGGATTGCTCGTAGGTGAAATTAATGCCATAAAAACCGGCGCTTCTGAATTGTTTCAACAGGCTTACGTGGCTCCTGTTGCTGATTTGAAGAATCTAAAGTTTGTTTTTGTCGTTAAGTAAATTTTTAAATGAGGCGGACCATTTCCATCATTATTCTCCTGTTGCTTGGAATAATTCAGTTAAGCTTGACTATGCCGCAGATTCTGCCAGTCATCCCGAACCTGATGTTGATTTACATTTGCGTCAGCCTGTTGTTTGTTCCGCCTGCTGAGGCATTTATCCAGGCTGTGATTGCCGGAATAGTTTTGGATTTTTTCTCCGGATTGCCGGACGGCGTGCTCCTGCTTGGCCTGGCCTTTGCAATTGGTTCAGCTTATTACTTTGGTCAAATGATGTTTACGGAAAAATATTCCCAATATGTGGTGGTTTTTTATGTACTTGCATCAACTCTCTTTTTTGCCGCATTTGCCACGGCTTTCAGCCATGCTTTGGCGTGGTTTGGCCTCACCCATTCAATCCAGGTCAACAGCGCTTTATTGCAGGAAACAGGGCTGGGAGTCACATTCGATTTGATCTTTTTATATCCTGTATACTTGGTGTACAGGTTCCAGTCAAAAATAGGAAAACGCTTTAAGCTAAAAAATGAATCCATTTGAGATCCAAACAAACATAACAGCCCCTAAGAAAGTCAACGGCAGGAAAGAGCTTGGCTTTGATGAGATTTTGCTGGATGTCCAGCAGGAAGAAGCTGATGTCCTGGACAATGATCGGGAGAGCATCAATTACCGCTTCTTGTTCAGTATTGTCTTTGTCTGTTTTGTTGCGCTGTTCGGCCGTATTTATTACCTACAGGCAATGAAAGGGGATGATTACCGGGCCATAGCTGAAGGCAACAAGCTCAGGAGCGAATATATTCTGGCGCCTCGGGGATTGATCATGGACAAGGAAGGAAAGCTTATAGCAGGAAATTTGCCGAGCTTTGAGTTGGTGGTGACACCCAACCAACTTCCGGGGGATGAGAAGGACGTGAACGCCAAACTTGTGGAGATTTCGAACATCACTGGCGTGAGCCTGGTCGAGTTGTCAGAGTCTGTGAGCAAACTTGACCGGAAATCCCCGCATTCGTACACGTTGATACAGAATTTGGAAAAGGATCCGGCGCTGGTCCTGATCAGCAGAAAAAACGAGTTTTCCGGATTTGCCGTGCAAAATAACCCGATCAGGGATTATAAAGATCCATTGATGTTTGCGCACCTGACCGGTTACACAGGGAAGATAACCTCGGATGAATTGTCCGCGCGCCAGGGGCAGAATTATTTGCTCAATGACTATATAGGAAAGAATGGCTTGGAACTTCAATATGAAACTTATTTGCGCGGCGTTCCGGGGAGCAACCAGACGGAGATTAATGCGTCGGGTGATTTCAATAAACCTTTGCCGAACATTCCAGCCAAACCAGGAAACAACCTCAAGCTGAATATTGACTACGATTTGCAAAAAATCGTTTACGATTCAACGGTCAGCATGATGAGTAAGGTCAAAGCCAAGAGCGCTGCCGTGGTGGCGACCAATCCACAGACGGGCCAAGTCCTGGCGTATTTGTCCTTGCCAGGGTATAACGGAAACCTGTTTGCCCGCGGCATAAAGTCCAATGAGTTTGCGGCCTTGCTGAATGATCCGGCTGTGCCACTGTTAAACCGGGTAATTACGGGTACATATCCGCCTGGTTCAACAATCAAGCCCATGCTCGCAATCGGCGCTCTTACAGAACGCATTGTGACTCCGCAAACCCAGATTATGGATGACGGAGTCATTAGGGTTGGCAGTTACACATATTATGGGTATCGCAGAAGCGGTCTGGGGCTCATGAATGTTTATACGGCAATATCCCAATCCTCTGATATTTATTTTTATACGATTGGCGGCGGAAGCGCGAAGTCAACCATTAAAGAAGGTATGGGGCCAAACAAGCTGGCAGAATGGTACAGGAATTTTCATCTGGGCTCCCTGCTGGGCATAGATTTGCCGAACGAAAAACCTGGCTTGGTTCCTGATACGGAGTGGAAGCAAAGAGTGAAAAAAGAACCATGGTATCTGGGTAACACTTACCATTACTCAATCGGACAGGGAGACTTGCTGGCAACTCCACTGCAGATCAACAACGCAATTGCCACGATTGCCAATGGTGGGAAGATTATGAAGCCTTATATTGTTGACGAAGTCATTGATATGGAAGGTAATATTGTCCACAAAAACAATCCGGAAGTCATCCGCGAGAATTTTCTGGATCCGGAATGGGTGAAAGTTGCACAGGACGGCATGCGTCTGACTATTACCGGCGGCTCTGGCCGCGCCCTGGCGAACCTGCCAATGGAAATAGCCGGGAAAACTGGTACAGCACAGTTTGATGCCAGGGATTTGGCCAGAACACATGCTTGGTTTACATCTTACGCGCCGTTTGACAATCCTCAAATTGCGTTAACCATCCTTGTGGAAGACGGCGGCGAAGGTAGTTCGGTTGCCGTGCCAATTGCCCGTGATATCTATTCCTGGTGGGCTGAAAACCGCAACCGCTAGCAAATTTCAAAACTTTCGTATAGAATTTTAAAGTCACCATTATGAATAATATTTTCCACAAAATAGCCCATTTTACGTCTGAAGCAGTAGGTTCGCCTTTGGCGTTTATCATGGCATTGATATTGATTGTTGTTTGGTTTTTGGCAGGGCCGGGCAGCAACTATTCGGATACGTGGCAGTTGATCATCAATACAGGGACAACTATTTTAACGTTCCTGATGGTCTTTCTTATCCAGAACACCCAGAACAGGGATGCCCGCGCCATTCATCTGAAGCTGGATGAGCTGATCCGTGCTCAAAGAAGCGCGCGCAACAAGCTTCTGGATCTGGAGGATATGAACGATGAAGAGCTGGATAAGCTTCATGAGGAGTTCCAGCGTTTAAGAAACAAAGGAAATAAAGGCTGATGGTTGACAGTTTGCGTTTAAGGGTGTAGACTTTTCTAAATATTAACGGACCCCGCCAAAGGGGCCTTTTATAGATTTATAGAGATGAATAAAAAAGTATTACTGACTGAAGACGGACTCAAGAAACTCCAGGAAGAGCTGAAGGTTTTGAAAGAAGAGCGACGCAAAGAGGTTATCGAACGAATTCAGGAAGCAATTTCACACGGAGATCTTTCAGAAAACGCGGACTATGCCCAGGCAAAAGAAGAACAGGCGTTTATTGAGGGCAGGATCCAGGAAATTGAAGACATGCTCAAGAATGCGGAAATTATTGCGCGCAACGGCAATGCGTCTATGGTCTCAGTCGGATCTACCGTCAAGCTGAAAAATGACGGCAAGGAAGTCACCTATACAATCGTAGGTTCAAACGAGGCTAATCCATCGGCGGGTAAAATATCGAACGAGTCGCTGGTTGGGAAAGCTCTGATTGGCGCAAAGCTTGGCCAGGTAGTGGCTGTGCAGACGCCTAACGGAGTCACCAACTACGAAATTGTTTCCATAGAATAATTTTAAAAACCCGCGGCTTTGGCGGGTTTTTATATTTGAATGTCATACTCAAACAATAAAACTGCAGTCTTTGGCGGAGGATGCTTCTGGTGCACAGAGGCTGTTTTCCAGCGGCTAAAAGGCGTGAATAGTGTGGTCTCAGGATATGCAGGCGGTAGCCTGGACAATCCTTCCTATGAACAGGTGAGCAGTGGGAATACCGGCCACGTGGAAGTGGTTAAGGTGGAGTTTGATCCATCCATCATTGCCTACGAAGACTTACTGAATGTCTTTTTTGCTTCCCATGATCCCACTACGCTTAACCGGCAGGGAAATGACGTGGGTACCCAATACAGGTCAGTAATCTATGCCGCTGATGAGAACCAGGAAAAAGCCGCGCGTGAATATATCGCCAAACTTGAAACTCAGAAAGTATTTTCTTCACCAATTTTGACGGAAGTAAAAACCCTGGAAAAATTTTTTCGGGCAGAGGATTACCACCAGAATTTTTACAATGACAACCAAAGCTATCCATACTGCACGTTTGTCATTGACCTTAAAGTTGCCAAACTCAGGCAAAAATTTTCTCATTTATTAAGGGAAGAATAATGGACTCAAGCGATATTCTTGTCAGCGTCATTTCAGGGGTATTGATACTGCTCGGTGCTGTTGGTTCGGTGCTGCCGATTCTTCCAGGACCGCCTTTGTCATTTGGAGCGCTGTGGTTTTTTGCGTGGGCTACGGATTATGAGAGGATTGGCGCCGGCGCGCTCTGGGTCTTTGGCATACTGACTTTGCTTACACTGGTGGTTGATTTTTTTGCGCCGGCGCTTGGGGCAAAAGGTTACAAGGCCAGCAGGTATGGCATAATTGGATCCTTCATTGGCGCTTTTGGCGGGTTATTCGTTTTTGGACCGATCGGAATAATTCTTGGTCCATTCATAGGCGGTTTTATCGGGGAAGTTGTCCATGCCCGCAACTATGACCAGGCAATGAGAGTTGCTTGGGGTTCTTTCATTGGTTTTTTGATTGGATCAGTATTCAAAATTTCGGTAATTTTGGGCATGTTCGTTTATTTTATTTATTCTTTGTTTTAGTTTATCCTTTGACGCGCTGTGGCTAGGCTTGCCGCCTGTTGCAGTGCGAAGTTTTCTTTTTGGCGGGATTTATGGTATAATTTACCAGAACATTTAAACCTACGACTGAAGATGTCAGAAAAAATCGAAGAACTGCGGCAGGTCAGGATACAAAAATTAGAACAACTTAAAGCGCAAGGCATTGATCCGTACCCGGTTGATTCGCACCGGACGCATACAATCGGCCAGGGATTGGAGGCGTTTGATGAGCTGAGCGCGGCCAAGACAGAGGTTGTTTTTACTGGGCGAATCAAGTCCATTCGAACCCACGGCAAATTGGCTTTTTTTGATTTGGAAGATGAGTCCGGGAGAATTCAAATTCTTCTGCGCGAAGAAACCCTTAAAAACAAATTTAAACTGATAGATTTATTGGACCTTGGCGATTTTTTGGAAGCGAAGGGTTTTTTGCTGTTGTCCAAAACCGGGCAAAAAAGCCTGGAGCCTACTGAAATCAGGTTGCTTTCAAAATCGCTGCTGCCGATCCCGACTGAGCACTTTGGCATAGAAGATCTGGAAACCAGACTGCGAAAGCGCTACTTGGATTTGATGCTGAATCCTGATACCAGGGAACTGTTCAGAAAAAAGAATATTTTCTGGAAGACTATCAGAAGATTTCTGGAAGAACAGGGATTTATGGAAGTCCAGCTTAACGTGTTGGAGCCAATTCCAGGCGGGGCGGAAGCTGAACCGTTTATTACCCATCACAACGCCTTGGATAAAGATTTTTATTTGCGGATTTCACTGGAATTGCCGTTGAAGAAACTTATTGTTGGCGGATATGAGAGGGTTTTTGAAATCGGCCGGGTATTCAGAAACGAGGGAATTTCCACAGAGCATCTTCAGGATTATATGGCAATGGAATTTTACTGGGCATATTCCGAATATGATCAGCTTATGGAAATGGTTGAGGAAATGTACAAGCAGATTGTTGCGAATGTTACCGGCGGCCTGAAAACAGTTTATGACGGCAAGGAAATTGACTGGTCCGGCAAATGGCCAAAGGTTCGTTATTTTGACATTTTCCAGGAAAAAACCGGAATGGATTTGAACACTGTTTCTGATGATGAGTTGCGCGCTTACGCTGACAAGGAACATATCAAATATGAAAAAAATCACGGACGTGCCAGGCTGGTTGATCTGATATACAAAAAGAAGGTCAGGCCGTTTTTGATCAATCCTTGTTTTTTGATAAATCCTCCGGTCGAGATTGAGCCGCTGGCCAAGAAAGACCCGGCGAACCCAAAAGAAGTTCAGCGCATGCAGATTCTGGCTGGCGGCACTGAGCTGGGAAAGGGGTTTTCTGAATTGAACGATCCGCTTGATCAGCGCGAACGATTTGAGGAACAGATGAGATTACGGGAAGCCGGCGATCCAGAAGCGCAAATGATTGATCATGATTATCTTGAGGCCATGGAGTACGGCATGCCGCCAATGGCCGGTTTCGGGCTGTCAGAGCGCCTGTTCTCAGTGATCATGGACAAGTCTATCCGCGAAACCAACTTTTTCCCATTAATGAAGCACGAAGACTAATGCTGGACATCAAATACATACGGGAAAACAAAGATGCCGTGGGGCAGAACGCCAAAAACCGAGGGGTGAAAATTGACCTGGCAAGGCTTTTGGAATTGGACGAAGAACGCAGAAAGATGATTGCGCAAATTGACGAAATGCGTGCGCAAAGGAAGGCTGGGTCCAAAGGCAAACCTTCTGACGAAGAAATTGCAAAAATGCGCGAAGTTGGAAACAGGATTCAGGAGATGGAAGGCAAGTTCGTCCAGCTGGAAGCTGAGTATAAGGAAGAGCTTTTGAAGATTCCAAACCTGACACACCCGGAAAGTCCAATCGGCGGCGAAGACGACTACAAAGTTGTTTTTGCCAACTGGGAGCCTCAAGAATTTAAGTTCACGCCAAAAGACCACGAACAGCTGATGACGGACTTGGATTTGATTGATTTTGAACGAGGTGCCAAAGTTGCGGCTTCAAAATTCTATTTTGCCAAAAATGATTTGGTCCGGCTGAATCTGGCTTTGATTAATTACGGCATTGATATTGCAACCAAGCATGGCTATCAACTGGTTGAAACACCTGATTTGGCTAAAAATGAAATCCTGCAGGGGATTGGATTCAATCCGCGCGGTGAAGAAACTCAGGTGTATTCAGTTGAGAACACGGATTTGAGCCTGATTGGCACGGCGGAAATTACCATGGGCGGTTACCACGCCAATGAGACCTTGGATTTGTCCAAAGGGCCTTTAAAGTATGTGGCTTTGTCGCACTGTTACAGGACGGAGGCTGGGGCTTATGGCCGCACCAGCAAGGGCTTGTACCGTGTGCATCAATTTACCAAACTGGAAATGTTCGTATATTGCACACCTGAGGACAGCGAGAAAATGCACCAGGAATTGCTGGCGATTGAAAAAGAGATTGCCAACGGTTTGGAATTGCCTTACAGGGTAATTGATATTGCTTCCGGTGATTTGGGAGGGCCTGCGTATAGGAAATTTGATATTGAGGCTTGGATGACCATGAAGGGTGACGGAAAGAAGCAGGGGGATTACGGCGAAATAACCAGCACCAGCAACTGTACTGATTACCAGGCTCGCAGATTGAACATCAAATACCGCAAACCCGACGGAACAAACGAGTATGCCCATACTTTGAACGGGACAGCAGTGGTTTTGAGCCGGTTTCCAATCGCAATTTTTGAAAACCACCAGCAGGAAGATGGGTCAATAAGAATACCAAAAGCCCTACAGCCTTACTTCGGCAAGGACAGAATAGAAAAATAAACAAAGGGCGGATTCCAATAATGAAAATTTTCTCTCCCCATCGCCGTAGGATGGAGGCCAAAAGGCGCTACGGCAGCAAGGAATTCCAAAACAAAATAAAAAAGGCACAGGGGTATAAGCGAATCTTCGATGCCAGATCGCATGGCGCGTTTGGGAAGATTTTGCATTGGTTGCGCCTGGACTCTGCGGTCGTTTTGATCCCTTTATTACTGGTGGCTGGTGCAGGGATTTACTATCTATTCATTTCAGATTACTTTTTGGTTCAAAATATTGAGGTTTCGGGCAACGAACAGATCGGCACCAGTCAGATTCAGGAGGCAGTTCAAAAAGCCGGCGATGAGAGGTGGATGCTGATTCCAAAAAACCATTTGCTTTTGCTGTCCGGTTCCTATGCTTTGGATTTGATTTCTGAGGAGTTGCCGTTAGTTAAGGAAATCAGCCGGTATAAGCGGGTTTGGCCTGACGGAGTTAAGTTTGAAGTTGTGGAGAGGCGACCTGGTTTTGCATTTGTCATTGATGGCAGGCCTTATCTGGTGGACGAAGAAGGAGTTGTTGTGAAGCCCTTGGATGATGTAGGCTCGCTTCCGGTTGTACACAACCAGCTTAGTGAAGGTGTTCAGGTTGGGGAACGTCTGAACAATACCAAGCTGGTGGCATTCGTGATGAGCGTTTTGAAGCACTGGCCGGCTAAAATCAATTCTCAGATAAAAGAGATGCGGGTTCCGGGGAAGGCGGCTCAGCAGATTCAGGTGATGTCCAATGAAGGCTGGGGAGTTTTCTTTGATACTAACAGGCCGTCTGAAGGCCAGGTTTCCAATCTTGCTTTGATTCTCAGTCGCCAGATTCCGGCACAAAACAGGCTTAAGCTTGCGTACATAGATTTGCGGTTTGATAAATGGGCCTATTACTGTTACAAGGACTCTCCTTGCGTGTCCCAGCCGAATAATGAACAAAAGGAGGGTGAGGGAGCTGATAAAGGGGAAGAAAAGGTTGAAGTTGAATAAAAAAACGGCAAACCAGTTGCCGTTTTTTAGTTATTTAAATTTGTTTATGTGCGGGGTTCTATTTTGACTTTTCTGTGACATGGACATTTAGGACTTCGATGACTTTGTCCAAAATTTCTTCCGTGGTCATATATGCTTTTATGATGTAAGCCTGGACTCCAAGGTTTTTTGTTTTGATTATCTCTTCCTTGCTCCAAAGGTTGGTCAAAATTATTATCGGGGTTTGTGCAATTTTTGCGTTTGGGTTTTTTCTTACTTTTTCCAGCACGCCGAAGCCGTCGACTTCGGGCATCATTAGATCTAGCAAAATCAGGTCTGGTTTTTCCTTTTCCACCATTTTTATTGCAATGGCCCCGTTTTCTGCTTGGCTAACGTTAAAACCGCCGGATTGCAGTTTTTCCACTACAATTTCCCGCATTGCGAGTTCATCTTCAGCCACTAAAATTTTCTTTTGTTTCTTGTTGTTTGCCATAGCGTTAAACTAATATTAGCACAATATTATTAAAATTTCACAAAAATCCAAAAACTAATTGCTTTTTTGTGCAAAAATACGTATAATGAAGGTACATTCTCTCTTTGTGAAATACAATGAAAACTAAACGCGAGATCAGCCCACGAGAGTACATGAACCTAAATAATGATCAGGATAGGTTGTTTTTTCTTGTGCAGCTTGCGTCATTAGCTCCTTCAAGTCACAACATGCAACCTTGGCAATTTCGTTGTAAAGAAAAGACCATTGAAATATTGCCCGACAGGTCTCGTAAATTGACCGTAGCCGACACCGAAGGCCGTGAATTTGCAATAACCCTAGGTACCGTTGTTGGTACTCTCAAAATGGTTTCCGACTGTCTGGGATTGTCTTATCAAACTAGTGTGGCGAGCAAGGTTCATGACGTGATAGCGAAATTTGAATACGGTTCTCTAGAGGCTAAAAATATAGATGAGGTTACCTTGAACGCGGTCATTAATAGGCATAACAGCCGACTTCCGTTTGAGGAAACAGCACTACCTGATAGCTTTTTGCTAAAGCTAAAAAATATGGTCGAGCATGGGGTGAGTATTCACCTTGTGTCTGATAGGTCGCAGAAAGAACAAATTAAGCCCGTGGTTTTGGAATCCATTAAAGAGGCTTTTCAGGATAAAAATTTCCGGAAGGAATTATACCCTTGGCTAAAACCATCAATTGGAAGGCATGAAGAAGGTTTGGTCGGCAAAAACCTTGGTATGCCTTTTCTTGTATCTTTGATTTTTCCATCTCTTACGAGATTTTTCGATATCAGCAATCTCCAAGTAAAGATACACCGAAGGATGCTAAATAATGTGCCCACCTTTGCATTATTGATGACAGATTATGACACCGAAAGCGATTGGTTAAAAGTAGGTATGTCTTTCCAAAAAATTGCAGTTGAAGCTGAAAAGAATAATATAAGCATTGGGGTAATGCAAGGCGGGATAGAAAGCCCCAGACACAGAAAAGCTTTACAGCAAATAATGGCCACTGAGAAAAAGCTTCAAATGTTTTTCAGATTAGGTTTTTGTAATAAAGTGCATTTCCATAGCCCCAGGAGACCAATTAAAAAAATAATAATCGAATAGAAAAATGAAGCCAATTTTAATAACTGAAACAGAGCATACTTTGGATGATTTAGAAAAAGTTGAGCAGGAAAATAACGTGTGGAGGAAAATCGACACTTACCCAAATCAGTTGGAGGAGCTTTTTAATATTGAAAACCCCCAACTTAAATTTGACCCTGGTTATCAGGATTTGTTGGCAAAATATCTTGAAGAAAAAAACCGCCCAGGGCGTCTAAATGGGACATGGGTTTATTATCCATGGAACGGTTATCTCGTACACATTTTGAATCAAAAAGAATACGAAAAAGTGAGGACGAATAGAAATCAAAATATTATTAATTCTGAAGAACAAAAAAAACTTAAAGACTTCAATGTTGGAGTGCTTGGGCTGTCAATTGGAAACGGGATGGCGTTAAATTTGGCTTACTCAGGAATTTCCAACCATATGAAATTAGCAGATTTTGATACCCTATCTTTGAGCAATTTGAACAGGGTTCGTTCAGGTGTGCATGAGCTAGGAAAGGAAAAGAGTAAAATAACTGCTGAACAGATTTACGAAGTCAACCCATATGCGGAGTTGGAATTATTTGGAAAGGGTTTGAATGACGAAAATATTGAAGAATTTGTTGCAGGTTCAAAAAAATTAAATCTGATTTTTGAGGCAATAGATGATTTTGAACAAAAAATAAAGATCAGGATGGTTGCTAGAAAATATGGAGTTCCGGTAATAATGTTAACAAATTTAGGTGATAGGCTTTTGATTGATGTAGAAAGGTATGATAAGGACCCCAACACGGAAATTTTTAATGGCTTAACCGGTGCTACTGCAGAAGAAGTATTATCCAAACCTATTTCTGAAAACGATAGGCAAAAATTTGCTTTGGCAATCGTGGGCAGGGAAAATGTCCCCACCAGAGTCATAGAAACCATTGGTGAAATAAATAAGACCCTTGTAGGCAGGCCTCAGGTAATGAGCACCGTGACTGTAGGTGGGGGTGTAGCGGCCTACCTCGCTCGCAAGATTTGCTTGGATCAGAAACTGGATAGTGGTAGAAAATTGATCAGATTTGAAGAGTTAGTATGAAATATGAGTCATTGCCTGAGTACGACCACCATGAGATAATTCTTGATTTATCCGTACACAGCAAGAAATTAAAAGGGTATATTGCGATACACAACACTAATTTAGGTCCTGCTGTTGGAGGAACCCGCATCTTCCCTTATAAAAGCAAAAAGGAAGCTCTTAAAGATGTGCTACGGTTATCACACGCCATGACTTATAAGTGTGCCGTTTCAGGCTTACCTTTTGGTGGCGGCAAGGGTGTGATAATGGCGGACCCGTATGATAAGAATTTCAAAGAGATTTTGTATGAGTACGCGCTTGTAATAAAACACTTGAATGGCAAATTTTATACCGGAGAAGATGTTGGGTTGGCGGAGTCAGATGTGCAATATATGCTAACTGTGTCTCCGTTCTTCATAGGCAAGACAGGCAAAGCTGGAGATCCATCAGTCTATGCCGCGGAAAGTTGCTATATTTGTTTAAAAACCGGACTTAAACATTTAAACAAGCCTATAAAGAATGTTTCAGTAGCAATAAAAGGCGTAGGGAAAACTGGTTCTCATTTACTACATTTATTATCTCAACATACTAAGAATATTGCTGTTGCGGACAAGGATCATCACCGATTAAAATACATTAAGAAAAAATATCCCTTTATTAATATCGTGTCGTTCCGTTCAGTGCATAAACTCCCTGTGACCGTGTATAGCCCGTGTGCGCTTGGAAATGAGGTGACCGAGAAAAATATATCGGAAATTAATGCAAAAATGATTTGTGGCACGGCTAATAATCAGCTCGCAAATCCTGGCATAGGGGAAAAATTGGTGAAACGGAAAATTTTGTATATTCCTGATTTTGTGGCGAACGCCGGCGGACTAATGAATGTCGCTGATGAATTATTGCCGGGAGGGTACAACCCTGGGAGAGTTCTCAAACATATTACTGATATTGATAAGGTATTAAAACGAATACTAATCTTTTCCAAAAAAAAGAAAAAAAACCCTAACACAATTGCCATAGAAATGGCAGAAAGAATTTACAACAATGCCTAAAAAGAAAATTAATCATAAAAATGCCTTAAAACTTTCTGACCAGACTCTTGATTCTGTTTTGTTGAAATGGCAACAAAAAAGGAGTTTGGGACTTTTCCAGAAGATGGCTAAGGCGGTGCCAGCCTATAAAAAGTTTCTTAAAACAAACAAGGTAAATCCTGAAAAAATAAATAAATACGAAGATTTTGAGAACCTCCCCAGTGTAACAAAATCAAATTATTTCAGGCAATATCCCTTGCCTGACAAACTCTGGCCAACTCTGCATGAATCGGGAGCATTGGTTGGCACTTCAACTTCAGGCTCAACAGGCAAACCTACCTATTTTTTGAGGAGTAAAACTCTTGATTGGCAGTATTCAATTTTAGCGGAGTATTTTTTGCAAAATGGCTATCCTGGTCCAACGCTACTGATAAACTGCTTTGGTATGGGAATTTGGATAGGCGGGATGATAACCTATCAAGCATTTTATGAGGCCGCAAACCGTGGACAGCAGTTGTCGATTGTAACTCCAGGGATAAATAAAAAGGAAATATTTAATTGCCTAAGAGAGATGGCGCCCTCTTACAAGAATCTAATTTTTACAGGTTACCCCCCATTTCTTAAGGACATTGTTGATGAGGCAGAAATTGAAGGAGTGGATCTGAAATCTTGGAATTGCAGATTTGTGTTTGCGGCAGAATCATTCACTGAAGGGTTTAGAGAGCATATTGCTAAGGCGGCTCATGTCAGGAATATCTATTCGGATACCTTAAATATTTATGGTTCTGCTGAATTAGGAGCAATGGCTTTTGAAACGCCGACCAGCATCCTCATAAGAAAATTGGCCGTGCAGCATCCGCATATTCTTGATCAGATGTTCTCAAAGACGAAATTGCCAACTCTTGCCCAATATAATCCAGAGTTTATTGCTTTTGAGGAACAAGAGGGTGGACTGCTGATCACCGCAGATAGCGCTATGCCAATTTGCAGATACCAAATAGGTGATAACGGTGGAACTTATACCCTTACTGAGATTGCTGCAATGTTTAAGAATCATGGAATTGATCTGAACAAGGAAGCTAAAAAATTAGGTATTAAATTGTCACCGTTGCCTTTCGTCTATGTTTTTGAGAGGTCTGATTTTTCCGTTACTTTGTATGGCCTTCAAATTTATCCTCAAAGTATTAAACGAGCTATTGAAGACGCCCACATTTTGAAACACGTGACAGGGAAATTCAGTATGGAAACCGCCTACGATGAAAAAAACAACCAATTTCTCAAGCTTAACATTGAGCTTAAGCCTAAAGGAAAAAGCAGCAAAAAACTTAGCGATGTAATCCTCCATGCTGTAGTCAAAAGGTTACTGAAAGAAAATTCTGAGTATAGGGAATTAGCAAGCCTGCTTGAAGAAAAGCGAACAAGGCCGCGAATATTCTTTTGGCCGTATAACGATGAAATGTATTTCAAGCCAGGGGTAAAACAACAGTGGCTTAAGAAATAATCCGAACTAAAAAAAAGAAAAATAAAAGATGATCTTATTCCTTAGTTTACTGACAACTGAAATACTCCTTTTCCTTGGGTTCCTGGTGTATTTCCATAATAAAAAGAACGTAACCAATCGAATTTTCTTCCTTTATTCGTTGGTGATTGCTGCGTGGTCAATGGTTAACTATGTTTCAGTTACCGTCCCGGCAGAAAGCGCCTTATTCTGGATTCGCGCTGTCATATTTTTTGCTGTACCACATGTCTTTTTGTTCTATTTATTTGTTGCTAATTTCCCGAATAAAGAATTGGCTATCCCAAATAAAGTACTAAACTTTCATATGGCAGTCATGTATATGCTTATGCTTTTAGCTATGACTCCATATGTATTCAAGACTGTCGAGATAGCCAACGGCCAAGCCGAACCAGTCCCAGGAGCAATGATCGGATTTTTTGCGGCAATGCTGATAGGACTTTCGATATACACTTTCTATTTGATAGTTAGGAAGTACCTAAAAGCCAAGGGTTTGGAAAGGAAACAGTGGCTTTCCATATCTTTTGGGTTAACAACTACCTATATTCTCATTTTTGGGTTAGTTTTTATCAGTGTAGTGTTTCTTAATGACACTACTTTTGTTAATTATTCATCGCTTTTTATTTTACCTTTGTTTTTTGGAGCGGCATTTGCGATTCTTAGGTATCAGTTCTTAAATGTAAAAGTGATTTCTACTGAGTTGCTGTCTTTTGTGCTTATAGTGGCGAGTATTTGGCAAATTTTGTTGGCCAGAAATCTACAAGAACAAATAGTTCAGACGTTTTTAGCAGTTCTCATTGCGGCATTTTCCGTATTTTTAATTAGAAGTGTTTTGAGAGAAGTTAAACAAAGAGAACAACTCCAAATCCTTTCTGATGAATTAGCTTACGCTAATGAGAGGCTTCAGGCTCTGGACAAAGCACGCGCGGAATTTATTTCAGTCGCATCACACCAGTTGCGAACCCCGCCGGCAACAATCAAGTGGTATCTGGCCGCTGTACTTTCCGGTGATTATGGAAAGGTAACGCCAAAGATCAAGGACGCGTTAACCAAAGCCCAGGTTACAAACAACAACTTAATAGGACTGATAGATGACATGCTGAACGCTTCACGCATTGAACGAGGCAAGATGGAATTTATTTTTGAAGAGTCAGACCTGATTAAGTTGGTGGATAACGTGGTCATGCAGCTGGTTCCGCAAGCAAGTCTCAAAAATATTGAACTTGTCTGGCGCAAACCAAAGCAAACTTTTCCTCACTTTCTGGCAGACAAGGAGAAACTTGCTCAAGTCATCAATAACCTCATAGACAACGCCATCAAATACTCCAAAGCCGGCAAGATTAACATTGAGCTGACAAAAAACACCACAGATTTTATTATCAAGATAAAGGATCGCGGCAAAGGTATTGCGCGGGAAGAGCTTAAGGCAATTTTTGAAAAATATGGCCGCGGACGCCAGTCCAAAAAAGATTCGGATGGTCTCGGACTTGGCCTTTACGTGGCCAAAGTTGTTGTCGAGTACCACAAGGGCAAAATATGGGCGGAAAGCAAGGGTTTGAACAAAGGCACTACATTTGTTGTGACTCTGCCGATTAAAACTGATTTGAAGGCTGAAACTTTTGATTTCGCGCAGGCAAAATAGGCGTGACGGGTGTTACCTTTAAACCCCAAATTCGTATTTATTAATGGGAACGGAAGAGATTTTCTTCCAAATTCCAAATACTGTATGCTTAGTGTGGATAACTGCTTCGTATTCGCGAAACGAACCAGTTTTTGAAGCATTAATCAACAAAGTCTAAATTGCATGGACAATCGAGAACTGGCTGCAATCGAACGATGCCAAAAAGGCGACATGGATGCATTCGCTGATCTGTATGACATTTACGTCAAAAAGATTTACGACTTCATCTACTATCGCACGAGTCACAAGCAGACTGCGGAAGACTTGACCAGCGTCACGTTTACAAAAGCCTTTCAAAATATAAATTCATTCAAAGGCTCCAGCGGCGTGTTCAGCAGCTGGCTGTATCGAATTGCCCGAAATACGGTCATTGACCACATGCGCACCTCCAAATCCACTGTTGACCTTGAGGCAGCTGCCAATGCCCCTTCCCGGGATAACGTAGCGGGAGAGGCGGAAATCAGGGACAGGCTGGACCAGGTCAAAACTTACTTGAATCAATTAAGTGAGGAACAGCGGGATATCGTAATTATGCGCCTGTGGGATGGGCTGAGTTATGCTGAAATTTCTGCCCTGACCGGCAAGACGGAAGGGAACTGCAAAGTCATATTCAGCAGAATCATGCAAAAAATGCAAAAAGAATTGTTGCCGATTCTGTTGTACGTCATTTTTGTCCTTAACCCATACATTTAAATCTATGCAGAACAAAATTGAACAAATCCTTGCGGAACTCTACCTGAGCGATCCGTCCATGAAACAGCACGAACCTGTTTTACGCAAGCTCGTGACTGAGTTGATGGAATTACGTCCGGATACTCAGTTCGACGAACAATTTAGACAGGACTTGAGGCGAAAGCTGATGAGTCTGGCTGAAACCCAAGAACACAAAACATCATTAATTTCAAATTTTATGAAAAAATTCCAGCTTGCTGGGGCAGGAGTGGCTTTCATTGCCCTGCTTGCAGTTAGCGTTTGGTACTTGTACGGCATCAATGATTCTTCCCACTCCAACCTGACCACAATGTTGTCAGGTCCCAAGATCACCAAAGCTCGTGATAACGCTTTTGGTTCATTAAACAATCTCCAACAGGCCGGCGGAATGGGTGGGGGCAATGGCAACTCAGAAACTCTTTCTGTCGCTCCTAACGCGGCTCCGGCGCCAGACAACGGCACTTATGCAACTCCTGACGCAAGAGTGATTGCTCCTGAACAGGCAATTAATTTCAGATACATTTATACAGGCGATGAACTGGCTTTGACCCAGGAAAAAGTTGACGTGTTGAAGCGTATCAAGGGCGAAAGCAACAGCGCTTTGTCTGATTTCATCAACCGAATTAGTTTTGGACTGGTGAACTTGAACAGCTTTGGCAGTGCCCAGCTTCAGAATTTTACCTTTGCTGAAAACAAGGAATTGGGCTACATGGTCAATGTCAGCTTGAGTGAAGGCAATATCAGCATCAGCGAAAATTGGGCAAAGTGGCAGACTTATCAGGCTGTGTGTCCGCTTTCGTTGTCAGTTGATCGTGGGACAAGCATGCCTTGCGAGCCAAGAAGGATAGAAATTTCACAAGTTCCTTCTGACGAAGTTTTGATCAGCGCGGCTAACTCCTTCCTGGACCAACATGGAATCCCCAGGGACGTTTATGGTGAGCCGTTTGTAAACAAGGAATGGCGCAGCCAGTATGAACGAATGTCTGCTGCAGAGAAAGCAAGTTTCTGGATTCCTGATTCCATGAGTGTGGTTTATCCTCTTGTTATTGAAGGCCAGCCAGTGTTTGACGAATCAGGTAACCCAAACGGCTTGAATGTAAACGTCAGAATTGCACCTGAGGTTCGTGTAAGCGGGGTTTGGGATTTGAACACCCAAAATTACGAAAGCTCCTCCTACGCCGCGGAGACTGACGTGGAGCGCATAATGAAACTGGTCACGCAAGGAGGTTTTCGCAACTATTATTACAATGACCCAAATGGCCGAACCGTTGACGTTGAGCTGGGAACGCCGCAGGTTTCCATGGTTAAGCTTTGGAACTACCGCGACGGCACCAACGAAGAACTCCTGGTCCCTGCTTTGATTTTCCCGGTTACCAAAGAACCTGAAAATGTTCCGGCCTATTATTGGTACCGCAAGAACGTTGTCATTCCGCTGGTAAAGGAAATCCTGGACAATGAAAATGGTAATGTGCGAATCATGCCGGCTGGAAGCAGCGGTGTCACAGAGCCTGCAGCCCCCGCTGTTATGGATTCTGGAAGATAATTTGTCTGAGCAAAAACAATCTTTTGAAAAAAGGTTGTTTTTTTAAACAAAAAAAGGAAGGATGGTTAATCCTTCCGTAAGAACTCAATTTTCTGCTGAGTGATTACTGATCGAAATTCAGCTTTATGGCCAGCTTCCGGTATTGCACCATGCGCATGGGCCTGCCTGAGTCTTGTAACTGCTGTGCCAGGTATTTTGCCTTGAGCATGTAGTCCGTTCGCGTGTCAGCAGGGCCTTCCGTGGCATGAGTTGCCATGGCTAATTTCATGCAGAGGCCGCACTCAATGATTTTGGCATGCCAGGGTTCGTAAGGGGGATTCTCAAGCGCCATGCTTGCGCGGAATTTCTCCAAGGCTTTTAACAGGAACTTTGTTCCTGTGTTCTCGTTCCCGGCAAGAAGAGCAGTAAGTCCCCAATAGCTGGCGAACTCCACAAATTCCGGGCTGTCCTCGGTGATGAGGGCCATTGCTGCTGTAAGGTATTCGGCGGCTTTGCGGTAGTCCTGCATCATGAACCGCGCTACACCCAGTCGGTACAGGAAATGCTTTTTTGCATCAGAGCATTCAGGCTGGTGCGCCAAGCTGTAATGCAGGCCGTAATAGGCTTTGTTGGCCACATCGATGTAATGGATTATGCCCAGGTCTGCCAGATGCTGTAAACAAATCACAGCATGGATTCTGGCCTCACATGACAATCTGTACTCCTTTTGCTCGTCTGCGGTTTCTGCCACAGTTTCCAGTGCATCAAGTGCCGTTCGTGTGGCGCCGTTTTCGCGCTGCTCCACAGCCTGATCGATCATAACTTGCAACTCTTCTCTAGTTGGCATTAAACTGTCCTCCGTTGAGTTTGTTGTTGGTTTTGATTGGATATTCTATCAACAGCCGGAAATCTTGTAAAGTAAAAAAGCCGCTCTTTTTGAGCGGCTTTTCGCGTTCATTTTTTATTGTACGCGATATTGAGTTACGTAAAGTTCGCCCTTGAACCCAGGGGCATCACCCCAGGAACGTTCGTCGATTGCCCTCCAGTTGCCCGGTACGTTTGGTTTTGATCCGCCCCAGCCAGTGGTCCAGACCAGCCATATAATTTCGTTTTGCCTGAAATTTGTTGGAGTGAAAATGAAATCATTTTGGACAAGATCCTCTTCCGTCAGAATTGCAGTACCTGCAAAGTGCGGTATATCGCTGAGCGGGGAGCCTGAAATTAGCTTAGGCGCCACGCCAGTTTCGTTATAGTACTTGAAAGTGAAGAAGACGAAGCTTGATCCAACGTAAATTTTGTCGTTAGGGCTGACGCGTTCGGTCAGATACTCGCTTCCAGCGGCCATGCCTGGCTTTTTCACTGTACTGCTGCCGGCATCTTTGACGTCCATTACTTTCCAGTTCTGCCAGAAAGCATAAGTGCTCATCAGCAGGAAAATCACGATCAAACTTCTGCGCAACCAAAGTTTGGGGGTTGCGGCCAGCGTTAAGGCAATCAGTACCGCAAAGGAGAGAGAGGCAAATACAAAATAGCGGTCCAGGTAAATGTCGTTCATGAAGGATAGACCTATGGCCGCGACAAACGGGATAACCAAGCCTGAGACAACAAGCCATTTTTCCTGTTCTTTATATTTGCGGATGAAGTAAACCACCAAAGTGATTGCCGCCAGTGTGGCGATTACCAGGGTTGGTTTGTTGATTCCCTGTCCGCCCATGGCAATTTTCCAGACAGTCCCGGGTATGGACCAGCGGTCCATTGGTGGAATCCAGTAACCGCCCTGCACTCGGTTGAGCTGTTCTAAAAATCCAGGCAGCCAGGGGATGTATAAAACAAATGCGAAAGCTCCGGCCAATAACAAATTTATAAGCTGATTGTCTTTGAATGCTCCGCGCCATTGTTTGTTTTTAAAAACAACGTAGAGCGCATAAACTGCCTGCGCGGCCACTGAAAACAGCAGGTAATAGTGGGTATACAGGGAGGCGGCAACTGTCAGTCCGTAGAAAAGCCAGGTTTTTTTGCTGCGGTTTTCCAGAGCTTTAAGCAGCAGCCAACTGGACAGCATGACCAATAGCGTCCCTAAAGTGTACATTCTTGCCTCAAGTGCGTATTGGATCTGGAACGGATTGATTGCTATGAACAGCGCTGCCAACAAAGCCAGGTACTCGCTTTTGAAAGCTTTTTTAACGAACAGATAGCCAGCCCAGACAGTCAGGGTTCCAAGCAAAATAGAGAAACCTCGCAAGGAAATAAGCGAATCCCCGAACGCATATGACCAGAATCTCAGCAAAATGTAGTAAAGGGGCGGGTGAACGTCCAAAATAATCCGGTCCCACATTTCACCCCAGCTGTACCTGAGATAAAGCGCAGAAAAGGCTTCGTCGTGCCAGAGCGCAATTGCGGTGTTGTTATAAAGGCGGACAATTGTTGCCCAGATGAGAATGAGAAAGAGAAATAGTTTGTTCATAGTTCGTTATTTTTCGTAAACCCGCATGATTACATATTTGAATTGATTTTTTGTTTCATTGACCAGTTTTGCATCAGGGTGGGCTTGGACAAATTTTTCTATGTCGTGCAAAGTGCTCATGGTAAAGACTACTTGGTCTCCACTTTCCAGCTGAACTTGGTAAGTGTTGGCTGGATCGAGCAGGGTGTAGGGATTACCGGTTTCCGTGGTTAAGTAATCAACGGTCTGAACTGAGAATTTGTCCAAAGAAAGGAAGGTTTTATCTTTGTTGTTTCTCCCATTGAGGTATTGCGAAACTGTGGTGAGATCTGAGCGGAAGGCATAGTAATAATCCGGTGAGCCCACAGCCACCGCAAAATACAGGTAAAAATTATAGACGAAAATTCCGGTCAGGAAGAAAATTGGGATTGCTTTCTTTGAGAAACCTAAACGCATATATTGTGAGACCTTGTCCCAAACAAGGCTTATGCCATATGCGCTCATGATGAAAATGGCAGGGATTATTCCAATCAGCCTGAGACCATGCGGGATTCCTTCGGCTGTTGTAACCTCAGGCGCGAGCATGAACCAAAACAACGTGCCAATCAGAGCAAGCGCAACTGTTTTGAATTCGACATTCTTTTTCCAAACCTGCCAGAGCAGTTTAAATATTGCCCAGGTAAAAATGATCAAGGCAAGCGCAAAAAATGGGGAGACGAATTGTGACAGGAACGGATATCCAGATACGTTATGCCTCCAGTTAAGGTCGCCCTCGGTAAAGAAGCTCCACATGGTCAGGCGCAAGACTTCCAAAAACGTGCCGATTAAATCGCCGTTGTTCAAGTCTGGAGAGAAAATTGAGACTTGTCCTGCGCGGCCGACAAAACTTCCAGGGTGGGTGATAAAGTAATAACCCAGCCACCCGAAGGATATTACAAACCCGGCAATAAATGACAGCTTTGGCTTAACGTATTCCCGGATAACCTGCCTTAGCCGGTCCCGGTACGCAAACAGCATAAGGAACCCGAACATCAAAAGCAGTGGAATCATCATGCGGTAGGATATGTAGGTGTAGAAGCCAAGCCCAAATGACACTCCTGCCCAGAACGCAGACCAGAGTTTTTGGCGCCTATCCTGGACCTGGAAGAACTTTACCAGGAAGTAGAGAGTCAGCGTGGTGAACAGTGGGATTGTGTTTGCGCGGAATGCAGTCCGGCTCATGGTCACAGCGTAGGAGGAAACCGCCATCAGAAAGCTGGACAACAAAGCAATCCGCTTGCCGAAAAGCCTTTTGGCTAAAAGATAGGTGGTAAATACTTCAGCAAGCCCAAACCCTGCGGAGACCACATGGTGCTGCCAAACTCCGCGCCCAAAGATTGCCACTACCAATGCAATAACATAAAAGAAAAGCGCTTCCCGGCCATTGCCGCGCTCATAAAACGGTTGTATGTCTCCATTAAAAATGGAGTTAATATCAAGACCATTGGCAGCTTCATCCGGGAATAAACCGCCCGGGTAATCACCGATCATCCAGAACCGGAAAAACGCAGCAATAACCATTATCGCGAGAATCGCCCAGTGTTCGGTCAGGAATTTTTTCATCTTTTTTGAGAGTCCGTTGATAGCTTGAAAATTTTGCCAAAATTGGCAAAATTCAGTATAATTAATGTGATGTTTTTATCCAAACTGAATGAGGCTTTGACCTCCAAAAACAGCTGGCGAAATTTTGTCTCTGACAGGCTTAACTTTTTTAGTCTGAGCATTGCGTTGCTTATAAACATTATACAGTGGGCTTTGATCTTCATCAAGATCAGACCGTCAGGCCAAAACATTTTGCTTCACTATAATGTTGTTTATGGGACAGATCTGGTGGACAAAGATATTTACGCTTACCTCATTCCAAGCATTGCGCTTGTTTTTTTGGTCATAAACTTCCTGGCGTCTTACTATATTTTCCGCCGGGAAAAGTTGGCCAGTTATTTCCTGAATATTGCCAACATTCCCGTTCAGATGATTTTTTTCATCGCCGCTATTGTTTTGATTTTCGCGAACGACTGATATGGCTAAACCCCGCGACAAATTTACCAGATTCCTGGAAATCCTTCCCGGAACCTTGACTTGGACCACCTTAATTGGTGCGCCGATTTTGTCATACTATCATCCGGCTTGGATTTCAGTTTACATTATCCTTTTTGACATGTACTGGTTCTTGAAAGGCGCGAATGTAGCCATGCATTTGGTTCATTCTTACCGTTCTTTGCGCGCCCACCAGAATATTGACTGGCACAAATGGCTGACCCAACTGGCTGACCGTCCGGCTTTTGAAAAAATGCTGACTGATGGGGTGATTGCATACAACCATGACAAAAAGTTTAAATTGCTTTACTCATCACAGCTTGAACGGTATGAAAATATTCCAGCTGACCGAAATCTCAATTACCGCCGGCTGTACCATTTGATCATTCTTCCGGCATATCAGGAAAGCTACGAGGTGCTCAGATCTTCAATCCAGTCTTATGTTGATTCCGACTACGAGAAAGACCGGATTATTTTTGTGCTGGCTCTGGAAGAACGGGCCGGGGAGGAATTTAAACAAAATGCCGAAAGATTGGAACAGGAATTTAGGGGCAAGTTTAATTTGTACCTGACAATTGTCCATCCAGACGGAATACCAGGGGAAGCCAAAGGCAAGGGCGCGAACATTGCGTATGCAGGAAAAGCTGTTTTGAAAAATATTGATGAAATGGGAATACCATACGAAGACATAATCGTCTCGGCGTTTGATTCTGACACAATGGTTCATCCAAACTATTTCAGCCACCTGTCCTACGATTTCCTGACAATAAAAAAGCCGCACCAGGCCAGTTATCAGCCAATGCCTATGTTCCATAACAACATTTGGGATACTCCCGCGATTGCGCGTGTCATTGCCACTTCATCATCTTTTTGGCAGCTGGTGGAGGCGTCGCGCCCGGACAGGCTGGTTACTTTTTCCTCCCACTCCATGAGTTTCAAGACTTTGGTGGATATAGGTTTCTGGCGGACAGACATCATCCCGGAAGATTCGCATATTTTCTGGCAGTGCTGGCTGCATTACCATGGCGATTACCGCACGCATCCTTTGTTTACCACCGTGTCCATGGATGCCGTGCTTGGGGACAGTTATATCGGCACGTTGATTGCCCAGTATAAACAAAAGCGCCGCTGGGCTTGGGGCGTCACGGAAATTTCAATGGTGTTGCCTGAAGTACTTAAAGACAAATTGATCCCTCGCTGGAAAAAATTCATTTACATGGAAAGGCTGATAGAAGGGCATTATTTCTGGGCCACTGCCTCCATCATGATCGCCATCCTTGGGTGGCTGCCGCTGATTTTTGGCGGCGACAGATTTGGTGAAAGCGTGCTTGCGGTGAACCTGCCAACCATGACCCGGATTTTGATGAGCGTGGCGACTTTCTTCCTGATTTTTTCCATGTACATAAACATGGTCTTGTTGCCAAAGCGACCGGCTCGTTATCCGCGCTGGAAGACCATAACCATGGTTCTGCAATGGGTGTTTTCGCCGATAGTGTCCTCGGTGTTCGGTTCGGCTCCGGCGATAGACGCCCAAACCAGGTTGATGTTCGGAAAATATATGGAGTTTTGGGTCACCCCTAAAATCAGGAAATTCGAAGCAATTAACCACACTCAACCTGAAGCCGGAAAGGCTGAAAAAGAAGGAGTTAAAGTAAAATGAAGTTTTCGTATTTTGCGGCTTTTGCCCTGGCATTTTTTATTTCGTTCATTCTGACCTTTTTGGTTTCCCGCATTGCTGTGCGCCGCCAGATTGTGGATGTTCCAGACTCAGAGCGCAGGTTCCATAAACAAGCCACGCCGACTTTAGGCGGGCTGGCTGTATTCGGGAGTTTTTTGCTCGTCAGCATAACAATGTTGTTTACTGGGCACCTGTACGGGAACATTCCTTTGCGCGAGTTGATTGGTATTTGGATTGGTGGCGTTATTTTGATGATCGGCGGATATTTGGATGACAAATACCGGTTGCCTGCGAGTTACTCGGTTCTGTTTCCTATTCTTGCCTGTTTGACTGTGGTGACTTCCGGTATCCAGGCAGTGAGTTTAAGAAACCCTTTCAGCGGCGAGACGATTTTCATTGATCAAATCATCACTTTTGGTTTGCCGCTGGTTTCGGGGATTGTCGTATTTTTGTGGACCTTGGGCATGACATATACCACTAAAATCATGGACGGCATGGACGGACTTGTGACTGGGGTGGCTGCGATTGCGGGCATGGTTCTGTTCGGGTTGTCTCTGACTCCGGCTGTGCAGCAGCCGCAAACCGCGCTTCTGGCGATTATTTTTGTCGGAAGCTTGCTTGGGTTCCTGATCCTCAATTTCTATCCTGCGAAAATTTTTCTGGGCGAGGGCGGGTCAACTTTTGCCGGGTACATGCTGGCGATTTTGGCTATAGTCTCCGGCGGAAAAGTTGCGACCGCGATTTTAGTCATGGGTATCCCGGTGCTTGATACTGTCTGGGTGATTCTCCAAAGACTTTTCAACCGCCAGTCGCCGTTCCAGGGTGACCGCAGGCATTTGCATTATAAATTGATGGACATTGGGTTTTCTGAACCGCAAGCCGTGCTGTTTCTTTATGCGCTAACCGGAATTTTTGGAGTCTCAGCTTTGTTTTTGCAGTCGCGGGGCAAGCTGATTGCTTTGGGGATTCTTGTCGCAGTGATGATTTTGATTATCGTCAGCATCTTCATGGTATACAAATCAAGACAGGCAAATTCAGTTCCTGGCTACCGCAGAAGAATCGCTTCTGACAATGAATCAGACAGCAATATTGAATAATCAAGTTTTCTAAAAATAAAAATGAAAAAATACGCGTTAGCTATTTTCGGCTTGGCAGTGCTTGCATTCGCCCTGGTCTTTGTCACTAAAGAACCCAAGCCTCAGGCACAAGTGCCCCAACCGTACAGTGATGGGGTAGTCACTCTTGTCGGCCGTGAAATCAGTTTTGATCTGGCGGAGGGTTTGGATGAACAAGGCAGGGGACTTGGCGGGCAGTTGGGGATTGAAGAAAACCAGGGGATGCTGTTTATGTTTCCAATTCCGGACTTTCCCGTGTTTTGGATGAAAGACATGGATTTCTCCATAGACATTGTTTGGATTAAGGGTGATGAGGTGGTTGATATTTCAGCCAACGTACCGCATGAGCCCGGCGTTCCTGTCGACTTGCTTAAAACCTATGTTCCCAAGGTTCCTGCTGACCGCGTGCTGGAGCTTAAGGCGGGTTGGGCGGAGCGCAATGGCCTGAAACCCGGAGATAAAGTGGAAATTACCCGAATTCTGCGCTAAAAACCGCTGATTTAAGGGGTTTTTGCGTCAGGTCAGGAATTGACAATTTCACCCATTTTTGTTAGAGTATGTAGGTCCTATACATTATTCTCAGTAATTTAGATAATTTCAATGAAACAAGCAGTAATCGAAACTGGCGGCAAGCAATATTTGGTTTCACCTCAAGACAAGGTGGAAATCGAGAAGTTGGATGCGCAGGCTGGCGACACAGTGACTTTTGACAAGGTTTTGCTTTCAGCAGACGGTGAAAAAGTGAATGTTGGCAAGCCTTATATCAGCGGCGCCAAAGTCACTGGAAAAGTTCTGGAACAGAAAAAGGGTGACAAGATTGTGGTATTCAAGTACCGGGCAAAGTCCCGCTACCGCCGCAAGCAAGGCCACAGACAGCTCCAGACAGTAGTTCAAATCGAATCAATCGCATAAAAAAATCTCGGACAATTCCGAGATTTTTTATATTTCCTTTCTGCTTTCCAGTGATTTGGATAAGGTGTACTCGTCCGCATATTCCAAATCCGCACCCATTGGCAGGCCGCGGCCAAGACGGGTAACCTTTACGTGGGAATATTCCGGCTGTTTGAGTTGTTTTGCAATGTACATGGAAGTTGCTTCACCTTCCATAGATGGGTTGGTGGCCAGGATGATTTCTGCAGGTTCGTCGTTTGATACGCGGGCAAACAATTCTTTGATTTTCAGGTCTTCAGGGCCGATGCCTTCCAACGGAGAAATTGCGCCACCAAGCACGTGGTAAACACCGTTGTAATCCGAAATCTGGGCCATTGCCACGAGATCCAGGGCATCCTCCACCACGCAAATAATATTTTTGTCCCGCCGTGGGTCAGAGCAAATTTTGCATGGGTCAGTTTCAGTCATGTTAAAGCAAGTACTGCAGTAGATGATATCTTCCTGCAGTTTTGCCACGCTGTCCGCAAAATTTTGCAGGTCTGCCTGTGTTTGTTTCAGCAAATAAAAAGCGAGCCTTGAAGCTGACTTTTGGCCAATTCCAGGCAATTTTGAAAATTCGTTGATGAGTTTTTGCAGAGACTTCGGCAGGATTGACATTATTTTCTCCCGGTAAGGTGGAAGTGTAAGTATGCGACTTCCTGGTATCCAGGCCCGTTGGTGTAGACCCGGTAATTTTTTAAGTTGTCGCGATTGACCAGCTCCCTGACCACGGCAAAGGAATCCATTATGTATTCCTGGTCGCCTTCGCTGATGTCCTGAATGCTCTTAATGTCTTTTTTCGGGATTATGACGTAGTGGACCGGCGCTGATGGCGTTGGGTGCCTAACCACAATGCTTTTATCTGTTTCATAAACCACATCAGGAATCCGGTCAAGCTTTATGCCTACGGAGCCCAGCAGTCCAAGCAATTCATTGGATTTAAAACAGCTTTCATCGCAGTTGCTGATGCTGATGAAATTGCGGGGCTGGATGTGCGAGACCAAATAACCGCCGGCTATAATTCCCGCGACAAAAACAATGAATATGATTGTCAGTTTTCTGGTAAATCCAAACATAACTCAGTTATTGTAGCTTGAAAACAGGCACAAGTAAATGGTAATATGGTGTCCTGAGGCCGAGAATTGGAGGAATAATGAGTCAACAAGAAGACCGGCGGGGCCAGATGAAAGCTCTGTTTGAAAAATGGATAGGCGTTGCTTTGGACCTGTTCAGCGGTCCTGGCGGCAATTATTCCATGTTCATGCTCCAGTCACTCATAGCTGAGTACCGGGCGAACATGTTTGCGTTGCCGTCTGACAGGAAACTGGACGAGAGTTGGCCTGAGGTGGGCAACCTGTTCCAAGAGCTTGCTTCAGAAATCTCGCTGTTTACTGTGAACGAACAGGAGCGAGCCGAAGTTTTGGACGCGTTGAGCATTGAGCTGTTTCGTCTGGCCGGCGGGCGCGTTCCATCCGACTTGAGTAAAGCCTGGGAGAATACTCCGGTGAATTACCGAGTTTTCCCTTAAGCAAACAAGCCACGAGACTGTTCTCGCGGCTTTTTATTTATTGCATTATTTGTTCCATCATTACATCTTCAGAAGATTGGTTTTTGGCCAAGTTCTTGAAGGATGTCTTTTCTCCATCGAAGTAGAGTTCAACCTCGCCAGTAGGCCCATTGCGGTGCTTACGGACCAAAATTTCAGCGATGTGGGGCTTTTTGGATTCAGAGCCAGTGTACATTTCATCTCGGAAAATGAACAAGACCACGTCAGCATCCTGCTCAATGGATCCGGATTCGCGCAAGTCGGATAATTGAGGCCGTTTGTCTGCGCCCCGTTGTTCAACGTTACGGGAAAGCTGGGAAAGCGCCAGCACAGGAACATTTAATTCCTTAGCCAAAAGTTTTAAGGAACGGGAAATTTCAGAGACCTCCTGGACGCGGTTATCAGTGGAGCGTCCCTGCATAAGCTGCAAATAATCCACGACAATCAAGTCCAGTTCGTTTTCAGCCTGCAAACGGCGGGCTTTGGTTCGCAGTTCCATGATGTTTAAAGCACCCTGGTCATCAATGAAGATTGGCGCTTCAGAAAGTCTGCCTAAAGCGTGGCCGATTCGTTCAAAATCATTGTTTACGCCAACATCACTTAACCGGCCGGTGCGCATTTTCCAAAGGTCAACATCAGCTTCCGCGGCAAGCAGACGATCAACCAGCTGGTCCTTGCTCATTTCCAAAGAAAAGATAGCTGTGGATTTTTTCTCTTCCAAAGCCACATGCCTGATGATATCCAAAGCCAGAGAAGTTTTACCCATGGAAGGGCGGGCAGCCAAAATAATCAAGTCAGAATTTTGCAAACCGCCGAGTTTGTTGTCCAGATCCGTAAACCCGGTGGGCACGCCTCGGAGTTTTCCTTTTTCGCGGTGCAGTTCATCCAAACGGTCAAAAGTTTCATGCAGGATTTCGGTAATGGGGACAAAATTCTGTTTCAGAGATTTTTGGGAAACTGAAAACAGTTTTTGTTCAGCTTTGTCCAAAAGCATGTCCAAATCCACATCTTCCTGATATCCCATACTGACAATGTCAGTTGCACTCGTGATAAGCCGGCGCAAGGTCCCTTTTCTTTTTACAATTTGCGCGTAGTGGACCACGTGGGCTGCAGAAGGCACAGTATTGACCAGAGTGGTCAGATAGCTGGTTCCGCCGATTTTTTCCAGGCTAGCGCCCTCTTCCAGCTTGTTGGAAACAGTCAGGATGTCGATCGAACTGCGTTCGTCATAAAGGGCAATGATTGCCAGATAAATCAGCCGGTGTTTTTCTTCGTAAAAATCTTCAGCTGAAATGATGTCGGCAATCTTGATTATGGCGTCCTTGTCCAAAATCAACGAGCCCAGAACAGATTGTTCTGCTTCCAGGCTTTGCGGAGGTAGTTTATTTACCAGGTTGTCTGAAATTTTGCTTTCTGTTTGGTCTCTTTTTGCCATAGGTTTTTGCTTAAGTGTGTTTATTATACGCGGAGAAAATTACCTGGCAAAATAAGCAAGGAAGGGCAAGCAAAATCAAGTAAAATAAGGGAAAAATTTAGAGCGGGTGCATAACCTGGGGAAATTGTGTGCGGAAAACACAATCCTCAAAGATCTGATTTTTTGCTTGGCTTGTGTCTGTTGTGAGCTAACTTTTTTTTAAAGGCGAAAATCCTATCCGCAGCTTTTAGTTTCCTGGGGTAATGGGTGTTGGCGATATAATCTGCGACAGAAGCCTTTTTGTCATACCATTTCAACACGCCTTTTTGGTGCAGTAAATCATCAGTCATCTGCCAGAGCATGCCCACTACGTGCTGGTGTCTGGAGGTAAACTGCGTAAGCACTTCGGTATAAGGCGTGTACTTGAATTCCTCAAAATGGAATTTGTCGAATTCTTCGGGACCCATTTTTATAAGCTGCAACAAGTATGGTCCTGTGCTGAAAACCACCATTCTGTAGCCAAAAATATCTTCCAGAACGTGTTCATAAGCAGTGAGGTTGCCTAAAAGATCTCTTATGGTCCAGTTACCCAAAATATGAAGATTTTCCGCGTCCAAGTCAGAAATGCCCTCCAGGGCTTTTAGCACCTCCTCATGCCCTTTTTCGAGCAATTCTTGGACAGACATCTGGGTTCAATATTTTTTCTTTAAGAGAGTTCCACTGGATGTATCCTCCACAATGTATCCTTTTGCTTCAAGTTCATCACGCAATGCGTCAGAACGGGTGTAATCTTTTTTGCCCCGCGCTTGATCGCGGTCTGTTTTGATTGCCTTGATTTCGTCCGGGAGGTTTACGGCTTCCTCCCAAGCTGACCTGAGGTTTAAACCTAAAATTTGGTCAAATTTCAGGAGACTGGCCAGTTTGTCTCCTGTATCATGTTCGGAGTGAATCAGGTCCCAAACCACTGCCAGGGCTTTTGCTGAATTCAAGTCCTCATTAATGGCTTGTTCAAAAGCTGATTCAAATTCCGGCAGGCCGTTTTTTGCCGGATTGTATGAAGAGATTTCTGTGTAAAGGTTGTTCAAGGCGTTCTTGGCGCCGCGCAAGCTTTCCCAGGTGAAATTGAGCTTTGACCGATAATGTGAAGATAGCATTAAATATCTGAAAGCAAGCATGTTGAACCCCTGGTTGATGACGTCTTGTGAGGTGTAGAAATTATTTTTTGATTTGGCCATCTTTGAGTTGTCGACCAACAGGTGTTCGCTGTGCATCCAGTAATTGGCCAGGGGTTTGCCGTACGCGGCTTCGCTTTGAGCTATTTCGTTTGTATGGTGGGGGAAAATAAGGTCAACGCCGCCGGCATGGATATCAAATGGCTGGCCAAGGTATTTGGCTGACATGACTGAACATTCAATGTGCCAGCCTGGCCGTCCTTTGCCTAATTCAGTCTCCCAGAACACTTCTCCGTCTTCAGTGGAATAGGCTTTCCAGAGCGCAAAATCACGGACATTGTCTTTTTCGTACTCATCAGCCCGATCCAGGCGGCCTTCCGCGTTTTCTTTCAGGTTGCTTAAATCAACTTGTGCCAGTTTTCCGTATTCTTTGAATTTGGCAATGCTGAAGTAATAATCCCCGCGTTCCGTACGGTAAGCAAAGCCTTTTTGCAGCAAAATTTTTATCAGTTCAACCATACCTTCAATCTCTTCCGTTGCTTTTGGGAGTTTGTCAGGTTTAGGCACGTTAATGCGTTCCAAATCATCCAGGAAAGTTTTGGTATAGAAGTTCGTCAGTTCTGAAATAGTTTTGTGTTCCTGTTGTGATCGGGCAATGGTTTTGTCATCAACATCCGTCACGTTCATGACAAAAGTCACGCCAAAGCCGTTCATGATTAAAGCTCGCCTGAGCAGGTCAGCGTATATGTACGAACGAAGATTACCGATATGTGCATAATCATATGCAGTCGGGCCGCAGGTGTACATGCTGGCCTTCCCCGGGGTTATCGGCTTGAATTCTTCTTTTTTTCTTGTCAGTGAGTTATACAGCGTAAGCATAAGGGAATAGTATAACAAAATAGCCGGCTTTTAAAGTGTTCTATTTGACCATTGCTGGTTTATGCAGGTTGGTTTGGTAAAAAGTTTGTCAAAAAATAGTTATTTATGTTATAATTTTATCGCAAAAACGGTCTCAAATGACAGAAAAATAAACATTTTTATTTAAATTTCCAACAAATGGCGAGTAATATGGAATCAATGGCCGGGGATGATCTCAGGACCGCTCTCATGAAGAATGGCTATCACGAGATTCAGGCAAAAATTCCAGAGGACGAGAAAGAACAGGAAAACTCAAAGTCTGATTCTGAAAAAGAATTGACCAGAGAGGATAAAATCCAGGCAATTTTGGATGCTGGTTTTATTTCTGATCTGTCCGAAGAAGAAAGATTAAAGGGTCTGGATGACGCGTCATTGGATGACGAATTTCAAAAAGCCAGGGGTTTTGCTGGTGAATTAACCGGTGGTTTAGAAAAATCAACCAACGGTTCAAATGATTCAGAAAAGTCGGCGAATTTAGAGTCTGGGGGTGGTCAGGAGGTGCCTGCTCAACCAAATTCTTCGCAAATAAGCGCTGAGCAGTCTCTTGCGCCTGAAACTGAAAATACAATAACCAAAGTGGATCCTGAAGAATCTCATGGTTCTAAATTATCCTCAGAAAGCAATGCTGACTCTCCTGAAACAATTTTTAGGCCTGCTGAAATAAAGAAAAAAAAGAAGGCTGAAGAAAGCAAGCTCAGCCGCATGGGGGAGAAGGAAAAACTCCTGCTTTCGGATCTTGAACAGATTGCCAAGGGTAAGATGAATGCTGAGGATCAGGAAGTTCAATCACAACCTGAGAACTCTCCAAAAAAGGAGGTCCCTCCAGGCCCTGAAGAGTTGCGGGAAAAAATGCTCGAAATTGCTGCGGTGGAAACGCCTGGTTGGGAGAAGGTCGACAATATGCAGTATGAGCTTGGGAAAAAATTTGGGGTTAAGGTTATCCGAGGTTTTATTTCCCCGGAAGAGCATGTTGCGGCATTTGAAAAATTGGAGCCAGTGCTGGAAAATTTACAAAAAACGAACCCCAAGGCATTGGAAGGGCTTGAGATTAAGGTGGATCAGGTTGAAAAGAATGCATTCCGTCCAGATGTAAGGAAGTTTGTTTTTGTTCCTGGTGCGTCAACAGAGGAAATGGGGCAATTTATGGCTAAGGAACTCCAGGTGAAAGCACCAGAGAAATTAGACAAGCCTGAACCTGAACTCACTGCTGAGATAGTCAAAAACGAACCTGAGCCAGATTTGAATGAAAATAATGAAAGCCTGAAAGAATTCAGGTCAGAATCAGATATTGCCGCAGAGCGCGCACTGGAAGAGAAACTTTCGAATGCCCGGCTTAAATATGTTGCTGCTAAGCGTAAATATGACGAATATGGCGCAGTCCAGAAATTAAAGAGCAAGGCAGGTTTTGCGCCAAAAAAAGAAGAGGTCTTTAATGAAACAGAGACCCTCAAACTTGAATATGAGCACGCTCGCCAGGAGTATGTCGGAGCAAATATCGAGAAACATCTGACGGAAAAGCTCGCCATGGCCGCTTCCCACAAGGAAGTGTTTGGACAAATGGAAGCTGGTTGGTGGAAGGCAGTCCAGGGAAAATGGGATAAATATATGGGACTAAACCTGGGTCATGCCTACACCAAACGTACAGGAAAAGAACTGAATTTGCTTGGGAAAGTGGCTTCGGTTCCTTTCAGCGTTAGAACCGTAGTGTACTCCGGTTTAACGTTTATGAGTTTGGGGGCGGCTGCTGCAGCTGTGTCAGGTGTTGACGCTGCATTCAGAACCCGCAGAATTATTGATTGGACCAGGAATAAATTTAAGGAAGAATTAACAGATGACAAGATTGCAGAATTGAATTTGGAAGGGGTTCAGGAAAAACAAGGGCAGATGCTTGCCAGCGCGTATTTTGACAAAAAATCACATGACGAAATTGTTAACAGCGAACAATTCCAAAAATTATTAGCACATGAAAGGAAGTTGCTTGAACAGGAAGGATTTAAGCCCGATGATTTGGAATTCTTGAGACTGCAAGCCATTTCTGCTGAAAATAAAACTGACTTGGCTATTACCAAAGAAAAGAACATTAGAAGGGTCACTACGGCGGGATCAGTGCTCGTGGGTGTGGCCACAGCCGGGCTTTTCCACTCCATGCTTGAGTACGTGGACAAGAAATACAAGTTGGGTTGGACTGATCAAAATCTTGAAACTGAAATGACTTCTCCAGGTTCGCCTGAACCGGTTGAAGCTGGAGATGGGCAGGTTGTTGGGCAAACAACACCTGACTCAAACTCTGAAATTCCAGATACGAAGCCAGAAACTACGGCTGGCGCAAAAGTTTCAGGTGCTGAGCCGGCGCGCATACTCACTGAAGCTGAAAGATCAACAACCCAATTCACAAACAGCCTTGAAGTGCCTGAGGGTTCGGGCAAGAGCATTGAAAGCGTGATGATCGACCATGTAAAAAATAATCCCGACAGTCCGACTGCCAAGTGGCTGACAGAAAAGTACCCTGGCACGGATTACAAAACAGCGATTCATAAACGCATTCTAGAGATTGCCAAGGAAAACGGTTACAGCGTGGATGGCACGGGCAAAGACCTCAGCGACATAGTCGGGGCAAAAATTGACATCTCAGCTGACGGGAGTTTTAACCTGGATAAAGGCAGTCTGGATTTTGCCGAAAACATTCCAACCAAATCAGAAGTTTTGGAAAGCGTGCGCAATGAAGTTGGAAACGTTGATCAGCGGGTGGCCGGAAGAATCGGGCCTGAAAATGTCGAGGTTGAAAAGCTGGACTTTGATCGCATAAAAGAATCAGGTGATTTCGAAGTCACCCAGACGGTTGAGTCAGCCGCGGGGAAAACAGCGGAACATGGAGCCTTGGTTTCTGAGGAAGAGGTTAACAAACTTTACAGTCAAATCGAAAGCCAGAAAAAAACCACAGACGCCATTAAAGACCTGATGGGCGGAACGAAATACAAAGACTTCATGAAGGAGATGAACCTGGATGGAAAGGATTTGAATAAAATCCAGGATCAGAAGATGTCTGACTTTATGACCTTTTTCACCAGCGATCAGATTTCTGACCGGCAGATCTCCAAATACAAAGGCTTCGCCGACCGCATGAACGATTTGTTTTACCGGTCATCAAATGAACTGGGTTCAACAATGAAACAAGAAACAGTTAAAAAATTTATGGTGCGGCTGGCCGCAGAAAGGATGAAGCAATGATCGAGGATAAGGATTTAATTTCGTTGTTGGGCATCCAGGATTTGCCGGCAGAACAAAAAATTAGAATTGTGGATCAGTCTGCAAGGCTTATAGAGGATCGCCTGTTCCTCAGGCTTATGAAATCATTGCCAGATGCAGACCAGGAAAAGTTGAACCAAATTTTGGAAAAAGGGGATGAGGTGGAAATCGGCGAATTTATTTCAGAAAAAGCGCCTGATTACATGAAATGGGTAGATGAAGAAATTTTGTCTTTGAAACAAGAGTTAAGTTCATTAATCAATCAGGAACTTTAATTTATGGCGGAACAATTCAGGAACAATAAAAACAGCGAACTTGATCCGGAAAGGCTGGCCCAGCTGGAGCGAGAACGCGCGCAATTTGAAGAAGCCAAAAAATTATCGGAAGAGCTTTACCAGCAAAGCGAGCTGCGGGAAAAACATCGAGCAGAGTCAAAAAAACAATTTAGTCCAGAAATTCCCGGCATAACCAGCCAAGCTGAGCCTTCTGAATCAAAAACCAGTGACCCGATTTCAGAGCTGAATGGCCCGCTGGGGCGCGGTGTAGAGAAATTGGATGAGATTATCGAGCAGGCGGCTGCAGGAAAAATTTCGAAAGACAATGCAGATTTGGTTGATACGCTTTCTGCCTGGATAGGCAACGGCGAGGAAACTCATCCGGAATAAATTCTCAGCAGGTTGAAATAAAAAGTAAAACAAACAAATGGCATCTGATTATACAATTTGGTTTTTGGTGATTTTACTGGTAGCCGCAGTTGGCTTTACCGGAGCCTTTTTGTATTTTCTTGTTTTTGACGGCCTGAGAAGAAAAACATGGCTGCCTCGTTTGAAAAAGTCCGTGTTTTTGGAAGTCAGCGTGCCAAAAGACGGATCAGCTCAGGATACGGAAGCTCAGAAAGAAGAGAAGGATATGATTGCCATTGCAGAACAGTTCTTCGCCACAATTTCTGAAATTTCCAGCAAAGACCTCAATCATATGCTCGGAATTGACGAGTACATCAGTTTGGAGATTGCGGCCAAGGGCAAACATATTTCGTTTTACATAAATGTGCCAAGTCGTTTGCAAACTTTGGTGGAAAAGAGCTTGCACGCGCAATACCCTAAGGCGCACGTGGACAAGGTTAAGATTTACAATATTTTTTCTCCCAACTCCGCAGCCACAGGCGCTGAGATTGGATTGCAGCGCGATTCGGTCCTGACTTTCAAGACTTATAAAAACATGGAGACAGACCCAATCAATGCCATAACCAACAGCCTTTCCAAATTGGCTCCGGAAGAAGGAGCTGCAATTCAGCTGCTCATCAGTCCGGCGGGAAATTCCTGGCAGTCTAAAGCCAGAAAAATGGCGCATGAAATTCAGCAAGGCAAACACCCGGATAAAATCAGCACCTCGACTTTTGACAAAGCGCTTGATGGTACGTTTAACGTCATGAATAATCTTTTTGACCAGGCTATGGGAGTGAAGAAAAAAGAAGAGGATTTACTGCGAAAGCCTGAAGACAAGCCGATTCACCTGACGCCGATGCAACAGGAAATGGTCAAACGCCTGGAAGAAAAATCGTCGAAAGTCGGCTATAAGTTCAACATGCGCGTAATCACCACATCACCAAGCAAAGCCAATGCTGAACAGCACCTGAAAAACATTTTGGCGTCCTTTATGCAGTATTCAATGCCGCCGTTTAACGGGTTCAAGGTCCGAAAGTCCAAGCCGGATAAGGTGGTCAAGGATTATGTTTTCCGCATGTTCCATAATACCAAGGAAGTTTTGAACACAGAAGAGTTGGCCAGCCTTTGGCACCTTCCTACCAAATTCACAGAAACGCCAAACATTAAGTGGCTCAGCGCCAAGAAAGCCGCACCTCCGCCAAATTTGCCTGACAGCGGCTTGTTGCTGGGCTACACAAATTACCGCAACCAGCAGGAACAAGTTTACATCAAGCAGGATGACAGACGCCGGCACTCTTATATTATTGGCCGCACAGGCACAGGTAAAACCGAGCTTATGAAAAATATGGCCATCCAGGACGTCAGAAATGGCGAAGGACTTTGCATTATTGACCCACATGGAGATTTTATTGAGGATGTTTTGCAATATATCCCCAAGGAACGCGCCGAAGATGTAATTTTATTTGAACCTTTTAATATCGAGCGTCCGCTTGGCTTAAACATGCTGGAAGTGAAAGACCCTTCCCAGAAGGATTTTGTCATTCAGGAGATGATTGCAATTTTCTACAAGCTGTTTCCGCCTGAAATGATCGGCCCAATGTTTGAACACAATATGCGGAACGTCATGCTCACACTGATGGAGGATGAGCAGTATCCGGGTACGATAGCTGACATACCTAGGATGTTCACTGACCCAGATTTTCAGAAATACAAGCTTTCCAAAGTCAAAGATCCGATTGTCCGTGCATTTTGGGAAAAAGAAATGGCTAAGACATCTGACTTCCATAAGTCTGAAATGCTCGGGTACTTGATTTCAAAAGTCGGAAGGTTCGTGGAAAATTCCATGATGCGCAATATCATTGGCCAGCCGGTCAGCTCCTTTGATTTCAGAAAAGTCATGGATGAAGGCAAAATCCTTTTGATAAATCTGTCAAAGGGCAAAACCGGGGAGGTCAACGCCAAATTACTTGGTTTGATCATTGTTTCCAAACTGCAGATGGCGGCAATGTCCAGGGCAGACATTCCGGAGGAACAGCGCCGCGACTTTTATCTGTACGTTGACGAGTTCCAGAATTTTGTGACGGACAGCTTTGCCACAATTCTTTCAGAAGCCAGAAAATACCGTCTTAATTTGATTATGGCCCACCAGTTTATTTCCCAGTTAGGCATTGAAAAAGAAGGGTCTTCGGCCAATGACACCAAAATGAAAGATGCGGTGTTTGGAAATACGGGTACTATGATCTGTTTCCGCATTGGTGTGGAGGACGCGGAGATAATGGCCAAAGAATTCGCGCCCGTGTTCAATGACTTTGATGTCATTAACATTGAGCGGTTCAATGCGTACGTGAAGCTGATGATTGACGGCTCCGCCTCACGTCCGTTTAACATGCAGACATATCCAAAGCCTCCCGGCGCAAATCCGGAACTTGCCAGTCTTATCAGGAATTTGTCGAACCTTAAGCATGGGAAGCCTCGTTCTGAAATTGAGGAAGAAATTCTGGAACGCACTAAGCTGGGCGCGCCACTGAAAAGCGGGCCCGCATCAACAGAAAGGACAGGCTGATGCCGGAAAACAAAAACCTTGCCCCAAAAGAGCAATATGCAAAAATGGTTTGCCTTTTTCTGGCTGAAGGTTTGCGCACCAGAAGAATCGCCATTAAGCGAGCGCATGAGATTGCAGAAAAAGTCCTGGTTCACATAAACCTACTTGACGCTGAGTCCGATTTTCTGGCGCTTATACGCGAATTGGCCCATGACTTTGAAGAATTGGAAACACTGGAAGGGAAACTCCTTAAACAGCAAGCCTTGTCAAAGCGCCGGGAATTGGAGCTGAAAGTTACCGAGTACGCCACAACCATCCTGTCTTCCGACCCTCAACAGGCCTTTGCCATTTTGGAGGATGCCGCCTCAGACCAGGCGACCCTGGATTCCCTCCGCGGCAAATATCCAGACTTTAACTAAAGTAACTATTTTCCCGTTTATTCGTATAAGCTTATGTCAATGGAATTTGAAAAAAAGATATACACCACGCCTGAACAGGCCAAGGACCAGGACCAACACGAGGAACTTATCCAGATGCTTAATCATACGGAATCGCATGCCCATTCAGACCCTATAAACGCCTTAAAACGGCTTAAGGAGACGCTTGCAAAAATGTTCTAGTATGTTATAATAATCTTGATTGATAGTACGTATTTTCGAAACGAAAACAAAATTTAATTAGATATTCCGCCTTATTGACGCCTTGTGGATAACTATTAATATACAAGAAAGGCTGAATGCGTTCACGAAATAAAAATTAAGACCAAACTATGGACAACACCACAAATCTTGCCCTGATCGCCCAGATGATCGAGTCTGCTGAGAAAAATATTCAGTCGGCCAAACAGTTGTTGCGGGACATCATGGGCGGAAAAGCAATTGAATTAAGTCCGGATTTTGCCAAGAAGGCGCAGTCTTTGTCCGTTTCTGAAGGCGGTAAGGTAATTGAGGGTGTTTTTGATGGCCAGAATATGATTGGGCCGGACGGCAAACAGTACCCGGTTCCTGCTAACTATGCCTCCAAGAGCAAGCTCGTGGAAGGTGATGTGCTTAAGTTGACAATTGCGGACGATGGCTCCTTTATATATAAACAAATTGGGCCAGTGGAACGCAGAAAAGCTTTGGGTACGCTCGTTCAAGATGATAAAGGTGAGTACAAAGTCATTGCAGAAGGAAATACCTATCGCGTTCTGCTTGCCAGCTTAACCTATTTCAAAGCTGAACCAGGTGATCAGGTCACGGTTGTTGTCCCAAAGGACAAAGATGCGTCATGGGGCGCAGTGGAGAATGTCATCAAGGCTGGAGCTGAGCAGGAGCCTACGGAAGTCAGCTCATCCTCCCAGGACAATGATGAGCACGTGGACAAGGAATTAGACGAAATCTAAATGAACGAATTCAATACGCAAACCCCTGTTACAACCACTACAGACAACCAGTCTCAATCAATTATGCAAAAATATGGACCGCTTGCGGCCCAGTTTTTGCGTTTTGCCGTGGTTGGTGTCGTTAACACGGGAATTGACTTTGCGGTTTTCAATGTCCTGGTTTGGGCAACTTCAACAGCAAGCGGGGCAGGAATTATTCCACTGAAAGCAGTGGCTTTTTTGGCTGCCAACATCAACAGCTATCTATTGAACAAGAAGTGGACTTTT
Source organism: uncultured Candidatus Saccharibacteria bacterium (assembly GCA_964605735.1). Lineage (GTDB taxonomy): Bacteria > Patescibacteriota > Doudnabacteria > UBA920 > O2-02-FULL-48-8 > DASPNG01. The sequence continues at coordinate 287,801 of CAZSDS010000001.1, read as the reverse complement.
AAGGACAAAACTGAAGGCGCAGCCAAGCAGTTCAGCGTTTATGTAAGCGTAAGCATCATTGGGGCGCTGTTGAATATTGGAAGCGTTTACCTGATTGCTACTCATATACCGCCTATGTTCGGCATGTCAGCTGTTTTATGGGCAAACGTTGCGAATTTGGTGGCTACTGGCCTGAGCATGATCTGGAATTTTGTAGGGTATAAACTGATCGTTTTCCGCGGTAAATAGTTGATGTTTTTAAAACCGCGCCACGTGTGCGGTTTTTTAGTTTGTGTGGTAAAATGACTCGCGTAGCCGAATCATCCCGGACGCAATCCGGGTCCAATAAATGTAAAAAATGTCCAACAATCTCGTATCATATCGAAAATACAGGCCTCATCAGTTTAATTCAGTGTTGACCCAGGAGCATGTGAAAGTGACCTTGGCAAACGCTGTCATGAACTCCAAGATCGGGCACGCCTACCTTTTTACCGGCCCGCGAGGGGTGGGGAAGACCACTATCGCGCGAATTTTTGCCCGCGCTATAAATTGCCCCAACGTGAAAGATGGGGAGCCTTGCAATGAGTGTGACTTATGCAGGGAATTTTTGAGCAACAACTCCCTGGATTTGATGGAGATTGATGCGGCTTCCCACACGGGCGTGGATAATATCAGAGAACTTATTGAACATCTGCAGTTTGCGCCTGCCCGTGCAAAATATAAGGTCATTATTATTGACGAAGTGCACATGCTTTCCAAAGGTGCGTTCAATGCCTTGCTGAAAACTTTGGAAGAACCGCCTGCCCATGCCGTGTTTGTGCTTGCCACCACGGAAATTCACAAAGTTCCGCCGACAATCGTTTCACGTACGCAAAGATTTGATTTCAGGAAAGCGGCTTTGATGGATATTATCAAGCGATTGCAGTATGTCTGTCAGGAAAATAGCGTTAAGGCTTCTGAGGAGGCGTTGTTGAATATTGCCCACGCCGCAGATGGAAGTTTTCGTGACAGTTTGTCTTTGCTGGATCAAGTGATTAGTTTTTCGAACGGAGAAATTACGGCAGAGCTGGTGGAACAGGTTTTGGGTTTGACTGGCTTGCGCACAACATCAGAATATTTGGATTTGCTTATTAAAGGAGACACAAAGTCAGCAGTCAATTTTATTTCACGTTTAATGTACCAGGGCCGGGATTTGTACCAATTCCAAAAAGATTTCCTGGAATATTTGCGCAAGTTGATGCTTATCAAGGTTGGGAATGAGCCGGAGAGTGATTTTACACCTGAGATCAAGGAGCGCATGGCCAGGCAGGCAAATGAATTGGCAATGGATAAGCTTTTGAGTATTATTGCGATTTTCCAAAAAGCAGGCAGTGAAATCAAGTACGCAAGCATCCAAAGCCTGCCTCTGGAAATTGCCAGTGTGGAAGCCATTTCCGGACCTGTAATGGTGAACCAGGTTAAGCCCGCTGTTGGTGGGGCTGTGGTTGCAGGTAGTAATGCCGTTGCTAATACATCCCAGTTGCCACATGCTGAAAATGAGGCTCGAAGCAATGAGACTGGAAACTCGGAAGAAAACCCTCAATTACTGCAGGATGTAATTGCTTCCTGGAACCAGATTTTGGAAAAGACAAAGGACTATAATCATTCTTTGTTGTCCAGCTTGAAGCTGGCAGTGCCAGCGGCAGTTCAAGGCAACAACTTAATCCTGGTTATTCCATACAAGTTCCATAAGGACGCCGTTGAAGCCCGCAAAAACAGGATTGTCGTGGACCAGGTGGTGGAAGAGGTTACCGGAAAGAAATTGTTGGTCCAAGCTGTCTTGGCAAAAGACTGGTCAGGGCCTTTGCCGGAGCTGTTTCCGCAACCAGGGGCGTCACAGGAGATTGCGCCGGAGCCGGCGGAGAACCCACAAGACGCTGGTTTGGTTGAACAGGCTTTGAAGATTATGGGCGGGGAGGTTGATTCCACTTCCGGACAATAATTTACAAAAAAAGAAGGCGCCGCGACTCTTGTGAGTCGGGCGCCTTTTACGCTGTGTTCCTGGCGGACGTTCAGACCAGGATCACTTCACGCTCGAACAGATCTGTCAGGATGGTCCGGCGTTCGAACATGATTTTGAACTTGTCCCAGTTGTTCCAGACGAAAGTGGTGAGCGCACCGGCGAGCTGACGTTCACCGCCGACCTCTCCGTTGCGCATCAACTGTTCGATCCGGCGAAGGGAGAAGTACTCGCAGCTCGCGCCTTCCGTCGGGTTCATGACCGGAAGAGGGGCGTCCATGGGGACTTCCCAGAGAACGTAGTGGTTCGCCTTGGGGGAAAGCCCCAGGTAGAGCGGACTCGGAAGGTGGTGAATGAAATTCTCACCGAACTCTTCCTTGCCGCCGCGGCGGATGGTGACAGACGGTGCTTCTCCCGGTTCGATGGTTTCGGTTGGGAGTGTGTAGCGCCACGGAAGCTGATCAGTGCCGCCGTTGCGCAAGGTAAGGAGCAGTTCCGTTTGCAGGGTCGTCCGGTTTCTTCTGACAAAGAAGTAAACCACACTTTTCGCTTTGTTGGCCAAGTTTGCCCTCCTTCAGGCAATTGTGCAGGGAGCTTATAAGAACAGTTAATAATAACATAAAACGTTGGCAATGTCAAGGTTACTGCGGCTTAGTCTTGATGAGAGGCTGGGAAATTGGTATTATTATTGGGCTGATTTAGGTTTGTGTGCGGTTGGGTGGGGTGTAGCCAAGCGGTAAGGCAGCGGGTTTTGGTCCCGCCATTCCCAGGTTCGAATCCTGGCACCCCAGCCAGACGCACATAATATCGCATAGGTTTAAGAAAAATTCCCGACTTTATATCGGGAATTTTTCTTTATATTACTCAAGTCTGATTGATTTTATGTGCGAGTTGTTGTACTCTTTGCTGGTCAGGAGGAAAAACCTGCTGTGAGGCGGAGGAGGTAGTAATGGAAGTCAATGTCACGCTTGATTGGCCGAACCACGAGCATCCCAGAGGGTGCGAGTGTTATTGGTGCGTGTATTGCGACTGCCCGGAGCTGATTAAGCGCGAGCAGGGGCAGGCTCAAGCTTCAGTAAATCCGTCTTAAGTAAAACACTTAAACGGATTTTTTATTGCTATAATATAAACACAAGCAATTAAAAAGGAAACAAAAAATTGGACACAACTACTTTTTTGGCCCAATTGTGGGGGCCTGCAATTTTAGCCGTAGGTGTAGGCATTTTTATTAGCCCTAAATATTACACCAGGGTGTACCGTGACCTGGAAAAAGAAACTTTAAGCGTCTTGTTATTTGCAATGGTTGCCATTTCGGGGGCCATTACCCAAATACACTTTCACAATATTTGGGGTTCTTTTACCCAAATAGTTATCAGCTTGCTGGGATGGATGCTTTTGGCTAAAGGCTTGGCTATGGCTATAGTACCCGGTTTTGTGGATCGGGGTGGGGATTTTCAGGTAAAATCAAACCTGATTCCTGCAGGTGGAGTTGTTATGGTTATTCTTGGGGCGTACCTGTCTTGGGTTGGGTTTTTTTAAAATCTTAAATATAAAACCGCCTGCTAAGGGCGGTTTTTTGTGCGCCAATGTACTAGTTTGCTTACTTCATGCCCTTGGTTGAGTTCCTGAACAATAATCCTGAGCCAACAAACAATACGGCAAAGAGCAGGTTGAATACAAAGACAGAATGTTCATTAATGGATGTTCCGGTAATCATAGCGGTGACTGGAACGAGTGCAATCCCCAAACCAGTTGAATACATTATGTGTGACATTTTTCCTGCATCAAACCGGACAAGGATGGAGGCCAGGAACGCGACTGCTAAAATTGCAAAATACAGCAGATTAATAGGGTTCTCCTCCGAGCCAATAAATCCGACTGCCAGATTACCCCAAATTATTACAAACCCGGTTAAAAGCGCCAGGCCAAACCCGGCTCGGTACATGGTGTGTTTACTTAAATATATTCCTAGCTCAAAAAGTGAAGCAAGGGCTAGGAACATTACACCCGCAAAAACATAGTCAAACTTTGACCAAGCCCAGCCATCCAAAAACAGGGAGCCAAACAGTGGAAGAGTCATGAGTATTGCCGTTATTGCCAGCGGTCGGACAAATTTTTTCAGTTTCATAAAAGTAGGAATTAATTATTTTTATATTCAAGGATGTCGCCTGGCTGGCAGTCCAGAGCTTTGCAGATCGCGTCTAAGGTGGATAACCGTATAGCTTTGGCCTTTCCATTTTTTAGGATGGATACGTTTGCCATGGTAATGCCCACACGTTCAGAAAGCTCAGTAACGCTCATTTTCTTTTTTGCCAGCATGACGTCAATGTTGATGATGATAGCCATATCTCTCCTATACTGTTAAATCGTTTTCTGACTTCAGGTCAAGACCTTTTTGCATTAATTTCTGCAGGACTGCGGCAAAAGTTGCGGTCACTATTGAAGCTGAAGCGACGACGAGGCCAAGAAGCACCACACCAGGGGCTTCATCTTTATCTGCGATGTTGAAAATGAAAGGCATGCCAGCCAAGAACATTGCGGCTATGGCAAGTGCGCAGTATTTGATTTTCTTCAACGCCTGAACCGAGAGTTTGGAAAATGCTTCGTTTCTGTCAATATATGTCAAAAGATTAAAGGCTTGGTAAAGCGCAAAATGGAATGGAATGGCTGGCAAGTACAATCCAATCAACACAGGGCGATATCCAATTTGATCTGATTTAATTCCAATAGGCAAGATAAAGATGGCGAAAGCCAGGACTGCTAGCGCAATAATGATTAGTGTTGCTTTCAATAAAAGGGTTGAACCTGTTTTCATAGGCTAGGTTATTTAATTTAGGTATAAACATAGTATCCTATTATTTATCGTTAGTCAATAAATGTTTATTGTTAAAAAATAAGACCGGAAACTCTGTGGTTTCCGGTCTTCGTGATGGAGGAGTGGTTCAAAAAGAACCGTCTCCTTAGATGGACAGCAGTTCAGCGATTTCAGCTTCCCGCTGTGACTTGAGTTCAGCCAGTCGCTTCTGCTTTGCTTCCTCCGCGCGCTGACGAGCCTCTTCGGCCTGGCGGGCGGCCTTGATTTCAGGCCGCTGTTCGTAGATCTCAAGCCTTCTGCGCTCCCGTGCCCCAATGGTTGCGCCTGCCGTGGCCTTCTGGCTCAACTTGCGCATGGATTCGAGGTTCGCTTCGTGTTCGGCCTTGGCATCGGCCAGCGTTTTGACGAAGTTCTTGTAGGTTGAGATCCGCATCGCGAACGTCTTGATGCTTTTCTCCGCGCGTTCCGGGTGGGAAAGCGAGTCGTCGAACGCCTTGAGGGCGGATTCGCACTTGCCGAGGATGGCGGGGCCCGGGTAGTGTTCGGCGAACTTGTCCAGCTCGCTGTTCAGAACCCCGTACTGTTCCCGCAAGTAGTAGGCGAACGCGATTCGCACTTTGCAGTTCGCGTCGTAGAGAAGGTCAGCAGCCTTGCCGATGGCGGCGTAGTCGTCGCCGGCATTGGCATAGCCAGCACCGGCCTTCTTCACCTGATCTTCGATCTTCTTCTTGTCGTAGGTGAAGCTGGGGAATTCACTGACCATGGTCAGAGTTCCCTTCCAAAGCCCGGCGTTCTTCTGAAACACGTTGAGTTGTTCATTGCTGTTCATCACACACTCCTCCTTTTTTTGTCCCTTTCGGGAGACTATGCCCAAAGTTTGCGTTTTGGCCACAGACTTCCAACAGCAACTGTGTAACGAAGCATTATACCCTATTTTGTTGTTTTTGTCAATGCTCTCGTAATGGCTCAGGAGCTTCGCAACACCTAGGAGTTAAACTGTATGTATATGCCATACACAAAAAACCCGTATCTGCCTAAGTTGCGGATGCAAACGGTTATGCTGGTAAGAAACGGTTGGTCGATTAGAGCTGCTGCGCGACATGTGGGGGTTGAGCCTTCAACGGTATCCCGTTGGGTTGCCAAAGCTCCGGAGGACGGACGTTGTAATATTCCCACCTTAAGTAGCCGCCCTAAGCATAATCCCAATGCTTTGGATCCCAAGGTGATAAAAATGATTGTTGATTTAAGGCAGAAGCATCATCGCTGTTCTGAAGTTATTCACCAGGAGCTGCTCAACCAGGGAGTAACGGTTTGCTTAAACAGTGTTAAAAGAACTTTGGACCGGCATAATCTGATAAAGAAAAATAGTCCTTGGAAGAAACTACACTTGAGTATTCCTCGACCAACCATTGAAAAACCTGGGGATTTACTACAAATTGATACTATCCATCTAGGGCCTACTTACGAACCCAGGTTTTACATATATACGCTTGTAAATGTATTCAGCAGATGGGCTCATGCTCTAGTTAGCCTGAGGATTAGTACCCATCAGAGTCTAAGATTTGTCAGATCAGCTCAAAAGATATTTCCTGAGAAGTTTCAGATGCTTCAGTCAGATCATGGATCAGAATTCTCTAAATATTTCTCGCAGAACATCAATATTGATCATAGACATAGTAGAATCAGAAAACCCAATGACAACGCTTACATAGAACGTTTCAACCGAACCATTCAAGAAGAGTGCTTTATCAAATTACCCTTCGAACCTAAGGTTTACCAGAAAGCGATATCTAAATATTTAAACTACTACAATTCCCAAAGACTCCATCTTGGGATACACTTAAAGACACCATTAGAAATGTTGCGAAGGTCTTGAGATTTGTTCGTACTTACCATAAGGTATTAGCAACGATTTACGCATGTTGTTTATACCTGTATGCTATCAGTGCTAAGTGCTAAGCAAAACAGTTAAAAATTTATGAAACATATGCAAAAGGTACATCAGTCAATACAAATCAACGCGCCGCGGGAAAAAGTTTGGGAAATCATGTTGTCGCCTGAAACTTACCCGCAGTGGACTGTTGCTTTTAACCCGGGAAGCCGTTACGAAGGCAGTTGGGAGCAAGGCTCCAAAATTTTATTCATTGGACCCTCACCAGACGGAGACGGTGAAGGAGGTATGGTTAGTCGAATCAAGGAAAGTCGCAAGCCAGAATTCATTTCCATAGAACACTTGGGTATATATAAAGATGGCGTTGAGGACACCACAAGTGAACTGGCTAAGAAGTGGGCGCCAGCTTTCGAAAATTATACTTTCAACGAAAATGATGATGGTACTGAGTTGGTTGTTGATATGGACGTCGAAGATGAACATAAAGAGACGTTTGATAAAATGTGGGCAAAGGCCTTAAAGTTGTTAAAGGAGTTGGTTGAAAAATAAGTGACTTGGTTCTACTCCGGGAATTTTTATATTAAAAAAGACGCACTCGGAGAGTGCGTCAGCGTCTGCTGTTTGGGGACTGGGTAACAACCAGTCCGATTTGATCTTGGGGCAAGCTGGTGGTGGAAGTGACAGTAAACCCAGCAACCGAGGTGGTGGATGCAGTGTACACTGTTTCGTTTTGGTAGAGCGGCAGGGACTCCAGATACCTGCCGTTTCTGAAAACTGTCCAGCGCCTCCATCCGTATTTACGAGAGTGCCGATACGCTGCGATGATATTGTCGCGGCAGTCGTGAAAATCAAGGTCAGCGTATTCATCCATGTGCTTTGAGTTCATTTGGAATACGCCTAAGTCTACACTTCCGTTCTTATTCACAGGACTGACAGCTTTACAATCTCTGGGTTGATTTTCAGAAAAGCTAACTGCCAGTGCCCGCTGTACTTCCTTCGGACCAGCGGGGGCAAAGATCTCCCTGATCAGATTCTCAACGTAGATCTTGTGGTTGGCTTTGGCGCTCATTGTTGGTGTGACCTTTGGCTCTGGCGCGTCAGGTTGAGCCAGCGTATCGCCAAAATACCTGGTCACCACAAACTGATTTTCCGCTATCACTGCTTTGATTTCAGCATTTGTAGTAACCTGTTGGCCTTCACTGGCAAAACCTGCCAATAAAAGCAACAGGAGCGCTTGGTCGAACATGGTTCCTCCTTTATTGAATTGCGGGTGCTAAAAAACGGGAACTGGAAATTTTAATACATCTCAGCAGTATTGTCAAGGCTGGTAATTTGAGCCGTGGATAAGTATAATATCTCCGTATGAAAAACCCGGTCATTCTTCTCTATTACAAATACGTCAGCATTCCAAGACCTCGTGACATCATGATCCAACAAAGGTCACTCTGCCATGAACTAGGCCTGAAAGGCCGTATTTTGATTGGCTCTGAGGGGATTAACGGCACCTTAGAGGGAGACAAGCATGCAGTTGAGGCTTATTGCCAGTTCATGGACAACCATGGACTTTTTTCCGGCATCAGCTGGAAGAAAAGCCCGGGCACTGGCAAGGCTTTTCCCAAGCTGGCAGTAAAAGTTCGAAAAGAGATTGTCACCAGTTTTTTGGGTGAAGAGGATGTTAATCCAAATGAAGTCACAGGTAAATACCTGTCCGCAGAAGAGCTTCACAACTGGTTCATGCAAGGCAAAAAATTTAAAATAGTCGATATGCGCAACGACTATGAGCAGGCAGCAGGCCAATTTGAAGATTCAGTTTTGCCGGGCATGGAAAACTTCAAAGACCTAAAAAATGCGGTGGAGAATATCTCGCACCTAAAGGATCAAACCGTAATTACTGTCTGCACCGGAGGCGTCCGTTGTGAAAAAGCCTCAGGCTATCTCATAAAAAAAGGTTTTAAGGAAGTTTACCAGCTTAAGGATGGGATTGTTTCGTACATGGAAAAATTCCCCAACCAGCATTTTAAAGGGAAGCTCTATGTTTTCGACAACCGCGTGTTAATGGGTTTTGAAACGGATGCTCCCGGGCATGAGGTCCTGGGCAAATGTGCTTTATGCGAAACTTCATCCGAAAATTACGTAAATTGCGCTTATGACGAGTGCCACAAACATTTTATCTGCTGTGAGAATTGTATTGTTGACGGAAAGGCTTTTTGCAGAGTTGAGTGCCGGGAAAAATTAATTCACGTCTAAATGACTTACGAATTTAACCAATTCAATAGCCAAACTTATGGCCAGCTCGATTTTGACGGTGCTGTGCAAAAATTACTGGATTACATAGCTATTGCCCCGGGCATGCAATACGAACTGATAATCGGGACTGATTCATTGCTGTATGGCAACCATACGGCTGAGTTTGTTTCGGCCATAATCGTGCACAGGAAGAGAAGCGGCGGAATATATTTCTGGGCCAAAAAACATGAGGCCCACATGTATAGCTTAAGGCAAAGAATTTTTCAGGAAGCCTTGTTTTCACTGCACCTTGCAGAGCAGTTGATTGAGAAACTTAAGCGGATGAAGGTTGAAGATTTTAATTTGTCCATTCACGTTGATGTTGGACCAAACGGCGAGACTAAAAAAATGGTAAATGAAATCGTAGGTATGATTAAAGGGAACGGGTTCACGGTTAAAACCAAACCGGATTCTTACGGGGCTTCATCCGTAGCGGATCGTCATACATAATCACAATAATCAAAGTCGGCGCGGATTTGGAAATACTAGGCAAAACGGCCAGAAAAGGCCGTTTTTTATTGTCCACAACTTTGGGTATTATCGTCAATCTTTTGTATTGCTTGGTTGAATTAAGTTGGTGCAATAAGACACTTGAGATTGTGAATTATTACACTAAGATTACGAGTATGGAAGCACAAGAATTTTTTTATGGGGTTGCAAGCGTTGCTCTGATATTAGTCAGCATTTTTATTGTCTTCTTTTTTTACGTGATCTATCAGATAAGTCGTTTGGCGAAAACTGGGTTTCGTACGCTGAACCTTGCCGCGAGGGATATCCAGAATTCTCTGGGAACCATGGCAAAGAGTTGGGGAAAGGTTACTTTGGTCGGGGTAATCTTTAGGATATTAAGAACATTTATTTTCAGGAGATAAATTTCTATGAGTGCGTATTCAGCGGGCAGGGGGATGGGTTGGGGCGGTGCGGTATTAGGGTTTGTCGGCGGTATGGTGGTCTGGGCGCTATTCGGCGAAAAGATAAAGAAAAAAGTTAACGAAAGCAAGGCTTATCAGGAGATGAAGTCACAGGTGCTTGACCGAACGAATGCGTTCAGAGACATGACACAAACGAGATATAACCAAATTGTTGACGAGGTCAGCAGTGCGTACGGCAAAGCCAAAGGCATCAGCCAAAACGAACTTCAGGATATGGTCAGTGATTTAAAATTTCACTGGGCAAGAATAAAAGACCGGTGGAAAGATCCGCCAAGCTCAAACATTGCGACAGGTGCGGGCAGCACGGGCAGTTTGAGCGACTCGGAACCTAAGCTCGACGACAGTTTTGATTTCCGGGCTTAATAATTAACAAATTAAAAAAGAAAGGGGTGATTAATAATGAATATTCTCGCGTGGATTGTGGTTGGAGGATTGGCAGGTTGGGTGGCAAGCATGATTATGAGAACTGATGCCCAGATGGGTATTGGGGCTAACATAGTGGTAGGTATTCTGGGTGCACTGATAGGAGGTTGGCTGGTGGCGCTATTCGGCGGCCCGGACCTCAACACTGGTTTTGACATAACAAGCTTCCTGGTTGCCTTGCTGGGCTCAGTGGTCTTGCTTGGAATCGTGAGGGGCTTCCAGCGCACTTCGTCGCTTCCTCGGTAAACAGCAAGTAAATAGGAGAAATAATTTATGGCAAAACCAGCCGAAATGCACGACCATCACCATTACGTTGAACGTGATTCCGGTACAGGGGCAGGCTTATGGGCTGTAGTTGCGGTGCTGATAGTCCTCTTGGCTGTATTACTGTTCGGATCCAACTTATTTGGAGGGTCGAGCAGTGACTCTGAGAACCCCGGAGCAAACGTGGATATTGATGGGGCCTCTGGCCAGTAAAAAAAAACCGCCCACGGGCGGTTTTTTTTCGTATCTGTAATTAAATACCGATAATGGATTTGACCTTTTGTTCAATGACGGCTTTTGGAGCGGCGCCAACAATTTCTCCAATGATTTTCCCGCCCTTGAATACTTTCAGGGAAGGGATGCTGAAGATTTGGTATTTTGAAGTGGCTTGTGGGTTTTCATCAACATTAAGCTTTCCGACTTTCAAATGTTCTTTCAGCTCTTCAGCCAACTCTGTGACAGCAGGAGAAACCATTTTGCATGGACCGCACCACGGTGCCCAGAAGTCAACCAGCACTGGTTTGTCACCGCTTAAAACCTCTTGATCAAAATTTTGGTCTGTAATTTGAATTTCCATATCACTCTTTCTCCGCCGTTAATTCCTAACCGTTTAATTATAATTTGGACTGTTGTCCGTTGTCAACGATTTTGAGAAAACAGACAGATTTAGTATTATAGTAGAGAACTACTGAGTAACCGCGTTTAATGATAAAAAAACTAGTCTTTGCGGCAGTCTGTATATTGGCCGTAGGTTTGATCCCGAATTGGGAAGATAAAGTCAAACAACTCGACAAATTACAAGTGTTAGGGAGAGCCCAGGAACGGATCAGCGATACGAAAGCCGCTCCTGAGCTTTTTGCTATTATTGAACAGCCACAACTGACGGCTCGTTCAGTGTTGGCCTATGATTACCAAAGCGGAACTTTCCTCTACACGCATAATTTTGACCATCGTCTGCCTGTGGCCAGCCTGACAAAGCTCGTTGCGGCGCTGGTGGTCATGGAATCAGGCCGTCTGGACGAGATTGTTGAGGTTCAGGAGGCAGACATTAGAGTTATAGGGCCGAATACTGGTTTGGTGGCCGGGGAAAAGATCAAAGTCAGCGAATTGCTCAAGGCCATGTTGATTTCCTCGCACAATGATTCTACCAGGGCTTTGGTTAGGCACGTCGGCGGGTCAATAGATAATTTTGTCAGGCTGATGAACGTTAAAGCGCGGGCATTGGGTATGACTAACACGAATTTTGCCAACCCAATCGGATTTGATGATCCTCAGCACTATTCTTCCGCCCACGACATGGTTCAGGCTCTGGAGGTGTTTCTGAAAAACGAAACTCTGAATGAAATTGTCCGGACGGCTGAGACTGAGATTAAAGCTGAAAATTTAAGCTATCCTCACAAACTGACGACCACCAACAAACTTCTGCTGGAAGACCCCAGCGTTATTGGTGTAAAAACTGGCTATACTTCCGAGGCAAAGGGGAATTTGGTTGTCCGTTCCGTAAAAGGCCGCGCTGATATTGTCACAATAGTTCTTGGGAGCGATGACCGGGAAGGAGATACAAGGAAAATCCTGGACTGGATCTACTCTGTTTATCGCTGGTAAGTTCAAATTTGCTTTGCGAGTGCCAAATATTGTATAATTTAAGGACAAATCCCTTGTGGATATGTCCTTATTTTGAAACAAAATGAACATAAACCCCGCAGTAATTGAAATTTTTACCCTGGCAGCCGTATCTTTTGGATTAGCGATTGCCTTAACCCCTGTTTGGACGAATTTTTTGTACAAACATAAAATGTACAAACAGCTTCGGGAAAAAGCGTGGGACAATACCTCAGCCGAAATATTCCGCAAGCTGCATGAAAAAAAAGCCGGCACTCCGATCATGGGAGGAGTTTTGATTTGGGGGACAGCCGCTATTTTGACCTTGTTTTTCAATTTGTCCCGTTCACAAACCTGGCTGCCGGTATTTATTCTGGTTTCATCAGGTATTTTGGGAATGATTGACGATTACATGAATATCCGCGGCATAAGCGCCGTTAAGGGGCTAGGGATCAAAACCAAATTTATTTTCCAGTTTGCTATTGCTGGTTTGGGTGCCTGGTGGTTCGTTGAAAAACTTGGATTCAATTCCATCACTGTGCCTGTGGTCAGCGCATTCGGCTGGGATCCGGTTTTGACCATTGGTCCTATCCTTTACGCCTTGCTCTTTATTCTGACTGTGGTTTTTTTCAGCAATGCCGTGAACATAACGGACGGCTTGGATGGTCTTGCCGGAGGTGTTCTGGCAACTTCTTTTGCCGGCTTTGCATTTATCTCGTTTACACAAGGAAATATTGGTATTGCTGCTTTCTGCGCCACAATTCTGGGAGCGCTGCTCGCGTTTTTGTGGTTTAATATCCACCCTGCAAGATTTTTCATGGGTGACACCGGCTCTCTGGCTTTGGGTGCGACCTTGGCAGTCATAGCCATGCTTACGGATTCTTGGATTGTTTTGCCTATTATTGGTCTGGTTTTTGTGGCGGAAGGATTATCGTCGCTCTTGCAGCGTTTTTCAAAAAAATATTTCGGACGCAAAATTTTCCTTTCCGCGCCTCTGCACCATCATTTTGAGGCGATTGGCTGGCCGGAAACAAAAGTTACCATGCGTTTTTGGATTATCTCTGCAGTGGCAGCGGTAGTCGGTGTGACCATAAGTCTTATCGGGCGATAAAAATAAAATGTACGACATTCTCATTCAAAATGGCACTATTATAGATGGCACTGGCAAGTCTGCGTTTCAGGGTGATGTTGCAATCAACAACGGTTTGATTTACCAGATTGGACAATCGTTAAATCCCAAGAAAGCCGCCAAAATCATAAACGCCAACGGCAAGTATGTTGCTCCTGGTTTCATCGACATTCAGAACCACTCTGATTCCTACTGGACCTTGTTTGACCAGCCGGAGCAGAAAAGCCTTTTGGCGCAGGGGATTACAACCATAATCATGGGTAACTGCGGATCTTCGCTTGCGCCGTTGGCTTCCCCGGAAGTTCTAAAAACAATCCAGAAATGGCATAACCTAACCGGCATTAACGTGAACTGGAGTTCATTCGGCGAATTATTGGAAGTTCTCAGTCATATGCCAAAAGGGGTGAACGTTGGCAGTTTGATCGGGCATGCGACTTTGCGCCGCGGACTGCTTGGAGACCAGCCTCGTAATGCAAAACCAGATGAAATCAAGGTTATGCAAAATCTGCTGGGCCAGGCTTTGGATGAAGGAGGCATGGGTATGTCTATGGGACTTATGTATGCGCATGAGGTAGACTCCACAACCGAAGAACTGGTTAAGCTTGCCTCTCTTTTGAAAAAACAGAATAAATATCTTAGCGTTCACCTGCGTTCAGAAGGCAGTGCTGTTCTTGACGCAGTGGATGAGGCGGTTGACCTTGCTACACGCTGTGAGATACCGGTTAAAATTTCCCATATGAAAATACGCGGGAAAAAGAACTGGCATAACTTTGACCGGTTGATCAATAAGCTGGAAACAGCTTACCATCATGGCGTTGATATTTCTTTTGATGTTTACCCGTACAGCTCTTCATGGTCAGTCCTTTATACTTATCTGCCTCGCTGGGCGTATGAAGGCGGGCGTTCAGAAATTTTGAAGCGCATAGCGCTTCCGACTGAGCGCCGCAAAATTTTGGATCATCTGAAACAGCAGGAATTCGAATACGAAAACTTGATTGTGGCCACTGCTGATGCCACCAGCGGTTTGATAGGCAAAAATATGATTGAGATAGCCGCCAACCAAAATTGTTCCAAAGAGGAAGCGATATTAAATGTGCTGACGGCAACGCAGGCCCAAGTGGTTGTTTTTGACCATAATTTCAATGACGAACAGGTGGAGCTGTTTGTGTCGTCTCCGCTTTCCATTATTTCTTCTGACGGAGCTGGTTATAATTTTGACCAAAAACATCTCGTTCATCCAAGATGCTTTGGCTCAATGCCAGCCTTCCTTAAAATGGTCAGGGAAAAGAAGGTAATGAAATGGGAGCATGCCATAAAGAAAATGACTTCGGAGCCCGCCCGGTTGCTGGGTTTGAATACCAGGGGAGTGATTAATGAAAATGCTGTTGCGGATATTGTGATTTTTGATCCAAAACTGGTCCAGGACACAGCCACCTACAAGCATCCGTACCAGTATCCGCTCGGCATATCGGATGTGCTGGTTAATGGGCATGTGGCTTGGTCGGAAAATGCCTTGCAGGGAATGTATGGCTCGATAGTCAGAAGATAAGGTTTCATAATGCTGGATAGTTTAAAGCAAAAGAAAATTGCGATTTTGGGTTTTGGCAAGGAAGGCCAGGCGACTTTTGAGTACCTGAAAAAACATGGTGTTTCCGTTGCCGCGGTTCTCGACAAAAACGCTGAGCAATTCAACAATGCACAAACAGATTTGTCAGGTGTAACCTGTATTGGTGGGGAAGCATATCTGGACAGCATAAATGAATTTGATCTGCTGTTTCGTGCCCCCGGAATTCCGCGCAACCATCCTAAACTTCTGGCATACAAAAATCAGGATGCGGTGTACAGCCATACAAAATTGTTTTTCGAGATCTGTCCTTGTGATGTCGTGGGTGTAACCGGCACGAAAGGCAAGACCACCACAGCCTCTTTGATTTATGAAATTCTGAAACGCTCGGGCAAATCAGTTTTTCTGGGTGGAAATATTGGCGTACCGCCACTGAGCTTCGTTGATCATTTGAATTCTGACTCAGTGGCTGTGCTTGAACTTTCCAGCTTCCAAACCATTGACCTGCATAAGAGCCCGCACACTGGAGTGATTTTAACGGTGACCAGTGACCACTTGGATGACGGCAGTTTTCGTCCGTCTTCCCATTCGACCACCGCAGAATATCTGGGGGCCAAGGCTCAGATGATCGCGCACCAAGACGAAAATGACTTCGCCATCCTGCACCCTTCTCTGGGCGAGGTTTTCTTAAACTCAGGCCGAGGCAGAAAAATATTTTTTGACGCCAAATCGTATGAGGGATACCTAACTAATTTGCTTGGGTCGCACAATTTTGAGAATATCGCTGCGGCGGCTGAGACCTGCAAGGCTTTGGGAGTGGCAGAGGATGTGATTCGCATTGCGGTGGCGGAATTCGCCGGAGTGCCACAGCGCCTGCAGTTTGTCGGCGAGAAAAATGGGATCAAATACGTTAATGATTCGGCTAGCACCAACCCTGACTCAACTTTGGCTGCCATTGAATCCTTTGACTCTGGTTTGGTTCTTATTATTGGGGGATATGACAAGGGCATTGACTACAAAAACCTTTGCGCAAGGATTTTGTCGGCAAACCATATTAAAGGACTAGTGGTTGTCGGCGATTTGTCTGCAAAACTCCTGCCGCTCCTGCAAGGGTTTAAAGGGAAGATTTTGACGGGCTCGCAAAACATGCAGGAGATTATTGATCAGGCAAATTCCCTTGCTGAAACCGGAGATGTTATTTTGCTTTCTCCCGCCGCAGCAAGTTTTGGAATGTTTAAAGATTCTAAGGATCGAGGCTCCCAGTTTGACCAAACAATAAAATCGCTATGAAAAACCAACAATCAGACCAGAAACCGGATTATGTCTTGCTTGGGGTAGTTCTACTGCTCCTGGTTTTTGGCATGTTGACGCTATCATCCGCCTCCTCCGTGATGGCCCATGAGAATTTCGGAAACAACAATTATTACTTTTTCCGCCAGCTGATGTTTGGAGTGGTGCCCGGTCTTGCAGCCATGTATGTTGGCGCCAAACTTTATTACGGCAATTGGCAAAGGTTTGCGCCTTTGCTTGTAGTCATTGGCCTTTTATTGCTGATTGCGGTTTTTATTCCGGGAGTCGGGTTTGGCGTAGGTGGCTCAAACATGTGGATTGACCTTAAATATTTCCTGTTCCAACCGTCAGAGCTGATGAAGCTGGTCGTTATTGTTTATCTGGCTAGTTGGTATGACAAGCGTTCAGAGCATGTCCATGATTTATATTATGGATTCCTGCCAAGTTTAACGATAGTCGGTTTGATTGCCGGGCTGATTATACTTCAGCCGGATTTTGGGACCATGATTATTTTATGTTTGATCGCGGCAACCATGTTTTTTATTGGCGGGGTGAAGCTTCGATATCTTTTTTCTGCTGGCGCAGTGGCTGCGGTTTTTGCCTGGATTATGATTAAAGCGGCGCCGCACCGCCTCCAGCGGATTATGGCCTTCTTTAACCCTGATATAGACCCGCGCGGGATTTCCTATCAAATTAATCAGGCACTGCTGGCAATTGGCTCCGGAGGGTTGTGGGGCTATGGCTTGGGCCAATCCAGGCAAAAATATAACTATTTGCCGGAAGCAATTGGCGATTCGATTTTTGCAATCATGTCAGAAGAAATGGGTTTTGCCAGAATTACCATTATTCTGCTGTTATTCCTGTTCTTTGCCTGGCGCGGATTCAAAATTGCCAGAAACGCGCCGGACACCTTCAGTAAGCTGGTTGCCGTGGGCATCACCAGCTGGATCATCATTCAGGCTTTGATAAACATCGGTGGGATCACTGCGGTAATGCCGCTGACGGGTGTTCCTTTGCCGTTTATTTCTTATGGATCCACGGCTATGGTTGTTTCCTTGCTTGGTGTGGGAGTTCTCTTGAATATTTCTAAACACTCTGTGGTGCAAAAAAGAGCATGACTCTGAATATCGGAAAAAAATTCGATTTCAAGGTGGTGAAAAAAACGCCGCCGCCGCCAAAAAAGCCAGTCACGATCAAGCGTGAGGTTTTTCCGCATGACATATTGACCATCAGAAGGGAACCTGAACAAAAAGAAGAGAGTCCAGTCAGCGAAAACATCAGAATGATTGTTCCTGTGGCATTAACAAGTTTGCCTGCAAAGCCGCGCATTTCCTACAAAGCAGCCTTGCCTGTTTTGGCGGGCTTACTTATTATTACCGTTTTGCTGCAGTCCGTAGTTTATTTGCAATCGGCGAGAGAAACTTCAGGCGTTGTGCTTGGCTCTGCAACTTCCGCCTACAGTGATCTGGATGCGGCTAATAAGAGCCTGGAGGCTCAGGACTTTAGTTCTGCCCGGGACAAATTTATTTCTGCCCAGGAAAATCTCGCAGAAGCGCAAACTCAGCTGGACAAGTTTCGCGCCCTGACTGCTATTGTTCCGCCAGCCAGAAGCGCAGACGACATTCTTACCGGTGCATTTTTCCTGGCTGAGGCTGGGAAAAATTTAACCAGCGCCATGCAGCTCTTTGACGAGTTGTCCGTAAACAGCGCTGGTATCAGCACTGAAAATTTCTCAGACAAGCTTCAGAAAAACCATTTGCTGTTAAAAAACAGTTTATTGCTTCTGAATTATGCGGAAGAAAAATTCAATTCATCAGGCTCATTGCCAGGGGAATATGGCGAAACTCTGACCCATGCAAAAGACCAGATTAGCCAGATTAAGAATGTGCTGACTGACCTTGTCAGCCTGGAGGATCTGTTTTTATCTTTCTTTGGTTCACAACCGCGTACTTACCTGCTGATTTTTCAGAACTATGACGAGATTCGGGCGACCGGTGGTTTTATAGGCACATATGGAGTTTTGAAATATGATGACGGGAACATCAGACAGCTTAAAATTGAAAGTATTTATAACCTGGATGGCAGCCTGACCAAACAATTTGAATCACCAGCACCGTTTCAGCCGCAAATCACAAAATGGGGCATGCGCGACTCCAACTGGTTTGCCGACTTTCCAACATCCGCTGAGAAACTGCTGACGTTTTTTGAAATGACTTCGGAAACAGCGGAAGGAATTATTGCCATGACCCCGAAAGTTTTTGTTGATTTGCTGAACATGGTTGGCCCGGTAGAAATGCCTGCTTATGGGACAGTGTTAACCGCGGAAAATTTTCAGGAAATCGTCCAGACGCAGACTTCAGAAATATATGACCGCGAACTCAACCAACCAAAGAAATTTTTGGATGATTTTGCGCCAGTGATGCTGGACAAATTATCAAACCTTGGCAAAGAACAGTGGTTTACTCTCTTCCAATTACTGAAAAACAATTTATTGGAAAAGCATGTCCTAATGTACAGCACAGAAAAATCCACTCAGGCAAAAATTGCAAACCTCGGGTTTGATGGAAAAATACTTCCAGCTGACCATGACTACCTTGCAGTTATAAATTCAAACCATGGCGGAACAAAGACTGATTTGGATATCGGTCAGGCCATTGAATACAGATCTCAAGTCAATTCTGACGGGGCGGTGATAAATACCGTGAAAATTACGCGTGCAAATACTTCAGCAGAGCTAAACAGAAATTTCATGCGGGTACTGGTGCCTAAGGGTTCGAAATTGCTTGGAGCTTCAGGTTTTGCCGACCAACCGCAGTCTTCAACCAAGCCGGACGGTTTTGAGCTTGATCCGGATCTGGCTGCTTGGAACACCGCAGAGTTTAATGGTCCGGTGGCCATTCGCGAGGAATCCGGAAAAACCGCGTTTACCGGCTGGACAGAAACTCCGGGAGGAGTCACGTCAGAGATTATGGTAATGTATCAGTTGCCGTTTAAGGTAAAAACAGGGTTTTTTGGCGGGCGGCAGGCGCACAGCCTTTTATTCCAAAAACAATCCGGCAGTTTAGGAATTAAGCTCAGCGGAGAGATTTTGCTAAATTCAGGCGATGATTTTTTCTGGACCACGGGGAATCTGGAAAGGTCAGGCAAGTCGGTTAAATTCAGTGCTGATGGGACTAAGGATCAATATTGGGGCATGATAATCAAATGACACAATTGGCGGCATCAAAAGATAATTATGGAGTAAAACGAGCGACGTTCATCATCGCTGTTTTTTCCGTGCTCGCAAAAATACTGGGCCTGGTCAGAGATGCTGTTTTTTCCAATCAATTCGGGACGGGGACAACGATGGATGCCTATTTTGCGGCTTTCAGAATCCCGGATTTTATTTTCAACCTGCTCATTTTAGGCACTTTCTCAGTGGCCTTCATTCCCGTATTTTCAGAGTATCTTTTAAAAGACAAAAGGCGCGCACATGAACTGGCGTCCAGCATCCTAAACTTTACGCTGGTTATGATTGCGTCATTGACTTTACTGGCTTATCTTTTTCTGGATCCGCTTGTGACTTTGATAGCTCCAGGGTTGACCGGAGAAGCGCGCGAATTAACCAGAACCTTTACTCAGATTTTCCTGCTTTCGCCCGTGTTTCTGACTCTTTCCTCTATAGCCTCCAGCATCCTGAATGCAGAAAAAAAGTTTGCCCTGGTTTCTGCTGCACCTGTTGTGTATAACCTTTCGATAATAGGCGGCGCAATTTTTCTGTATCCGAGAATGGGAGCAACTGGCCTGGCCTGGGGCGTGGTGATTGGGGCGGCCTTGCACCTTTTGATTCAGTTGCCTGGTTTACTGCGGGTCGGTTTTAAATATTCGCTCGTGGTCGCTTATAAAGACCCGTCTTTTGTAAAATTTTGGAAACTTTACTGGCCGCGTATTTTCTCAATGGGCACAAACCAGGTGACTCTGCTTATCGCCACGTTCTTCGGTTCTTTTTTGGGAACCGGCGCTCTGGCGTCGTTTTATTACGCCAACAATTTGCAAAGCGTTTTCTTGAGTATTTTTGCCGTATCTTTTGCCGTGGCTGTATTCCCGTTACTGTCCGACTTGTTCAATGAGAAGGATAATGAGGGCTTTAAGGATGTTTTAGCCAAAACCACAAACCAGATTTTGTATTTTATTGTGCCGCTCTCCACGCTCATGCTTGTTTTGCGCGCGCAGATTGTTCGGCTTGTGCTTGGTATAGGGGCAGGAACAAATTTCAGTTTTGACGACACGCGTCTGGTTTCGCTTAATTTAGGATTGTTTGCAGTGTCGCTGTTTGCGCAGGCACTGATTCCGCTGTATGCCCGGGCTTATTACGCCCGCCATAACACAATGACTCCAATGGTCATTGGGCTCATTACTGTTGTGGTCAATGTGGTTGCAACCTACTATGCAGTTGGCTGGTTTGGGGTGCCGGGGATGGTGTTGGCTTTTTCCGCCACATCCATTTTGCAGTTGATTTTGCTTTTGATGGAGCTTCACCATAAAATTGGCTCATTCCGCGATGAATACCTTATGGTTAATACGCTTAAAATCGTGATTGGTTCACTCTGTGGGGGAATCGCGGCGTATGTTACTTTGTATATTGTTGCTCCGTTGGTAAACATGCAGACCTATTGGGGAGTATTGATTCAGGGGGCAAGTTCTGCGATAATAGGGTTCGCTGTGTACTTGGCGGTGGCTTGGTTATTAAAGGTAGACGATGCCGATCATTTGCTCAAGCTTTTGAAGTCAGCAGTCGTAAAATCAACGCGGCCATTTACAGTAATCATAAACCTCTTTAACTAATGCAAGAAAAAATCAGAAATTTTTGTATCATAGCGCATATTGACCACGGAAAGTCCACGCTGGCTGACCGGCTTTTAGAAATGACGCAAACCGTGACCAAGCGCGAAATGAAACAACAACTGCTGGACACCATGGACCTTGAGCGCGAACGCGGCATTACAATCAAGCTGACACCGGTACGCATGGAATGGAAGGACTATATTTTCAACTTGATAGACACCCCGGGGCACGTGGACTTTACTTACGAAGTTTCCCGTTCCTTGGCCGCCTGTGAGGGTGCTATTTTGGTGGTCGACTCAACTCAGGGCATTGAGGCACAAACTTTGGCAAACATCCATTTGGCTCTGGCGCATGACCTTAAAATCATCCCGGTAGTCAACAAGATTGACTTGCCTAATTCCGACCGCGAAAAAACAGCAGATGAAATCACTAAGGCTTTTGGATTTGCTCCGGAGGAAATTCTTTATGCCTCCGGCAAAACCGGGGAAGGCGTTGAGAAAATTCTTGAGGCAGTTGCCCAAAGAATCCCTGCTCCTTCAGGTGATGCCAAAAAACCCGCCCGTGCTTTGATTTTCGACTCCACATATGACCAGCACCGGGGCGTAGTCACATTTATCAGGATCATTGATGGGTCATTGAAAAAGAACGACAAAATCCAGATGCTTGGCACGCAAACTTCTGCTGAGGCTTTGGAAGTTGGATTTTTCCGTCCTAGATTTGAGCCGGCCAAAGAATTGCTGACAGGGGAAGTCGGATATATTGTTACTGGGCTGCGGGACGTAAGGAAAGCGCGCGTAGGGGATACGGTTACGCTTGTGGGCGCAAAGGGGGTGGAACCACTCCCTGGTTACAAACAGGTTACTCCTATGGTCTATGCAAGCATCTTCCCGGTAAGCGGAGATGATTACCCAACTTTGCGGGATGCCATTGAAAAATTGAAATTGAATGATGCGGCTTTGGAATTTGAACCAGAGAATATTCCGGCCTTAGGTTTTGGCTTCCGCACTGGTTTTTTGGGTTTATTGCACATGGACATTGTTCAGGAACGACTGAGCCGGGAATTTGGCTTGGATCTTGTTTTGACGGCGCCGTCAGTAGAGTACAAGGTTAACCTGAAGGATGGCACGCAAAAAATTATCCATACCCCGGCTGAATTGCCTGATCCGTCTGTGTTTACCAGCATTGAAGAGCCATGGGTGGCCATAGAAATTTTGGTTCCGCAAAAGTATATTGGCGGCATCCTGGAACTGATTACTTCCAGGCGCGGGATCTACAAGAACATGGATTATTTAAGCAATGACCGTGTCTTGATTACTGCTGAAATGCCATTGGCCAACATCATTATTGATTTTTATGATAAACTTAAGAGTATCAGTTCCGGCTATGCATCTTTGAATTACGAACTGCTTGATTACCGCGTGGACGACCTGGTTAAGCTTGATATCCTAGTGGCATCAGAAAAAGTGGATGCATTGTCTATAATCGTGCACAGATCAGTGGCAGAGTCCGAAGGGCGCGCTTTAACCGAGAAATTGAAGACTCTTATTCCTAAGCAACAGTTTGAAATTGCCATTCAGGCTGCCATTGGCGGAAAAATTGTGGCACGCGAGTCAATTTCCGCCATGAGAAAAGACGTTACGGCTAAACTGTACGGCGGCGACGTAACTAGGAAAATGAAGCTTTTGGAGAAGCAGAAGAAAGGCAAAAAGCGATTGAAAAGAATAGGTTCAGTGGACATTCCACAAGAAGCCTTCCTTGCAATACTTAAGAAGTAAATATGAGAAACAGAGACACGCTAAGAAAAATTTGGATAGTGATTGGTGTTGTTATGATCATTGGGATGCTGGTCATGACAGTCGCCCCTGCCTTGCTATTTTAAGAACATGGAAATCCAGTCTATCTTAAAATCAAGACTGACGACTGCATTGCTGACTCTGGCATTTATAGCAGTGGCTTTTATCACGCTCGAACTTTACCGGCAAAAAGTAGAAGTGGATAACGAAATTGCAAGGCTTCAACAGCAGGCTGACACGCTTAATCATGATAACCAACAGCTTTCGGAATTGATCAAATATCTGGACACCCCTGAGTTCCAAGAAAAAGAGGCGCGCGAGAAGCTTAATTTGAAACGTGAAGGCGAGCAGGTGGTTATTTTGCCGGAAGATGACGGCAATGGCCATGTGGCGGGCGCGGCAGAACAGGAATTGTCCAACCCGCAAAAATGGTTTAATTACTTTTTTGGACAGCCATGAAGAATTTAACAAATAAGCAAATTATAGTCTGGGGATTGATCGCAGTTGTTGTCCTGCTTGCGGCGTCTTTGGGTTTGGCATATTTTACGCCCTTGCGTGACCCGGTGACTGTTGCGTTCAAGCGCCTTTACCCGATTGCTTTCGTGGAAAATAATTTCATAAGCGTAAATGACCTCGAGCTTGCGGGATTGGCAGGAAAAAGACTTGGATTGACGGAAGGACAAGCCCGTGACAACTTCATGGAAGCGGAAAAAACCTATGCGCTTGCCAGGAAATACAACCTCTCCATATCCAGAGACCAGGCAGCGGATGAACTGCTGTTTTACACTAAAGGCAATGAATCTGAATACAAGGAATTGGTTGATAATGTATTTGGTTCAGAACACTTTTTCAACAAGTATGTGGTGAACCCGCAGGTTGTGGATGCCCAGCTTCGCATAAAATATTTCACGGACATAAAAAATACCAGCACAGCATATAAGCGTGCGCGGGATGTAGTTGAAAGGCTGATTAAGGGAGAGAAATTCGAAGAATTGGCAAAAGCTGAAAGTGATGACAGAGCAACTGGCCAGCTTGGTGGCGATTTGGGTTTCTATGAGCCAGGACAGCTGTTGCCGGAACTGGAAGACATGATAAGCATTAGCGCCACAGGCGAATTCAGAAAAGATATAATCACCAGCAGGCTTGGCTACCATATTATTTATCCCGTGGAGTATTCCACTGTTGAAGGGAAGAAAATGTGGCACGCCAAGCATATTCTGTTTGTGCCTGAAGGTTATGATCAATGGCTCGATGAGCAAACAAAAGGCATAAATGTTACTTACCTGAAAAAATAGGCATAAAAAAAGCCGCAGTAAGTACTGCGTCCCTGCGAGAAGTATAGCATAAAATTGTTTTTTTGTCAAGGAGTGTATTGCCTGATTTAACCTGGAAAGATATAATTAAAGCGCATTATAAATGATGCGTTTTTTTGTCTGCGGGCTTTTTGCTTGTTGTGTGCCGTGTTTTTTGGTGCGGAATTAGTATAGTGGTAGTACGTGTCCTTCCCAAGGATAAAGTGCCGGTTCGATTCCGGTATTCCGCTCCAGTAAGTACGGCATGCAGGCACCGGTAATTCGAGTACTCTTAGAATTAAAAGACGAAAGATTAATGGCCATAAAGAAATACAACAAACTTATACGAGACCTTGTCCCGGAGGCGATGGCAGAAAAAGGGGTTAAATTCACCTTGCATGAAGCAGATCAAGTTGAGTTTGATGAAAAGTTGCGAGAAAAGTTGGAGGAGGAGGTCAAGGAGTATTTGGAAAACAGCAACCCCGAAGAAATCGAACAGATAAGACAGCAAAAAGCCACCAAACGCGGAGGATTTAAGAAAAAACTAATTTTGGAGCAAACTGAGGAATGAAAAATCTACCGGTTTGGGATCTTTCGGCTTACTACAGTGGGCTTAATGATCCAAAAATTCAGGCAGATATGGCTGAGGGTTTGAAATTAGCCGAAGTTTTTGAAAAAAAATACAGGGGCAAAATAACAGAGCAGACAACTGCTCAGGAAATTTTAGAATCAATCACCCTAAGTGAATCCATCACACTTCTGGCCCATAAGCCGGTCATTTTTGCCATGTCCGTCAAGGATGTAGACAACGAAAATTCTGAGGCGGGCGCGCTTTTACAAAAAACACTGAAGCATGCCACGGAAGTTGGCAGTAAACTGACTTTTTATTCACTTGCGCTTAATAACCTTACCGCTGAAAAGCTAAATGAACTGGCTGACGATCCCTTGCTTTCAGAGTACCGATATTATTTGAAAAGAATGATTATTTTCAAACCGCACAGATTGTCGGAACAGGAAGAGATTATTTTGCAGAAAAAATCTTTAACGAGTTCCAGTGCTTTTGGAAGACTTTTTGACGAAGAAAGAACTAGGTTGAGGTTCCCTTTGCAGGTGGATGGCGAAAAAGTTGAGTACACTATTGAAGAAGTTTCCAATCTTTTGCATGATTCTGACAGAGAAAAACGGAAAGCCGCAAGTGAATCAATCGGGAGGGTACTTAATCAGGAATCAAAACTTACCGCTTTTATCATGAATACCCTAGTGGAAGATAAGGAGATTAACGACAGTCTGACAAAATTCACGACACCGGACCAGTCCCGCCATTTGGACAATGATATTGACCCAAAAGTGGTTGATGCTATGGTTTCCGTTGTCTCTGACAACTATTCTTTGGTGGAAGATTATTACAACCACAAAAAACAATGGCTTGGGTATGACCATCTGTTTGATTATGACCGGTATGCCCCATTTTCTGAGAGCAAGTCCCATTTCAGTTACGAAGAAGCTAAAGATCTTGTTTTAAATGCTTTCCGGAAGTTTTCTCCTGAATTTGAGAAGAAGGCTCGAATGTTTTTTGACAATTCATGGATTCACGCTCCTGTTATGCCTGAGAAACGGGGCGGAGCCTACTGTCAGGGAGGAACTCCGGACAGACACCCGCTTATTCTGCTTAACTATAAAGGGCGGATTGAAGATGTTAGCACAATGGCACATGAGCTGGGACATGGTATCAATGACTTGTATCTGAGTGAAAGGCCCGTTACAAACTATGGCACTTTTCTTGTTCTGGCTGAGACTGCCAGTGTGTTTGCTGAAATGCTTTTGTTTGATGACTTGAAAGAAAAGATTACCGACAAGGAAGAGCTTTTTAGTCTGTATGCCGGAAAGATTGAGCGCATAATCGCAACCGTGTACCGGCAAACTTCTATGCACCAGTTTGAAATGGCTTTGCACAATAAACATAAAACAGACGGAGAGCTTGCGCCGGAGATTATCAACCAGCTTTGGCTGGATACGCAAACTCAGATGTTCGGCAAGTCAATGAGCTTTACTGAAAATTATAAGCACTGGTGGGGAAGTGTTCCGCACTTTTTCCATTGGCCATTCTATGTCTATTCTTATGCATTTGGTGAAATGCTGGTTTTCGCGCTGTACGCTAAATACAAACAGGAAGGACAGGCTTTTGTTCCTAAATATATTGAACTGATGAAGGCTGGATTAACTGCTTCGCCTCAGGAATTGCTTGCTCCATTAGGAATAGATTTAAACGACCGTAAATTCTGGCAAGCCGGTATAGACATGATCCAGGCGCTGATAGAGGAGACTAAACAGCTTAGAAAATAAGCTGTTTTTCTGTTATAATAACCAGGCTTTCGGGCCAGAGTAGCTCAGTTGGTAGAGCAATGCTTTCGTAAAGCAGAGGTCGTGGGTTCGATTCCCACCTCTGGCTCCAAAAAATAGCTGGAATCGAACGGGCAGAAGCGAGCTATCATAGCAATGCGCAGCGAGCGTCGACGGAACGTGCAGTGCACGTTTCGGCGCTGCCCAGGGTGAGGAGCTTGAGGCGACGAACCGATTCCCACCTCTGGCTCCAGTTAGCATAACGAAAAGTCAATACTGCCAAAAAACGCCAGTCTTGCCGATTCGACGTTTTTTTGTTACACTTTCTGCGCCAAAATGAATAACCCTAACGAGAAACAGAATCAAACAAAGTTCAGCAAATGGCATATGGTCAACCTGGCTTTGGATATGGGCTATATTATTGCCGTTCCGTTGGTGGTTTTAGGGCTTTTGGGCAAATATTTGGACGGGAAATATTCAACAGAACCGTTCCTGACTCTTGGAGGAATTATTCTGGCTATCGTCTTAACCACAGTATGGTTAACCAAGAAATTTAAACAATATATAAGAGACTCAAAGAATTAGTTAATGATCCTAGCTTTACCACCTCTAGTAGCTGAACCAATCTTCCATATCGGGAGTTTTCCAATAACCAATGCGTACATAAACTCCACATTGGCTGTTTTGTTGTTTTTAGTAATTGGTTTATTGCTCAGAAAGCGCACATCAGAGATTCCTACAGGCCTGCAAAACGCTGCTGAGGGTGTTCTTGAATTTATGCTTGGATATGTAGACCAAGTTACAAAGGACAGGAAGAAATCAATGCAGTTTTTGCCAATAGTAGGCGGACTGTTTTTATTTATTTTGATTACAAACTGGATGGGCTTGTTGCCTGGGATTGGTTCTGTTGGCCGTTGGTTGGTCATGCACGGACACACAGAACTGGTGCCGATTTTCCGTCCCGCAAACACTGACTTAAATATGACTTTGGCCATGGCTGTTTTTGCTGTGATTGCTTCACATGTATTCGGTGTTGCTGCAATTGGTTTCTTCAAGTACGCGAATAAATTTATCAAAGTTGGGGATTTGATTCACGGATTCAAAAAAGGCGGTACTCATATTATGGTTGCAGGTATTGAGTTTGGTGTTGGTATAATTGAGTTGTTTTCTGAAGTTGCCAAAATGGTTTCGCTATCGCTTCGATTATTCGGCAATGTTTTTGCCGGTGAAGTGCTCCTGACGGTGCTGGCAGGATTGATTGCCTACTTTGTGCCATTGCCTTTTATGTTGCTTGAACTGCTTGTGGGTATGATACAGGCTGTAGTATTTTCCATGCTGACCTTGGTTTATTTAACCATGGCCACTGCGCCGGTTCATAGTGTTGCGCATGAGGCTGACGAGCATCCTGTTGCCGGGAATTAAAGTTGTTGAGCCCAAAATTGAGTGCTTAAAATTTTTAAACATTCACTTTTGCGCTCCGCCGACCGAATAATAAACCACAAGAATTAACTGGTCGAGCAAGATGACGCAGACTTCGCAATTTGCGAAGAAGAAAGGAATTTAATGACCCCAGAAATGATGGAGACTTTGGTAAAAGGTCTCACAATCGCAGTAGGCGGCATTTTCCCAGCTTTGGCCGTAGGAAGAATCGGTGCAAAGGCTATGGAATCTATTGGCCGCAACCCGGAAGCAACAGATAAGTTGTTTGTTCCAATGCTCTTGGGTATGGCTTTTGCGGAAGCTATTGCGATTTACGCTTTGGTTATCACTTTTATTTTGTAAGTCGTGTCGCCATTCTGGGGTGGACGCTGTTTAAGCGAACCGTCCTCAGGATGGCCACAGGAAGTAACTTATATTATGGATTTTCACTCAATATTGATGGCAGCCACTGAGGCTGTACAAAACGCATCACCCGAAGCCGTTCACACAGCAGCTGAAGTTGCCCAAGACGCAGCACACGCAACTGAAGAAGCAGCAACCGGACCATTAGGTACGTTGGGGATTAGCTGGAAACTTTTTCTTGCCCAGTTGGTTAACTTTGCGATTGTTTTATTTATATTCTGGAAGTGGGTGGTTAAGCCGCTTGGCGCCACTTTAACAGCTAGACAAGAAAAAATCGAGTCCGGATTAAAAAACGCTGCGTATATGGAAGATGAAAAGAAGAAATTCGACGAATGGAAAATGCAGGAGATGCAAAAAGTCAGATCTGAAGCTGAGAAAGTCCTGAAAACTGCATCTGAAACCGCGGATAAAGTAAGGCAGGAAACAATAACAAGTGCACAGGATCAGGCAAACAAAATGATTGAACAGGCTAAAACAGCTATTGAAAATGAAAAAAACCAAATGCTGAAGGATGTCAGGCAAAATGTGGCTGATTTGGTAGTTTCCGCCTCTGAAAAAATCCTTAGAAGTAAGCTTGATTCCAGCAAAGACAAAGAGCTGGTGGCAGGCTCAATAAAGGACTTGGGATGAAGCTAACTGCACACCAATACGCCAAAACTCTATATGAGAGCCTCCAGGACACAAGAGCAGAAGATCATGACAAAGTCCTCGGTAATTTTGTCCAAGCCTTGGCACTGAACAATGACACCGGGATGTTCGAGGAAATTTCCCTTGAATTCGAAAAAATTGAAAAAGGCGAGAAAGGGATAAAGATTGCTGAGGTTACATCAGCAAAACCTTTGGACAAGCGTTCAGAAAAGGAAATTGTTGAACACTTGAACAAGATGGTAAACGCGGAAGTGGAACTTAAGAAAAAGGTTGATGAAAAAATACTGGGCGGTGTCATCATAAAGATGGACGACACTCTGATCGACGCCTCGGTTAAGAAATCGCTTGAAGACTTAAAAGGAAAGTTAGCAGACTAATATGAGCCAAAATGTAATAGCGCAGCTGCGCGACAGAATCGAAAAGTTTAAAACTGAGGCCAAGGCTGAAACAGTTGGTACAGTGATTCAGGTAGGTGACGGCATTGCCAAGATCAGTGGTCTTTCGAATGTTAAAGCCTCAGAAATGCTTCTATTCCCAGGCGGAACCCTGGGAGTGGCTTTAAACTTGGAAGAGGATTCCATTGGTGCGATTCTTCTTGGTGAATATGCGCACATCAAGGAAGGTGACCACGTAAAAGGAACTGGAAACGTTTTATCAGTGCCGGTAGGTGAAGAATTGATAGGCCGTGTTGTGAATCCGCTTGGTCAGCCGCTTGATAACAAGGGTCCTATCAAGACAGACAAAACTAATCCGGTTGAAAAAATTGCTCCGGGTGTTATGGAAAGAAAATCAGTGCATGAGCCGCTGCAAACCGGAATCAAGGCTATCGATTCCATGATTCCCATTGGTAAGGGTCAGCGCGAATTGATCATTGGTGACCGCCAGACCGGTAAAACTGCGGTTGCAATCGATACAATCATCAACCAAAAAGGCAAAGATGTTATTTGTATTTATGTCGCGATTGGCCAGAAGGAATCTAAAATTGCCCGAATAATGGGGGAATTGGAAAAACATGATGCTTTAAAGCACACAATTATTGTGGTTGCTGGGGCGTCTGATCCTGCTGCTTTGTCTTACATTGCGCCGTTTGCCGGTTGTGCCATGGGTGAGTATTTTATGGACAGCGGCAAGCACGCTTTGATTGTTTACGATGACCTTTCCAGGCACGCTGTTGCGTACCGCGAAATTTCTTTGCTCCTGCGCCGTCCGCCGGGTCGCGAAGCCTACCCAGGCGATGTTTTCTATCTGCATTCTCGCCTGCTTGAGCGCGCAGCAAAGTTAAATGACGAAAAAGGTGCAGGTTCTCTGACTGCATTGCCGATTATTGAAACCCAAGCCGGTGATGTCTCGGCGTATATTCCAACTAACGTTATTTCCATTACAGATGGTCAAATTTATTTGGAAACCGACTTGTTCTATCAAGGCATAAGGCCTGCGTTGAACGTTGGTTTGTCGGTGTCCCGCGTTGGGTCAGCAGCTCAGACAAAGGCAGTTAAAAAAGTTGCCGGAAAATTGCGACTGGATCTTGCGCAATTCCGCGCGCTGGCAGCTTTTGCGCAGTTCGCCTCTGATTTGGATCCGCAGACACGCGCCAAAATTGAGTTGGGGCGCAGACTTACTGAAGTTTTAAAGCAAGACCAGTTTGCGCCTGTGCCTGTTGGGCATCAGGTGGCAGTGCTTTACGCCGCGACAAACGGTTACCTTGACGATGTTGAAGTTGAGAAGGTCCGCGACTGGGAAAGCAAGTTCACTAAATTCCTGGATATCCAATACAAAGCACTTGTTGAGAAAACCCCAACCATCAAAGATTTTTCAGAAATTGAAGAGGATTTGAAAAAGGCGATAACAGAATTCAAGCAATCATACTCGTAAAATGGCCCAAAGTACTCGTGAAATCAGAAGACGCATCAAATCAGTCAAAAACATTGGCCAGATAACAAAGGCAATGGAACTGGTTTCTGCGGCAAAAATGAGAAAAGCCCAGCAAGCGGCTTCATCTTCGCGTTCGTATGCCACTCTTTCATCCGAGCTTCTGAAAAATTTATTAGGCAAGGTTTCACTGGACAGTCACCCTATTCTGAAGCGGATAATGCCGGATGAAGAGCCTGTCACTCCCAAGCACAAAGCCCTAATGATCCTGCTGACTTCGGACAAAGGACTGGCGGGATCGCTTAACACCAATGTCATCAGCAAGGCGCTGAAACTGGCCAGGAACGAAGGCGCAGAAAAAGTGGATTTTATGGCGGTTGGGAAAAAAGGGGCAGAGGTGCTGCGGCGATTGAATATGAACATAGTTGCCGCTTTCCCGGCCAAAGACAGAAATATTTCGGTTTTTGATGCCAAGCCGATCGCGCAAGTAGCCATAGATGATTTTTTGAACTTCACTTATGACAAGGTTTACGTGGTTTACACGGACTTCATTTCAACCCTGGTTCAAAAACCGAACGTCCTGCAGCTGCTCCCGCTGACAGAAAGATCAGATGGCCGCACTCTGGATGAATACGAGTTTGAGCCTAGCCGAGAACAAGTTTTAGAGCACCTTATATACAGATACATAGAGTTTGCGGTTTACCAGTGTTTGCAGGAAGCGGCTGCTTCCGAACATTCCGCCAGAATGGTGGCCATGAGGAACGCCAACCAATCGGCATCAGATTTGATGGAAGAATTAACATTAAGCGCCAACCAGGCCAGACAAGCAGGCATAACCCGTGAGCTGTCTGAAATCTCAGCGGCAAAACTGGCAATGGAAGGATAAATTTATGAACAAAGGAAAAGTCACACAAATCATCGGTCCAGTTGTTGACGTCGAGTTTACCGGCGAGCTTCCTGCCATCCGAAACGCTTTGGAGCTTAATGCTGCTTCAGGCAAACTGGTTTTGGAGGTTGCTCAGCACATCGGAAACAAGCAAGTCAGAACCATAGCAATGGGTTCGACTGACGGATTACAGCGCAATTTGGAGGTCATGGACACCGGAGCGCCTATTTCTGTCTCTGTTGGAAAACAAACGCTAGGACGCATGTTTAATGCCTTAGGCGAGCCAATAGACGACAAGCAAGCTGTAAATTCTGAAAAAAAGTACCCAATTCACCGACAAGCTCCGGAGTTTGCCGACCAATCAACCAAAGCGGAAATTTTGGAAACCGGGATTAAGGTTATAGATTTGATTGCGCCTATTGTTAAAGGTGGTAAGGTCGGATTGTTCGGTGGCGCAGGCGTGGGCAAAACGGTTATCATCACTGAGCTTATCCGAAACATTGCGGCTGAACACGGCGGCGTTTCGGTTTTTGCCGGAGTTGGCGAACGTTCCCGTGAAGGAAATGACCTCTATAAAGAAATGCAGGAATCTGGTGTATTGGATAAAACCACGCTCGTGTTCGGGCAGATGAATGAACCGCCCGGAATCCGCGCACGAGTAGGTCTGACAGGTTTAACCCTGGCTGAGTACTTCCGCGATGAAGAAAAACAGGATGTGCTTTTGTTTGTGGACAACATCTTCCGATTCACCCAAGCTGGATCAGAGGTTTCCACTTTACTTGGCCGTATTCCGTCTGCAGTAGGTTATCAGCCAACTTTGGCCACTGACATGGGTGAAATGCAAGAACGCATTACTTCCACCAAAAACGGTTCCATTACTTCTTTGCAGGCTGTGTATGTGCCGGCTGATGACTTAACTGACCCGGCGCCTGCCACAACTTTCGGCCACTTGGATTCAACGGTTGTGTTGTCCCGTGCCTTGTCTGAACTTGGCATTTACCCGGCAGTTGACCCATTGGACTCAACCTCCACGGTTTTGGATCCGAATATTGTTGGGAAAGAACACTATGATGTTGCCCGCGGAGTGCAGAAAGTTCTGCAAAAGTACAAGGACCTGCAGGACATAATCGCAATTCTTGGCATTGAAGAGTTGTCAGAAGACGACAAGCTTACTGTTGCGCGAGCCAGAAAGATCCAAAACTTCCTGTCACAGCCGTTTTTTGTGGCTGAAGCGTTTACTGGTCGCTCAGGAAAGTATGTCAGCTTGAAAGACACCATCCGCAGTTTTAAGGAAATCCTGGAAGGAAAACACGACGACAAAGAAGAAGCTGCGTTCTACATGCAAGGCACAATTGATGATGTAAAGTAATTTTAATGCAAGATAATGATTAGATTTAAAATTGTCACGCCAGAACGAATTTTGTTGGAAAAGGATGTAGAGTCAATTACTCTGCCTACTCAGACCGGCGAAATCACTGTTCTCAAAAATCATATACCTTTGGTTTCCAACCTAAAGGCTGGGGAACTTAGATTTGTTGAAAATGGCAATGACAATTTTTTTGCTGTGTCAGGCGGTTTTGTGGAGGTTCGCGAAGGTAATGAAGTCATAGTGCTCGCTGACACAGCTGAATTCGGCCATGAGATAGATCCTGATCGTGCTGAGAAGGCCAGAGAGCTGGCGCAGAAAATGATGCAGGAAAACTATTCCGATGATAAAGTTTCCGCTGAAGCTGTGGCTTCTCTGGAAAAGCACTTGGCCCGGCTTAAAGTTGCGCGCAAGCACCGTACCCGAACACATACAAACCTCGAATCAGGGGTATTTACGGAATAAACGGCCAACGTCAGCTATAGCGTTGACTAAAAGCGAAAAAAGGAGTAGAATAACTAGTCGTAGCAGTTCCTCCCTTTCTCCAGATCATTTTGTGGTTTGAGGAAAAGGCAGAACACATGGTGTGTTTTGCTTTTTTGTTAGAGTCGAACAGGAGGACCAATTGGGTGCACTTACCGACCGTGACCTCGAGTTGATTGCGAGCTACAAGGCGGCGAGAGTCCTCGATAACATCGATGGGCACAAGCTTGACCCTAAGACCGGGCTGATCATTGTTTCCTGCGGAGACCCTGACCAGTTCCCCGAGATGTATGACTACAAGGTCGCTGACATCTTGAATTCTGGCTGTCAGAAACGAGTAACTCCGATGTCACCGCTCGGAGGAGC
The DNA here is from genome assembly GCA_964605735.1 of uncultured Candidatus Saccharibacteria bacterium. Classification (GTDB taxonomy): domain Bacteria; phylum Patescibacteriota; class Doudnabacteria; order UBA920; family O2-02-FULL-48-8; genus DASPNG01. The sequence goes on along the minus strand of CAZSDS010000001.1, from coordinate 253,918 downwards.
TCTCAGGATCCCGATGCTCTCGCCCGCGAACTACGCGACTCCGTACTACGGTGAATACCTGATGTTCGACATGAAGTATCTGTTCGACCACAAGGGAATCTCAACGGTCGCGCTGTATATTCATGCGCCATGCGCAATGGCTCGGGAGGCGGGCAATCTTTCGTTCGAAGACATTGTCCGGATTGCCTTCACAGCCAAGTCGCACATCAAAGCCAACATCCCCGGAGTTCGCGTGGCTGTCTTCTGCCACATCGACTACGGCGACGGCAAGAAGAAAACCTACTTTATTGCCCGTCAACGCTGGATTCAGTACCACCAGAACTCTTCAAGGACCTCCGTTCAGGAGTCTACAACCAGCGCCAATTAGTACGGTTGCCCGGATTGTAAGGAACTGCTCTGCAGTTCCTTTTTTTATTGCCAAATTGCTTCAGTTGCGCTAAAATTTTCTAGTAATTGATTAAAATTGAATATATGCCACATAACGCACAAGCTTTGGTCCAAACATGTATTGATTTTCGGTTCAGGAAGGCTTTGAATAATTTTATTACGGAAGAGCTTAAATTGGATGCCGTAGATTTGAAAACTGACGGAGGTGGGGTGAAAATGATAGTTGAAGGTGGCCCCATCCGCGAATGGCTGTTTGCAAATTACAAAATTGCTTTTGACCTCCACAGCGTAAACAGATTAATCCTGATAAACCATCAAGACTGCGGCGCTTATGGCGGGACCAAATCGTTTGAAAGCCTTGAAATGGAGTTGAAAAACCACGAGTCCCAGCTAAAGAATGCTGTGCAAATAATCCAGGATACTTTCCCAAGCAAGCAAATTGAAGCATATATAGCTTTAATCAGCCCAGAAGAACAGGTTACATTTAAAAAAATTGTCTAACAGAAGGTCATGAAACACTCTCAAGCAATCGCGCTGCTCTGCGTGCCTTTTGGAACAGAGGATAAACTCGGCACATTTCTGGAGGATCACCTGAGTCTTTATTCTTATGAAATAGAGACTGTACCCGAAATAATCTATACTCTTTTTAACGAAGGACCGGCACGGGAGGCAGTATTTGAGAGGATTGATGAAGTCTTTGAGAAAAGCCCAACTGCAAAAATCCTCGTTTTCAGCGACAAAGATTTAAGCGGCGTGAAAAACCTCAAACTTTTCCAGAAAGATAAGGATTTAACAGAGCAATTTGAAATGTTTTTGCGGCACGTTGTTTCCATTCTTCGCGCCCGTTACAAAGATGCGATGATAGAGGTATATATTCCAAGCATTACCGACCCATATTACAAACAGTTAATCTAACTGCACAAAGTGGAACTTACTCCATTACAAAAAGAAGGCCTTAAAATCGTAAAGCTCATTCAGAGTCAGGGGTTTGAGGCCTTTTGGGTTGGCGGAACAGTCCGCGACATGGTTTTGGGGAAGACTTCAGACAATCTGGATATCGCCACCTCTGCCAAACCATTAACAGTGATTAAAATTCTCAGGAAGGCAAAATATTATGCCAAGTCCGGAGGTGAGAAATTCGGTACTGTTCTGGCTGCTACCAAGCACGGTCCAATTGAAATAACTACATTTCGGCAAGAAGGTAAATATCTAAACCGGCGCAAACCGGAAAGCGTTTCCTTCATTGATGATTATCTGACTGATTCCAAACGGAGGGATTTTACCATCAATGCAATATACTATGATCCGGTTGAAAGGGTCACGCTTGACCCGCATCAAGGAAAAAATGACATTGAAAGAAAGATTGTCAGGTTTGTAGGCAACCCAAAGGAAAGGATTGACGAGGACGCTTTGCGTATGTTGAGGGCGGTTAGGTTTTCGACCCAACTGCAGTTCAAAATCGAAAAAAACAGTTTTGCGGCAATAAAAACACGCGCAAAGTATATACAACAAATTTCGGGTGAAAGGATAAAAGCAGAGTTGGACAAAATATTGCTTTCTGAGAACCGGGAGTATGGCGTGCGGCTTCTCCTGGATATTGGGCTGTTGAAATTTATCATGCCGGAAGTTGCTGTCTTAAAAAATGTTTTCCATAAATCAAAAACTTACCATTTGGAAGGCAGTGTTTTTGAGCACGCTGTTATGGTGTTAAAAAACATAAAGCCTGGAAGCACCCCACTTGCTTACGCCGCTTTGTTTCATGACACTGGCAAAGCAGTTACCGCAAGGCCCAAAAGAAAAAACGGGGAGGTGGTTAATTCATTTCCAAACCATGAATTTGCCTCAGCGGATCTGTTTGAAAAATTTGCTCAACGGTTAAAATTTGGGCGCAAAGAAAGAGATTTAGTCTTGTGGATAACTAAGATGCACATGGCTAGGATACCTTTTGGAAAGAACATGTCTGAAGAGAAAAAAGTTCAGCTTGCCAAGCATAAATATTTCCCGGAGTTGATTGAATTATGGCGCGCCGACCAGCTTGGGAAGTTGATTCAAATGGATGGAAATGTGCAACCGGCGAATATTAGTTCGTATGAAGAAGGCTTGAAATTGCTTAAGAATATTCATTCTAAGAAAAAGTTGTTTAAAAATATAACTGATGGTGACTTCATCATGAAGCAAACAAAACTTCCAGCAGGAAGAGTTATAGGGACAATAAAAAACCAACTTGAAAATAAAATTATTCTTGGCGAAATAAAAAATATTTCCGATGCAAAAAAGTTTTTGAAAAATTTTGAGAAAAGTACTTGACAACGCGGGCAATTTACCTTACGATTAATTTGTTCATTACATTTGCATTTCTCCCGATACAAAAACTATCGTGGTGAAAGAAAAAAAATAAAACACAATTAAGTCTTGCGGTGAAAATAAATTTCACGGCAAGCGCAAAGAAAGTCTTCTACCAAAATGGCAAAGAAGAAGAAGGCCGCTAAGAAAGCAAAGCGCAAGGGCGGCTCAAAGAAGAAGAAGCGATAAGCTTCGCACTCTGATAAAACATCCGGCTTAGGCCGGTTGTTTTATTTTCCCTTAAGGCCGATAAGGGGTCCCAGGACTTGATTATTTCCAAAAAAGTGTTATAATCTATTGGCTTGCAGGATTAACGTTTCGAGGTGACATAAGATCCGATGCCTGCTTTTTATGTTAGATTGTCACCACAACAACCGACGCGGGGTAGAGAAATGGTATCTCGTCAGGCTCATAACCTGAAGACTGCGGGTTCAAGTCCCGCCCCCGCAACCAGGAAAGGCTGGGTAGCTCAGTTGGTTAGAGCGTGGGACTCATAAGCCCGAGGTCGTGAGTTCGATTCTCACCCCAGCCACCAAGGGAATCAATATCGTGCTCGCGTGGTGTAGCCCGGTCTAACACGTCTCCCTGTCACGGAGAAGATCGAGGGTTCAAATCCCTTCGCGAGCGCCAGAGGTCTGAATGTCAGCAGTTGCTGATGGGCAGGCCTCTGTTCATTTTTGGGAGGTGTGATCTTGTTAACCAGATGAAAATGCTATAATTTGCTTATGCTTAGGAAACTAAAAAACATCGCCCATCTCGGCTTGTCCATTCTCGCTAATATCCTGTACCGGTTCCCGGGAAAGAGAATTACTGTTGTTGGAGTGACCGGCACTGACGGCAAAACCACAACGTGCAGTCTCATTTACCACATTTTGAAATCTTCCGGAAAAAAAGCCGTCATGATTACAACAGTGGGAGCATATTTCGACGGCAAGAAAATTGATACTGGATTTCACGTAACCACCCCTACTGCATTTGCAATCCAGAGGCTTTTGCGTCAGGCAGTGAAAGAGGGTTATGACTTTGCTGTTATTGAAACGTCATCCCACGGCATTGATCAAAACAGAATCTGGGGCATTGATTATAAAGTGGCAGCCATCACGAATATTACGCACGAACATCTTGATTATCACCCAACTTTTGACGCCTATATTTCCGCAAAGTTTAAGTTTTTGCAGTCGGCTGATTGTGCTGTCATAAATATTGATGATCCAAATATTGCTAAAAATGCAGAAATTTTAAAGAATAAGGTCCTGACCTATTCCAGAAAGGGCAAAGCGGATCTAAATTTGGAAAAATTCAGATTTGCGTCAAAGCTGTTTGGGAGTTTTAACGATTACAATATTCTTGCGGCTGCAGGGGTCTGCAGGGAGCTGGGTTTGCCGGATGATGTGATTAAATCCGCAATTACAACCTTTGAAGCCCCTGACGGACGGCAAAACATCGTATACGACGGTGACTTTAAGGTTATGGTCGATTTTGCGCATACTCCAAATTCAATTGAAAATCTGCTCAGGGAAGCAAAAGCCACAAACCCGGCAAGATTGGTTCACCTGTTTGGTGCGCCGGGAAAACGTGATGAATCAAAAAGGCCTTTAATGGGTGCAGCTTCCAGCAAATATGCAGATGTCATAATTATTACTGCAGACGACCCTAGAGATGAGTTAGTTGCAAAAATCATTGACCAGATCAGGAAAGGTGTAGCACAAAAATACACATCAGGCGAGAATTTATTCTTGATTGAAGACAGGCGAAAGGCAATTGAGTTTGCAATAAATAATGCAAAGGCAGGAGATTTCCTGGTGCTTACTGGGAAAGGACATGAACCAACTTTGGCATTGGCTAATCAGGAGCTGCCTTGGAATGAAAAAGAGATTGTTAAAGAAATCATCAATAAAAAAACCGCCTCGCGTTGAAGCGGGCGGGTGAATAGACGGCATAAGACCGTCTATTTTTTTGTCATCGTCTCCGTGCGGATAACCCGCGTTTTGCCGCGGACTGTCTTGTCGTAGATGATGACTCCTCCTTTGGTGGTTGGTTTGGCTGACGGAGTAGCTGTTCGGCGTGGCGCAGGTTTGGCGATTTTCGCCTCCACTGCCGTGACGCGTTTGTCCACGGCCTCAACCTTGCTGTTCAGCGCACTGACTTCGGTTTTCACGCTTTCGATCTGCGAACCTAGAGCGGTCGTGACCTGGTTGATGTCTGCCTTGGTTGCCGCCTGATTCGCTTCAGATGGCAAGGTTGTGTCGCCGTGTCTTACCACCACAGAGTCCCCTCTGGACTTCTGGATCAGCAAAAGGACACCCACCAGAACCACGATGAAGAGTCCAGCCATAGCAATAGACTTTACTACAGTGGATCTTGCGACGAAATAGGCAAGCGCTAGAACGGCTGAAATCGCGAGTGTGATGAACAGCCACTCTGGCCACCAGAGTCTTGCTGCAATGAGCAGGAGCAGTGCGATCACAAGCAGGGCTGTGCCTGGGATATCCAGAACATCCTTCTTGCTGTCCCACCACGTTGACCATGAGAACCGCGGCTCCGGAGCGTGTCCGTTCTCAGATTTGAACCTCGTGAACACGGTTTCGGGTTCGTAGTGCGGCTCAGGCAGAACAGGCGCGTCCAGTGGCACAGTGATCTCCTCGAAATTGATGATTCTCGAACCCCAATCACTGTAGCCCTTTTCTTGGAGTTTCTTGAGCCAGCCGATGACAACCTCGCGAACGGATCTGGAGTCCTCCACACTCTTCATCCTTCTCTGTTCGTGCAGGAGAGGACCAAGAACACTGGCAATCTTTTTTGGATCGTCGAGATCCGATTCAAGAACGAGTTGCTCTGTGAGGCGGTCACGGATTGTTTTGGGTGTAATTTGCAAGGGTTTGGAGTATTGTGAAATACTCAATCCAAGTTCCGTGATCTTGCTTTTCGTTTCAGGCGAGCTTACGTTCATTTCTCCTCCAATACGAACACAGTTTGCCGGTTAACGGGCTGTAAAAATCTTGCCAAAGAGCGATACACCAATATACACCTTTTTATGCGGTTTGGCAACTGCGTTTTTTGGTGAATTTCCGGCAATTTTGGTATAATGGTTTATATGGAAAACACTCAATTTTACATACTTTTGGCGGTGGTGGCAGCGGGTTTTGCTGCTTTGTTTTATTATATGAAACAAAGCTCAGCCAAACCTCAGGACAATGAAGCTCTGCGGGTCATGACTGAATGGATGCGCGACATCAAGGCAGGAACCGAAGCAACTAAAGAAACAATGGAGAGGGAAATAAAGGAAACAAACAAAGCAATTAATGAAAGACTGGATAATGCCGGAAGGGTTATTGCGGCACTGACAAAAGAGCTTGGTGGGGTTTCGCAAATTGGTCCGGACATTAGAAGACTTGCGGAGACCATGTCGTCGCCTAAAATGCGCGGCAACTTTGGCGAGGAAATGCTGGAAAATTTGTTAAGTTTGGTTCTTCCCCGGACTGCTTATGACACTCAGGTTAAATTCAAAAATGGCGAAACTGTGGATGCTATCGTCAGGATAGGTGATCGCATTATTTGTTTAGACAGTAAATTCAGCATGGAAAATTTTAGGCAATATAAGGAAGCAAGCACAGACGAAGCGGCTGAGAGTTTAAAGAAAACCTTTATTCGCGATATAAAGAAGCGAATTGATGAAATTGCCAAAAAATATATTTTGCCTCAGGAAAACACTTATGATTTTGCTTTAATGTTCATCCCAAGCGAAGGGGTATATATTGAAGTCGCCGATGACTCGGAAACAATGAAATACGCCAGGGAAAAGAAGGTCGTTTTTGTCGGGCCAAACACATTGTATTTGACGTTGCAGACTTTCCTGTTCTCATTGCGTGGCCAGCAGATCAACAAAGCTGCCCACCAGATTTTGGCTATGGTGGCAGGAATCAAACAGGAAAGCGATAAATTCCAAAAAACTTTTGATACTGCCTTAAGACATGTTAAAAACGCCAGCGGGGCCATGGACGTGGCCAGCTCGGATTACGCAAAACTTAAAACAACAATTATTAACGCGTCCACTCTGGAATTGCAGGCTGAAAAGCAGGAACAGCCAATTTCTGCTGTGGCCAGTGAATCTAAAACTGAAAAACTTATAAACCAATAAACGTATGAAAGCAGAACAAAGAGTCGGTTTCTTCGTGGATATTCAGAACTTATACTATTCGGCAAGAAATATTTACAACGCGAGAATAAATTTCTCAGCTATTTTAAAAGATGGCGTTGGCGAGAGGCCTTTGGTGCGGGCTATAGCTTATGGCATAAGAGCGCAAATGCCGGAAGAACAGACTTTCTTCGACGCTGTAAAAAAATCCGGCTTTGAGCTAAAACTCAAAGATCTGCAGAGTTATTATGGCGGGGTAAAAAAAGGAGATTGGGATGTGGGTATCGTAATGGATATCATAAAGTTGAGCCCAAAACTTGATGTGGTGGTGCTTGGTTGCGGTGACGGTGACTTTATCCCACTCCTGGAATATCTGCAGATTTTGGGTCAGCGGGTGGAACTTGTCTCGTTTGGGAAAAGCACTTCCTCCAGGATGAGAGAGTTGGCTGATTCGTATTTGGACCTGGACAGTGACCCAAAGAAATACCTGATGCCGATAAGGAACTCAGGCAGAAAAAGATCTTCAAACCAATAATTTACAACCAATTCTCGCGTCATGAATTGTCCCCAGGCCTTGTTTGGGGTAATTTCATTTTGTATGGCATAATAGTGAGGCAATGCCCCAAAAACTCAAGCAAAAATCAGCAATTCTGGAGGGAGTAAATACCAAGCAGGAAAAGGCTATTTCATTCGGCAATGGCCCGCTTTTGATTATTGCGGGTGCAGGCACGGGCAAAACCACGGTGTTGACCCGCCGCATTGCCTGGCTGATTGAACAGGGTTTGGCCCAGCCTGAGGAAATTCTGGCACTGACTTTTACGGAAAAGGCGGCGGCGGAAATGAACGACCGAGTCGACCAGCTTATGCCTCTCGGCTATGCAGAAATTAGCATCTCCACTTTCCACGCTTTTGCGCAAAAAATTCTTCAACAACACGCCCTGGACATCGGGCTCCCAGGGGATTTCAAAGTCTTGACGGAAACCCAGGCCTGGATGCTGATGCAAAAGAATCTTTATGATTTTGACCTGGATTATTATCGCCCCATGGGTAATCCCAATAAATTCATCCATTCACTGCTCAAGCATTTTCAGAAGGCAAAAGGGGAGGGAATAACTCCAGAGCTTTACCTGAAGTATGCCCAGGAGCTCGCTTTATCCTCAGACACCACCCAAAAAAAGCCAAAAAAGAAATCGAAAAAAAGCGAATCTAAAACAACCGCAGAACTCGACCATGCAGAGATTCAAAGAATAAACGAAATCGCCAACGCCTACCATAAATACCAACACACCTTGCTGCAACAAGGATATTTGGATTTTGGTGATTTGATTAATTACACTGTTCAACTGTTTCAAACTCGTCCAAAAATTCTGAAATATTACCAGAACAAGTTCAAATACGTGTTGGTGGATGAATTTCAGGATACTGACCTTGCCCAATATGAAATGGTTAAACTGGTCGCCAGCCCGCGAAATAATGTCACGGTGGTGGGTGATGATGACCAGTCAATTTACAAATTCCGCGGCGCTTCAATTTCCAATATCTTAAAATTTAAGGAAGATTTTCCTGAAGCCAAGGATATTACTCTGACAGACAACTATAGGTCAACACAGCAGATTTTGGATCTTGCCTATGATTTTATCCAGCTTAACAATCCGGAACGGCTGGAAACTAAACTGGAAATTTCTAAAAAACTTGCTTCACATTCAGTGGAAGCAGGCGAAATCAAAGTTTTGCATGCGCAAACTGTCCATCAAGAAGCAAGCGTAGTTGCGGAGAAAATAATTGAGCTGACGGAAACCCTTGGCTTTGGTTATAACGATTTCGCCATTCTGGTGCGCGCGAACGATCACGCTGACCCTTTCATCAGCGAGTTAAACAAGCGCGGCATACCATACATGTATGTGGCAAACCGGGGATTATATAAAAAACCTTTTATCTTGGATTTGCTGGCATATTTTAAGCTTCTGGACAACTATCACGAGAGCGAAAACCTCTTCCGAATCCTGAACATAAAAAAATTCAAAATAGAATCTGCAGATCTTATTAATATGTCTCAGATTTCCAAGAGAAAGGCGCTTTCCCTTTTTGAGGTGATAAAACAGGTTCCTGGGATCGTAACAGTGTCAGAATCAACCTACAAAAAACTTGCAGAGCTTCAAATTTTGCTTGATAAGCACACAAACTGGGCTAGGCATATGCCTGTTTCTGAACTTTTTATAAAAATACTCGAAGACCTGCAGATTACCAAAGATCTGGCAGCGGATTCAGTGCAGAACGTGGAAAACAGAAGCCTGCTTCAGCAGTTTTACACCAAAGCCCAGTATTTTGAAACTGAAAGCGATGACAAAACGCTTAAGGCTTTTTTGAATAGGATTAAGCTGGAATTGGACGCGGGAGATACCGGCGATTTGGCTTTTGACCCGAATATTGGGCCGGAAGCCGTTAAGGTGATGACAGTGCACTCCTCCAAGGGCCTGGAATTTAAATGCGTGTTCATTGTAAACATGGTGGAAGCGAGATTCCCGTCCAGGGACAGGCGAGAGCAGATTGAGTTACCGGACAAACTGATAAAGGAGATTCTTTCCGAGGGAGATATACACTTAATGGAGGAAAGAAGGCTGTTTTACGTGGCGCTTACCCGGGCAAAACAATTTCTGTACCTTGCCTGGGCTGATGATTACGGCGGCAGTACAAACAAAAAACCCTCCAGATTTCTTGTCGAGACCAAGTTGGAAACAGTGGGAACTAAATCTGCGCCAACAGGCGTAGTTGTATTTAAGCAAAAGGAAGCGCTGCCGCTTCCGACCAAAAGCCACTTGGTTATCCCGGAATCATTTTCATGGACCAGCATTTCCAGCTTTTTAAAATGCCCACTAGAATTCAAATACAAATACCTGTATCAATTGCCATCCCCAGGCAATTCTTACACTTCGTTTGGACAAACTATTCACAAAACCATCCAGCTTTTCTCACAACTAATCATTCAGATGAACGCGGCTAAACAAGTTGATCTTTTTGGAAAACAGCCGTCAAAAAAGGTTGAGTATCCGCCTCTGGATAAACTCTTCCAGCTTTATAACGAAAACTGGATAGACGACTGGTATGAGAGCAAATGGGATAAGGATAAATTCCGCAAAAGAGGCTTCAGATTGCTGGAAAATTATTACAACCAGGTAACTGCAAGGCAAATTATTCCAGCGGAAACAGAAAAATTCTTCAAGCTAAAACTTGGCCCGTACAAGTACGTAGGGGTCATTGACTGTTTCCACGAGAATCCTGATGGTAGCATTAATATTATCGATTACAAAACAAGCGCTAAAGCGCGCACCAAGCTTGAAAAAGTGGATAAAAAACAGCTTTTAGGCTATCAGTGGGCTGCTCAGGATTTCCTGAAAAAGAAAGTCAATAACCTGAGTTACTGGGATCTTGAGGACCTGAACAACATCATCGAGTTTGCGGGTACGCAGGATGACATTGAAAAAATCAAATCTGAGTTTCTGGAGAACATAGAGCAGATCGTTCAAACAATCAAAACGGACAGCTTCTATGAATTGGATAAAAAGAAATCCCATGATTGCCAATATCGAGACTACGAAGCCAGGTAAATTTCGCGTTTAGCCGTGATTTTTGGTATAATTAATGAGCTAGGAAAACCAAAAATTGCTAAAAATAAACGTTGTCTATAAATTTTTCCTGTTGCTTATGGCTTTGCTGTCTGCGGCTGGCACTGGTTGGTTAATTTACTCGCTTGATCCTAATGAAAAGCTGACCAATATTGTACTTTTTTATTTCACCTCAGGCCTGTTTGTCCTATTCACTTTGGCTTTCCTGCTTTACTCCTTTCGCCAGCGATTCGGCGTACGAGAAATGGCAAAAAGGCACTTTATAGTTTCGTTAAGACAGGGGGCATTGATAGCGATATGCTTTATAACTGGTTTAATTTTGCAGGCGCACGGACTGTTTACCTGGGTAAATTCGTTATTTCTAGTTGGCGCCCTCTTATTCCTGGAAATTTTCTTTATCTATAATTCTCGAAAAGCAAACAAAAACACAAACTTAAGCGATCAAAACTATGAGTGACAAAAACGATTCAATGAAAGATTCTGAAAACGAAAACCAAGATGTCCTAAATTTTGCTGTCATGCCTCAGGATGCGGGCGGTGAATTGGTTTCCAGTGAAGGCCCACTGCAGGGAATCCCCTCTGCAGAGCCAGAGGAAGACCAGCAAAATTTACCAACAGAAGATACGCCAGCCAAAAGCGGCAAAGGCATATACATATTCTTGTCCGTGGTTATTTTGGCCGCACTGGGCGGATTAGCCTATTATTTGCTTTGGTCAACGCCGGGAAATTCGTCAAATGGTCTGGAAGAATCAAAACTTCCAAAAGTGTTTTTGATGCAGTACTTTGGGGTTGAACAATGCTCTGATCAGGATACTTGCGGGGACAAGGCTGATCCGGATAATGATGGATTGAACAACTATGACGAATTTGTGGAGCAGACAGATCCCAAAGTAAACGATACAGACGGGGACGGGCTTGCAGACGGGGACGAAGTAAAGATCTATCTTACTAATCCAACCAAAAAATATACTGACCCGAGGAAAGAAGCGGAGCAGGCGGGTTACCATGACGGTTCCCAAATTGCCAATGAGTATGACCCGCTGACCCCAGGCTTTAAAATGACAGAAGTAAGAAAAAGCCAAATTTCCGCCAACAAGCAAACCCATGGCTTGCATGAACCCACCATAACAACGATCAGTAAAGTAGGTCCTCAGGTCAAAACGGTGCAGGTAAGTATTATGAACAGCAAGTTTGACCCGGCAGAGGTTACTGTCAACGCCGGAGACACTGTTGTATGGACCAACAAAGAAGTTAACAGCCATCAAATTGCTTCTGATCCCCATCCTACCCATATTCTTCTGCCGGATTTGGAGTCAGGAATTTTGGCCACAAACCAGACCTATAGTTTCAAGTTCACAGAAAAAGGAACTTTTACGTATCACGACCACCTGAATCCGGCCATAACTGGAACAATTATCGTACAATAAATGAATTCTGATCTGATTAAATGGGAAGATGCGGCAGCTGGTTGGGACAAGGATATTGCGCAAGAAAATACCTATCGGACGCTTTTAATTGACAGCGCAATGGAAGTCTTGGTGTCTGATTGCAGTGGAAAGCTGGTTTTAGACGCCGGATGCGGCAATGGATATTATTCGAATTGGCTAAAAAAACGCGGAGCCAAGGTGATAGGGGTGGACGGGTCTGCGGAAATGATAAAGATTGCCAAGCAAAAATACCCAGACATAAAATTTGAAGTTCAGGATTTGATGGATAAATCAAATTTCAAGGACTCATCCTTCGACTTGGTTTTAGCTAATATGCTTCTGATGCATATGCAGAAAATCGACACTTTCCTGGCAGATGCTAAGAGGCTACTCAAGCCAGGCGGTCACCTGATTTTTTCAGTTTTGCATCCAGCTTTTAACCAGCCAACAGCCGCGCTGTATAAAAGTTTCTGGAACAAGATGACTTTTGCCAGACCAAGAGCCTTGATGTTTGATTACTATTCCCACAAAAAAGGACGCTTTGAGAGCCACTTCAAAACTGATTTAACCCATTATCACAGGACCATTGGGGAGTATGCGCAATCTCTGGCTAACGCAGGGTTTTCCATATCAAACATCGTGGAGCCCCATGAATTGCCGGACTCTTTCCTAAAAACCCACCCTAAGCTAGAATATGCCACAAGGTTGCCTAGATTTATTTTCTTTAAATGCCAATAAAATGAATATTGCAGACTGGTTAGTCAATTTGTTTTCAAATGGAAATAATAACTCAGGGAAGCACGTTAATAAAAGTTTCCCTAATATCATAGTGGCTAAAGTTACAAAGGTTGAGAAGCACCCAAACGCCGACCGCCTTCGCGTAGTGGAGCTAACTGACGGGCAAAAAACAATAGGCCCGGTAGTTTGCGGAGCCTGGAATTTTGAGGCGGGAGCTATTGTTCCTTTAGCTTTGCCAGGGGCTATAATTCCACATGACCAGCATGACCCTGAAGGAAAGCCTTTTACATTGGGGAAAGCCAAAATCCGTGGCATTGAGTCACAAGGTATGATTTGTTCCGGAAAAGAGCTCGGGCTTACCTCAGACAGCCGTGGAATTCTCATCCTAAAGGATGACGCCCCTCTGGGTAGCGAATTTTCCTCTGAAATGGTAAAATCCTAAAGCTTGCATTAACTCTGAACCATGAGAAACGAAATAGTCATTGAAGGACAGGAAGCACAGCTTCGTAAATATCTTGAAACAAAAAAAGATCCTGAAAGCCTGCGCATGCAGCGCTTTTTGAACATGCCTGATTTGTCCCGGACGCCATCCAGTCCCATTTACGAAATTGCGCAAAGGATCATCAACATACCTGAGTTTAAAAATTTTGACTTGATCAAGGTTCCGGAAATAGTACCGACTGACATTACATTTGATTTATTCGACTTTCCGGCAGACCACCCGGCGCGAAGCAAATCTGACACCTATTACGTGGATGAGAAAAATATTTTGCGCACCCACACCACTGTCATGTGGTACTACTACCTGAACCAGCCGGAGATTAAGGAAAAAATCGCAAGAGGAGAATCCTTCGGCACTTTCTGCTATGGCAAGGTATACCGCAAGGATGAAATCGACAGGCGCCACATGAATATTTTCCACCAGATGGATGGCTGGTATCTGGCCCCAAAGGACAAAGAAGAAATAAACAGGGAAACCCTTAGTGGGGTGTTAGTGAAGATTGTCCAGGCTGTATTCGGCCCAGGTGTGAAATATCGCATAAACGAGGATAAATTCCCGTACACGGACCCGAGTCTTGAAATGGAAATTGAAATTGACGGCAAATGGGTTGAAGTCCTGGGAAGTGGCGTGGTCAAAGACAGCGTCTTGCAAAAACTCGGCGTTGATCCTGAAAAATATAATGGTTGGGCATTTGGATTTGGTTTGGAAAGACTGGCAATAATCAGCATGGCTTTGCCGGATATACGCCTGCTTTGGTCAGAGGACCCTCGCGTCATCAAACAACTCAAACTGGGGCAGAAATTCCAGGAAGTCAGCAAGTATCCGCCAATAACCAGGGACATTTCATTTATTGTCAGTAAAAGTTTTATACCAAATGATTACTTTGACCTGATTCGTGACATTGGTGGGGATTTGGTGGAGGAAGTGGCTCTGCTTGATAAATACGAGAATGAGGCAAAGTTCGGGCCTGACAGGATCAGTTACACTTACCGGGTTATTTACAGAAGTCCGGATAAAACGCTGAAAACGGAAGAAGTTGACCCTTTGCAAAGCAAGCTTTACGAGCAAACCAAGGCCATTTACAACGCAGAATTGAGATAAAAAACAACCCCTAAAAATAGCTTCCAAAAGAGGCTATTTTTTGCTATAATTAAGTTACCTTAACGGGCTTATTTTTTAGTGCAATTTATGGCAAAAAACGCAGAAAAAGAGATCAAAAAGGAGAAGGGGTATACAGCTGAGCAGATTACAGTTCTGGAAGGCTTGGATCCGGTCCGAAAGCGACCTGGCATGTACATCGGAAACACGGCAAAGGAAGGGTTCCACCACATGCTCAAGGAAATCGCGGACAATGCAATAGACGAAGCCATGGCTGGCCACGCGACTCGCGTTGACATTGTGATTCATCCTGACAACTCAGTAACCGTCCGGGATAACGGACGAGGCATCCCAGTTGATATCCATAAGGCGACCAAGAAGTCTGCTCTGGAAACAGTGCTGACGGTTCTTCATGCTGGCGGAAAATTCGGCGGCGACGCTTCCGGGTATAAAGTTTCCGGTGGTCTGCACGGTGTTGGTGCGTCCGTAGTAAACGCCCTTTCAGAATGGCTTAAAGCCGAAGTCAGAACCGGAGGCAAAATTTACCAGCAGGAATACAAACGGGGAAAACCGCAAAACAAAGTAAAGGAAGTCGGAAAAGTTAAACCAGGCGACGAATGGCAGCGCGGAACCCAAATCACATACAAGGCTGATACTGAAATATTTACAGTGACGGAATTCGACATTAAGTACGTTCTCGACCACTACAGGCAACAGTGCTATTTGACAAAGGGCGTACACCTGACAATTACAGACGAGCGCACTGGTTTCAGCTACCAGTACTACTTTGAAGGCGGACTAATTTCCTATATCCGCCACATGAACAGGAACAAAACGGTAAAAACCCAGCCAATGTACGTCAACAAAGTTGTTGATGAAGTTTTGGTTGAGTGTGCCATTCAGTATACTGACGAGTTCACTGAGAACGTCATGACGTTCGCCAACAACATCCATACCAACGAAGGCGGAATGCATTTGACTGGCTTCAGGTCTGCTTTGACCAGGTCTTTGAACAATTATGGCGTCAAGCAAGGCTACATCAAAGAAGCCGATAAAGTTACCGGAGATGACATGCGTGAAGGTTTAACCGCGATTGTTTCCGTAAAGTTACCAAATCCGCAGTTTGAGGGTCAGACTAAAGCCAAGCTTGGCAACGCCGAGGTTAGGGGTATAGTGGAAAATGTGGTGGGTGAGGCCCTGGAGTTTTGGTTGGAAGAACACCCTGGGGATGCTGGGAAAATCCTGGAAAAAGTTTTGCTGGCGGCTAAAGCCAGAATGGCTGCGCGTGCTGCGCGTGACGCAGTCATCAGAAAAGGTGTGCTTGAAGGCTTGTCTTTGCCAGGGAAACTTGCTGACTGCTCCGAATCTGACCCTGCTAAGTGCGAACTTTACATTGTTGAGGGAGACTCTGCAGGAGGCACCGCCAAGCAGGGGCGAGACCGAAATACCCAAGCCATTTTGCCGCTCAGAGGAAAAGTTTTGAACGTCGAGCGGGCTAGACTGGATAAGATGCTGGCTAACCAGGAAATCAAAAACCTGGTCATTGCCATGGGGTGCGGCATCGGCGATCAATTTAATATTGCGAATTTGCGCTATCACCGAATTATCCTGATGGCTGATGCTGACGTTGACGGATCGCATATCAGAACATTGCTGCTTACTTTGTTTTACAGACACTTCCCGGAAGTCATTAAACAAGGTTATTTGTATATAGCACAACCACCACTGTTCAAGGTCCAGCACGGAAAATCTGCTGAATACGCCTTTTCCGACAAACAGCGCGATGAGATTATTGCTAAGTACCTGAAAGATGCTAAGGAGCGAAAAGAAGCCAAGAGCAAGAAAGGCAAAAATGATCTTAATGATGAGGTTAAGGAAATTGCGGAGTTATCTCCTGACCAGAGCGGAGAAGTAAATATTAAGGGCGTCACAGTCCAGAGATACAAAGGTTTGGGTGAAATGAACGCTGATCAGCTGTGGGAGACCACCATGGACCCGGCTCAAAGACGCATGCTTCAGGTGACAATTGATGACGCGGAAAAAGCAAACAAGATATTTGAAACCTTGATGGGTGATGAGGTTTCAGCCCGAAAGAACTTTATCCAAACCCACGCAAAACTGGTCAAAAACCTGGATATTTAAGAATAATGAGATTTACATCAAAAACATTGATCTATTCCGGGACCATTGCTTTAATTCTGGGATGGATCATACAATTATTCGATGGCAGGAGCGGTGAGAATGTTGTAGGCTTATCGCTTATTGCTATTGGGTTTTTAATTCTCATAACAGCAATCGTTTCAATATTACTGGACTACAGGAGAAGTTTGGAAAACAAAAATACTCCTCCTGTTACAGTGCCTGGCTCGAAAACATTTCGAACCCTTTCGGCAGCCGGATTATTATTCTTCGTCCTCACATCACTGGTTGCCCTTGTTTTGTTGTGGGTAGTTATTGGTTTATAGACAACACGTAGTTCTAAAAACCCTGCAGAAATGCAGGTTTTTTGTTATCCCTTGTTTAAGCCTTGACAAAACCCTCAAAATAGTGTAATATTCCCCGTTTACTTAAAGTTAATTTAAGTATATGCGAATCTCCACCAAATTCACTATGTTAAGGGTTACAATCCAGCATAAGAAATTATTGCTGAAAGTTACACACCCTGCCATTTATAAAGCCGTTTCTGCCTTGGCAATTACGGTGATTTTGAGCGTTGGTGTAGCTGGATATTTGTTGTTCGACAGCCAAAATCCAAAAGTCTTGTCTGCCTCTGATGAGTTGCAAATCAAAGAATACTCCTTAAACGGTAAAATTACCGAAGTTCAGGGAGATCGCATTACTGTCAGGGTAAACATTGTTCAGACAAATGGATCATCCGTAACCGTCTCTGAACAGGAAAAAACCTTTTTTGTAACTGAAAATTCAGAAATCAATTCTGTTTCGATTGTAGGCGGAGAGCCTGTTTTGGCTCCCGCAGAAAGAGTTGATTTGTCAGCGGGAAAGAATATTGCCGTGTACAGCTCAACTAACCCAAATTCATCCGATCAAATATCAGCAGAGCGCATCGAATTAATCAACCTCTAAACCATATGAAGAAATTAGCACAAATTTTGTTAGTGGCGATAATTGCAACGGTTGCTTTTGTTCAGCCGATTATTGATATTGCCCAGGCTAATGTCGCCGTAAGCGTTCACTGGGTCAATGACAACTCAGAAAACTGCCACAAACCAGGCCAATCATCAATTATCAATAACGGGAAAATTGAATGGATTGCGGATATTGATAACTTTGGCAGTGAAGCGGTGTACATAGAGAAGGCTGCTTTCCATGACCCCGTTTCCGGATGTGCTGCAACGGCTCACACCCTGAACCAGTCTTCCTTCTCAATGTCCGGCAAGCTTAACTATGCCCCTGGCGAAACTGGGCAGACTATGTTTTCCTATGACATCAACAGCTACAACTGCGGACGCATCCAGCTTGATGCCGCCTACAGAAACGTGGACGGAAGCTACGAAGGCGCAGTCTTCATGGGTGAAGTCTTTGACTATGGAGTGGACTGCCCAGGAGGCGTTAACCCAACCACTTGCACTGAAAACGCAGTTGTGACCGCAACCCAAATTATCCCAGCCAAAATCACTGCCGGAAGTGCCATCCCTTTTGGGCTGAACATTTATAACTCCGGAGAAACCTGGTTTTATCACGGATCCTTTTACCAGCTTGTTCAGACCAGTAATCTGACCACTTCACCTCTTTACGGGCACTTGTCTCCAAGCATGAAACCGACCGATACCCAAGAAAAGAGTTTTACTTTGGTGGCCCCATCAACGCCTGGCGTCTATACAATTTCTTTCCAAATGGTGCATAGAGCAGGTGCTGAATATAAGGACTCAAGCGGTATTGTTTGCGGGGTGGCTCCGGGGAACGACATTTATTTCGGCAACCAGGTTTCCATGACTTTTGAGGTGATAGATCAAGCGCCAAGCACAAACGGCAATATCCTTGTGACCTCAAACATTCCAACCTCATGGGTGGTCAATGGCCCTCAAAACTTCAACGGAAACGGCACTTATGCTATGTATTCTGCGCAAACAGGAATTTATCAGCTGATTTTTGCGCCGGCAAGCGTGGTATATAACGGTTCAAATTACTTGCTTAAGGATATTATTCCAAATCAGCCACAAACGCTGGCTGACCAGGGGACTATCGCATTTCAGATCACATATGAAAAGGAGCAACCGTCAGGAGCACCGGTCATCAACTCAACCAACAACGCCACATGCAACCAAATCACTTTGACTTGGGATGACACGTCAAGCATTGAGGCTGGATTCCATGTTTACCGCTCAGAGCAGGAAAATGGCGGCGACTATACCCAATATCAGCGCATTGCAACTGTATCTGCAAACACAACCTCCTATGTAGATCACCCTCAAAACAATAAGAGCTACCACTATATTGTAGCGGCATACACAAACTTCCCGGCCCAAATCTATCCTTCACCAGCGTACAAATCATCACTGGTCACCGCCTGCAGTGCCCAAATCGAAGGCTCTATGTCTGTTGTGGCTGTAAATGGCCAAACAGGGTTCAAGCCTGAAAACATCAAGAATGGAGACACTCTGAGAATCCAACTGCTTATTGACAACCTTGGGCCATCAGCTGGATATATTACAAAAATTACAGACAATCCTTCCATAAATTTGAGCAACGTTCGCAACCTTGCTGTTAGCGGTCCTAATGCCGTTTTAAATAGCCCGGCAATCTCCGGCGCGTATCCAAACCTGACGTTTAACGTTTCAGGCAAAAAGGATGTGGGCGGCAACAAGTGGGTTATTCAATTCGACACAACATTGAACTCAACCTCATCCACTGACACCATCTCCAACTGTTCGACAATTCATTACTATGACGGCACCGGAAGCAAAACAAGACGTGTCTGCTTAACCCAACTTCTGACAAAAACTCAAAATGGTGCAGTTAAAATGAGAGAAGTCGCTCCATAAACAAAGAACAAACAGTCCAACAATTACAAAAAAGCGCCAGGTAACCCTGCAAACGGCAGGTGAGCCCTGGCGCTTTTTACTTTGTTTTTGCTATTATATTTTTCGGAAGGGAGGCAACATCATGCGCTGTCCAGACTGTAATTGGCATAACCCAATTGAGCCTGACAAAGGCAATGGCAAGTGCAAGGAATGCGCGGGCACAGGAAACAAAGACCGGTGGGCGCGCAAGCTTCACCTCCTTTGTCCTGAAATGAGAAGCAACCACAGTTGCCCGAGCTGTAGCGGCACAGGCACATGCCAGAGTTGCCAAGGAAAAGGCGAATTACTAGGAGGATTAAGTGCGGCGAACGCAAAACCCTGATTACCAAAACAGTCCCTCTGCTCTCATGCTGGCTCTGGCCAACGAGGTGCGCAAGCTCACACGGGACGAAGAGGAGCACGAATCCAAGGAAGAGGCCAGGGCACGAGGATACCGGGATGCAGAAGAAAAATATAAATCAGATATTCTCCGGGAAATATCCTGTGCCGCCAGAAAAGGGGTTACCCGGATATTCCTGCCGGTGGCTACAAGGCCCATAAACTCAGAGCTTACCGAATACCACCGCGGATTGATACAGCGCTATCAGGAATTAGCACGCGCTGACCACTACGGCTGCAGTGTATTTTTTTCAAGGGTCTGCACGCAATCATCCCCGCTTATGGAATACAAGCGGGTTTGGATTTTGAACATCTGGTGGCATTTCGAATGACCCGCGCATAGTCAGGACGCCTTTCGCAAGGAAGGCTTTTTTTATTGGATAAGATACTTTCTGGCCTGACTTGCCAAAACAACCAAAATACTTTATAATGCGCCTATAAACAAAAGGCCCCAAAGGCCTTTTAAAAAAGCGCGAATAATAGCGCACATTAACTAACTTTATGACCAACCCAATCCAATTCCTCAGAGAAGTGAAGTCAGAACTGCAGAAAGTCGTCTGGCCGGATCGCAAATCAGTGGTTAGAACCACCATTGCGGTTATTGCAATCTCACTGGTTGTAGCGGCATTCCTGGGTGCAGTAGACTACGGGCTTACAAAACTTCTCGAACTCGGCGTTAATCGCTAATCTTTAATTTTAATCCCCGAACAGGGGCAGGTATTTCAAATGGCAAGACAACAAGTCACAGGCGAAAAACACTGGTACGTGCTTCACACCTATTCAGGCTATGAAGACAGTGTCGCCTTTAACCTCAAACAACGTATTGAATCCATGGGCATGGAAGACAAAATTTTCAATGTCATGGTTCCTAAAGAAAAGAAGATCAAGATTAAGGATGGCAAGCGCACCACTGTAGAGGAAAAGATTTTCCCAGGATATGTAATGGTGGAGATGATAGTAACTGATGATTCCTGGTATGTGGTTCGAAACACCCCTAACGTAACCGGGTTCGTTGGTTCCGGAACAATCCCAACTCCGATTTCCGAATCAGAAGTTACATCACTGCAAAAGAGAATGGGTGTGGAAGAACCGAAGTACAAGATCGACGTAAAACCAGGAGACCTGGTCAGGATTATGGACGGCCCATTCAAAGATTATGAAGGTAAGGCCAACGAAGTTGACGAAGAGAAAGGCAAGGTTAAAGTTTTGGTGTCTATTTTCGGTCGAGAGACACCTTTAGAATTAGACTTCTTACAGATTAAGAAGATATAAGGCGTAAAACAATGGCTAAAAAAGTTAAGGCAATGGTGAAGATCCTTTTGCCAGCAGGCAAAGCGACTCCTTCCCAGCAAACCGGTACTGCATTGGGTCCCCACGGGCTCAACATCGGACAATTCCTCAAGGAATTTAACGAAAAAACTTCTCAGTTAGGTGACATTTCCGTCCCAGCAGAAGTTACTATTTACGAAGATCGCTCATATAGCTTTATCGTAAAAACTCCACCAGCTTCAATTTTGATCAGAAAAGCAGCTGGCGTTGAAAAAGGCGCTGCCAACCCTTTAATGAACAAAGTTGGCAAAATCAGCAAGGCGCAGTTGCGTGAAATTGCTGAAACCAAGCTTCCGGACTTGAACGCTGCTGACGTTGAAGCAGCTGAAAAGATCGTGGCTGGCACAGCTCGCTCAATGGGCATCGAAATCAAATAAACATTAAACTAACAATCATGATGATAACTATTCTCGCCATCTTAGGTCCTATTCTGGCGATAGTGCTCATCGGAACAATACTATATATGGCTATGAATCTTACTTTGCGCAAAGTTTTTCTATACATCTTTGCGTCAGTTGGTCTGGTCCTCACGATTATTGGTCTGGTTACCGTGCTGAACCTCGGGCTGAAGACTTACATCTTCACCAAAGCAGACAACTATTGCTTTGAACGGTCAATCCCTTCAGCAGTCAAGCCTGATGGACAGGAATTGACGGAAGCTGAAAAGCTCGCCCAGGAAGAAGAGAACAGGCGCATTTGCGAAGAGCAAAGAACCGCCAGCAGGCAAAGTCAGGCAGCCAACTCTGTAGCATTATTGATTGTTGGAGTTCCACTGTATTTCTATCACTGGAACAGAATCCGAAAAGACAAGGAAATTTAATTTAACTTTAATGTGGGAGACCTTAAAATGGTCGCTCGCACCACAAGGAGATTTATGGGTAAAAGATTAGAAACTGCTAGGAAAGAAGTAGACGCAAACAAGAAGTACTCTCTGACTGAAGCAATTGCTTTAGCCAAGAAAACCGCCACTACAAAGTTTGTAGGCAACCTGGAAGTTCATGTTCGCCTTGGCATTGACGCCAAGAAAACGGACCAGGCTATCCGCGGAACAGTAACCTTGCCTCATGGTTCAGGGAAGACCAAGCGCATTGCCGCTTTCGTAACTGAAGCCAAAGAGAAGGAAGCTACTGAAGCCGGGGCAGCGCTGGTTGGTGGCGAAGACTTGATCAAAAAGATTAAGGAAACCGAAGAGCTTAATTTCGACGTTGCTATTGCCGAACCGGCTATGATGGCCAAAATGGCTGTAATCGCAAAACTCTTGGGTCCGCGCGGGCTCATGCCTAACCCAAAAACCGGAACTGTTACTCCGGAAGTAGGCAAGGCTGTGAAAGAGTTTGCTGGCGGCAAAATGGAATTCAAGAACGACGAATCCGGCAACGTGCACATGTTGTTGGGCAAGAGCAACTTCTCAGAAGAGCAGTTAACAGCAAATTTCAACGCCTTTATGGAAGCTTTGCAAGCCACAAAGCCTTCCACTTTGAAAAAGGAATTCATTTCAAACGTTACAGTAAACGCAACAATGGGTCCTGGAATCAAAGTACAACTCTAATTCTAGAACAATAAGCCGCTCACAAAGAGCGGTTTTTTGTTTTGACAGATATCTTTTCTCTGGTATATGCTTTTATTGCATCTGACTCTGCTGGGAGAGAAAGGCGCATGCCGATTCCGTTCCTACTTGGCGAAAGTCAATGATATGGGTAACTGAAAGAGGACAGCAAACTTGAGTAGGGAGACACGTGCATTCTGTGCACTAGGACGGAAAAGCCTAAACCGCAGGCAATGCGGGGTTGTAGGAGCGGATTGCTCTTGGAGTTACAAAGTCTAGAGGCAACTCGGACCTCCATATCCGTTTCCTATCAAGACACACGTCTTGAGATGGGGTAGCTCCCACGGCTAAACTCATCAGAGTCGATGCATCGTCCATGGAGGACATCTTCATTTCCGCAGGCCGTTCCATACGTCCTGCTTTTTTATTTGGAATATATCAAATCAGCACTAACAACTTGTTTATGTTAAAATCTAAGTATGAAAGTAAGAATTAGAAGAATCGACCCGAGTGTCCCGTTGCCAGGATATGGCACGAAAAAATCTGCGGCTTTTGATATTGCATCTAATGAAGACGCCGTTATTAAGCCAAAGGAAATTAAATTGCTTCATACAGGATTGTATTTCGAACCACCGGAAGGATATTTTTTGGCAATTTTTTCACGCAGCAGTACACCAAAGAAGAAGGGGCTGATGTTCCCTCATAGCGTGGGTATACTTGATCCTGACTATGCCGGACCGGATGACGAGGCTTTGATTATGGTGTACAACTTTACAGACCTGCCCGTTGAGGTGAAAAAAGGCGAGCGAATTGCCCAGGGAATTTTTCTGCCAGTTCAGCAAGTTGAATGGGAAGAGGTAGATCAGTTACTTGAAACTGCACGCGGCGGTTTCGGATCCACCGGAGAGTAAGCTATGCGTAAATAATACTGAAAAAAGAAATTTGCACTTAGCTCGCGGGATCTCTGCCGTCAGGACATCGCAGTCCGCCTCAGCGGACGAGACTAAGCAAAATCCCACAATAAAGGAATGTATAAGATATGGGATTTATGCGGTCCTGTAAGGCGGAGGACCGCGAGCGCTAATGGAATTTGAATAACTTATGGAAGAATTAATACGGCAATTTAAAACGCTTGAAGATCGGATGAATGATCTTAAGGAGCATCTTTGACCTCCCACAGAAAAAACAGAGGATTTTAGAGTTGGAAGACCAAATGTCAGAGCCAGGTTTGTGGGCAGACCAGGAGAGGGCAAAAACCGTAGCCAAAGAAGCCACGGCCCTTAAAACTGTGGTTGAAAAATGGGGGAAACTGGAAAAAGACGTAAAAGACGCCTTGGATTTAGCTGAAATCGCTCAAAATGAGCCAGATAAGGCAATTGAGGCCGATTTAAAGGCCAAATTTGGCCTTCTGGAAGCAGTTTTTGAGGAAATGCGCTTAACCACCTTTCTGTCGGGGAAATACGACCAAAATGACGCTATAATGTCCATCCATGCCGGAGCAGGAGGGGTGGATGCCCAGGACTGGTCAGAAATGCTTTTGCGCATGTACAACAGGTGGGCAGAAAAGAAAGGGTTCGGTGTAACTATCATTGAAGAAAGCCGCGGCACAGAAGCCGGAATCAAAAGCGTTGTCTTTGAAGTCAGCGGTGACTACGCGTACGGCTATCTAAAGAGCGAAGCAGGGGTCCACCGTCTGGTCCGGCAATCGCCGTTCAACTCGTCACAAACCAGAGAAACATCTTTTTCTTTAGTTGAGGTTTTGCCAGTCATCCATCAGGAACAATTTAAATTGGATCTTTCAGAAATCGATTTTGAGGCAAAAACTTCTCGCGGCCACGGCGGGCAATCCGTAAACACAACATACTCGGCAATCCGAGCCACACACAGACCAACCGGCATTACAGTCACCATCCAAAACGAACGCTCCCAGGCGCAGAACAAAGATCAGGCCATAAAAATTTTGTCAGCCAGACTCGCAGCCCTTGAAGAAGAAAAACAGCGCCAGGAAAAACTTCAGCTGCGCGGAGAGTACCACAGTGCGGAATGGGGCAACCAGATTCGCTCTTATGTGCTTCATCCATACAAGCTTGTCAAAGATCACAGGACGAATTACGAAACTTCTGACGCTGAAAGCGTTCTGGAAGGAAATTTGGACGAATTCATAAAAAATTACCTCGAATTTTCGCGCAACCAGGAAAAATAATGGTATAATAAGTAGGCAAGAAAAATCCCACTAAATGATCAAATTCGAAAACATCACAAAAAAGTACGGAAAACACGCGGCGCTTAACAACGTCAATCTCGAGATACACAAAGGAGAATTCATTTCATTGGTTGGGCAGTCAGGGGCAGGCAAATCCACACTGCTCAGTCTTGTTATTGGCGAAGAAAGGCCTGACCAGGGGAGAATTTTAATCGACGACATTGATGTGGGGCGCATCCGCCGGTCAGATATACCTTTTTTAAGGCGAAAAATTGGGGTCGTTTTTCAAGATATTAAGCTATTGCCGAACAGGACTGCTTTTGAAAACATTGCTTTTGCCATGGAAGTGGCTGGCGAAACCAATCACGTCATTAAAAAAGAAGTTCCTAAAATTCTGGAAATGGTTGGATTGGAAGAGAAAGCCAAGGCTTTCCCGGACGAAATGTCAGGCGGAGAAAGACAAAGAATTGCCATTGCGAGATCCCTGGTGCATAAGCCGGTTCTGCTTTTGGCGGATGAGCCAACAGGCAATTTGGATTCCATCAATGCTTGGGACATTATTCAGCTTCTTTTGAAAATCAACAAATCAGGAACCACAGTCATGCTTGCAACGCACGCTAAGGATTTAGTTAACAGCATTAAAAAGCGCGTCGTCACAATTGAAAAAGGCGAGATCGTTTACGATCAAGAAAAAGGCAAATACGTTTTGTAGTTTTTAGGACTGCACCATTTGTCTGTTCAGAGTACGCAGTAAAATTTAGCTCACGTTAAATTTTCTGCTCAGGTCTCGACCGTTTGAGAACGGTCTCCGACGGCCTCTGCCCAAACAAATGGTTCCGTCCGTCAACTACAAAGTATTCTAAAAAACAACAATGGCATTTGTTACAGCAAAAAGGTTAACAAAAACAGGGTTTACGAATTTCTTCCGCAACATTTGGTTGTCTCTTGCGGCGACTTCGATTATGACAATCACTTTGTTCATAATCTCGACAATCCTTGTTTTATACACGCTGACAAACCTTTCTCTTCAGACTATTCAGGACAAGGTGGGCATTACGGCATACTTCAACAACCAGACCAGCGAGCGTGAAATCTTGAATATCAAGGCTGAAATCGAGCTGATGCCAGATGTAGTTAACGTGGAATATATCCCGAATACGGTAGCTGTAGAAATCTTCAAGGAAATGCATAAAGATGAGCCTCTTTTAATTGAAGCTTTGGAAAATTATAATGCGAGCGAAAATCCATTGCCTAATACTTTCGCAATCCGCGCCGCACACTTGGAAAGCTACTCAACCATAGCTGACACCTTAAGATCAGAGCGGTTCGCGCCATATTTTGAGCGGATAAAGGATAACGGCAAGGTCATCAGCCGTCTTTTGAACATAACGAATACCATTAAATACTTAGGTATTATTTTAGCGGCAATTTTCGTTGTGGTGACCATTATGGTTATGTTTAATACAATCCGGCTAACCATTTATAATCGCCGCCAGGAAGTCGAAATTATGCGTCTGGTGGGCGCCACAAACTGGTACATACGTATGCCATTTATCATAGAGGGTGTTATGTACGGGTTTATTGCCACTGTAATTACGACAGGTATCATGTATGCTCTCTTGCATTTCATGTCGGGACGAGTGGAATCCTTACTGTCCTTGGATAATATCGGCGGAAGCCTTACAAATACCTTGCTTATTCAAATTGCTGTAATGAACTTGCTCCTGGGCCTTGGTCTGGGCATTATCGCCAGCTCGATTGCCATGAGAAGGTATTTGAAAATTTAGTTTTGCCCAAATAAAAACCTGACTCAGGGCCAGGTATTAGTTCGGGATCAGTTTGGAATTCGGGCCGTTTACTTCGGTCTCGAACAACTGACATTCACTGTGGTCGCCCCGGCAGAGTTTTTTCTCGCACCAGGGACACCAGAGATGGTTGCAGCGGAACAGATGAACCAGTTTGGCTAGAATACCGCCGCTGGTTTTTTGTTTGAGCGCCGGCGGCTTCATGGCGCTAGTTGTGGCCGTGGCCGGCGAAGTGAACTTCGTAAGCAGGACCGAGTATTACAGACTCCACCTGTTTCCCTCGAAGCTCGAACCAGATCAACTTGCAGAGTAACCAGAAGGGAAATTTCGGCCCTTCTAAGATCCTATCTACTCGATCTGAGATTTCTTGGGCAGTGTCCATTTTATTCCTCCTAAAGTAGCCACATTATAACCGGAGCAATAATCTATGTCCACGCGAGAACCGACATAAAACTAAAAAACTTGCTGCACACACACAAGTTTTATATAATTCCTGCATGAAAGTGATACTTACCAAGGACGTTTCAGGCTTGGGGCGTGCAGGGGATATAAAAGAAGTTTCTGACGGTTATGCCAGAAATTTTTTAATGAAAAACGGCTCTGCAGTTCCAGCCAGCCAGTCGCAAGTCAATAAAATCAACAAGGAGAGGAAAGAACATACAGAAAAACTGGCAAGGCAGGAACAAAAACTCGCAGAATTGCAAAAAAAGATCCAGAATAGACAAATCACCTTAAAGAAAAAGGCTGATGGGGCCAAGCTCTTTGCAGGAGTTCACGAACAGGATATAATTACTGAGATACGAGCCCACTTTGGAGTGGATCTCCAGCCTAAGCAAATAAAAATTCTTAACCCCATAAAAACCACGGGAAGCCACAAAGTAGAACTAAAACTTACTGACAAGCACAAGGCCACCGTTACGGTAAATGTTGAAGCACTATGAAACGAAACAGAGCAGTCAAAAAGAAAAACACAGCAAGAACAGCAAAACTGACAGCAAAAAAAGTCAGGACGATTTCAAGGTCAGCGGCTTCAAGGCCAGCAAAACAGAATACAAAGTACATCTTCGTTACCGGCGGAGTCCTTTCTGGCCTCGGAAAAGGCATAACTGCGGCGTCTATTGGGAACATTCTCAAGGCACGCGGTTTTTCTGTGTTTATGCAAAAATTTGACCAATACCTGAACGTTGACGCAGGGACATTGAATCCGGCTGAACACGGAGAAGTGTTTGTTACAGACGATGGGGGAGAAACTGATTTGGATTTGGGTCATTACGAGCGTTTTGTGGACGTAAGCCTGTCCAAGGCTTCTTCTGTCATGACTGGACAAATCTACCAAAGCATTTTGGAAAAAGAACGGTCCGGGCAATTTCTGGGCAAAACAATTCAGATGATTCCGCACGTCACGGATGAGGTTAAGGACCGAATTAAATTTGCAGCAAAACAATCAAAAGCAGATGTATTGATCACTGAAATCGGGGGGACTGTGGGTGATTACGAAGGCACCCATTTCATTGAAGCCATCCGCCAGATGATTTATGACGTTGGCAGAGAAAACGTGATCTACGTGCATGTGGGCTTTGTGCCTTACCTGGCTGTAAGCGAAGAGTTGAAAACCAAGCCTTTGCAAAACTCAGTCCACGACCTGCAGGCTATGGGAATCCAGCCTGACGTAGTAATCTGCCGTTCTGATTATCCAATCCGCAATGGAATAATAAACAAAATTGCCTTGTTCGTGGGTTTGGAACCAAAAGCTGTGATCCCTCTTGAAACCGTGGACACGGTTTACGAAGTACCAATGATCCTGGAAAAGTATAAGCTGGATTCGCTGATCATAAACAAATTCGGCCTTAAACCAAGCGGCAGAAAAGACACATCCTGGGTTAGCCTGCTTAAGCGCGTTCGCAAACCAAAGAAACACCAGATAAACCTGGGGCTGGTCGGCAAGTATATGAACATGAAGGACACCTATTTGTCCGTGATTGAAGCCATTAAAGCCGGGGCTGGGGCAAATGACGCTCACGTTAAAATCCACTGGATAGACGCGGAGCAGGTCGCTAAAAAGGGCACAGATTTGCTGAAAGGAATGGATTGTATTGTAGTTCCGGGAGGATTTGGCAAGCGGGGAATTGAAGGAAAAATCCTTGCCGCGAAATATTGCCGGGAGCACAAGGTGCCTTATCTGGGCCTTTGTCTGGGCCTGCAAATCGCGACCATTGAGTTTGCACGCAACGTCGCCAAGCTGAAGGATGCTCACAGCACGGAATTCGACCCTAAAACTCCTAATCCTGTCATCCACATAATGTCTGACCAGGAAAAGAAAATGCTCAAAAAAGAGTATGGTGGAACAATGCGTCTGGGCGCCTGGCCATGCGTGCTGAAAGAAGGAAGTAAGGCTTTCCAGGCTTATGGCGAGAAGAAAATCTTTGAACGCCACCGCCACCGCTACGAATTCAACAACAAATATCGCAAACAGCTGGAAGCCAAAGGTTTGGTGGTGACCGGGACCACTCCGGACAAACAACTGGTGGAAATTGTGGAGCTAGAGAATCACCCATTCTTCGTGGGAGTGCAGTTCCATCCGGAGTTTAAATCCAGACCACTTACCCCTGGACCGCTGTTCAGGGAACTGATAAGGACTGTGGTCGCTTCCAGAATACAAGCTGAAAAGGAACGAAAGATCAAAGAACGAAAAACTAGACACTCTGAAAAGCTGGCTAAGACCACAAGAACATCACAAGCAAAGAAAAAAGTAGTGGCTTTAGAGACAAAACAATCAGGCAAATAAAAAAGAGCGCTGCATTCATGCGGCGCTCACTTTGTTTTCCTCTGGTTGAGGATTTGGAACGAGCGGGTCAATCATCTTTTTGGACGAGACGAGAACGAGGTCACTCTGCCTGATCATGAACCGCATCATGGTCTCCTCATCAAGGAGATAAATAATTTCAGCATACCGGGGAACAAAAAGCCGCAAGCCTCCGGTAATGGTGATCTCATACACCTGCGGAACAGATCTCCAGAAGCACAACTCGAGCGCCTCTTCAAGATCACTTTGCGTCATCGCTGAAGCCGGATCAAACTCTCGCTTGAAGCGGAACCAGGCGGATTCGCTTACTTCGACCCAACCCCAATACGGATGTTTGATATCAAAACCTTCCGGGAAGCTGGGAGGTCTTAACGCATACATCTCTCCTCCTTACACCCTGACCTTAACGAAATTATCGCAAGAAGTCAAAATAAAAACCCCTTTGCAGGAGTTTTTATTATTTAGCCTCTTGAGGCAAAACGTGAACGAATTTTCTCAAGTGCAGCTGTCCGTCAAAGCCCCGGACTTTTTTGCTGGTGAATTTTACAACACCATCAGCAACCGCGTAAATCGTGTCATCTCCGCCGATACGGACGTTTTTGCCAGGATGCCACTTGGTACCACGCTGTCTGACTATGATGTTTCCGGTTTTAGCAGCTTGGCCGCCGAATAATTTGACGCCAAGGCGCTTTGCTTGTGAATCTCGGCCTAAGGCTGTGGATCCACCGGCTTTCTTATGTGCCATTTTATGCCTTACTACCTTGAATCAACGTCTTCGGCTAGTTAAAGCCTGCTATTACGTTTCTTCAAATTAATTTTCCTGTACTTCTGGTTCTGCTGGCGGGGCTTCGACTTGCGCTTCCGCTTCAATAAATTTAGAACCGTTTTTTACAAAAATTATGATTTCTCGGGCCACTACCTGGTCTTTTCGATCATAGACCACCGAATCGCGTTCAGTCACCCTTAAAAACTTGTATTTCGCCTTTAAATCCTGAGGAATTGGCGCTTGAACAGTATACCCATTTTTAGCCGCAAAGTCAAGGCTAGGCATGAATTCATAGGCGTATTGGCCCGTCTTATAAGCAGGGAAACACATGACCACCCGGGCGCCATCTTCCAAAAACTTATTGAACTCGCTGAAAACCTGCTCATAAAGCTTTGCCAAATTCTTAAAATTTGCTGCCATTTCTGCCTTCTTAGGGAGGCTACCGTAAATTGGGCCTAGCGTGCCTTCACTGACGATAGCCGCAATTTTATAGCTTGGCAGTTGGATTGAAATTTCAGCGGCATGGGATTTGAACAGCTTATAGCGGTTTGGCGCCACATGGTACCTGTTCCTGAACCACTCCAGGTTTTTCTCACTATTTTCAATAGCTTTTTGGTCCAGGTCAGCGCCAACAGCCCTATACCCCATAAAAATTGCTTCCTGCAGCACTGTCCCAGACCCGCAGAAAGGGTCAAGGACGTAATCAAGGGGTTTTAGCGGCCCTGCCAGGTTTATCATGCTTTGCGCGACTTTTGGCGGGATCATGCCAACGCGTTCATCGCGAGCCGGGCGCTGATAATCCCGACGTCCATAGTCCTCGTAGTTCTGAACCGTAACTGTCTTTCCCACAAAAAGTTTTTGCGTGCCTGAGACAACCACAATTTCAGCGCCTTTTTGCAGAAGCTGGTTTTCTCCAACCAGCACTGAGGAGAGAGTCTGGGCAGGGTATTGCGGTAAAACAGCGCGCACGCTTTGGGATTCTTCCTGCAGAATCTTCTTGACCATAAATGCCAGGCGCTGATTTTCTTCGCGGAATCGGACAGCAGGATCAAGCGAGTACACTGAAACACCAAATTGTTTTTTCCCGCTATATTCAGTGAAGTATTGGCTTTTTATTCTTTTGAAGGTAAAATAATTCTCCAGTACCTGGGACGGGTATTCCCTTCCTTTTTTCTGGAAAGTATCAAAAATTTTGATAATCTTAATCACTCCGCCAAGTCTGAGTTGCAGTTTTTCGCAGTTAAGCGCTGTTTCCGTTTCGATAACAATCACCTCGTTTGAAGAAACGATGATCTTGTAAACAACGCCGAGGTTTTTTAGCACCTCAAGCAATTCGGACAAAGATAAAGTATAGACCCTCCCTAAAATAAACGCGTACTGCATAAAAAATATGAATTTGAAGGAATTTGTAAAAAATCGGCAACAATTACTGACTCTGACGGTCGGCTATGTTCTGATGGCAGGGATTGCTTTCAGTTTAGGCCGGATTTCAGCTTCCACTCACATGCCTCCGGAAATCAGGGTGGAAGAAGCGTTTGCGCCCTTAAATAATACCGCAGAAACGCAGGCAAATCAATTAGGAACCGATAACAATAGTAATGGCCCGGCGCCAGCCACGCAAACAGGCAAAAACGATTGTTTCCCCGGGCAAATTAAAGGCAATATCAGCGGAAGCAACAAGGTCTACCATATGCCAGGCGGTTCGTTCTATAATAGAACTATGGCAGAGCAATGCTTTTCCACAGAAGCTGAAGCTATTGCCGCAGGTTTTAGAAAATCGAAAAATTAAACAGGAAAACAAAAATATGGGATTCTTTTTTGCAGATCCAGCAAACCGCATCCAGTTCCATGAGCTGGACAACCACCTCAAAGATTTAAAATTTTCTTCCACTGACAGAAAAGAGCTAAAAAAAGCATTTGAAAAACACAGGAGCGATGGTATAAGCAAAGACCACATCAAGAAAATCGCAAAATCCCTGCGAGACAACTACAAGGACCGATTCAATTCTTACCATGCGGATAAACTGCAAAAGGGCTTGCTCGGCGTTATTGACCAGAAAATGAAACCAAAAGTGCAAGTGGAGAAATCCCCAAAACCTACCCAGACATATGAATTCAAGAAGCCAGAATTCAAAAGGGTAGCCACTCCGCCGCCTCCACAAGAACCTGAGTCCAAAGTATCTGACCTGAAAGAAAGCTTGGAAGAGAATTCAAAAGACTTTAGCAATATATTTTAACAATGAACCTACTTCTTAACATTATTTTTACCAGCCTGGCTTTGATTATTGCCACCTACGTTGTACCCGGTGCTTCAATGTCCAATTTGCTTATCGCCGTACTTGCGGCGGTGATTTTGGGCATCGTAAATACGCTCATTAAACCGATTGTGATCATTCTAACCCTGCCAATCAATATTCTAACTTTGGGCTTGTTTACTTTTGTGGTCAACGCCCTGATGATAATGCTGGTCGCGGGGATTGTCCCGGGGTTTGAAATAAACGGTTTTTGGAATGCACTGCTCTTCAGTATTGTTGTTTCAATTTTGAAAATAATTTTTAACCGATTCGACAGATAAAGCTTAATGAAAAAAACCAGAATTTACTTTGACCACGCCGCTACGACGCCTTTGGACAAAAAAGTCCAGAAGGCTATGTTTGATTTTGACCAGGAATTTTTTGGCAATCCAAACTCGGTTCATTACGAAGGTCAGCAGGCTCGTGCAAAAATTGATTTTGCAAGGGCGGAAATCGCCCAAGCTATTTCAGCCAAACCGCAGGAAATTGTTTTTACTTCCGGCGCCACTGAAGCAAATAATATGGCTATCAAAGGCATTGTTTCATCAGCTTTAAGCCAGTGGAACGAAAAACCGCACGTGGTGACCACTGAACTTGAGCACCAGTCGGTTTATAACGTGATCAAGAAAATGCAGGAGCAGGGGATAATTGATGCGACTTTTGTTAAGCCGGACAAGAACGGAATGGTTTCTGCTGATGATGTGGTGGCGGCAATAAAAGATACTACTGTTTTGGTTTCCGTGATTTTTGTTTCAAATGAAATTGGATCTGTTTTGCCTATTCGGCAGATAGGACGGGCAATTGCTGACATTAACCTTAGGCAGAGGCACCCGATATATTTCCATACAGACGCTGTCCAGGCGTTAAAATATTACAACTGCCATGTAGAAAAATTGGGTGTGGACTTGATGACCTTATCCGCCCACAAGATTAATGGACCTAAAGGAATTGGTGCGTTGTATATAAAAAATAGAACGAAAATTGATGGCCTAATCAACGGCGGATCTCAGGAATATGGGCTTAGAGCAGGAACACAGAATTCAAGTGGCATTATTGGTTTTGCCCAAAGCATAAAACTGTTGGGAGATTTTGAACGAAGGCAAAAAGACGGGGAAAAAATTAGGAAGCTTAGCAACGAGCTGATCAGCGCATTGAAGAAATTGAAAAATGTGGAAATAAATGGGCCGCTGGGTGAGGACCGGGCGCCGGATATCATTAACTTCACTGTCAAGGGGACGGATCAGGAAACAGCTATTGCCAAATTCGATCTGGCTGGATTTGCCGTGTCTACTGGCTCAGCTTGCGTGAGCGGCTCAGCAGACCCCTCTCACGTGATATTAGCGCTTAATAAAGGGTATAAGGATCCGTCGGCAACTGTCAGGGTCACCCTTGGAAAATCAAACAGAGAAGCAGAAGTCGCTAAATTGATAAAATTTATTGAAAGCTTAGTAAATACCTAAAACCACGAAGTCTTAAATAATAAAAATCTGCTCTGTCATTTCTGACAGAGCAGTGTCGTTTCAGGCAGCCCAGGGGGCAAAATACTTCGCCAGGCGGATTCCCCGCTGGCCTTGGTAATTTGACACCTTGGCACCTGATTTCTTTTGGCCGTAGAGCGCCACTGGTCTTGAACGGAGAGCTTCGTATCTAACCAAGGCAATCGGCTGTCCGTGAGACAGGATAATCGGCGCAGTGCCAATATTCCTGATTTCAC
Organism: uncultured Candidatus Saccharibacteria bacterium; assembly: GCA_964605735.1. GTDB lineage: Bacteria > Patescibacteriota > Doudnabacteria > UBA920 > O2-02-FULL-48-8 > DASPNG01. The sequence continues at coordinate 219,785 of CAZSDS010000001.1, read as the reverse complement.
AAACAATGTTGCCTTCAAAGTTAGGATCGAAAAACCCGGCATAATGCGTGCGCATCTCGCCTTGTTTTTCGTCATGAGCCTCCATCTCTGCGCACACCTTGTCAGGGATGCGCAGGTATTCCATTGTGTTGGCGAGCAAAAACTCCCCGGGCTCAAGGAAAAGCCTTCCTTGTGCGTCCTTCAACTTGCGTCTAAAGTAGTACCTCGGGTTTATATCCCGCCTGTTGAGGTCGATTGGTTTGCCGTTTTTGGTTGCGACCAGGTTGTTTCGCAGATCCAAATGCAGCATTAGCCCTGATTGCGTGAGGACCGGTTTGCGGTTTAAAACCAGCTTGTACTGGTCGTGCAGCATTTGAAGTTCGAATCCCTGAAGATACTGCCGCTCGCCCTCGTTCAATCGAATCTGGACAAATTCGTGAGCCCGCACCCCTCGGAAAGAAAAGCTTTGCGGGACCATTAACATGTACAGCTTACCTTTGTAACCCGCGGGGACCACGTTGTATTGGTCGCACCCGTTCGCTACTGTGGGGCAATACAGGTCAATTCTCCCTGCAGAACTTTTGGCGTTGGTAACGCCACCGACGCATTCAGGCAGGCGGAATTTCGGCTCGAGTTCTGCAAAGTAGATGCTGCCTGGTGTGAACGCCCAAGGGCGCTTAGTGTGCGGAATTTCGTTTATGGCGTATTCGTCGATAAACGTCTTGAAATCAAACCCGCCAGCCACTGTGGGCAGACCGGAGACTTGCCAGACGCGCTCGCCGACCGCCATGTCCAGTGAGCTTGGAGGGATCTCAGTCCCTTTTGTTGCGATACTCGGACGTGGTCCGCTCATAAGCTTGCGGATATCGGAATCCACGAGCACGTTGCCTCTAGGCCACATACATCCTCCGGTTGTGATTTGTGCTTAAGAACTGCTGATAGTTTAGTAAAACCCTGGCTTTTGGGCAAGATCACTTTTTCAGGTAAGTTGCAACGTAAAGGCGCAACAAATATAATAAGCCAAGCACATTTGGCAACGCTTAATGGAGGATTTGACTTATGAACCCGTATTTGGACAAAAGTGGACCGATTCCGCGCATCACCGATGAAGGGAGAAAGTACCTTTCCGAAATCGTCACTGACGTGGACAGTTCTGTCTACGCCTTTAAGGGCGGCAGCCCAATTCTTTCCGCGGCTGCCATGGCCCGGCTGTCCCGCAGCCAATACGACATCAGGGCGATCATTGCTGATGAGTTTGCCCAAGACCCGTCAAAGGCCTCAGACATGGCCAGCAAGATCGTTACCGGTTTTGGTGATGATTCCGTGGCACAGCTTATTTGCATCCACATTGGGTTGGTGAGGATCTCAAACCTCGCCACAAAAGCAGTGGAGTGGGGAAGGCTCCAGGCGTATCTTGAACAGTCGACCCGATACATTTTCTTTGACCAAAAGGACGCGGATGGCCGCTACCTATTCTACACGCCAAAGAACCTGACTGAGAACCTCCGTATTCACTACGATCAGCAGATGACTCTGCTGTTCGACACGTACTCCAAGATGGTCAGAGAGCTGACCGAACACTACCGCAAGGCGATCCCGCTCGACAGCCCCGAGAATCGCACTGCCTGGCTCAACTCTACCCGTTCCAAGGCGTGCGATGCTGTTCGTTCTGTGCTTCCTGCAGCAACTCTTTCCAATATTGGTTTGGTTGGGAGTGCGCAGGCTATTGACCGCATGATCATGAACCTTATGGCCTGGAACCTGCAGGAGTTCAACGAGCTCGGGGAGCAAATCCTCAAGCACGTCAGGATGGTGGCTGCACCGTTTTTCGAGCGCACTGACCTGCCGCACCGCGGGATTGCAACCATCAACCACATCAAGGCCACCAGAAGGGAGGCGACCCGCATTGCAAAAAACCTGCAGCTCATGAAAGATGATGAATGGGAACTGGGTTCGAAGTTCGATCCTCGCGTTGAGCTGCTGGATTACTGGCCAAGAAACGAACTGAGTATCGTGGAGAAGATTCTGTTTGGTGCCCCTGGCGTACATGCCTCGCACTATCAGGTCAGGGATGCAGTTGCAGATCTGTCTGATGACGAAAAGCGCCGCATCCTGATGGCGTACATCGGAGAGAGAGGGAACCGAAGGCACCGGCCTGGGCGCGCCTTTGAAAAAGCGCACTATGAGTGGAGTTTTGTTGGAGATTATGGCACGTTCCGTGACCTCCAGCGGCACCGCATGGTGGATGCTTTGGAATGGCAGCAGCTTACGCCGCATTACGGCTACCACGTTCCGCAGACAATCATTGACGCTGGGTTTGAGGAAGACTACAGGCGTTGCTACCGCATCTCGGAAGCACTGTACGCACACTTGTATGAAGCAGGATTCACGGAAGAGGCCCAGTATGCAACCCTGATGGGACACCAGATGCGTTATAGCTTCATCACCAATGCGAGGGAAGCGTACCACCTCATCGAACTCAGATCCGGGCTGGACGGTCATCCAGGATACAGGAAGCTCGCCAAACAGATGTATCAGCTTGGGCTCGAGGTTCATCCGACCATTTTCAGCGGCATGAGCTTCGTTGAGACCCGCGAAGACCCAGAACTGGTCCGGCTGGATTCTGAAATTGCCACTCAGCGGAGGCTGAAGCAAATTCAGGAAAATTCAGCAAAGTAAAAAGACCAAACTGCGACAGACTATCGTCGCAGTTTTTTTATTAAATAAAAACTCCCGCGAAACCTAAGCACGCGGGAGGTAAGGGCTAATGCCCTTAATGATCTTTTCGAAAACCCTTGCCTTTCTCAGTTCAACTTCATTGGCAAGCTGTGCAGGCGTAAGTCCTGGCTCTGGATCGCCGTTGACAGTGACCCAGTTTATGACCGGTGCCCGCTCCTTGCACTCAAAGTACGCGTCGCGGACCCTTCTGTGGAACTGAATGTCCAGACCTTCGAACTTGTCGCCTTTAACATCCAGCTCCCTTCGGAAAATTTCCTCGGGACTGATGTCCAAATGCAGAACCAAGAACGGCGCCATGTGGCAGCGCACCTGGCTGCATTCTGATGGTAGGGAGTTGGCTGGGATAGTTATATTCCCAGTAGTCTGAGCCTCGCAAGCCATGTAGAGGAGGTTGGAAGCCACTCGTTCAAGCTCTTCCCCAGGAAACTTCTGGGCCACAAGCTCATTGTAGATGCACTTGGCAATCTCGCCTTTTACGACTTTGCCCCAATCACCGAGGCGCTCGGGAGTGTCCCAATCCGTGATGGCAATCAGGTTCAGCTCCATCACTCGGGAAATCCCCAGCCCGCGGCCGCCGCCCTGGAATGCCAGGCTGCTGACAAAAGACCTGTCAGCCAGCACGTTGTGGCCCTTTCTCAGAGCAGGGAAAACAACCCGCCTCAGAGTCTGGGCTCGGGTCGCTGCGTACAAGCAGGCTTCAGCCCACGGATTCATTTCTTCCTTGAACCCCTGGGCAGTCTCTCCCTGGACAATGTCACGGATCTTGTCCGCGATTTCCGATTGCCCCGGGCCAGCTCCAGGCTCCCTTGTCACCACCAGAGGCTCTGGGTAATTCTTCTGCCAGAACTCGGTCAGATTCTTGATCTGGGTGGTTTTGCCTGACCGGCTAGGACCTTCAATTGCCATGTAAAATCCGGTTTTCATTTTATTTCGCCTCCTTTCATCATGCTTTGCAACCGTTCCCGCCGTATTATATCACAATAACTGTTGCCCAAATTAGCCCAATATATTATTCTGCAAATAACCATATGGAAGCACTCAAACTCACTAACCTAACAAAAAATTACGGCAATTTTAAGGCAGTCAATAACGTCAATTTTACCGTCCTACCAAATGAAATTTTCAGCTTGATTGGACCTAACGGAGCAGGTAAATCCACCACGCTTAAAATGATAGCCACAATATTAACCATCACGAGCGGTGACGTGGAGATTTTTGGTTTGGACGTAAAAAAAGACGCCCACAAAGTCAGAGAAATCATCAGCTATCTGCCAGAAGAAGCTGGCGCTTACAAAAACCTGACAGGTTTGGGTTATTTGCAATTTATGGCCGCAATCCAAACAGATGATTCAGCCAAGCAAAAGCAGTTTCTGGAATTCGGGAAAGAAATGACTGGATTGAAGGACCGGCTCAAGGATAAAATCAAAACCTACAGCAAAGGAATGACCAGAAAACTCCTGCTCGCCCGCACTGTCATGTCCAGACCAAAACTTGCCATCATGGACGAACCGACAAGCGGATTGGACGTAATCAATGCCCTGGAAGTCCGCTACACCATCCGCCAGCTGGCTAGAGAGGGTATGACAGTTCTTTTATCCAGCCACAACATGCTTGAAATTGAATTTTTGTCTGACAGGCTGGCCATAATTTATAAAGGTGAGATCAAAGAAACCGGCACCAGCCAGGAATTGAAACAAAAATACCAGTCAGAAAACCTGGAAGAAGTATTTATTAAATTGACCCAGCGCAACTAAACATGAAAAAATTTTTTGTCCTGTTGAAAAAAGAAATCCGAGAACTCCTGACCCTCCAAATAATTCTACCCCTTATTTTGATTGTCATTGTCTTTTTCTTTATAGGAAAAGTCGCGGGCAGCGAATCGCAAAAAACCGAACAGGGGAGAGCAATCAGCGTTATGGACCTGGACAGCTCAGAATCTTCCAGACAGCTTATAGAGATTTTGACGGAAAGCGGCTTTCAGGTGGAAGTAACTGGAGAGGTTGATAAAGACATTGCTTTGATTAAGGCAAAGGAGTCGGACAAGAAAGCTTTCGTTTTCATTCCCAACGAGTTTGAAGACAACATGCTGCAAAACCAGCAGACAAACCTTGAAGTTTTTTATATTATAAAAAGCTTTTCTTTCATGGGCGCCTCCCGTGCTGACTTAAGCCCGGTTCTTGGCGCAATCAACCAGGCTTTCAGCAATCAGCTCATTAAGCAAGCTGCGCCTAATGCTGATTTGCAAAAATTATCGAACCCGCTGGTGGTGCAAAACCATACAATCGTCAGGGACAAACAAGCGGATGTGGCCATAGGCCAGGTCACGGGGTTTATTACTTCCCAGGCAACTTTTATCCCAATTGTCTTGATGATGGTGATCACTTTTGCGGCCAGTCTGATTGCCACGTCCATTGCCTCAGAGAAAGAAAATAAAACCCTGGAAACGCTTTTATCCTCGCCTATAAACAGGAATGCCATTGTCGCGGCTAAATTGGTAGCAGCAGGGCTGATCGCCCTTGTAAGCTCAGGTTTTTACTTAATAGGGCTAAGCAGTTACATAAACGGTCTGGCAAACAACCCAGGAGGGAATAGCGGGGTGGACAGAACTGCCATTGAGCAGCTTGGCATCACCATGAACACCGGAGACTACATGATGCTCGGCGGCGTTCTGTTTCTGGGAATTTTAGTGGCATTATCAATAGCGCTGATCCTGGGTTCATTGGCAGAAGACACAAAAGGCGCGCAAGGTGTAATCTCTCCTCTCATGATCATGGTTTTGATCCCTTATTTTTTGGTTTTCTTCCTGGATTTGAACACAGTTTCTGCAGGGTTAAGATGGCTGGTTTTGGCGATTCCCTTCACGCATGTTTTCCAAGCCGCGCCAAACATAATGCTCGGGCAATACCAGCCAGTTGTTTATGGCATGATCTATCTGGTTGCACTTTTCCTGATTTTTATTATGGTTGCAGGAAAAATCTTTTCCACGGACAAAATCCTGACAATGAAACTGAGTTTCGGCAAAAAGAAATAAAAAGACTTGCTCGTGCAAGTCTAGTCGTCAACGGGGATATTCGCTTCATTGATGCCTTCTTGAATGCTTAACAGAAGACCTTGTAGGTAATCAATTCGGCACTGAAGGTTCTTGTTCTTCTCAACTTCAGCCAGAAATTGCACACGGAGGTTTTCGATCTGCTGTTCCTTTTCAGCCAAAACCGTGGCCATCGCGCTAAGGTTTTGCTGGTACTTTTCGCGATTGCTCGCTTTGGTTCCACCCAGCCTTACTCTTCTAATCCTTACCAGGATCTGCTCGACTGATTTGTGGGTTGTGACAAACCCCGCAATAACCGCTTTTGCAAAAATATCTTTGGCGGTCTCAACTAAAGGCCAATCCGTACCATCAGGCACATGCTGTCTGACAAAATCCGTCACAGTACGTCTTTTGTTGTTCACGGCTATGTCTGTTCTCATATGCCCTCCTTGTTCAAGGAGTATATACTGGACCGGGATCAATTACAAATACCATCAGCCTTGAAATTTTTGCCAGTTTCTGGTACAATTAAAGCCGTTTATAAAGAAATTATGAATACCGGATTCTGGTCAAAACTAAAAAAACCAATTATGGCCCTCGCTCCAATGGCAGATGTTACGGACGAGGCTTTTCGTCGTATTATTGCCAAGTACGGAAAACCGGATGTCATGTGGACCGAATTCGTTTCAATCGACGGTTTGCTTTCACCTGGTCAGGAAAGGCTTCTGGTTGATTTCATGTACACCGAAACTCAGCGCCCGATTGTCGCGCAGATTTTTGGGTCTAATCCTGAAAATTTTTACAAAGTTGCCAAAATGGTAAAAGAACTCGGCTTTGATGGAGTTGACATTAATATGGGTTGTCCCGTCAAAAAAGTTCTTAACCAAAATTCCTGCTCAGCGCTGATTAAAGACCCAGCGCTTGCCAAAGAAATTGTTTCCGCTACAAAGGATGGGGCAGGGGACTTGCCAGTCTCTGTAAAAACCAGAATCGGATTTTACAAGAACGAAATCGACACCTGGATTCCTGCGATCCTGGAAACCAAACCAGCCGCGCTGACAGTGCACTTGCGCACAGTCAAAGAAATGTCGCTTGTACCGGCGCACTGGGAATTGATGCCGCGGATTGTTGAACTGGTTAAAGCAATAAAAGAAGAAGACAGGCCATTACTGCTCGGCAACGGCGATGTCAAAACAATTTCAGAAGCTGTCAGCAAAACCAAAGAAACCGGATGTGACGGCGTAATGCTCGGACGAGGAATTTTTGGAAATCCTTGGCTGTTTACTGGCAGGGACAAAGAAGCCATTCCTCTGGAAGAACGTTTGAAAGTCATGCTGGAACACACATATTTATTTGAACAACTCTTTAAAAGCATCAAAAGTTTTGACATTATGAAAAAGCATTATAAAGCCTACGTTAATAACTACCCTGGCGCTTCAGAGATGCGAGTGGAACTGTACAATGCCAAAAACGCTGATGAAGTAGCGAAAATCGTGCAAATGCACTTTGCGGTGAGCATTTAAGCCTGATAGAATAATCCTAACAATATGAACCCAGAAAAAATTGGTTTTAAACCAGAGCAAACGGAAGCAAAGCAGGAAACACTGGAAGCAGTGGAAACCCTGCAGGCTGAAAACGCTGAACTGAAAGAACAGCTCAAGCAGAGCCAGGATAAAATCGCGGAGCTTGAAAAACTTGCATATTTTGATTCAAAGACTGGAATACTAAATCTTAATGGTTTAAAGCTCAATCTTGAACGCAAACAACTCGGCCGGCCAGAGAATGCAAAAACCACAAGAGGTTCAATGCTTGTTCTGGACATCGATAACTTTAAAATTGTTAATGATGCGTTTGGCCATGATGTTGGTGATGAAATTCTCAAGGCCGTCGCTTCACACCTGAAATCCTCAGTTAGAAAAACGGATTTAGTTGCTCGTTGGGGTGGTGAAGAATTTGTTGTCGTGTTCGATAAAACCGATTCTGAAGGAATCATCAACAAGCTTTACCAGAAAAAAGATGGAGAAGAGGTTGGACGCGCAAGGGTTAATGTCCAAACCTCAATCGAAGGAAAAGAAACAACCATCACGCTTAGTGGGGGAGTTACAGACTTTAATATGGACGATGATATGGGGGAAGTGTTCAAGCGAGCTGACCAGGCCTTGTACGAAGCAAAGCGCGCAGGTAAAGATCGTGTTATAGAGTCAAGAGAATAAATTTATGAAAAAATTTCTAATTTTTATAGTCATAATTGGATTGGCGGGGGGAGTCGCTTATGTTTTTTTTCGTGACGACACCCGCGAGTTTTATCAAGGTGTCCAGCAAAACCAAAACCAGCAGGCTATTGAACGTGAAAACGAACAACGCGAACCAGACGTTATCACCCCTGATAAGGTCTTGATTGATGTGCCCTTCATCCCGCAGGCGCCTACCGCCAAATGGTCTGATCCCAGACAGCAGGACGGATGCGAGGAAGCATCTATTTTGATGGCACATTTGTGGCTGACAGGAAAAACCATGACCATGCAGCAAGCTGAAGCTGAAATTATTGCTGTATCAGAATACCAAGCTCAGCACCTGGGAGGTTATGTGGACCGGTCAATTGTTGATACCGGAAAATTGTTCGAAGAATATTACAAGCACAGTAATTATGAAATTCGCCGCAAAATTACTTCTGAAGATATTAAAGAAGAGTTGGCGAAGGGGAATATAGTGATTGTTCCAACAAATGGCCAAATTTTAGACAACCCAAACTACACCGGCGCTGGCCCGCTAACCCACATGCTACCGATCATTGGATATGACGACACCACCAAGGAATTTATCACAAACGATCCGGGCACCCGTAACGGCAGACACTTCAAGTTCAAATATGATAATGTAATCAGTTCAATTTACGAATATGAAACTGGAACCCACGAAGGCTATCACAAAACAGACACAGTCATGATGGTTGTAAAAAAGAACTCTTAAAACTGAGTTCTTTTTGTTTATTACTAATAATGTATTCCACTTATCTTATGAACTACAGCGTTGAGCAACTAGCTAAAGGTATTATTAATTGCATTATTAATGCAGAACGACTTTTAGTGTGCGCTGAAAAGATGGAAAAAAACGATGCAGGAATTTCTTTTGTACTTACTTGTCATGCAGCAGAAGAACTTGGTAAAATTGTACTTATCTGCGGATATTACAATTACCATCCAAAAAGACCTGAGGTATGGATTAAAAAATTTTTGACTCACGAAACTAAACAACGTTATACCAAAATAATAGATACTATTCCAAATCACGAGATCGATTATTCCTTAAGTATACTAGAAGTGCAAAAAGAAAAAATTCGGTTAAATGTCTTGTACACCAGACTTACAAAAAAAGGGATAGAGTTACCTGTTAAACTTAACCTAAACACGGTCGTTAAATATCGCAAGACAGTTACCAATCGCTTGACTCAACTAAAGAAATGGCATCCTAATAAGGAAGAAGTAGAAAAATTTATAAGGAGGATGTCTACCCTTGATATCAATAAATTAATGCCGGCATTGGAAGAGTATATAAAAACTGGTAAATATAAATACAAACATTAGGAACGTAGATTATTTTTCTCAACTAGAGCGTAGTAGTACTACGGTCATGAATGAGAACGGTAGTATGTAGGATGGTGAGGTTATAAAACGCTTGAATGAAGGATATTCTGGGAGCAGAAGCTTGTCGCACAATGGTACTTATGCGACACATAGTTAGTTTAAAAACCTTTAATATAAGCAAATTGGCCGGATCAAATTCATTCACTTCTATGTTCCCTATTTAATATTATTGTTCTCATTTTTTGAAAAATTTTTTTTATTTTATTCCCCTCACTCGCAACCCAAGTTAATTCATTTAAAGAACCCCTCCCCCGCTAAAATCATTTTTAAGGTAGGGCAGTTCCAGTTTTCGTAAATTCGACCTCTTGTCAGCGGCACCTATCCGTGATATGATTGGTCATCATTCCAAGGAGGTGTGATATTGGCAAAAATCGACGCCTGGCTAATCTCCCGCACCGAAAGCCTGTGCCATTGCATTCAGCGACTAACGGGAAGAAGTTGCATTTGGCTAGGGTACCAAATTTTCCTCCTGGCCTGCTGCTTAGCTCTCTGGTTTTTCTTCAGCTTGTTTGCCGGATTAGAAGACATGGTGCCCAGGGTTGTCACAATGATGGCTGCGGCTGTACTGCTGTCAGGAGTCGGCCTGATCGTAGTCTACAGGATCGAATCCCTGGAAACCATCGCTTACAGACGTCTTAGCAAAGGATTGGAAAACCCAGCCAAAATTGATCCAGTGATGTGTGCCATCCGACTAATCTTGCTAGCATACTGCCTCTGTTTTGGTCCCGATCTTAGACTAACAGGTATGGGTTGGGTCTATCTTCTAGGCTTGTATGCGATATCCTGCGACCCTCTACCGCCTTGCCGAAGCAGGCTCATGGAGTGGTTTGAAGGTTTTCGGGTCTCAAGCTTTGACCACGCCAAGGCACCCGCTCAGAAATAATTCGTCTGAGCGTTTTTTTATTGAAACAAAAAACCCGCAGATTGCGGGTCTTTAAATTTCTTTTTTATAGGAAGTCCATTGGGTTATATGTTGCGCCGTAAGGGACATAATAGGTGCCAAACTGTTTGACCAAAGTTCCTTTGCTTACGCCATAACCTTCAGCGTCAAATACTGTGAAGTGCAAGTGGTAACCGCGGTGAGGTCCATAAAGCAAGCGAGTAGTGTTTCCGGTATTGCCTTCAAAACCAACCAGATCACCCATCTTCACTGTTTGACCCCTTTTAACCTTGAACGAGCTCATGTGCGCGTACAAAGTAATCAGCTGGCGCCCGCCGGTCACAGTGTGGCGGATAGTAACCCAGTTGCCATAAGCGCCTTGTCCGGTGCCTGTATCTTCAACCACGCCATCATAAGCAGCAAATATTTGTCGGCCAGCCGGTGCCGCAATATCCAGACCGTTATGGTAATTATACCCAAGTGAAGTAAATCCTGTGTTGCCGTAGCCCTGTGTCAAAGTGCCTTCCATTGGCCACATAAACAATCCCTTCTTAGGAGGTAATTTTCGGTTTCCAAGCCTGCGGCTAATCTCAGCATCCAAATCATAGATTTCTTTTTCAATCTGCTCTTCAAGGTTGGCTGATTCGTTAAGCAATGCCTGGTAAGCTCGTTCCTGGCTTCTGGTCTGGTCCAAAATTTGCTGTTTGGCTACTCGCTGGCCATCAAGCCCAGCCTGGGTCAATTCCAGCTGTTCATTCAAGGCATCCAATTCCGCGCGATGCTTTTTCAATTCAGCGCTGCGCAACTCCAGCTCAGCTTTCAGTTTTCTGATGTTGTTCAAAGACTCCTGGCTGCGCTCCTGGACGTTAGTCGTATATTGCATTTGGTTTAAGAATTCAGAAAAATTATCGTTCTCAAGAGCAATTTCCAGCGGCGACATTTGATCCAAATCATAGATCTGTGCAATGAGTTTTTTCAAAACTTCCTTGTTCTTAACAATTTCTTGTTCGGTCTTCACAATGTTGTTTGTAACATCCGCGATTTCCAAGTTTGTTGTGTCGATTCTCGCATGTGTTTCTTCAATTTGCGCCTCTGTCTGGGCAATTTCCAAATTCAAAATCGCAATTTCATTGTTTAAGGTGCGCGACAATGATTTTCGCTGGTTGATTTGCGTCTGAAGCTCAGCCACACGCTGGGTAATGGCTTGCAGTTCTCTTTGCTTGGCCTCTTTTTGCTTAACCAAGTCATCGGCAGCCTGACCTAAAACCGTGGCATCGGAATAAAAACCAAAAACCATTGCCGCTATCAGCAATGTTGTGATTGTTATTCTTCTTTTTATCTGCTTGGTTATCTGTTTGGGTTTCTTGTTTGAATTCATAACGTAATCATTGTACCACAAAAGCTAAATTTTGTAAAGGCTTTTCAGTGGATAAATTGCGTCTGAATCAATCGTCTTATACTAAAACGAAATAATAAGCGGGAAGTTACAACTTACAATTTTTCGATAGCCGTATTTATGCGTCTTAGAATAATTTCTTTGCCGTTTGGGAGGGTGCCAAAGGCGCCCATGATCTCAAATGGGCTAGGGCTGGCTGGAAGACCTGATAGGGCAACCCTAAGAGGCCAAAGCACTTCTCCTGTGTTCAAATTATTTTCGGAAATAAATTTTTTAATTTCAGTTTCCAAAAATTCCTTATTGAACTTATCCTGTGGCAATTCCTGTACGTAAGAATAAATTGTTTGCAGATTTCTTTGCGTTGCTTCCCTGTTGGATTTTTTCCAAACCAGCAAATCCCCTTCGTATTGCGGGTCAGTGAAGAAGTATTGCACCCTCTCCCCTATTTCTGACAACTTCTTAAGCCTTTCTCGCTCCAGCTTAAGAATTCCCAAAATAAATTCTTTTGGAAAATTTTCAAGAGGCAAGTTTGCCTGTTTCAAAAACGGTTCTATTTGCGTATACAAATCCTCTAAAGGCATTTCACGAATATATAGGCTGTTAAACCAATCCAGTTTTTCCAAATCAAAAGTAGCGCCGGCTTTGTTAAGTTTGTCTAAAGAGAATGCCTGGATCAATTCATCCAAAGTAAATTTTTCCTGCTCAGTCTTTGGGTTCCAACCCAAAAATGCCAAAAAATTAATGATTGCTTCTCGCAAATATCCTTTATCGACAAAGGACTGAACGGAAACATCACCTTCGCGCTTGGAAAGTTTTTTCTTAGTGACTTTGGAAATGATTGGAGGTAGGTGAACGAATCTTGGCAGCTCCCAACCAAAAGCCTCATAAAGCAATAAGTCCTTTGGTGTTGAACTAATATATTCATCACCTCTAAACACATGCGTGATCTGCATGTGGTGGTCATCCACAACTACAGCAAAATGGTAAGTTGGGTAGCCGTCGGATTTGATCAAAACCTGATCATCAACTTCATTTGTTGAAATTTCTATGTGGCCAAAAACCAAATCATCAAACTTCATTATCCTGTCAGCTGGAACATTCAACCTGATAACATGTTTTTCACCACTACCTAATTTTTGCTGGATTTCTTCAGGTGATAATTTAAGACAGTGCTTGTCGTATTTTGGAGGAAGTTTTTGAGCCTGCTGGCTTTGGCGAAGTTCTTCCAAACGTTCCGGGGTGCAGAAACAATAATAAGCAGTTTTGTTTTCAATCAGCATCTGAACATGCTTGTGATAAATATCGAGCCGCTGTGATTGGATGTAAGGGCCGAAATCCCCTTTCTCAACAAGCTTGCCGTCCTGCCAAACATAACCCTCATCAGGTGCCATGTTAAATTCAGTCAGGGTCTTAACGATTTGCTCCGTGGCATCCGGGACGAGCCTGGCACGGTCAGTATCCTCAATCCGCAAAATGAAAATGCCGCCTTCTTTTTTTGCAAAGAGGTAATTGTATAATGCTGTGCGCAAACTCCCTATGTGAAGATACCCTGTTGGGGATGGCGCCATTCTAACCCTTACTTTATTGCTCATTGTTTTAACTTTTGCTGAAGTATTAAAATACTGAATTCAACTATTGCCCGCCACATGCGCTTGATGCGCCATGGCTGTGTGATTAATCTCCAGAGCCACTCAAGACCCATTTTATGCATCCATGAAGGTGCTGGAGACCTTAGCCCAGCCAGATAATCAAACGTTCCTCCCAGACCAATTGCCACTTTTACATTCAACCGCTGAAGATTGTCTGAGAGCCAAATTTCCTGCTTAGGAGGCTGGTAAGCAATCAATAGTATATCAGAATTGCTGTTGCTAATCCTGTTCACAGTGTCCTGGTTAAACTCTGCAGGTTCATGCACTAAATTTATCTTCAGATCCGGAAATTTTTCTTGTAAAGCTTTTGCGGTTTTTTCGGCCACACCACCCCATCCGCCCACCAAAGCCAAACTAAAATCATTTCTTTGTGCAAGCTCCGCAATGTCCCAGATAATCCTGCTGCCTGTCACTTGCTCTTTAATTACTGACCGAAGTGACTGCGGTGCAAGGATAATCGAACACAATGTCCCAAACCAATTCAAAAATGTTATTACCGGTTCGCGCTCAGGCAAAGACAAAAATTTTGCAGCCCAGATAATTCCAATCCCATCCGCCACAGACAAATCCGCTTTATTCAAAACCTCCAAGTACTTAGGGTTGTTTTTTGCCTCAACTATAAACTCGGAATAGGTGGTGACTATATGGTGCGGCTGGCCGGAGCGCACGTATTCGGAAATGTATTGCAGCGTTTCACTGACAGTAACGTCATCAACTTTTACACCGGCAATATCTATCTTCATTTAGGTTAATTTATGTTCGGCTAATTCTATATGGTGAGCGTGATGCAAAAGCAGTTTGCTTTCGAATAAAACAATGCGGTCAACTTCAAAAGATAATTCTGCCAGTTGTTGGTTTGGGAAATCTTCAATTTTGCGCTCACGGTTCATGACATTATCCATATGCATCTTGCCAATTGTTACGTGGGCGTAGTATTTCGGATATGTAAACTTGTAACCCTGACCTTCAAAATGTTTTCGTAACATATCCTGCATGGAAAACAGCTCAGGATTGTCCTTGACTGTCATATGGATCTGGTGCTGGTGCTTGACCAGCTTGTCAAACTCAATTCGAAACTTTTTTATTGGTGGCAGTCCTTGCGTCCAGTACTTTTGCACTGCCGCAAACTGTTCAGAATCAAGCTCGCCCAGGAAGTTCAGGGTAATATGAAAGTTCTTGGTGCTGACATATGGAATGGGTAATTTGCCGCGGGCGATCTCAGCAAATCTGTCTTTCACTTCCTTTGGCAATGGTATCGCGGTAAATATCCTCATAACCATTGAATTATACCATATTTTCCGCTAAAATTAAGGCATGAAGATCTCAAGAGATTACCTCAAAAAACCGAAACGAGATCCGCACCTTCACTCCCCTACCCACGTCCTTGCTGACGAACTGTCCCGCAAACTGGATGATGCCAAACACTTCGGCTTTTACCTTAAAACTGCCATGACGGTTGACCACAACGTATTAAGAAAAATTGCCGGCGACGTTCTAGAAAAATCACACCAGAACCCCGGCGCCTTGTTCGCTTTTCTGGTCAAGAAGTATAATCGAGAGAAAAATGTTACACGCGGCTGTTCTGTCTGGCTTCTTCCTGAACCGGAAATGCGCAAAAGGTTTGACCGGCTGATTGTTAACCTCGCTGCCAGTTATAATTCCGTTCCTTTTCCCGCGCATATAACCCTGCTGGCAGATTTACCCCTTGAGCAATCTGCGGAACCGCTTAACAGGGTAACAGAAGTTAAATTTCTAAGCGCCAATTTAGGGCCAATCCAAACTGAGGAGTCTTTTTTTAAAAGTCTTTACCTGCCGGTGGAAAAAAACAAGGAACTGGCCAGTCTGAGAAGAAAAGTCAAAAAAATTTTGGATTCAGAATCAAAACATAAATTCGACCCTCACCTGTCTTTGCTCTACGGAAACTACAAGCCTGAGCAGAAACCTGAAATGATCAGGAGACTCACCACCCCCTTCCCGGAACAAATTACTTTTTCAGAAGTCGCTTTAGTTAAAACCGACGGCACTCCTGATGCTTGGCAAATAATTAAATCCATTCAATTACAACCAGAATGATTCAAAAGATCGTAAAAATTCCAGACCCAATATTAGAGAAAAAAACCTCTCCGGTGAAAGAAATCACTCCGGAGATTTTAAAGCTAGTTAAAGACATGATGGACACCTGCAAAAAGGCCAACGGCATTGGCTTGGCCGCGCCGCAGATTGGAAAGTCTTTGCGGATTTGCATTATTGATTTGGAACACATGGGCTTGCCGCCTTTTGCTTTGATCAACCCGAAAATCGTCAAAAGCTCATGGAAAAAAGTTGAAATGGAAGAAGGTTGTTTATCCATTCCGGGCTTGTTTGGGATTGTCAAAAGGCCGGCAAAAGTAACTGTAAAGGCTACCAATATTGAAGGTGTCGACACCAAGTTTGAGGCGGATGGAATTCTTGCCAGAGTAATACAGCATGAAATCGATCACCTTGATGGCGTATTGTTCACCAGCAAAATGCTCAAGCAAACCTCAGGCCAACCTAACGAGAAAATGTAAATGACAATTTTGAAAAGAAACTTTTCAACATAGAACTTATTGAAAGACTTAACAGAAAAAAATAATGCCCAAAGTAATTTTTGCAGGAACAACGGAATTTGGAATACCAGCATTGGAAATGCTAAAAAAGGAGTATGAACTAGTTGCCGTGATCACCCAGCCTGACAAACCAGTCGGACGTAAAAAAACGCTCACCCCTCCGCCTGTCAAAGAATGGGCAATGAAAAATAATATTCCGGTCCTTCAGCCGGCCAAAATTCTCGAAGCCGCAGCACAAATCTCTGCCCTGGCTCCGGATGTCATGGTCGTAGCCGCGTATGGACAAATTATCCCAAAATCAGTCCTGGACATTCCTAAGCGCGGTTCCATAAACTTGCACGCATCCCTGCTTCCAAAATATCGAGGTGCTTCTCCTATCCAAACAGCTCTGCTTAATGACGAAAAAGAAACTGGTGTGACTGTCATCCAGATGGATGAAAAAATGGATCATGGCCCCATCATTTCAAGCCTGAGCATCCCCATTGATGAATCTGATATCTATCTGACCCTGCATGCCAAGCTGGCTGATGCCGCTGCTGTAATCCTTGCAAAGACCTTGCCGCAGTGGCTCAGTAATGAAATTCAAGGCCAGGAGCAAAACCATGAACAAGCCACTTATACCAAGCTTCTGACACGGGAAGACAGCAGAATTGACTGGACTAAGCCTGCAAGGCAAATTACCCAGATGATTAAAGCCCTAAACCCAGAACCTGGCACGTGGACAACTCTGGAAAAAAAATCTGTTAAAATACTAGAGGCAAAAGAAGTCAAAACTGGAAAGATAGAATTACCTGGCAAAATTTACCAAGATGGGCGCGATTGCTTGGTAAAATGCGGCGATTATAGCCTTAAACTGGTAAGAGTCCAACCAGACGGCAAAAATCCAATTTCCGGCTCAGACTTTCTCAACGGCATGAAAAATTTAGAAACAAAAGTGTTCGTTTAAACAAAAATTTAAACAGAAATAAACAGATGCAACACAAAGGCTTAACCACCCACGAAGCTAAGGTACTGCTTAAACAATTCGGCCCAAATTCTTTTTCCAAGGAAAAAAAGTTTCGTGCTTTGGCTTTGATTTTCCGTGAGATATTCAGCCAGCTCAATGTGATGCTTCTGGCGGCCGCAGGGATCGCAATTTACATCCATCACTACACTGATGGAATATTGATTGTAGGGATTGTCCTTGTTAATGCCGCAGTTTCCTTTTGGCAGGAATACAAAGCTGAACAAACTCTGCATGAATTAAAACAGCTTAGTCCCGCTTCTGTTCGGGTGATGCGCGACAACCGGGAAGTTTTGATTAACGCAGAACAGCTGGTGCCTGGCGATCTGGTTTTGCTGGAAACCGGGGATAAGGTCCCTGCAGACGGCTGGGTGGTGGAGGCCTACAACTTTGAGGTTAACGAATCTGTACTGACCGGAGAATCGATACCGGTTTACAAAAAACCTGGTGAGCCTGAGCACGATACGGTTTTGGGCGGCACCCTTGTTGCCTCCGGAAGAGCCTCAATTTCGGTTTCCGCAACCGGAAAGAATTCGCGCTTTGGGAAAATTGCCCAGACCCTAAATTCATTGCAGGAAACCCCCACCCCGCTGCAAACCCAAATCAAAGCCTTGGCTCTGACGCTGGCCGGGCTTGCAATAATTTTAAGCGCAATTATTTTCAGCGTTGGTATTTACCTTGGTTACGACACTTTTGAAATGTTCCTTACCGCGGTCAGCAGTATGGTGGCCATGGTACCTGAGGGGTTGCCCTCCATTATCCTGATCACCCTGGCTGTTGGCGTTAAACGCATGGCCATGAAAAAAGCGGTTGTCAGGAAGCTTGTGGCTATTGAAGGATTGGGTTCAGTCAGCGTCATTTGCACTGATAAAACAGGCACTCTTACCCGGGGCGAAATGCGCGTTTCCCAAATATATTTCAACGGCGGCGTGCATTCACCCGAAGAGTTCAAGCACCTGAAAACTACGCATGCCAGGAAAATTGTTGATGTGGCGGTGGTGGTCAACACAGCAGGCTTGGTTTATAAATTTGACCATGGTTCGGTAACCGTACTGGGAGACACCACGGAAGGCGCCCTTCTGATTTTTGCCAAAGAGTTGGGAATCGATTACGAAATCCACCGCACTAAGTGCAAAGTTTTGGATGAATTCTCTTTTGACCAAAAACTCAAAAGCATGAGCGTGGTCTGCAACATAAACGGCGAAGTGGAAGCGCTGGTCAAAGGATCTCCGGAATACATCATTAAATCCTCAAGCAGACATTTTGAGGATGGCAGAGTCAAAATCCTTGACCAGGACTCAAGGCAACGGTTAATCCAGGCTTATGAAAACCTTTCGCTGAAAGGCTACCGGGTGCTCGGAGTCGCCTACAAAGACAGACTTGTTAATGCCAGAAAATACCAACGGGACGAAGTTGAGTCTGACCTGATCTGCCTTGGTTTTGTTGCTATGTCTGACCCTATAAGGCCGGAGGCCCGCCCCGCAATTATGGCGGCAAAGCGCGCAGGAATCAGGACTGTCATGATTACTGGAGACAACGAGCACACAGCCATGGCTATTGCCAATGAACTTGGTTTGGCTCAGGACGGTGACCATGTAGTGCTCGGAAAAGACGTCGAGAAATACACAGACGAAGCATTGGCCGAAGTCCTCCAGAAAGTCACTGTTTTTGCACGCACAAATCCTGAAGACAAGCTCAGAATTGTCTCAGCTTTCCAAAGGATGAATTATAACGTGGCTGTAACGGGAGATGGTGTAAACGATTCTTTGGCGTTAAAGCAGGCGGAAATTGGGATTGCTATGGGCAGAACTGGAACTGATGTGGCAAAGGAAGCAGCTGACATTGTCATCACTGATGATAATTTCGCAACCATTGTCAGCGCTGTGGAGGAAGGGCGTACCATCTATGACAATGTCCATAAGGCAATTCGTTATCTGATCTCCACCAACATCGGCGAAATTTTCACTATCCTGTTCGCCCTGATCGTTGGATTGCCAGCTCCCCTCTTGCCTGTTCAGATTCTCTGGATCAACCTGGCTTCTGACGGACTACCCGCTCTCGCCCTGGCCCTTGACCCTAAAGAAGCTAACGCACTTTTGAAAAAACCCCGCGCCAAAGACGCACCACTGTTTACCGCCAAACAAATTGGGTTTCTGCTCGGGATCGGAGTTGTGGTAGCTGGGTGTTGTCTTATTGCCTACACCTACGTATATGAAATGACTAACAATCTGACCCTGGCACGAACATGGACATTCACTTTGTTAATCCTGTTTCAGATGATTGTGGCGTTTCTGATCCATGGGTTCCGTAAGACGAATCTGAAACTGGTTTGGGCCGTGCTGATAACCTTATTGGTGCAGTTTATAATTTTGGCCTCACCACGCCTGCATTCAATCTTTGGAATTACCTCAATTTTCTAAAGTTAAGACTGACAAAAAACCGCCTCACTTGGCGGTTTTTTGTTTAAGAAATTTTTTAAACTCCTTAAAAACTTTGGGTTCTCCCAAAATTCTTGAGCTCAAATGTCCGCCTTTTTTGAAGGAAATGAATTTTGCGCCAATCTCTTTGGCGAATTTTTTCGTCGATTGCGGCGCCACTAAATCATCATCCATTGCCTGAATCAGCATGACTTTTGACCCATTGAATTCAGTAATATGATTGATCGGGTTGAAGAATTTTCCGGAAGCCAGTTTTTCCGCAGCTCTTTTTTCAGGACGATACGCCGGCCCGAAGCCGAGTTTAGTGAGCCTGAACATTACAGGAATCGGCTCCGAGGTTTTTTTCATCTCACGCCAGTCAATCACCGGGCAAATTGAAACAACCTTGTCCACCCTCTTGTCCAGCGAACACAACAAAGCACAGGTGCCGCCGAAACTTGCCCCAACAACAATCACTTGCGAAGCCTTAACTTTATATTTCCCCCCTCCCCAAATATCAGTGATGCCAGTCTTTATTTGTGACAGTAGATATAAGACGTCCCGATGCGGAGAATGTTTCAAAAAAATTCCCTCACTCTCCCATGTGCCCCCATATCTTAGATGGAACACCCAAAACCCGTGCTTTGAAAGAAATTCCATCAAACCCTTCTTACTGGGAACTGTAGGCAAGCCGTCGCAAATCACAACTACCCGCCTTGATTCAGTTTTAGGAGGCAAAAATTCAGCAATAAGGCCGTTTTTTAACCTGGTTCTAAGTATATTCATAATTCTATTCTACATGAATGTACAAACAAAATAAAAAACAATTTTGACTCGATTGCTTTTTGTCGCTTTTGTCTGGTTGACCCTATGTTTGAATAACAAAATAATATGTTTAACCTAATTATTATCCAAATAAATTATATGTTCAAAGTAATGAAAAAACTGTGGCCGGCAGCAATTCTTTTTGTAGCTTTTGCTGTTGTTCCAAAAACAAGCCAAGCGGCAGTGTCGAATTGGGAGAAGAGCGCCAGTGTGGTGCCTAAACACACCACTGATTTTGGGAGCTCACCATACCAGCAGTCACTGCGTGACCTCAAAGCCACTGGTGCCAACTACGTAACCCTGGTCATACCATATTATCAAAGCAACCGTTTTTCTGCGGACCTGCAGAGAGGATGGAATACTCCAACTGATCAATCCCTAATAGATGGAGTGAATTTTGCGCATTCAATCGGCTTGAACGTGAATTTCAAAATGCATATTGAGCTTTTTACCGGGGAGTGGCGCGCCTTTATTGACCCGAACGGTGCGGAACGAAACAACTGGTACACTAACTACGGGAACATTTTAAAACACTACGCCGGGATCGGGCAAAGCACAGGAGTTGAGCAATTCACGCTTGGCACTGAGCTGATCCGCATGAGCGCTGATGACCATAACTCCGGCAACACCCAAGCCTGGCGAAACATGATCTCCAGCGTCCGGGCTATATACGGCGGCAAACTTACTTATAGCGCCAATTGGGGCGAAAGTTTTGATAACACCGAACCGCCTCGGATCAAGTTCTGGGATGCGTTGGATTATATCGGAATATCCGCGTATTATTGGCTGAACAGGGATTGGAACGACAATTCAGTCAGCTCTTTTGTCAGCGGGTGGCAAATGTGGGACAACACAAGAATTGCGGCATTGAACCAAACCTGGAACAAACCAATTCTGTTCAGCGAGGTTGGATACAGAAGCTATACGGGTTCCCATACCCAACCCTGGGAATGGAATTCAGGCGGCGAGTATAATGGCCAAACTCAAGCCAATGCCTATGAAGCGTTGTTCCAGTACTGGAACAACAGAAGCTACATGGTTGGTGTCAGTTTCTGGGATTGGGAAACTGATCCAAATGCGGGTGGAAACGGACATATAGGGTTTACTCCTCAAAACAAACCAGCTGAACAAGTCATGACCAACTGGTTCTCAGGGGGAGGTGGAGGGACAACCCCACCTCCAACCGGCACGCCAACCCTGAACACGACAGCTTCAGTTTCCCCATCATCCCCTGCTGTCAACTCACCAGTTACAATCAACGCTGGCGTAACCAATACTGGAAATTCAACAAACAACTTGATTGTTGATCTGGAAATTTACAATTCATCCAACGCAAAAGTCTTTCAAAAGTTTTATGAAGGCCAAAATTTCAGCCAAAACCAAACCAGAAACTACTCTGAACAGTTCACTCCAAATTCTCCAGGAGCATACAAAATTTTTATCGGCATATTCGGCCCAGGCTGGTCGCCGAACCACCTCTGGAAAGAACAAGCGAATTTCTCGGTTGGCCAAGCCAACCCAAACCCAAATCCTCCTCCGGCATGCACTAATGTAGGCACAAACGCTTTCGCAGGCTGTTACTACAACAACCCGGACCTGACTGACCTGAAAATAACCAGATCTGACAGCAATATTAACTTCGACTGGGGTACCGGTTCTCCGGACCCAAGCATTGATCCAGAAACTTTCAGTGTTCAGTGGCAGGGAAATTTCAATTTTGACTCGGCTACCTATGATTTTACAGTAACGTCTGATGACGGAATCCGCGTGTGGCTTGGAAACGAATTGATTTTGGACAAGTGGGTGGACCAGCCTCCAACAACATACAACATCGCAAAAGCTACAACAGCCGGATCAAAACTGGTGAAAGTCCAGTACTATGAGAACGGTGGCGGCGCCGTGGCTAAAGTGTCATGGACAAAAAGGTCTTCCACCACCCCGCCCCCGAACCCTGATCCGCCGCCAAGCTCCGGACAGATTGAAATTTGGTGGCCAACCAACGGAACATATGTTTCAGGCGTCCAACCTTTCCAGTCAATTTTACAAAACGCGGGACTGGACAGTTACACGATGTTCTGGCAAGTTGACGGGGACACTTTAAATCCAATGTTCAATGATTCTTCAAGCGGTGCTCCGCATAAACGCGCCTGGGTTGATGTCAGTGGCTGGACATGGAATGGCACTGGTCCTTACAGAATAAACTTTGTCGCTAAAAATTCAAACGGCCAAATTATCGCCCAAAAGGAAGTGTTGATACATATTGCCCGATAAAAAAAGCCCTCTCGGGCTTTTTTTGTTATCTTGGCGGGACTGTCAGTGAAATTTTATAGATAACGCCTGCATGGTCATCAGACACGTACATAACTCCGCCCGGCTGGATCATGACATCCACTGGCCGGCCCAATACCGAATTGCCGGTCAACCATCCGGTTATGAAGTCTTCTATTCCCTGGTAATTGCCGTTTTCATCAAGCTTTATTCTGACTAATTTATAGCCGGTGGGGGTGGTTCGGTTCCAGGAGCCGTGATAAGCCACTATCAAGTCATACCAATAATCCTCTGGCCACCCCTCCTCAGGCACAAAATCCAAGCCTAAGGGCGCTGAGTGCGCCTGCAGGTCCACTTTGGAGCCTGTGGTGCCAGCCTGTTCACTGCATGGATTTTGGATGTAAGTTTTTTTGTCGAACTGCGTGTCGAGAATATTTTGTCCGTAGCAGATAGGCCAGCCGTAATTAGAACCTTCTTTGATTACATTAATTTCGTCGGGCGGGGTATTGTCCCCCAGATTATCCCTGCCCATTTCAGTTGCCCACATGCTGCCGTCCAAGTCGCTCCAGGTGAAGAAAACTGAATTGCGCAGGCCTTTTACATACTGCTGAAAACCGCTGCCGTCTTTGTTCATGACATAAATAGCGGCGCGTCTTGGATCATTTTCATCACAAACATTGCAGGATGAACCTATGGAAACATACAAGCGTCCATCCGGACCAAATTCAACAGTTCGTGTGAAATGTCCACCTCCCTGAGTAGGAAGATCAGCAATTTTCTGCCTAGGCAAAGTAGAATCAACCAGCCACGTGGTGATTTGGTGCTCCTCTGCAATATACAACTTCTGGAACGCTTCAACACCTTGTATAACCGGATCAGTATCAAAAACTATCCCGTGTGGCCTTCGTAAATTATCAAAAACCCCTTCTTGCTCAACCACAGACGGACCATTCATTTTCAAACGCGTAATCTTACCCTGTGATGTTTGGCTCACGTACAAGTAATCACCTACAGGGTCAAACACCATAACCCTAGCTCCCGGCAAATCCTTGGCCAAAATTTCTATTTTGAAGTTATCTGGCAACCTTAATGGGAAGTTGGTAGCATTCTCACCAGGTTTGGCATTATTGTTTTCTTCGATTATATCGGCAATATTCTCATCCGGACCTGTTATTGCCGGCAGAGCGCCTCTCAACATATCCCAGTTGAATGCAAACAGAAGCAGCAACCCGAACAAAACAAGCGCGCCAATAATTTTTAATACGTTTTTTGTCATTGTTTAATCCTGAATGCTGTATGTTTTTACCTGCTTGTTTTTATCAAAGTGAAAATTTGCGTTAATGTTTTTACCGGCCAGAAACAACGGAACCCAATATTTGTCATCAGCCCACATTTTTTCATAAGGCAGTTCTGAAAACTTGAACCATTTAGGGAGCATCTCCTCGCTTTCAACCGGCTCACCAGAGAAGTCACGGACTTCGAACAAATGTACCTCCAGGGTTTTATCGTCATCATCAAACGTAAAATTCAATATGCCTCGGGGAATCAACTTGTTCACTGTTATGCCAACCTCTTCCTGCACTTCCCTAATCGCCGAATCCTCCATACCCTCCCCCTCATTAACCTTACCGCCAAAACCATTCCACCAGCCAACGCCAAAACCGCGTTTTTTCATTCCCAGCAAAACCTGATCATCTTCCATTATACAAACAAGATTAAGAAGTTTCTTCATATGTATCAATTGGACAAATAG
Organism: uncultured Candidatus Saccharibacteria bacterium; assembly: GCA_964605735.1. Taxonomy (GTDB): domain Bacteria; phylum Patescibacteriota; class Doudnabacteria; order UBA920; family O2-02-FULL-48-8; genus DASPNG01. Next base: position 195,616 of record CAZSDS010000001.1, on the reverse strand, counting down.
CTTGCGTTAATACTAGCAAAAAGAAAAAAGACGATCCACCTAGGCGGATCGTCTAAATGATCACTTCAAACGACCTGTTTTCTGATACTGCTCCCAAAGAGGCTCCCACTCCTTACGAAGCAAGCCCAAAACTATCTCATCAACATACTTGCCGTCTTTGTAAAGTGCTTCCCTCCTTATACCCTCCACCCTATAACCACACCTTTCACTGTATTTCACACTTCGTGGATTGGTGGATAAAACGCTGGAATTAATTCTGTTAAGATTTAATTCATGGAATGCCCACCTGAGCAGGTGCATTTTGGTTGTGGACCCGTAGCCGGAATTCCGGTAACTAGGATTGGCGATGCAAGCCCCGGTCGTTGCGCTTCGGTGCATAAAATCCACTCTGTGCAGTGACATATTGCCGATAGGCTCACCCTCAAATGTTTCTATCACGAAAGTAAAATCGGTCCTCTTCTCCAGATTCAGAGCGCATTTCTTGATCCACTCCCGCTCAGAATATTCCATAACTGGGAACGCGTGCCCATAGTAAGAACGAGTTTCTGGATCATTGTACCAGCGCACAAACAAGGAAACATCATTTTCGGATACTGGCCGGAGAATAGTTTTCTCTGCGCGGATGTACGGGATTTTCTCAGTCATAACTCCTCCTAGTCATTGGCTTGTTGTTACCGAGACAACAAAAAACCCTGTGCTGTCTCGCCAGGGCAATCTTTTTTATTTCGGCTTATCGAAAGTTCATATATGCCAAAATTGCCCAAACAAAACAACACCCGAATTCATGCGGGATACAAAAAGTCCGATATTATGCTTTTGGGAGTATTTGTGCATATAAATATTTAACTGGGGACATTGTAAACGTTTGCTCAGGCTTAGTCAAGAGGAATAAAAAGACGGTCCACAAGAAAAGTGGACCGCCGAAATGTTAGGCGCTACGCCTGTCGATTGCCGTAACTGGCTACCCAGTCAACGGATTCCTGTTGTTTCATTGAGAGATCGTGATATGCGATCGAACCCCTGCCGAGATCTTCAAGTTGATTGATCAGCTCGCAAAACGAATCTGCGGCTTCTCTTCGACCTTGCTTCTTGAGCGTGGCCTGAACCTCGCGAAGCCGACTCAGGCTCAAGCTCTTCACGCCATCTTTGATAGCCATGTTCCTCCTCGTCTATAAGGAGCATAGTGTAACACAAAATAACGTTTTTGTAAAGCTATCGGTCTGCTCGCCAACGTTAGTTTTCTATTTTGGCAGCCATGATGAAATCGTTTTCTGAGAGCCCGCCAATAGCATGTGTTGAGAATTCAACGAGTACCCTGCTGTAGTGCACTTCCAAATCCGGATGATGCCCCTGCTCCTGCGCAATCAAAGCGACTTTATTTACAAAAGCTATCGTATCCGGGAAAGATTTGAACTTAAACTCTTTTCTCAGCGCCTTGTCATCTGCAACCATCCAGCCCTTCGGCAGTTGTTTTAAATATTGAGAAATCTTCTTTTTGTCGAAAGGCGGAACTCCGCCCTCGCATGGAACACATTTTTTGTCAGTCAGTTTTTCTGGCATATTAAAAATCCTTTTTTAATTTATTTCCCCACCTAGATTTGCCGTCGATATAAAGATATTTCCAGCAACGTTTGCCCATAATATTCCCCCAGACAGAAAAACCCACAATCAACGCCCCTACGCCAACTGTATGTATCATCATCCACGAATTCCAGCTTAGCCCCAGGCTATATTTTTCGAAATCCGACAACATCAGCTTGATTACAAGTATTTCTAAAACCGCATGCAGAAAAAACCCCATCAATGCTCCGAATAGCGTAAAAACTGCAATGTAAACTTTTCTTTTCAAAAGAATCAGGTTAATTTTTTATTTCTTTTTTCCGCGTGTGATCCACCAATCATCTTCTTTGTTGGAAAACCACCAGTTGTCTGACGGAGTATCGATAATTTTTTTGCCGAGCTCTTTTGCAATATCCGTATCCATCCTCTTCAAGGCCGAAGGTAGCCATGAAGCCGCGCGTGCATTGCCAGTGTCAAATTGCTCCTTAAGCGCCATAAGCCATTCAAGCCGGTCGGCATCCTTTGCCAGTCTGGATTCCATAGTTTCTCTGGCCTCATATTCTTTCACCAATGACAATATTTCATCACCAAACGGCAATTTGCTGGCTAAATCCTGCACCGCCTTATGCTCGTGCCTTTCCGTATACTGTTGATGGACGTAATTCAAATCCGAAATTCTGCTTTCAGAGATATCATGCAGAAGACACATTTTCAGAATTTTTCCGGCATCAACGCCTGGAGTCAAAAGCCCAAGCGTAAAACCAAAATAGCAAACCCTGTTAATGTGCTCGGCCACTGACTGGTTACCACTCCCCAAAAAATAGAACCCGCTGCGAGGAGTTTTCGCCAAAATGCCCATTTCAAACAGAAAATCAACTATATTCCCCAGATTTTGTTCTTTGTCTTCCATCAGGCAAGGTTTAATTACTTATTCAATATAGCAAATCCTTTGCCGATCTTCTAATTTCAGCTATTTCATCAAAAAAGACCCTATTGCAAGCGGGTCTCATTTTAAGTGTTGATTATAGAATTGGTAAGTTCGCGAAAGTACCGGGGATCTCGCTGCACCTGCCAAGTTATGGTCACCGCCCTGGTACACAAAATATTCCACTGGTTTATTCGCCTCTTTTAGAGCCATTTCCAATTCTTCAGAGAAAACAATTGGAACATCCGGATCTGCCGTTCCGTGGTGAATTTGAATAGGGGTATTAAACTCATTTATGTAGGAATAAGGGGAAATGGCATGCCAGAGATCTGGATTCTGCTGCGGTGTGCCAAATTCATCCAAAGTCCTTTGCGCGTTTTCTTTGATCCATGAAGGTACCCGCGGATCGCCTTGCAACATCTGCCAATATGAATAAAACCGCTCTGGTGATGCGACCACTCCGGCAAGCAATGCTGCCGCTTTAATGTCCTTTGAGACGGCAAGCGCCCTTAAGGTTATCCCTCCGCCCATGCTGTGCCCCCACATGCCGATTTTTTCAGAGTTTGCATCCGGGTAAGTCTTCACAGCGTCTATAAGATTCAATACGTCAACGGTGTAATCTGGAGAAATGTGCGCACTAACTGGCTCGCCCTCTGAATCATCATGCCCTCTATAATCAGGTTTCAAAACCAGAAAACCTTGCCTGGAATAAGCGTCCATATACGACCGGTATGAAGTAATGGTGCTATAGACGGTCGGTTCAATGTAGCCGTGGTTAAGAATAATCACAGGGAAACCCCCTTCAGGCTTTGCCATATCAGGAACATTCATCAATGCGTATAGCTTAAATCCGTCGGACATATATGACACCAGATACGTTTTAAACGAACCTTGATCCCCCAAACCGCGCTCAATAACCAGCTCTCCGCCGTCGTACTCGCGGTTTCGCAAGGCTTCTATTGTGTACTGGTGCAGTTGTTCCTGATCTTCATCATCAGCTCCAGCCTGAGCAGACTGGTCCGGTGAAGAATTTGTTTGTTTTGAACCATCGTTATCATTCTTGATCAAATAGCTTATGCCAACTCCGGCCGCATAAGCCAAAACCAAAACTATAACAATAAGAATAAATTTCTTTACCATAATCTTTTTATGTTGTCATTGTTTTCTACGTTGCCATTGCTTTATGCCCCCCAATCCTTTTAATGGCTTCTGAAATCTTAAACAACAGCGCCTGATGCATGGTCAGGCTCTTGTTAACCACCCTGGCCAGGTAATTGTCATCCGAGTGCTGTGCTGCGCCTTCTACAAGCTTCCAATGCACCAGCGCCGCTCCTTCAAAAAATCCCAACCACTCCAGCAGTTCCGACTCGTCGTCCCATTTATTTTGCAAATACAAATCCTGCATCTGCCGGAGTTTCTCTTCAGTCCCTTGTGATTTTGCCCGAACAGCATCAAGGACCTGTTTCTGCCCTGCAATCTCCTGAATGTTTGCCTGCTGTTCCTGTGTCATTTTAGCCAGCGCATCCACGGAATTCTGACCCAAGATGCGAGTCAGGGTGCCTTTGCCTTTCTCAATAATTTCCAAGCCAATGTTGGCAAAAGCCAGCACTTCTCCAAGTTTCTTTGCTGTGAACTGATTCATAAACAAATGAATTAATTTCAAGTTTAGTCTAATGCTTACCTTGAATTAATCCACTGTATTAGAGCACAACTACCTCCAGAGGGTGAAGATGATTCCAAAAACCACAAGATTCAGCAAGAAATACAGTGAATCAATGAAAAACAATTTATATGATTTGTTGTTCCAGAGCACCTCACTGTACTTAACCGGTGCAATAAATCCAAGCCAAACCCAGAAAGCCCCCTGCAACGCATCCGCGATGGAATTGGAATCAAAAGACTCAAGCACATGAGCGAATACAAAAGCCATCAAAATGGCGCCTACCAGCTGCTGGATGTAATTAGGCTGGGCTTCTTTTCTCATGTTTTCAGTCTGGTCTTGGGTTAGTTTATCAAAACCCATTTCCCTTCCCCAAATTTTCCCGAAAACCGGGCCGTACCAGATAAAACCCGTAACCATGCTGGCCAATCCCGCAACCAATACCGCCCAAAAATTAATGTCAAAGTCCATAGTATTTTGACTTAATGATTTTCTCTATTATATGGATTTCCCTTATGAGTTTCAATTTGCTTGCGGGAGCATTGACAAGTATGCCAAAATAAGATATACTGCTTTGAATTTCAGGGTCAAGGAGGACCTTTTGCTACCAAAACAACAGTCGTTGCAGCAGACACCGGCGGAGCGTTGGGAGTACAGGGCCTTCTGTCCCGAAGCGCCAAAAATCCCATCCAAACCCAGCGCAGGACAAGGGGCGTTTGTTTACACCCTGGCCTACTGCGAAAACAGCGCCAGGCTCCTCATCAAGCGCAAGGTAAACAAGATGCTTGAGCGAATGCCAAACTCATACGTGGAGATGAGGAATTTCCAGCGTACGCGCCCGGCGCCGCCACGCGAAAAAAGCGTCCGCAAGCGTAACCTGCGGCGCATCAAGTAGCGCGTGCTACGCACAGCACCAGACCTAACCGAACTTCGGTTAGGTCTTTTTTATGAAACGCCTCAGTGTTTTTTAGTGTCAGGTTTCTGGCTGAGCTGTTTTTTTAACTCTTGCCAATCTGGCCTGTCAGCAATATTATCTTCAACCAATTTTGATCCTAACTCCGCCTCTTTATCCAGGTCACGCAGTTTTTTCAGATTAGCCTTGATTTGCGCCTGAACGGATGCATCAGCTTTTTTGCCCCTGCAGTGTACGCAGCCGCTCCCACTGCAATATTTGCAGTCATCATCTTCCAGCATCTCTTCAGGTAAGGACCCTGGAGTTTCCCTCATACAGTTTCCTTTTCCTGGACTTGTTCCTGATCCTGTTTATGCTGTCCGTCCGTGCAATTGCACTCACGCAAAGGCATGCCGTGTCTTGGGCAGGTTGCCATCATGCATACACCTGGTTCAGGGGCATTGCCCTGACAGCCGCCATCGCAAACGTAGTGTGTCATATTATTCAATCCTTCTTTTCCTAAATTTTAATTTTGTTACCAAAAAAACTGCACTGATTCCGCTTGCCAGCAAAACCAAGTACACAGAAAGCAAAAAAGTAAAAGAGTAATCAAGGTAAGAACTCATTGAACCCAAAAAGAAAGTATAAAGCCAGGAAGTGATGGAAATGCCGCCAAACAACGGAGACAGTCTTCGGACCCTGTTTACAGCCGGCGAATTCTGGCTGGGATCATTAAAAACAATCGAAGTCAGTTTTGGAGAAACAAAGAAATTCAAAAAAATTCCATTGACCAGAATTACACCCACTGCAATCATTTTCATCTGGAAAAAGGGCGTTTGGAGCAAAACAGTCTTGTATGGCCAGAAGAGCAAGAGCCCAGTCAAAACAAGCAAGGCCAAACCGCCCCAAATAACCAAGGAGAGGTTGTCTAGTGTTTCTTTTTCTTCCGCACTTACTCTGTAGTCCTTCAAGAACCTCATAAACATGAAGTCAGTCACAATCGCCCCGCCTAACCCGAGCGTAGTAGCAAGCACATGCAATGGAACAATAAACTCCCGGTACTCAATCAATAATTCCGTCATTTTTGTTTCGAAAATCAATTATCTTAGGGAAATTATACCATACGAATAAAAATTTTATCGTATTTACCAATATTTGTTTGTTGGCAGACTTTCTTTTAGGGATTTTAGCGCCCTTTTTTCTTGCTTTAGAAAGGCCGATTGCAAAATAAAAACTGTGGTATAATGAATGAAAGAAAAACCTGTTAGAAACAAAATGCCAAAAAATAAAAATTTTTATATAAAATGGACAGCCATTCTATTATTTATCGGATCTTTTGGTGCGAGTTTTGACGCTTACTGGCATCTATCTGGGCAGGTAGAATCCTTGTTTGCTTTCCCTCACCTCTTTATTCACATTGGAGCAATCGGGACGATTTTCCTGGGCTGGAAAGCTTACAGTGTGACATCAAATGTTATGTGGAAACACCTCGCTGTCATCGCTACGGTCCTCCCCATTGCCGGGCTGATTGATACAGTTCTTCATGCTTATAGAGAAGTGGAGAACCCGAGAGATGTAACCATAGTTTGGAGCCCACCGCATTTGTTAATTTTTATTGCGGCTATGGCTGGCCTATTTTTGTTTTCACTTCTGTTAAGAAAAGAGTCCTCCTATAAACACAACAATACACTTGGCCCGGCTTTTGTGGGATTATTTCTTAATGTAACGATGATATTCTTCGGCCCATTTCTACCTGCAGGACCACATCAGATACTAGGCAATTTAGGTGTTATTGTTACTGCATTTATTGTAATCCTAACATTCCTAACATCTGCAAGTTTATTCAAAAAATCTTACGCAGCAACCATAACAGCTTTTGTTTTTGTTTTCATGCAAATGCTCATTTATGATGTACCGTATACCCCTGGCGACACTTTTCTACACATACCTACTTGGCTGGTGACAATGGTATATCTAATTCCAGCGTTTATGATAGACAACTGGAATATTAAACTTCACACAATAACCGCGGGAGCATTCGCAGGCTTAATCCACGGCTTACTATTCTTCGGTTTAGGGGGTGTGTTTATTCCAAACAATAATTTCACGTACATGGACTTAGGGGCGGGCAGTTTCGTGGCTGCTATAGGAGGACTGCTTGCAGGTGTTGCCATTAGCTTGATAGAAATCCGAACCGCTTCCAGTAAATAATAAACAACCGTCAGAAAAAATCTGGCGGTTTTTTATTTCTCAAAAAACTCTTTGATTACAATTGCTTCGTTATGGTCATTATCCCTTGCTCCATAAAGCAGAGTGACTTTTTTCTTCTTCAAAAACTGTTTCAGTTTTACAACAGCATCCTTGTTCTTTCTAAGTTCAGCTGTATATTTTTTCTTGAAGCCAACCCATTTTTTGGGGTCGTGCGAAAACCACTTGCGTAATTCCGTACTCGGGGCAATATCCTTCAGCCACATATCAAGTTTAGCGGCATCTTTTGAGACCCCGCGCGGCCAGAGTCTGTCCACCAAAATTCTTACACCATCCGATTTTGTGGGTTTTTCGTAAATTCTTTTAAGGAGAATTTTTATTTTCTAACTCCTTTCTTGCTAGCCAGGTTAACCTCTTCCCTTTTTGCCTGGGTTTTGGTTATTCTCTTGATCATGGCAGTCGGCACTTTCTGGTCGAATCGGATTTGGAAAGTTTTGTTCCCTGTTTTGTATCCGCTTTTTTCCAGAGATTTGCGCTTTTCGGAGGGTAACTGCCCATCCCAAATCTCAAAACCAATGTGGTTCTTGTAAACGTCAAAACCAACCACCCAACGGCTGGTTTTATAGTAAGGTTTGCCATAGCCAATCTTTTCCTCAGCTTTTGGGATTGCGGATTTTACTGCAGCCCTGATTTCTTTCAGGTGTGAGCGCGCGGTTTTTGGCGAGGCATTGATATATTCAGTTACGGTTTTAACTGAGTAATTTGTCATGTTTTTGCAGGGGTTCGAATAAATTGTTTGTTACTAGAAAACTAATCTTCTTCCGCAATAAGAGCTTCCTTAGGTAAATTGCTCAGAATTTAATTCCAAAATCATTAAGGTGAAGTTCGGTGTTTTTCATAATCAAAGCATAACAAATTCGAACAATGTCCGAAAGTGAAATTAGGCATAAGAAAAAACACCCGAATTTACGGGTGAATTTTCATGGCTGGGGTGCTAGGCCGGCTCGACTTCTCTCGCCGGCATTTCGTCAATTTCTTGAATTATTGTGCTCAAGATTCTTAACCAAATGAGTTCGAATCCTAGCCGCTCAAAACAAAAGAAAGTTTTCGACAAAAGTCAAAAACTTTCTTTGGCTGGGGTGCTAGGATTCGAACCTAGGAAATGGTGGATTCAGAGTCCACTGCCTTACCGCTTGGCTACACCCCAATAAACACACTTTATTCTAGTACATTTACCTACTTTTTTCAACCCCAACCCCCGTACATACACCCTTGACCAAACAGGCTATTTTATATATCATATCCTATTCCCTGAATGCTCTAAAGGAGGAGTGAATGAGTGACTATGATGAACGTCTGAATAGGAAATTTCTGGAAGAACTTACCAACGTCACCATGCGAGGGGCTGTGGCCAGAACGGGCATGTTGTTCCAGGTTATTTCAGTGGAAGCGGTTTCAACGATCGCCGCCACCGGCTTGTCCATCTTCGCCGTGTATTTGGCGGCTGTGGTCAACACCGCGGCATCTCTGGCCTTTGCCTGCTTCATTGTTGCCGGGACTCTGGGCTTTGTGGCAAAAGGTGGTTTCCTTTTGCACCGGAAGTGGAAGGAATACGAAGCTTCCGAAAAACAAGCAGAGTCAGTGTTTGACACCTGGAAGAATCCTGCCATCAGAGTAGATCAACGCAGTAAAGCCCTGGTTGGCATTGTAAACACCGTTGCAGCAGCCGGCATTCTCCTGCCAGTACTTGCCTACTCCATCCATCAGCTGTTCTACGTATTACCGACGGCTTTGTTCGTCCTTGTGTCAACGTATTCGGTAACCCTCTCGCTAATTTCGGTTTTCGGGTGGATCAAGGCTTCATCTGAATAACCGATTCACCGCCGCACAGCGCCAATACTGCTGCGGCTTTTTTTATCGTCTCATGGTATAATATCCTAGCTTTGTAATTAACCCCACTCACTCTATGTTCGGACAACTTAAAGACATGTATAACCTGCAAAAGCAGGCACGGGAAATGAAAAAACAACTGGAATCAGAAGAAGTCATAGGTGTTTCAAAAGACGGCACCCTGAAAATCGCCATTAACGGCAGTTATGAAATAAAACGCGTCCATGTATCTCCTGAAGCCCAGCTATCCCCTTCTGAGATCGAAAACAACATCCAGCAAGCCTACAATGACGCCAACGGCCAGCTCAAACAGATCCTAATGGAAAAATTCAAGGGCATGATGTAGTCTGCGATCCACCGATTGCTTGTGTTATAATTTAACAAAGCTTTTCGGAGGAACCTTCCTGGGGGTGTTGCCATGCTTAAAATTCTCGGCGCAGTAATACTCTTTGTGGCGCCTCTGGTTGTGATGGAGATCCTTCAAGATCGAAATCAGCTCAACACACCAACTCTGCCTGACGACGACGGACACCTGGACGCTCCACCCACCCTGGTTGGAGCCAAGTGGAACGACACGCAGTTTCTCCAAAAACTGGGGATTGCACCCCTTTAGTCAAAAAACCCGCTCTTTAGTGAGCGGGATTTTTTATTCTTTTGAGTATGCTGCTTTTGTCTGTTCCAATTCCTGAATGGCGCGGTCTTTGCCCTGAAAACCCTTAACTTCCACTTTCTTGTTTTGAAGCAGTTTATAAGTCTCGAAAAAGTTTTGGATTTCTTTCAGTTTATGCTCCGGCAAGTCATCGAGGCTTTGTATATCGTTGAACCTTGGGTCTTCAGTAGGCACGGCAATAATCTTATTATCGATTTCTCCGCCATCAATCATTTCCATAAATCCGATTGGGCGGGCAGTAACAATGAATCCTGAATTGATCGGATTGGTTGTAATCAAAACCACATCAGTGTGGTCGCCGTCCTCTGCGCGCGTTTGGGGTATGAATCCATAATTGGCAGGGTAAGTTTGCGAACTGAACAACACGCGATCCAGCTTAATAACATCAAGCTTTTCATCATACTCATACTTATCCTGGCTTCCCTGAGGGATTTCCACCACTACATTGAACTTCTCGTTCTCGCCAAATGGCAGGTCTTTTATATTCATATTGCCTAGTTTTACTAAATAATTCACCAATATTATAGCAAAACAACAACAAAATGAACACCCCGATCGTTTCAAAAACGGTCGGGGTGTGATTGCGGCTAGTGGTAGCCATTCTTGCAATTGAGGGCGTCTTCAAAGCAAGGGAAGGCGCCGTCCGCAAGTGGAGACATGTCGGTCTGCTGAGGAAGACGAGCAGTGTCCGTGTTTCTGAGCACTTCATCGAAGCTCACAGCATCCGGGGAAACCTGATACTCGATCAAGCTGCCCTGGGGACTTGCAGACCTTCTGACCCGCCGAAACCGACGCGCGCCAACGTACTTGGCACGTGAACCGATGCGACTGCTACGCCGACTAGCTGACGGATCACTCATGGTCCCTCCTAAAGAATTTCCTCGATCACTCCTCCACCCAGGCATACATCGCCGTCATAAATGACTGCAGACTGTCCTGGTGTTATCGCTCTTTGCGGTTGATCAAAACGTATATTAAGTATACCATTTTCCGATGAATTAATCAAGGCCTGGCAATCAGGATGGTGGTATCTGATGGTAACCCCCAATTTGCTTGGCATTTGAGGTATATTTCCGGTCCAGCTAATATCACCCACCGTAAACTCCCTTTTCCAAAGCCCGGGATCATTCTTATTGTTCGTAACAAGGAGCTTGTTTGAATCAAATTGCTTTGCGACTACATAATACGGACCCTGCCCACCAATTCCAATCCCCTCGCGCTGGCCAATGGTGTAATATGGCAAGCCATAGTGTTTGCCCACCACCTGGCCAGTGGCTGTAACAATCTCACCTGCAGCAGCCTTTATATGCTCTTTCAAAAACTCAGTAACATTGATTTTCCCGATGAAACAAATGCCTTGCGAATCCTTTTTTGCATAAGTTGGGAGTTTGAATTTCTTCGCCAGTTCCCGCACTTCGCTCTTATGATATTCGCCAATGGGAAACAAAACCTTGCCCAACTGTTCCTGGGTCAACCTATACAAAAAATATGACTGGTCCTTAGACGGGTCAATGCCTTTCAGCAACTGGTAAGCGCCTTCCTTTTTACGCACCCGGGCATAATGCCCAGTAGCCACAAAATCCGCACCCAAACCCATAGCCTTTTCCAAAAAGACTTTAAATTTGATTTCGCTGTTGCACAATATATCGGGATTTGGAGTGCGACCCGCCTCATATTCCTTCAAAAAGTATTCGACCACCTTGGCATAATATTCTTTTTCAAAATTCCAAACGTAAAATGGTATATCCAAAGTCTGTGCGACTTTGCGCGCATCTTCCGCATCCTCAGCCCAAGTACAGCCATAATCGCCAAAATCATCAGACCAGTTCTTCATAAAAACGCCAATAACAAAATAGCCCTGTTTCTTCAACAAAGCTGCAGTAAGCGAGGAGTCTACCCCACCGGAGAGACCCACTACAACAGTTTTTTTCTTGTTTGCTCTGGTCATTGGATTAGTCTTAAACAAAAAATATTTTACCATAAATAAGACTCCCGATCAACCTTGCGGCGTCGGGAATCCTTGTTAATCAAACTTGATGGTTTGCCCCGGCTTTATCTCGCCATGCCGCGAAATAAGGTCTTGAATATTCTCGTGCGGTGATTCTGCAGGGTTATCCGGGTGCACATCATGTGAAGGAAGTTCAGGCTCGCTGAAATGGCGCGGCAAAGCCTCTTGATGTTCCGGTTCTGGCAATTCCGTAAAACCAAGATCCAGGAAGTCATTTTTTTCCTGCTTCTGGACAGGTTTTTCAATGACATGAGTTTCTTGTGTCCGTGGCTTGGCAGGAATGACCGGCTCGGGAGCTTTTATCTTTGGCGCCGGCGTGAATTTAGGCTTGTCAATAACCACGGAGTCCTGAAGCGATTTGCTTAAGGTATCCAAAGCCTGGTTGGTTTTCTCGACACTGCTTTTGATCTTGTCTGTGGTGAGCTTGGTGACTGTTTCCCAGATAGGGTTCTCGTGCTTCTTCTTGTCTCCGGAACGCCTTCCTGGATGCCTGTCTGACTGTTCTGACCTGCGCTCTTGCGGTTGATGGGAACGTGCATGCTTGTCATGATTCTTAGACGAATGCTTTCCTTTTTGCTCCACTGGCTTGGATTCCTGTTTATTCTCTTTTTTCGGCTCAGGTTTGGTAATCGGAGTTGAGACCGGTTCTTTCCGGGTTGAAACCGGAATCGGCTCGGCCGGAACCGACACTGATTGCATCACTGGAGCTGTCCTTGCTGGAGTTGGGACCACAGATGGTTTTGGCTGTGCGTGCCTGAAACGGAGCTCATCTGAAACCCCCTCCTCATCCATTGAATCGCTTTCAGCTTTAGCGGCTTCCGCGTGGAATTCAGCGCCTAACCACTTGCTGATTTTCTGTTCAACTATCTGCCGCGGCACAGCATAACGCTCGCGGGAGACGCGAATAACCTTGTCCACGTTTCCAGTAGCCTCAGCAATAGGCGGCAGGGTTGTGGCTGAAAAAGGGTTGGAAGCCACGCCATTAATCATCAATTTAAGATAAATGCTGTACTTGGAAAGGTTGACTAAATCGTTCATAGTAAAGACTGGTTCAAATTCCTTTTCCAAAAACTCGGCGTCGTCAGCGCCCACACGGAACGTGATCATAGTCCCCACGTTCCCAAAAATAGCATCCCGGACAATGGTGTTTTTATCCTGAACAAGCTGGCCAATGTACTGGTGCGCGACAATCAGGTTCAAACGGTATTTGCGGGCCTCAGACAAAATGCTGGCAAATGACTCCGTGGCAAAGTTCTGGAATTCATCAACGTAAAGGTAAAAGTCCGGGCGTTCCTCTTCCGGCACGTCAACGCGGCTCATGGCGGCCAGCTGAAGCTTGGTGATGATCATGGCGCCAAGCAAAGCAGAGCTGTCCTCACCGATGCGTCCTTTGGACAGATTCAGAAGCAAAATCTTCTTTTCATCCATGATTTTGCGCATGTCTATTGTGCTTTTGGTCTGGCCAACTATGTTTCTGATGATGGCGTTGGACAGGAACTGGCCAACCTTGTTTTGGATCGGAGCCACGGCCTCTGTACGGAACTTGTCCTGGTAATTGGCAAATTCATCAACCCAAAATGACTTAACAACAGGATCTTTGATGTTGTCAACGATTTTCTTGCGGTAAGCTTTGTCCACATACATGCGGGCCACCCCCAACATGGTGTTGCCGGGTGAATCCAAAAGCGCGAGGATGGTGTTCTGTAAAATGTATTCCATCCTGGGAGACCAGACACCGGCCCAGATTTTGGTAAACACGCCCATCAAACCGGAAGCAACGAGATGCTTGTGCTTTGGATCTACCGCTTCCAGCGGGTTAAATGCAATTGGGAAATCAACATCAGCCGGGTTTAAATAAATTACATCATTGATGCGATTCGCCGGTATATAATTCAGGATCTTTTCAACTGAGTCTCCGTGCGGATCTACAAACGCCACGCCATGGCCATTCATAATATCCTGCACAACCATGTTTTCGATCAGGGTGGTTTTTCCCATACCCGTCTTTCCGATCACGTACATGTGGCGGCGGCGGTCATCCCGGCGGATACCAAAAGGCACTTCCCTGTTTCGGAAGTTGGTTTTGGCAAACAGCGTAATGTCGTTGTCTGATGCTATCATAAGAGACTGTGTATTTTAATGTTATCCGACCGGAAGGTCAATAGGAGGGGCAGACTTAACGGTATTAACGCGCTCAAGCTGGGAAACGCGCGCATTCGGTGCCTGTGGAAAATGGAATAAAGTCGCAAGCTCTTCCGTATTGAAAATAGTTTTACCCGAACCCTCCCAATGCCCGCGATCCTTAAACCACTTCAAAAATTTATTTTTGCGGACCTTGATTTTATGGTCAAGCCAAGGCTGTTCAAGGTTCTGGAACAGCTTAAAGCTGGCGTCTGTTGTGACTTTCGCGCTGTCAGGCTTCAATCCGTTAAGCTGGGGGTTGTCGAAATTTCTGAACGCGCCCAAAATTTCCGGGATGCGCATGCCTTTACTGAACTTGTCTTTGGGCGCCAAATACAGCAACCGGAATTTGGTTTCATAGCTAAGCTTGCTCAGGCCAACCACCACCGCATCAATATTAAATTTTTCCGAATCAGTCATGGACTGCGTCAGAGGCTGAGGCTTTTCTTCCTTTTTAGGCTCGGTCTCACCTTTCAACCCAAGCCCCTCAAGCAATAAATCCAAAACCATGCCAGGTCCTTGCACGAAAATCACATCAAACAACCCAGGAGGTTTGGCCTTTGGCGGGACTCCTTTCATCTTGCTAACCAGGTCCACGCCGCTCTTTTTCCAGTCATCATTAAGGGGTTTGATGACAATTTGAATTGCCATCAATTCATGCGGCAAAATATTGCTCATAACTTCCAAAATGCCTGCCAGAGAATCAACAGTAGTCTTCTGTTCTGAATGTTCAAAGAACTGGTCTGCCTGCTTGTAGGTTCGGATAGGCAGAGCGTTGTCTGCGCGTTTGTTCAGCTGGGTCCCCCACATTTCAAACTCAGATGTCTGCGGATCATAATTGCGCGGGAGGTTGGCCAGATAATCCTGAATTTCTCTGATTTCTGCTTTCGGGTATTGCGCGAACAAAGCGCTTTCCAGCAGATTTCGGTATCTCTCAGGAACTTTGAAAATATATGAAACGCGTCCGCCAATACTGACGATTTCCGCGGACAAATGCAAAGCTGTTCTCCCGGTCCATTTTTCACCAAGCGTAAAGTTTTGCATCATGGCATGGAGCGAAGCAAATATCTGTTCCATTGCCACTGGGGATTTTTCGTTCAACTCATCTACGCGAACTTCCAAAAACACCCACTTGATGGTGGAAAGATATTTTATTATTTGCCGTTCCAGCCAGAGCTGGTACCCGATCCATATAAATAGACAAACAAAGGGAATCCACCCGTAATAGTCTACTAAGATAATTTCGACTAATCGCAGGGTGTCACCGAAAGTTTCATCAAACATTTGCAATTGCTTAGATTTGTGTTTCTGCTAAATCGTACTTGTCTTTCCCGACCTTCTGGAAATATTTCTTGTTGGATAAGCCAACCAGGATGGTATTTCTTTTAACCTGGCGGCGTTTCATAACCTCATTAATGATTTCTTCACGCGACAAAGGCCTGCCAAAGCTTTCAATCACTTCTTTGATCACGTCGGCAACAACACCCTTCTTATAACCCCACTCGGTCAATGCATAAATGCCCCGGCCAATCAGAACAAACCGATCATCTTTAATCAGTTCATTGTGAACAGTCTCCTGGTATGCAGTGCGGTCATCAAAACGGTGTTCATTAATCATTTTGGTGATTACTGAGTAATGCTCCGGTTTCCCATGATGTTTTAAAACCAAATAAGCCTTATCGCCTACGTCGCGGGGCTTCACTTCTGACCAATCCTTTAAGCCAATTTCGTTGAACGGATTAACCTGAATAATTTTTGCAATGTTCAGGTAACTGCGCAAAACGCGATCTGACAACTCTGGAGCATGTGTTTTGTAGTAGTCAGTCTCCTTGAACTTAGCGTAGAGCTCTTCCTGAGTGACGACTTTCCCCAAAGAACGCAAAATTTTCACGAACTCATCAGTGACTTCAGCCAATTTGCTCATATTAAAGCCAATTACAGACCAGGCTGAATAATATTGGTTGGTTTCTTTGTGGTATTTAAGCTGTTCGCTCAATGAAATCAAAAACTTAAGCGCAGAATATTCACGGGTTTCCGGCTTGTTAAGGAGCATGGTTTTCATCAAGAACTCCTCACTGGCAATATTCCCATGTTCAACAACAGTGTCAAAAATCAACTGCAACGATTCCTGCATGTCTTTGACGTTCTTTTTCTTGAGAAACGCCACTGAATCTTTTTCGATTTGCCTGACGCGTTCCCGGGTCAAGTTGTATTTCTGTCCGATTGATTCAAGAGTCTCGACTTGCTGGCCTTCCAATCCAAAACGCTTGACCACAATCTGGCGGTCTCTGTCCTTTAGCTGGGCAAGGAGGTTACCGACAATCCGAGCAGGCTCAAAATTGTTCAGATTGGTCTGAGTTTGAGAACCCATTATTGCGTCCAAAATGCTTGGCTTTGTGTCGTTAGTCTCTGACATATTCTTGAAATTGTCTAAAGTATAGCACAAATGCCTCAGCTTGTCAAGGAGCACTAACCGCAACGCAAAAAACCCGCTTTTGGCGGGTTTTAGAGGAATATCTGATACTGCTAGGCTGTTTTGCCTTTTCTTTTTAATTCCCAGTTATGCCAGGAAAGCAGAAGCGGACTGGCAATGAAAATGGAAGAATAAGTGCCGACAACCACGCCTAACAACAGGGCGAGGACAAAGTATCTGATGGTTTCACCGCCGAAAAGAAGCAGGGCAACCAGGACAAAGACAATCGTCAAAGTGGTGTTAATGGAACGGACAATGGTTTGGCTGATGCTGTTGTTGATTATCTCAGAAAGCGACTGTCCGGCGCGCACCCTCAGGTTTTCGCGGATACGGTCAAAAACAACTATTGTGTCATGCACTGAAAATCCGAGCACAGTAAGAAGTGCGGTGACGAACAAACTATCCACTTCCACGCCAAAGAAATGGCCAAGCACTGCAAACACCCCAATAACCACAAGCAAGTCATGAAGCAATGCGATTATCGCGGTAACGCCGAACCTCCAGGAGGAAACCGGCTTGGTGACTTTTCTGAAAGCATAAGCAATGTAAAGAATGATAGCCAGCGAGACCAGTAAAAGTTGCCACAAAGCTTTGTTCGCCAATTCGCGGCCAATAACCGGGCCCACGGAAGTGAATTGCTCTTCAACAACTTCTTCATATTTGTCGTCCAAAACTTTCAGCATCTGATCATGTTGTTCTTTTTCCTGCGGGCCGGTTCTGATAATAAAGATCCCTTCATCGCCCGGCTGGACCAGAGCTCCTTCATAACCATTCTCTTGCAGGACAGTTCTAACCTCACTTGAGGCAGGATTTTCGGAAATCCTCAACTGGCTGAGTGTTCCGCCTTTGAAGTCGATGCCAAAATTCAAGCCGTAAACTGCAAGCGCAATAATGGAAGCAATAGCAAAAACCAAAGAAATACCAAACCAAACCCTGTAATACTTGATAATATTAAGCATTTGCTGACTCCTTTACTCTTACACCGTATAATCTTTCATTGCTCAGGAAACTCATTCTCGCGGCTATTTTCAGCAATGTCCTGGTCAGGGTAATTGCCGTAAACATGGAGATGAGAATACCAATGGCCAGGGTGATGGCAAAACCTCGGATAATGCTTGTGCCAAAGTAACCAAGGATGAAAGTTGTGATTAAGCTCGAGACGTTGGAGTCGCGGACTGACAACCAAGCGCGATTGAATCCGTCATCCACTGCCTGGTTAAGGCTCTTGCCTTTCCTCAGCTCTTCTTTCATGCGCTCAAAAATCAAGACATTGGCGTCAACTGCCATACCAACGGAGAGAATAAATCCGGCAACTCCGGCCAGCGTCAATGTCACTCCGAAAAGTTTAAATACTGCCAATGAAATCAGAGTGTAAATGACCAGAGCAATGACTGCCAGGACACCAGGCAATCGGTAGTAGATGATCATAAACAGCGCCACAATGATGAACCCAATCAAGCCAGCCATGACGCTTTTTTGCAGGGAATCAATACCCAAAGTAGCACCAACGTTCTGCTGGGAAATGAGTTTGATTGGCACAGGCAAAGCGCCTGAATTTAATCTGGTCACCAGCTCTTTGGCTTCATTGACTGTCCCTATGTTTGTGATGATGGCCTCGCCGCTATCGATTGCGGATTGAACTGTTGGCGCGGAAATAATTTCTCCATCAAGAAAAATTGCAATCCTTTTGCCGATGTTTTTTTGCGTTAACTGGCTGAACAGCTGTTTTCCTTCGTCATCAAATTGCAAGGCAACGATAGGGGCGCCAGTTGTCTGGTCAAAATTCAAAACTGCGCGTTCCAGTTGTTTGCCGCTTAGCTGGGTTGGAAGAAAAATGGAATCAGTGTCAACAACAACCTCACCGTTTTCATTTGGAGTGAGTTCAGGCGGATTGGGATTTTCTTCCCGGAATTCCAAAAACGGAGTTTGACCAATCAGCTCGATTGCCTGATTTATGTCTCTTACCCCTGCCAGCTCAGCAATAATTCTGTTGTCGCCGGAAACCTGAACCAACGGCTCAGATACACCGAACGCGTTCACCCGCCTGTCAATGACATCACGGGCTGAATTCAAAGCATCTGCGCGCGCATCAGCCGAGATATCACTCATGTCAGCTTCATAGACCAGTTGAGTGCCGCCTTGCAGATCAAGACCAAGTTTCAAATCCCAATTTTTCTCGAACGGGATTTTAACGGAATTTAGATTGACGTTTGTGTCAGGAAGAGCAATTGCCCCAGCCACGACTGTCAAAAGCAGTATCCCCAATACCCTGAAAAATATGCCTTTTCGTTTCATGTTCTTTCTTATCTAAAATTTGTAAAAACTACTGGCTAAGTATACCAATTCCCTATTTTTGGCACAAGCCGGCTGGAAAACCAGCCGCCGCATAAAAAAGCAGCTGCCCAAAGCTGCTTAAAATAATTTACCCTGTACCCTCCTTGCATACGGATGCAGTCTTTTGCTGACCAGAAAAAGGTTTTCATGCTCTGGCCTGACTGCTTCCCAAACGATCTCCCACTTTTCACCCGTAAAAATGGCGGCTTGGGCTCGCCCCCACTTGATTGGATCCAAGGCAAACACTCTCGCGTTTGTAGTGACTACGCCTGGATCAAACCTCTCAACCGCCTCGGGCAAGAAGTTACTGTTCACCGGTTCGTACCCTGAGTACCGGAATGCCAGATTGATTTTCCTGGCGAAGATAACCCCCTTGGCCCTGGGATGAGGCGGGGCAATCAACGCTTTGAAAAGATAAATCCGACACCCCTTAACTTCAATCACCTGAACAGCTTGCAGAACTCCGGCAGAAATTTCATGCCTGGGCAGAGGAGGCCCGGGGAAAAGATTCGGGTGATTCAGCTTTTTGGCAGACATGCTCACCAACCTCATGAATTCGGACGGTTGACGGCAGGGCGGATAAAGCGCTGATAGTGCTCACGCATTCCGGCCGCGAAACGAACATAATCGCCGCCCAGTTTTTCCACTGCTTCGCAAATCTCCGGCAGGCTAGAGGACACAAAGATGCGCTCCCTGGCGCCCATGCCCATAATCAGGTGGAACAGCCCCACGCAGAACACCTGGGGGTCAACCTGACCGGTTTGGTTTTTCTGCAGGCCCTCCCGGACACTGCCTAAAAACCTGAACAGTGCCGGATGCCGTTTCTCCGGAAAATTTTCATCCTGAAAGACTTTTAACAACGGCCCCAAGCTGACGGTCATTCTGGTCAACATACGGTGCCTCCTTACGTTTTTTCAGCATGCTTCTTAAACCGTTATTGCTAGCCCGTTATTGCTGCCGCACCACACACTGGCTTCTGAAATTGTCCGGCATTTTGGCGCACACATCAAGAAACGCCTGTCCCTGCTTGTACTGGGCCATGTCATAGAAAATTGCCTCATAACAGCGCTGTTGAAATTCGGATTCTATGTAATTGCACAGCCTTATGGATTCATCAAACTCGCCCACTCTGTTGGTGTAATCACGTACAGCGCCGAAGTAACACTCAGACTTGGCATAAGTGTCTTCGCCTGCCAAGCCGCAGAGCTGTTTTACCCTGGCGTCATTGTTCAAGGATGAGCCGGAAACATCACGGCCAAGGCTTTGGTAACAGAGGAAGCGATATTGCTCTTCAGCTTTGGCGCACTGCTTGAAAGTGTCTTCAAAATCCCAGCCGTTGAGTTTCAGGATTTGGGAGCTGGCCAGGAAATAGCAGGCGCTGCGGTACTGAGACTCCACTGCGTTGCAGGGGTAAATCGGATCTTCTTTTTTAATGTACTTGGCTGGATGGCCGGTTTTTTCGTCAGTGGTTATGTTTTCCATGAATACTCCGGCATAGCAAATTTCCCTGGCCTGGTTGGCCGGATCAACAAGGTCACAATCCTTCAGCGCATCCGGCACTTCGTTGTCCCTGAATTGCATTATGCCGTGGCCAAGTCCGTGCGTACACTGAAACCAATTAAAGAAGGATTGGGTTTCCGGAGTGCCACAAACTTCCGCGACTCCGCTTTCATAGCTTTCAGCGGTGCCTAAATATTCTTCAAGCAGGCCATGATAGTAACCGGAATGGCAAACCGGCAGGTATTCCGGCACAGCGGCCGGGACAGAGCCGTACACATGCAAAGCTATATTACCCACTTTATGCGAAAGCGGGTGGCAATTGGTTTGCACGTATCCGCCTTTTTTCTGAAGCTGATCCAGCAACTCTAAAGTTTTCCTTCCCCCGTTGGAGCGCATGTAAGTGTCGAAGTTCACGGCATAGCACTCGAAGATGTCACCGCCTGAACCTTTGGCTTCACAAGATGTATGGATTTCATCCACAGTAGCGTTGGCAACCGGAACAATTTTGTTGCCTGTAATTACGTCCAAAAGATCTGAATCTGATTTATCCAGGAATATGAATCCGGCCACAACCAAACCCACCAAGCCCAAAACGCCGGGTATGTACTTACCGTATCTTTGGTACCAAGTTTGTTGTTGATTGTTGTCCTGTATCATATGGTTGTCATTATATAATTATCGCGAGCGCTGGGGAACGGGACAGTTTAGAAAATCTCCCCCGCTTTGTCAACGCTTCTTTGCTTTTTGCTTTATCTTCACAGCAATAGCACTTTTCATGTCCTTGGAGTTGTCCAAGAAGCGCTTCAATAACCAGGAGCTGGACTCAATCTTGCCGCCCTTGCCAACATCCGTAACTATCTTACACCCTATCTCTTTGCACACGGCCGCTTCCGGAATTTTGTCCAGACTGCTCCTGTCACCGCCCTTGGCAAAAATATCCGGCTTGAGCTTGCGAAGCGCTCCGCTCACTGTTGGAGTTCCATCGTCCCAAACCATAACCTCATCAACGCCTTTAATGGCCAGAATCATCTCCATGCGGTGTTTGACGTTCATGAAAACATAACCTTTTTTGCGTTTAAGCCACTCGTCGCTGTTTAAAATCACCACCAAACGGTCACCCAATTTTTTGGCTTCTTGGAAAAGTCTCACATGCCCCACGTGCAGAGGATCAAAACCTCCGCTGGTCGCAACCACAATTTCTTTTTTTGTCATTATTTCTTATAAATTACAGGAACTTCTTACTGCCGATATATCCGTTGCGCTCAAATGCAGGTTCTTGATGTTTTGCTTGTCCATCAAATAATACATGATGGCATTTGGATCTTCCACATGATCGATGCCTAAGGCATGCCCTAATTCGTGGGCAACGACCAAACGGAGATCCTCCTGCGTGCTAAACTGGTAAATGTCAATGGCGTTGCCACTGTAACTGCCTTGGTCGAATTCTCTGGTTGTGCCAAAAGTTCCGTTGTATGCGTTTACGTCAAAATTCAGGTCCTTGGCCTGGCTGTTGATTATGGCAATCATGCTGTTTAATGCCGTGACTTCGCTGTTCAGCTTCTGCCGCTCATTCTCCAACCGCTTTGATTCTGACTGGAGAAATC
This sequence comes from uncultured Candidatus Saccharibacteria bacterium, assembly GCA_964605735.1. Classification (GTDB taxonomy): domain Bacteria; phylum Patescibacteriota; class Doudnabacteria; order UBA920; family O2-02-FULL-48-8; genus DASPNG01. The sequence goes on along the minus strand of CAZSDS010000001.1, from coordinate 173,711 downwards.
TTTTTTCCTGTTGCAGTCGGTTGTATTCCTGGTTTGGGGCGCCGCCTTGCCTGTTCCAATGGTCCACGTCCTGATTGTATTTGTTTAATCTTTGCTCATATGCATCCACCGCTGCCTCGTATTTGTCATTTGTTTCATTGTGGACTGCCAAAGCCCCTTCGTATTCAGCCACGTTTGCTAGATACGCCTGCTCCTTACTGCTGATGTTTGACCTGGAATTGCGTTCATCAATTGTTTTTTGCTGGCGGTCATCAAATATAAGGTTTATCTTGAATTTGGCATCAGGATTATACTGGAAAAACTCCGTACCAAAAGGTTTTTCCCAAACCGTTTCGGTTTCCTGAACCAATTTAACAAATTCCTCTTCTGTGATGCCAAACCTTGGATCAATCTCGCCAATGTCATAGTAAAGCGTTTGGGTGCAGGCTGTCAGATAGTTCGCGTACACGTAAAAGCCAAGCCCTGCCAGGACTGCCAGAACAATTGCTTTTTGTATGGTCTTTGTCATTGCTTATATTTTACCACTTTTCTGGATTTTTTTCTTAGGCAAAGTGTATTCCACCATATTTCCTGCCTTCATTTCAAATTTATCAGCGGTCCTAAGTTTTATTTTCCCGGGAACCACATTGAAATGGGCAATTTCATCCAAATCATTCGCTATTCCCCACAAATTTTCTTCAGCAATGACCCAGTCCGGCTCATACCCTGACAAACTCATTGGCCGGGAATAACTTTGCAGGGTTTTTTCCCCGTTTTCATTGAAGTACTCATGGAAGTATGACATGGCAAGTTCACGGGTTGTGCGATAAACCGGCTCGCGGAATCTCAAGGAAACATGGTTTGATTTGCTGAATGCCCCCCAATATTTTCCTTTCTTGAACAAACATACCACATGGTCAAAATCGCGTTTATTGGCTTTTAAGTCCAATAGCAAAGGTTTTTTGCCATGGAAAATCATGACCGCGGCCGCGAGCAGAGCCGCTTCAATGCAGTGGGCGGACTTGCGTTTGATGACCACTCTTGGGGATGAACATGTGTCGCCATCTTCTTCAAAATTTATGCGCAGTTGATCTAGGTAATCCTGGATTTTTGCCGGACTGGCCAGGTTTTTGAAAATTTTTGTTTCTTCTTCTGAAAGCAAGGAGAACCACTTTGTCATTTTTTTTGGGCTAAATATTTTTTGCGGACTGGTTCAGGATATTTTTCAATGGCATAACGCAGCATAGTGCGCGGCATTTTGTGCGCATGTTGATCCAAAAACTTGGTCTCTGTTTCTTCTGAACGCTTTCCAACTTCCCTCAACATCCAACCCACAGCCTTATGGATCAAATCATGCTTATCGTTCATTAAAATTTTTGCCAGAGCCAGCGTGTCCTTGTAGTCATCTTGCTTGATAAAATGCAACGTGCTGATGATCGCAATTCGTTTTTCCCACAAATTTGCGGAGCGCGCAAGTTTATACAAAACATCCCGAGGCTTGTCCTCCAGATATTTTCCAAGCAAGTATGGCGCACTGGAATCCACAAGATCCCAATTGTTCACATACTTCCCTGACAGCCTTAAGTATTCTTTGATTATGCGTATACGGACTTTTTCGTCGCTTTTCTTGAACTGATGTTCAAGAATAAAAAGCGCCATCAGCCGCCCTTCATGGAATTTTGAACGCAATAGCTGAAAAACATCCTTTAAAGGAAGTTGCCGAAAATCCTTGGCAATGGAGCGGTTCACAGGAACAGTGATCCCCAGGAACTGGTCACCTTCTGCGTACTCTCCTTTCGCAGTCTTAAAAAAACGCTTAAGGAATTCTGCCTTAACCGGATCTTTGCGCTTATATAGCGCGCTTTGGGCCGCTTTTAACGTAATTTGCATAGGTTTATGATAGCTGGAAGCGGGATTTAGCTCAAAACTCTTTATCCACATTTAGTACCTTGCATAAGAAGGTACTGTTGATATATAATATACACGGAACCGTTAATTACACTAATATGAACAAAGACCCAGAAAACTACATAGAAAACGCAAAAGCGCAGTTTCGGAAAGGTGTTCTGGAATTCTCCGTCCTCCTCAGTATTGCCAAAGACGAGCTTTACGCCACTGACATTCTCAACAAATTGCGTGAATTCGACCTGCTGGTTGTGGAAGGGACTTTATATCCCCTTCTTTCCAGGCTAAAGGAATCCGGATTGGTCAGCTACAATTGGGTCGAATCCAGGGAAGGACCGCCGCGCAAATACTACCGGCTTACGGACAAGGGCAAAGGAGTGCTCCAGGAACTGGCAAAGAATTACGAAACATTGAATAAATCCATTAAATCATTAATCAATCAGTTATGAAAAAAACCATAAGCATCACACTCAACGGTCTGGTTTTCAACATAGAGGAAGATGCCTACGATCGGCTGAAAAACTATTTGGACGGATTGAAGCGCCACTTCGACACTGTTGAATACGGCGGAGAGGTCATCAGCGACATTGAAAGCCGAATTGCCGAACAATTCAGCGGTAAAGTTACTGACCGAAAAAAAGAATCCGTGAATTTGAGCGAGGTTGAAGAGGTTATAAAAACCATGGGTTCGGTGGAGGACCTTACCGGCGACAAAGGCGCAACTCAGAAAACGGAATCACCAGGATCAAGCCGCAGGCTTTACCGGAACCCGGATGACCTGATTATCGCAGGCGTGGCCGGCGGCATTGCCAGTTACTTTCACATTGATCCCATTCTTCCACGCCTGTTCTTTGTTGCAATAACTTTGGCCGGCGGATCCGGAATCCTGCTTTATATAATTCTCTGGATTATCGTCCCTGAAGCAAAATCCGGCGCCGAAAAACTGGAGATGAAAGGCAATCCTGTCACAGTTGCCAACCTCGAAGAAAGCCACAAGGAAAATTCCGACAGAAAAAAAAATTTTAGCGTCATAGCCTTTTTCTTCCGCGAACTGTTTTACCTTTTGGGAAGATTTATCCGTGCGCTTATCCCGATTATCTTAAGCATTATTGGTCTGGTTATGACTGCCGTGGCGTTTGTCTGTCTGTTTGCCTTTACCCTGCTGATGATCGTCATGCTGTTCAACCCTGATTCCACTTATGTGGATCCGGCAATAGCGCAGGTTTTCAACGGCGGGCAATACGTTATGTTGGTCATTTCCGGTTATATTTCCGCCATCATCCCGGTGATCGTGGCATTACTTTTAGGAATCACTTTTGTGCGCAGAAAGAGCGTATTTACCGGAACATTAATTGCTGTTTTCTCCATTCTTTGGCTTTCCAGCGCGCTTACATTCGGGTTTTTAGCAGTTGATTCCGCGCCGCAAGTCCAAGCAGCAGTAAAAAGCATTGAAGAACGGCCAAACCAGTCCAAAGAATTTCAGGTCAGCGGATTTGATTCGATTGAAACGGAACGCGACCACCAGGTTAAAATTGTTCACGGCAGCACAACCCGAGTGGTGGCCTATGGCGAACAAAACAAACTGAACCGCGTACGCATGGAAGTGATTGATAATGCCCTGGTTATTTCAGAAGAGGATGACGATTTCCGAATTTGTTTGTTCTGCATCACCAGACCGGTAACAGTCGAAATTACCACTCCTGTTCTGGAAACCGTGGACGCAAATAACGCAAGCAACGTGGAAATTTTGGGCTTTAGCAATGTTCCAAGGTTGAATCTTGAAGCACACGGCGCATCACGGATTAAGTTTGATGGTTCAGTGCAGGTCTTGGGGTTGGATTTGGGCTCGGCTGCACGCATTACCTTAAACGGGTCTGCGGATCAGATGAATGCTGAGCTGAGCAATGCTAGCAGACTGGATGCAGAAAATTTCAGGACCAGAGCCGCGACAATCCAGGCGTACAACTCTTCAAGGGCTGACTTGCAGGTATTGGAAAGCCTGCGGGCAACGGCGTCAGGTGCCAGCCGGATCAATTACACGGGGAATCCAACAACACTTGAACTGATCGACAACAACGCAGCAGAAATAAACTCCCGTTAGCGAACAGAAAAAACTCCCGCTTAGGCGGGAGTTTTTGTATCTACTTACTGCGGCGGTGTTTGATGTACTCGATGATCGGCGGCATGAAAGACAAAACTATAATCAGCAAAACCGCTTTCTCAAAATTATTGGCAACAATCGGGACATTACCAAGGGTATAGCCAAGAATCGTAAACAAACAAACCCATGTGACACTGCCAATGACGTTGTACACCAAAAAAGTTGAATAATGCATGTTGCCTACCCCGGCCATAAATGGAGTAAAACTTCTAATGACAGGCAAAAAGCGGGCGATCATCACGGCTTTCCCGCCATACTTTTCAAAAAATTTCTGTGTCCGGCGGACATACTCTTGTTTAAAAAGTTTGGAGTCCGGGCGGCTGAAGATTTTGGGCCCGGTCTTCTTACCCAAATAATATCCTGTACTATCCCCTAAAATGGCCGCCGCCATTAAAATAAGCAGTAAAACGTAAAGATTGATTCTTCCAGCTCCGGCAAGGACGCCCAGGGTAAACAGCAAAGAATCCCCAGGCAGGACAAACCCAACCAGAAAGGCGTTCTCGGAAAAAATGATGGCAACCATGACCACATAAATCCACCAGCCCGACAGAACCGTATCCATAAGCAGGGACAACTCATCAGGGTTGGTTAACTTATGGTACAGCTCTATTAAATCATGGATCATAAATTGGCTATTAGTTTCTTGAGCTTCTTGAAATCAGCTGCAATTACTGTTCTTAAATTTGGATTGTGCAATGATGCGGCTGGGTGGTACGTTAAAAAATAGCTGACACCATCTGACTTGATAATTTTACCATGATCAAGGGCCGGCGAATAGTCTCTTTCCAAAATTGCCTGGCAAGCCACCCGTCCCATCAAAACTATTAGCTTAGGCTTGATGACAGCCAGTTGTTTATCCAAATGTTTTCTACCATGCCTGATTTCTTCCAGCGTAGGGGTTACGTGTTTTGGCAAATATTTAACAGGACTGGTGATGAAGACTTCACTGCCCCTGATGCCGGCTTGAGCTAAAAGCCGGTGAAGGACTTTCCCAGCCGGGCCAATAAAGGGTTTGCCGGTTTGCGCCTCCTTTTTTCCCGGAGCTTCCCCAAGAAAAACGATTTTGGCGTCAGCGCTCCCCTCTCCCGGCACAGGCAAACCGATTTTGTCTTTTTTACAGGTCCGGCATCTGGCTATTTCCGCCGCTATTTCACTCAAGGCTTTTTCTTTCATCATGTTTTGGAGAATTTACTATTGGGTCAGCAAACATATGTATCATAATGCAGTGGCATGGCCTTCCGCAAATGCTTAAAGAAAAAGTCTGATCGTTTGGATCAGACTTAGTAATATGTTCGCACTAAGTGCGTGTTCGCAAGAACTTTATTTAATAAGCCAAGACAGCTCTCGTTGGCCTTTCTTCTTCACGGTCAGCATGACCTCGTTGTCCTGATGCAGTTCCATCCACCTGTACAGGTCAGTCCCGCGCCGGGCGTGGAACGACCCATATTCGCCAAAGTAAAAGTAGTCAGTTTCCAGATGATGATTGCTTCTCCTTAGGGTTGCCGAGACAGTGAGCGACTCGTCCCTGTGGACCGGTGCCTGGCCAAAACTCAGCAAGACTGAGATCAGGACAAGCAGACGAAGTTTTGCGTGCTTCCTGTTCATACACGCCTCCTGTTCTTTTGCTCAGGTTAGCAAAGAAAAATCAAAGGCGCAATTAAGAAGCTAGTTGTACGATTGCGTCAAAGTGCTTTTTGGAAACTGGTTGGACTGAAAGTCTTGGGATTTTCACCAGGACCATGTCTTTGAAACGCTTGTCCTTTTTTATTTCTTCCAAAGTTACGGCTCGCTTAAGCTTTTTGACGAACTTAACCTTGGGGGCAATCCAGGGGTTTTTATCCTTGGTGGCTCTTGGGTCATAGTACTCGTCATTCTTATCAAGAGCAGTTTCGTCCGGCAAATTATTTTTTACGATTTTCCCAATGCCGACCACGCCATTGTCTTTTGCCATGGAATGGTAGAACAAAAACAAATCACCTGGTTTCATTTCGTCACGCATGATATTGCGCGCGCGGTAATTGCGGATGCTGGTCCAGATTGTTTCTTTGTCGCGCTGAAAGTCGTCTATGGAATAACTCTCAGGCTCAGATTTCATAAGAAAATAGTTCATATATTTAGGGTTGACTTTCCTGCCTTTTTGAGATAGAATGCACGGTCAAAGGAGGTGGAATGTGTTTAGAGTAATACGTAAGTGGCGAACCAGTCGCAGAATCAAGCTGTACCTTGCAGCACAGGAAGGCTTCAAAAACGGAGACTTTTTGACCACCTGGCGAAGCTTGGCCAAGTTGGCCGGAAGCACTCCACGTGAACTGCAACTCAGTTTTCAGATCGTGGGAATGTTACAACGGAAAACTACTTACCAGCTTCTTCGCGAGGCCTTGTGTCATCAGGGGGATTTATGAAAAAGAAGCTCGATATGAGCAGGCTCGCAGTCGCAATTCGAGATGCGCATCTGGCAGCGCGCCTCGCAGGTGAATGCGAATGCATCACGAACGAAGAGCACAAGAAGAACATCAAGAGGGCAAGGAACTGGGGCTTACCGCAAGGTAGGCCTATTTTTTATACCTCTGGTATTTGCTGATCTGTATCCAAAAATGGCACACTTCTGTAATTTGTTGCCGACTAGGGAATACAAAGACCGAATAATTAAGAGGTTTATGCTTTTAAGAACACTATCTTGGTACAGAAAATATTATAAAATTATTTAATTTGAATGAACTGTCTGGATGTTACCTCCACAGTAAACAAACGTCAACTTGGCAACGACAAGTTTTATGCTCTAATATTCAACTATAATCTTAAGTAATTATTCCAATAATCATAAAGTTCTTTTGTTGCGAATAAGTCACCTGCATTATATTTCGCAATTTCTACAAATTTTTTTTCTTGAAATAATCTACCAACATCATCTCCTGATATTCCTTCTGACTTGGGACTTTTAATACCAAAAGCACGAGTGAATAGATGCAAACTCCCCTTACGGCGCACGGATCCATAAAAACAAAGCTGGTCCTGCAGATCAATATGTGTTACTTTCTTCTGCTGATACAAATACCTTCCATCCATAAGATCTTTGGCCGGCTTAATTTTATGGATTGCTGATCGGATTGCTAAAAATGGTGCATCAAATCCTCTCCCATTAAAACTTATAAATTCTTGGTACTTTGAAGATATCTCCCAAAATTTTTCAAGCATTTCTTTTTCATTCATTTGCTTATATTTGATTCCATTTTCTTCAAAGTCTGCAATGTATTGTTCTGGAGCCTGAAAATAAACACCTCCTTGATTTTTATCGGGGTCAAATACACCAATTGCAACTATTTCACCCGTTAAAGGGGAAAACCCGAGTCCATTCTTTAGATTTTCTAATGCTCTTAAATACTCATTTTCAGTTTCGGAATCTTGTTTGATCCATCGCGTCAAAACACCCTGAGTGGTTTCATCAAGTTCATCAAAATTTTCGCCAACTGTTTCTATGTCAAAAATTAGTTTAGACATAAATAATTAGTCTAGATTATTTCCTTCGCTATGATCAGGATTAGAAACTGGAGTTTTCACGCCATTAATCCTCCGAACATGGTAATCGTCATAGTTTCCTTCCTCAATCTTCTTCACAAAGTCAGATCTGCCCATATGTCGCCCTGACTTCGTATCAATAAATTCTTGATTTCTTCCCGAATCACTTTCTTTTGTTACTTTTACGCTTTTTGCCATAATTTAGCTCCTTTATTGCTAGAATTAAAATAGCGGCAAACGCCGCCTTGTCTCAAATATAAAACAAAGACCCGCGCTTGTCAACGCGGATTTTGTTTACTACGAGCAATAAATATTTTTATTTAACTTTAATCTTATTCCAATGTGTAAATAGTTTTTTATTTTTTATACATCGCTTTTTCTAAAAAGTCAAATTTTAGTCTAATTGCTATACCTTAATTCTGCTTGAATTATCAGACATATATTCTACTACTTTTTTATCTATAAAAATATCCTGTTCCGCAATTGGAGTTCTTAAAACTAACCCTGACAGTGACCTGCATCTGCTTAATGCAACATAAGTTTGACCTGTGGCAAAACTACCTGATCCGAAGTCAAGTACTGCTTTATCGAAAGTTTTGCCCTGTGATTTATGAATTGTGACTGCCCAAGCTAATTTTATAGGCAACTGAGTAAATGATCCGATAACTTCAGACCTGATTCTCCTTGCTTCTTCATCAAAAACAAATCTTGACATCTCCCAAGTGTTTAGGGAAATATCATCAAACGTTTTGTCTTCAAACAAAACTCTAATGGAATCTTCTGAAAGACTTATAACTTTAGCAACATCGCCATTGACCCAACGATTTTTGGAATCATTATTAAGCAACATGACTTGGGCACCAGGTTTTAAATATAGTTCATTTTCTGTAGGCAAGTTGGTATCTTTAAATTCACCGGTTATTTTTGCTCTATACAATTTACTTTGACCAGGCAAAGCATCTAATTTATTCTGATTAATTTGCCTAGCTGAATTATTTGTTGTAACGAGTGAAATAACATAATCTTCTTTTGGCAATTCATATCCCTCAATAAAACACTGGTTTATCCTATCTAAGTGATGTTGTTTTGCTTGGTTTAGCCGAATTGAATCCAAAATTTCAATAAAATCTTCATCAGATTGGCGGTAAACATGTGTTAATTCAACGATTTTGAATTTAGCCTGAGAATAGCATAAAGAGTTAAAAAAATAAGGTCCTTTATAATGATTATTAAAAATATATTTTTCTTCTTCTTTTACAACTGGTGGTAATTGGTAGAGATCACCGAATACAACAGTCTGTACTCCTCCAAATGGAGTAAAAGGCTTCGGTCCGTTTAAAAATAAAAATTTTTGTAAGCAGTCGAATAAGTCAGCCCTGACCATTGAAATTTCATCAATGATTAAGGTTTCAAGTTTCTTATAAACTTGTGCTTCGTCCCCATATCGCTTTCTCACTTTATCAAGTGTAATATTCGGTCCAAATTTAAAAAATGAATGTATTGTTTGTCCCTGCACATTAACTGCAGCTACTCCGGTAGGTGCTAATACTACCAAATTCTTTTTAGTAGTGGCACGAAAATATTTAAGTAACGTAGACTTCCCTGTTCCAGCTCTGCCTGTAATAAATAAGTTAGAAGTCGTATTTTCCAATAAGTTTAGAACTTTTTTTGTTTCCTCTGAGAAATTTACATTTGGTTTTTCAATTGTTAAAAATTTCCGCGATTGTCTTCTTGCTCCAATTCCATATTTAACTAGCTCTTCATTTGATAAAATTGTTTTACCACTACTCTTGGCAACGCTAAACAACCACTTAGCAATATATCCGCCCGCAAGTACAATTAAAATTAACCAGAGAATTTCCATACCTAAACACCACCCTGCATTTTGACAAGATTTTTTTGGTGCTCTTCCGTATTTAACAATCCACAGCGTTTATACTTCTTCCCTGACCCACAAGGGCATGGGTCGTTTCTTCCCGGTTCTTCTCCGGCAGGGATTTCATTATTCACCGGAACAACTGGCGCGGGCTGTTGCATGACATCAATCTTGAAAATCATGTTTGCCACCTGGGCATTAACCTCATCAAGCAAGCGCTGGAACAGCTGGAATCCTTCGTTTTTAAATTCAAGTAATGGATCGCGCTGGCCATACCCGCGCAATCTCACAGAATCCCGCAAATGCTCCATAGTATCCAAATGCTGCTGCCAGAGTATGTCAATCGCCCGCAAATAAACCATACGCTCCATCTGCGCCATAACCTCAGCCCCAACCCGGTTCTTTTTAGCCGCATACTCGCGTTCAGCAATCGAAATATAATGCTCAGCAACTTGCTGGACATCCCCGGCATCTTTCATATCACCAGGCTGCAAAGGCATCATAGCCGCTGCGTTCTGATAGATTTCTTTGTAATCAACCTCTTCCTGGGCAAAATGGAAATTAACAAACTCCTTAATTTCTTTTGTCACCAAGCCCAGGACTTCTTCCGACAAATCCTGGCCGCTCGCCGCCTTATCCAAAATCTCTCTGCGCTTTTTGTAAATGACGGTTCTTTGCTTGTTCATTACATCGTCATATTCAAGCACGTGCTTACGGGTATCAAAGTTCAAGCCTTCAATTTTCCTCTGCGCCGCTTCAATGGTTTTGGAAATCAAACCAGCTTCAATTGGCTGGTCTTCAGGCATGCCCACCATGTTCATCATCCTTATAACCCTGTCACCGCCAAACAAGCGCATCAAATCATCTTCCAATGACAGGAAGAATTGAGAGGATCCAGGATCCCCCTGACGTCCTGCACGTCCACGCAACTGGTTGTCAATGCGGCGCGATTCATGGCGCTCCGTACCAATCACAGCCAAACCACCGAGCTCCTTAACCTTAGCCTGCTCTTCCGGATCAGCAGGGTTCCCGCCCAGAATAATGTCCACGCCACGTCCAGCAATGTTGGTGGCCAAAGTTACGGCTCCCAAACGCCCGGCCTGGGAAATAATCTGCGCTTCACGCTCATGGTTTTTGGCGTTCAAAAGCTCATGCGGCACGCCAGCCTGCGTCAGCAAATTTGAAAGCAGCTCATTCTTCTCAATGGAAATAGTACCCAGCAAAACCGGACGGCCAATTTGGTGCAGTTCCTTGACCTTCTGCGCCACCGCCCGATACTTCCCTTCCACGCTCTTATAAACCTGATCAGGCAAATCCTGGCGCTGAATCGGTTTGTTGGTTGGAATCTGGACCACTTCCAGCTTATAAATCTTATGGAATTCCTCAGCCTCGGTTTCAGCAGTACCAGTCATACCAGCAAGTTTATGGTACAAGCGGAACAAGTTCTGGAAAGTGATGGTGGCCAGAGTTTTGCTTTCCTGCTGGATCTTCACTCCTTCTTTAGCCTCAATAGCCTGGTGCAACCCTTCTGAGTAGCGGCGGCCAAACATCAATCGTCCGGTAAATTCGTCAACAATAACGATTTCCCCGCTGCGCACTACATAGTTCACGTCCTTTTTAAACAAAGTCTTGGCCCGCAAAGCCTGCTCAATGTGATGGACAGTATTGATTCCGTCTTTGTCGTAAATATTTTTCAAATTCAAAAGCTGTTCCAGTTTGGCAATGCCAGCTTCTGTTAAAGTCGCAACTTTCTTTTTTTCGTCAACGTTGTAGTCTTCGTCTTCGGTCAGTTTGTTTACAACTTTTGCAAACTCGTAGTATTTGTCTGTTGGCTCTGTGTCAGGCGCTGAAATGATCAAAGGCGTACGCGCTTCATCGATCAAAATAGAGTCGACTTCGTCAACGATGGCAAAATATGGCTCACTGCGCTGGACCATCTGGTCTTTAGACCAAACCATGTTGTCGCGGAGATAATCAAAACCAAATTCGTTGTTTGTGCCGTACGTAATGTCAGCCGCATAAGCCTGGCGTCGGTTCACTGGCCGCATGTTCTTTACGTCCAAAACCAAACCTTCCACCTGTGATTCAACGGCTTTAATTTCTTCCTCTTCCGGCTGGTAAGTCGGGTCATAGAGAAAAGCCTGCTGGTGCTGAATGGACGCAACACTGATTCCCAAGTAATGATAAATTTGCCCCATCCAGGAAGCCTGCCAGCGCGCCAGGTAATCGTTTACCGTAACAAGGTGCACACCGCGCCCAGTCAGGGCGTTTAAATACATTGGCAAAGTTGCCACCAAAGTTTTACCTTCACCAGTTCTCATTTCTGCGATTGACCCCTGGTGCAAAACCATACCACCCATCATTTGCACGTCATAGTGGCGCTGACCCAAAGTTCTCTTTGAAGCTTCACGGACAACCGCAAATGCCTGAGGCAGAATCTGATCTAAATACGCTTTAGTTTTTTCCAAATCTCCGGCAGGGTCGGATCCTTCTCCTGCGGCTAAACCTGCCAGCTCTTTTTTCCAAACAGCAGTTAATTCCCTTAACTCCTCTTGTGACTTCTTTTCAAATTCCGGCTCAAGCGCGTTGATTTCATCAACTCGTTCCTGAAGCTTGGCTATAACGCGCTGATTTGAATCGCTGAATAAATTGCTGAAAAATCCCATGTAATTAGTGGCTGTTATTATCGAAAAATACTTAAAATTAGCTCCAATATTATACTAAAAACCAAGGTAAAAAGAAAGGCCCGTCTCAGCTAGTGAGCGGGCCTTATGGATGAGCCGGGCGCTAGCCACTTCGATGCCGTTGTTGTGCGGTTAAGGGGCAAGCTAACATCCCGGTTCGCATGCGGGTATTGCCGAACGAAAGTGTGGTGGGTGGTAGAACCCGTCTAGTCAGGGTTCAGGCCAATGCCCAATTGGCGAGGCGGCGCTTGTGTCCGCGGGCCTTTTTGGGCGAGGGGCACGAACGACGCGACGTCTCACACTTTTTGTCGTAAAAACCTCCCTGTGTTTTTGCAAACCCGGAATTGGATTGCGAATTTATCATAAATAAGCGACAGCATAACGTCAAGGACTTGCCGCTCTGGGATTTTTTTGCAAAATAAAGCCGGCCAACTCAATGAGAGATGAGTTGGCCGGGAAGAAGGGAACCCGTCGCGCGCAAGCAACGGCAACGCGGCGGCGAACCCTGAGGTTAACGACTGCCGACTAATCGCGACGCACGGTCGCATGGGGCGGCAAATCAAAGCGCCCCGTTCGCGGCGGAGATCCAAATGGAGATCCGCCGATCCGGTCCTGGCTTCATCAAAACCAATGCGCTCAGGAGCGGAAACCGAAACGATGTAAATGGGTTGCGTGGCGGCAGAGAAGCCGATAGCTTCGGCCCAAATCTCAGCCGCCGGTGTCTGGCGTGACTACGTCGGTGCTCGAATCTGAGGCATCATCACTCTCCTCTTAGGCGAGAACAGATGCTAAACGAGTAGTACAGTGCGAACCGCGGCCAGCCGGTTTGTGGCTACACGCGGCGTGCGGCGGCGGCGACGAGGCGAGACGAGAAACGCGGCGTATGCATCGTTGAGGTGGCGGGGCTGGTCAGCTGGCCGCCGTAACGGTCGCGGGCGTCGGTCATGAGTGTCCTCCTGGACGGATGTTGAACGTTCAACTTACGAATGCAAGCAGTTTAGCATAACGGGGGCAATCCGTCAATCCAGACAAGTAAAAAATGGCTTAAATAAGCCATTTTTTACCACTAACCCTATTTAATTCTTGTTTTTTGCAGCCCTTGCTCCCCTTTTTTGCAACGTATCGCGCTTATCTTTATATTTAGCGATTTGTTCTTTCAATTTAGGGATGACTAAGTCAATTGCCGCATACATATCTGTGGCGCTGGCGTCCGCCCTTAACTGTTTGCCGCCAACGGTCATCATAACCTCTGCCCTAAACACATTTCCTGAAGTATGTTTTCTGTCCCTTTCCAGTTCAATATTGGCCTGCATGGCATCCACAAATTTCTCCAGTGCTCCCACTTTATCTTCCGCATATGCCTTTATTGCTTCCGTCATTTCAAAATTCGTGGTTTTTATGGCAATGTTCATGTTTGCTCCTTGGCTTGCGTTAATTTACATATATTGTAGCTTTTAAAATCCGGACCAGTCAACGAACAAATAGACTAAATTATCATTGTGCCAGTTTCCGCGCAAGGGTATCAATATCACCTGCACCCATAAACAGAATGATTTGATAGTTCTTTGCCTCTTCTCTGATAAGTTTCTCAGTTTCTCTTAAATCTTCCGCGAAAAAAACTTCTTTGACGTGCGGCTTAAGATCCTCAGCCAACGTTTTGGAAGTAATATTAATGTTGGTTTTCTCCCGACCAACAACGCTGAATATCTCCGTGAGAATCAGGCCGTCGCACGGTTTTAGCGATTCCAAAAATTCCTTATATAATTTGCTGGTGCGGTTTTTCTGGTGCGGCTGGAATACCGTTAGAACTTTCGAATCCGGGTAGAACTGCCTTACTGCTTCTAAAGTTCTGAGAATGCCATCAGGATGATGGGCGTAGTCTGAAATCAAAATTTTCCCTTCAACTTCCCCGACTGTTTCAAACCTCCTCCATATGCCCGGAAACTCGGCCAGGGAAGTTTTTATATGCTCAGGACTGATGCCTAATGCAAGCGCCATCGCAGCTGCAGCCAGGGCATTGGCCAGATTATGCTGTCCGGGCACAACCAAACTGAACTCACCCAGATTCTTGCCTTTATATATAAGCTCAAAGCTCTGCTTACGCCCTTCTGTGCGCACATTAAGCGCCCTCACGTCAGCCTTTTCCCCAAAGCCAAAAGACAATTTTGAGACCCTTGCCGTTTCCGCCATGTTCTGCGATGGCGCGTCATCGGAGTTGTAAATCAAAACGCCATCGTCAGGCAAAGCATTAACATACTCATTAAAAGCTTCCTGGATTTCCCCCAGGTCCTTGTAATAGTCTAAATGGTCCGCGTTGATGTTTGTGATTATGACACCCCACGGTTTAGCATCAAGCATGTGCCGGTGGTACTCATCCGCCTCAACTATAAAGATATTCGATTCCCCGACCCTGGTATTCGAGCGAAAGCTTGATCCGGGCAATTTGGGAATTTTTGAACCAACGATGACGGTTGGGTCTGCCCCGGCCTTTTCGGCAATTAACCCAAGCATAGCGGTTGTGGTTGATTTGCCGTTCGTCCCGGAAACACCAATTCCCTTCATGCCCTGCATAATTAAACCAACCACTTTTGCATAACTTAAAACCTCGGCCCCTATTTTTTTACCCTGTCCGATTTCAACATACCCTGGAGAGGTTTCATTTACATCTTCCGTATGCACGACCAATTCAGTGTTTGGACCGACATTCTCAGCGCTATGCCCTATCATGATCCTAACGCCAAGGGCTTTTAACTCCTCAGTGACTGAAGATTCGCGGATATCCGAACCTGAGACTGTTTTACCCTGCGCCAGAAACAGCCGCGCCACGGCTGACACGCCAATTCCACCAATTCCTATACAGTGGACATGAGATACTTTTTCCAGTTTCATTCGTCCTCTCTTACTTAATTCCTGTGTTCTTTTGTGACCCGTGTTGTTCAATAAGTGCCTTTATTTTTGGCACAGCCTGTTGGGCGGCCCGCCTGCCTTCGTTATAAATCAAATCAAGATTATTGAACTCTGTTTTGCCGAAATGCTTAACTCTCGGTTCAAGCATGAGGTCGCAAGCCATTTCAGATTCAGTCCATTGTTCGGAAATCTTCAACGAATGGTCCAGGGCACGGGCGAGCATGGACAAGACGCCCGGAACTTTTATGTCTTTTTCTTCCAAAACGTCAGACTGGGAATCAATTTGGAACAAAATACGTGAAGACAATTTTGGCCAGATCTTTTCACGGAAGAACTGCAAGCCCAACAGTCTGGTAATAAATCGGTAGCCGCGCCAGATCGGCAGGCGTTTTTCATATATAAACTTGGTGGCTGCTATGTTCACTCCAATGATAATGTCCGCGCCCATTTCTTTGACTGCTTTGGTCGGCACAATGTTAACCAATCCGCCGTCAACCAGAATCCGGTTATCTATAATAATCGGTTCAAACAGGCCAGGAACCGCAACCGAGGCCTTGAACGCCTTGATCATGTCCCCTGAAGTTATATTTACCAGTTCGCCTGTGGTTATGTCCGCGGCAACAAACCCAAGCTTAGGGCGGTCAATTTCTTCAAAACTTTTTCCTTTGGTGAGTTTTCTGAATTCCGGATCAGCGTTGCTTAAATTAAACAAGCCTCCCGTGGCGTTTTTTGTGGTCCAAAGGCTGAGAAGTTTATTCATGTCCATTTTCTGAAAAGTTTCTTTCAAATATGGCATGGTATCAGTGGCATAACTTGCCGCAATCAGCGCGCCGGAAGAACACCCAACCATGTAATCAATGGGGATATTGTTTTCCTTCAGAACCTCAAGCACGCCAATGTGTGCAATTGCGCGTCCGGAAGCACCAGAAAGAGCCACACCGATTTTTGGTCTATTGTCTGACATGTTCAATGATTAGTTTCGCCATGCGTTCTGCCGCGTCATGAGGCATAATCTTCTTAATGTTTTCAGTCAGCAGCTTCTGGCGGGCAACATTGAATTTCAGGCTGGTTACTATTCGCGGCAAATCGCTGGAATTGAATTCTAACTTGTCCAAAACCACAGCCGCGGCTTTATCTTTGAGCACTGCCGCATTATCTTCCTGATGAGAATCAGGCATTGGGACTATAATGCTGATTTTACCCAATACTGCAAGTTCGGCAATTGTCGAAAGGCCGGCCCGGGCAATGACAATATCTGCAAGCTTCATTGCATCAGGCATGTCCTCAGCCAAAAATTCATAAGGATGGTAATGGCGGTGCCGGAAAGCAGATCCGTTTTTTCCCGGCCCTGTTATATGGATAACCTGATGAGTCTTAACCAGCTCCGGCAGGGATCCGGACACCACAGAGTTAATTTGGGCAGAACCGGTTGCTCCACCCATAATAAGCAACACCGGCAATGAATCATCCAAGCCGAATTTTTGCTTGGCGTTGGGACTGACAGGGGTAAAAAATTCCTGGCGAACAGGATTGCCCACCCATTCGGCCGCAGCCTGCAGAGGCTCTTTGCTTAAGCCGCTGCCGGAGGTAAATTCTTTTGCGGTGCGGTCAAACGCCGTGGTAATCAAAGATGCTATCGGTGAAATCAGGCGGTTTGTCAAAGTTACGCGGGCATCCTGCTGATGTATTGCAATCTTTACCCCACTTAGCTTCGCAACCCAGGCAACCGGCAGGGCGACATAACCACCTGCCCCAAAAACCAAATCAGGCTGGAATCGCCTGACGACTTTCCAGGCCTTAAAAAGACTGTAGAAGAAAACAAAAATGTCGGTAAAATTTGCCAACGAAAAATAACGGCGGAATTTTGCGGCTGGAATTGAAACGAAATCAATTCCTGCTCCGGCAACCATTCTCTGCTCCGGGCCATGACTCGTTCCCACGAATAAAAATTTTATGCTTGGGTCGATTTTATTTATTTCTCGGGCAACTGCCAAAAGCGGCGCCACTGGCCCGCCAGTCCCCCCGCCCGCCAAAATTATTTTTTTACTTGGTTGATTCATATACCTTAATAGTTTCTTCTGCTGCCTGTTTCCAGCTGTAATGCTTGGATCTTGAAAGCGCGCCGTTGGCAAGCTCCTCAAGCCGCTTCTCATTTACAACCAGACCTTTTATGACATCGAACATATTGTCTTCATTTTGCGGATCAAAGTATTCTGCGCCGTGTCCCATAACTTCGCGCAGGGTTGGGATATCTGAGACTACTACCGGTGCGCCGCAAGCTGCAGCCTCCAGCGCAGTCAAACCAAAACCCTCAGCGTGGGAAGGAAGAACAAACATGCGGCAAGAATTGTACAACAGCATCAAATCTTCGTCAGATACGCGGCCAACCGCTTTTATTCTGTCCTTATTCTTAATCGAATGAACTTGTTCCTGTATTTCAGGATAAAATGGATCTGGTTCGCCTGCTAAGACTAATTCTAAATCAAGTCCGCTTTTCACCAAACGGTCAAAAACTCTGGCCAGAGCCGGGATGTTTTTATAGCGGCGCCAAACGCCTACGTAAAGTATAAATGGCTTAGTAATTTTATATCTATTGGCGACTTTTGCCAACGCTTCCTCCCTGTCCATTACCTTATATATCGAATTAAACCCTTCATAGATAACCTGGATTTTTTCCTTATTTATGCCAAAGTGCTCAATAACTTCGTTTTTTGTGGACTGGGAGACTGCAATAATTTTGCGGGCGCGCTTAACTGCATTCAGCATCACCAGATTATATGCAAGGCGGTGGAAAAAATGGGATTTTTTCTTGCCGGGAAATTTTGTGTGTGTCAGGTCATGAATGGTGGAAACAAATTTTTTTCCGTAAAGCATAGGGGCGTTAAAATGCGGAAAGTGGACAAGATCAAGATCCTCCTTGTTCAGTACGGATGGCAATGAAAATTGTTCTGCCATGGAGTAATGGGGAATGCCGGTTTCAACCATTTTGTGGCCGAATTTTTGGTAGGCCGACTTGGTTTGCTCATCCAGTTTGTTGAAGAACAAAACATACTCATTGGTTTTGTCCAAAGCCAAAATCTGCTGAGTGAGCTCAGAGATGTAGCGGCTGATGCCAGAACCTCCCCCAAGCATTCTTAAATCTAATCCAATTTTCATATACCTTAAGTCTTTGTTATGGTAGAGAGCTGGCCCTCTCAGCGCAGTGCTAATCGCAAGCGCTTCGATGACCAGACCCGTTACCCATACCTAATTCCCTATCTTGTAAAACTGTTTATATTTTTCTTCAACGAATTTTCTGATCTTATCCTGGAAGACTTGCTTGTTGAATTTAACTGCGTGGGTGCGGAGGGTCTCTGCGGTGTATTTTGCAGAATCAAAGTTTCTTAATACGGCAACTAGGGATTCCTTTGACTGCTCAGGGAAAAATTCTCCTGTCTGCCCTGGGACGATTGTTTCAAGTGCACCGCCTTTTCCATATGCAATAACCGGAGTGCCGCACGCCTGAGCTTCCAACACCATAATCCCGGCATCCTCCTCTGCGGCAAAAATATAAGCCTTGGCTTCTGAATACAGACGCTTTAGCTCTTCATCAGTAACACGGCCCAAAAACTCAACATTTGAACCCGCAATGCTTTTAAGGTTTTCCAGGTTTGTGCCGGTTCCTGCAACTTTCAGGGGCCAGCCCAGCTCATTGAACGCTTCAATGACCAGGTCTATCTTTTTGTACGGCTCCAGCCTGGACGCAACCAAAAAATAATTCTGCTTCTGTCCCGTGGGTTTGTAAAAATCTGCATCAACAGGCGGAAAAATGACTGATGATTCGCGGTTGTAATATTTTTTTATCCTGTCTTGGATATTCTTGCTGTTGGCAATCAAAAAATGGGGGCGCTGAGCCGCGGCATAATCCCACCTTCTGAGTAAAGGCAGGATTATCTTGCCTGCCAGCCTTAATAAGTACGGGTAATTTTGCCTGTTTAAATATTCGGGTTCAGTCCACAAAAATCTTGTTGGTGTATGAATGTAACTGATGTGAAGCTTACCACGAGATTTGGCAAATTTCGCAAAAGACGATGAATCGGAAATTACCACATCAAAATCCTTAAAACGAAAGTTCTCAAAAGCCAACGGTATCACGCCTACAAAAAGCCTAGGGTGTTTATGCGCAAACGGGAAGCTATTAAGCCAGCTGATTCTTTTCTTAAATCTGGCGAATACTCCATATGTTTTCTGCTCATCATAAAACACTGTGTGAATCACAGCATCAGGCCAGATCTCCAAAAAATTTTCCAGCACCTTCTCAGCTCCTCCAAGCTGATTCAGGACATCATGGACAAGTGCTATGCGCATTAGTAATCGACTTTCGGTTTTCGTCCCAACAAAATCAGAACCGTTTTAAATATGATGACCAGATCCAGCCAGATTGACCAGTTCTCAATGTAAAAAGCATCAAGCTTGATTTCCTCTTCCCAGGAAATTTCCGGTTTTTCTGTTGCCTGCGTAATTTGTGTTAAACCTGTAGCACCCGGTTTGATTGTGAACAACCACTTGTATGAGCTTCGGAAATGGTCCACTTCCTTGACCATGTGCACACGAGGTCCGACCAAACTCATCTGCCCGCGTAAAATATGCCAAAGCTGAGGCAGTTCGTCTATTTTGGTTTTGCGGATAAACCGGCCCACTGGTGTAACACGCGGGTCATTTTTAATCTTTACGTAAGGACCTTGGCGGGCATTTTGCTTTTCCAGCTCTTCTCTTAGCTTATCACCTGAAGCAGTTCCTTCGCTCATTTCATAATACATGGATCGGAATTTGTAACATTCGAACGAACCCAGTCCGGCTGCCCGCGGCTGGTGGAAGAACACAGGACCGCGAGAATTGATTTTGATGGCAATTGCGGTGGCCAGGAAAATTGGGCTGGCAACAATTAAACCAATGGATGAAAAAACTATATCCATCAAGCGCTTAATGACTTTTCCCCAGCCTTCCAGCGGCGTCCCCTTCAAAACAACAACCGGTACGCCGGAGATGGTGGCCAACTCAACATTTGTCTGAGATGTCTCAAAAATATCAGGAACAAAGTTGTACAAAATTCCGTAATCGCGACAGAACTGCAAAAGCCGTGCACTAACCTCTTTAGGCAATCGTGGATTTGATTGCAGCATTTCATCAATACCTGTCATTTTCTGGATTTTTTCTAGCTCCTGGACCATCTGCTCGACATCACCTCGATATTTGAGCACATCCACTATCCTGTACCCCAGCTCAGGCCGGTTGGAAATCTCTTCCATCAAATTGTTTTGCGTCCTGTCTTCCCAATCAATGACAACTAATTTGTGCGCGCCAATCCCCTTGCGCAACAAGCGAACCTGAATTCTGCGCAGAATAATTCTTCCCAAGCTGACTAGGACGATTGCCAATCCCCAGGTAAAAAGAATAATGATACGGGATGGGAACACTGTTTGGTTAAAGAAGAACAAAATGACAACACCAAGTAAGCCGGACGAAATCGCCAGGACAATTCGGGAAAGCTCGGAAGATATTCTTCTGGTGCCTTTTAAGTTGTACAGGCCAGCCAGGGCGAGCAGGCCTATGATAATCGGTGAAACCAAAAACAGGTTGCGGACATAATCGCCGATCGTTAAATCAAACAAAACAGGACGGACTTCAGCGATTTCAAAACGCAAATAAAAAGCCGCAATTCCTGCGAGCAAAATCATTATAAAGTCAACCAGAATGGAGATCAGATTAAAAGAAAGTTCTGTTCGTTTCATGAAAATATTATTTATTTATGCCGCATTATTATACCATAATTGCTTCAGATTTTCAAAAAATTGACGCGGCTGATATATAGCTATAAACTAGAAATCTCAAAGCAGTTGGAGGACTAATGCTGATCAGGCAACCCATGTCAGAGAAAGAGCACTTGGAGCATATTACCAGGGTTTTGGTAACTACGGCGCTGAATATGCGTCCGCTGGTTACAGCGGGCATCAACGACGTACTCAAAGCAGCCATGGACCATGAGCTGCCTAGTCTCAAGACCTGGTTTCATGACGAAACGCTTGCCATTGTCTCCGGGAAAAAGAATGACAACGGACAGCCGCGCTGGGGTGATGTCGAGGCCAACAACATAGTCACGGCAACACTCTGTCAGGTGAGAATCCGGCCGGAGGAACCTCGAGCCAGAATTCTCTGGCTTACCGTCCTGGCTGATCCAAAGTATGCGACCACGGCATTGCAGGCTTTTTTCGGTAGTGCAAAGGATCTCGCCTCACATCTTGGTGTTTGGTGGAATCGAAATCCCCCGGACCGGGAAAAGGATTTGGGGACGTTTGTCGCGAAACTTCTGGAGCTCGAAAAGAAGAAATCCAAACTGCGCCTGCTTATCAAACACGAAGGCAGCAGTTGGACTCCAGACTTGAGAATGGCCGTGAATGAAGAACTCTTCAAGCTTGGCCAGCCAAGAATTTTTCCCCCATTGCGGCGGAAAAAAACCACCCGATAGTTAATCTGTCGGGTTTTTTATCAAACAAAAAACCGCCCGGTTAAGGGCGGCTTTTATTTGAGACTAGTTTCGGAAGTCACCGCGAGGGCGGTCAGTCTTTGGTCTGGCTTCGTTAACCGCGAGTGAGCGGCCGCCGAAATCAGTACCATTGAACATTTCGATAGCTTTTTGAGCTTCTTCATCAGTTTCCATTTCTACGAAACCGAATCCCTTTGAGCGGCCGGTCATGCGATCCATCACGATTTGTGCGGACAACACGTTACCAGCTTGCGCAAAGTGGCTCTTAAGCTCCTCGTCTGTGGTTGCGTAAGGCAAGCCACCGACAAACAATTTCTTGTTCATTGGAACCTTCAAACAAAGGGAAATTTACTAACGAACGTTAAAAATTGAACCTTTGTTACTTAAATGTACTAAACTTCCCTTCGACTGTAAGTCCCTTCCTGTGGGGACTTGGGAAACGTGAGCAGTATATCAGCTATCAAAGCTAAAGTCAAGGTGTTCTTGACTAAATAAGCATTTTCATGCCATAATGCTTTATCGTTCGTTTTTGTGAGGAGGAGTACTGATGGCCAATCGGGACCAGTTCAGGAAAAGGCTGAGCAACAAACGTCGTCCAATCGACGCTGCAAAAAGACAGTTGGCTTACATCGACGGGCACCCTGCTGTTGCCAAAATCACCATTCGTCCGGCGACTCCGGTCAAGTGCAGCAGACGGCAGAGGCTCAGTCTCCAGAACTTCTCCAACAACACGCTGAAGGTGTTCATTCGCGCCAGCAACCAGATCCAGGAGATCATCATCAAGCTTCGCGGGAGTTCGGAGGATCTCGCCAACGTCAAACAGCAGCTCTGCAGGAACTGGAACGGTCTCGTCACCGAGTAAATTTTTCGTGAGGTCAGGCATTTCGCCTGGCCTTTTTTATTTTACAAAGAAAATGAGAAATAAAAAACGGCATCTTATGATGTCGCCTTTTATTTGCCTCTTAAAAAGCAAGCTGTAAGCCGAATTCTGTCTATCCTGCATTCCTGCAGTGTAGCAATCATCTCTCTTGGCTACTCATTGCTGACTAGCTCCAGCTACCTACCCGGCCCGTAAAGGACCCTATTCGGTATTGCACTGATTCGTTGGAATTTAGCCGTTTCACCCTGATGTTACCATCAGATTTATCCGTTACCTTGCGGCTCTGGATAGTCTCGCATCTCTGCTTAACCGTCACTGCTCGCATCCCTAAAATTACTTTCGACGGGCGTTACCCGCAACGAATGATTGCATGAACTCATGAGACTTCATTCAATCCACGTGTTCGGACTTTCCTCATCCGCCAAAGGCGGACGCGATTGCACGCTTACTTTAAGAGGCACGTAAATTATACTCTTTTTTGGCTAAAAGTCAAGCACAGTCCTTTAGCGCTCGTGGTCCCACTGCCTTACAGGACCGCATAAATCCCTCATACTTTTATACTCCTTTATGGTGGGATTTTGCTTAGTCTCGTCCGCTTGAGGCGGGCTGCGATGTCCTGACGGCATAGGTCCCACGAGCTAAGTGCTTCTCCAAAAAAAAAGCATAATTGTTAAAACAAGAGGTTGAGCAGGAACAGAAGGACAACGCTGCCCATGACCGCAATCAGAAAGCTTCGGAAATCGAACCCCACGATTGGCGGGCCTTTGAATACTTGTGAGGACAACCAGCCCCCCAAATAAGAACCGACTATACCAATGACAATATTCCCGATTATCCCAAACTGTGCATTGTTGCCGGTTAACAATGTTGCTACCCAGCCAGCCAGACCCCCGAACACGATCCAGACTAAAATGTTCATTACTAGCTCCTTTCGCTAATTTTTTAAAGTTTATTTTTTCCACATAGCCTGAGCAATTGGTTATTTTGTACAATCCTTTCTAAGGGGAAATAATCTTGACAATCCAAGTTAAATATGTCAGAATGCTACATTCAAAGCAGAGAAAGGTTAGAGGAGGATTAATGAAATCACAGCATATGACGGATGACATGGCCCGGCGGATTGCCGCAAGAGAGTCTTCGGAAGAAATTGTCATACTCATCGCGCACACAAGGAAATGCAAAGATTGCCAGGACCGCCTGCTGCGCGCTGAGCGAGGCGCCAGAATCGCAAACTCCGGCAGCAGTGTTCCGTACGAAGGTAACCGCTGCGCCACTGACGATGAAATCGAGAAGCACGCAATGGGAAGGATGAGCGACGACGAAATGATCGAGTTCGACTCGCATATTCGAAGATGCCAGGAATGCCCAAAGCGTCTCGAACAAAAAGTCGACCAGCTCAACTCCGACAACCTGCCGGACCCGGACTAACCTTAAAACCCAACGGAGGAGGATATGAGTATAGTTTCGTCTGGACAGCTCGTCATGTGTAAAGCTTGCCGCAAACATGCCCACCTCGTCTTGTCTAACGGCATAAGAACCCCGGAGTTCGCTTTCAAGCGGGATGGATGCAACATCCTCAGTGTTGCGGCGACGCGATACGATTTAAGCCTGCTAGAATCTGGTTATCTGCGCGAGCAGATCCAGAACGGTGACTTGCCGGATGAGCATCTGCAGGTCTCCGGCTACCTTCTCTTTGCTGTTGAGGTGTGGAACATCGAATGGGCACTAATGCCTGAGGAGGCTCAAAATTTCCATCGAGTCCTACGGGACGCAAAACGATGGCCGCTCCCGGCTGGCTTCCTTGAAATCATGGACAGGCACATGGAGGTCGGGATTCACCCGGAAAATATCCAGGCCAAGAGGTATCACTAGCCTTCTTGTCCAAACTTTCAGCCCCTGGCGCAGATCCTGGGGGCTTTTTTCTTTGCAAAAAAACCGCTTGCCGCGGTTTTAGTAATCCTTGGTTTTGCTCATGTCTTTCACCCTGAAGTAACAGGAATCGCAAAGCCTGGCAATATCCTGGACATTGATGGTTTCCCCTGTTTCTTTCTCCACATAATCACGGAGAGCAGTCTGCAATTCAAAATCATCCGCATAATCCTTAACCAGCGGATCGTGCTTCATGCAAAGTTCGCAAATCTTGCCCTGTTTCAGGTCTTTTAGTCTGTCTGGGTTCATAGTCCCTTAATTATAACACTTTTAAGATTTAACTATAGCAGGCCTTGAAAAAATCCCTTATCTATGCTATTATTCGTCTATCGCCAATTAAACAGCGCCGGCGATTTTTTTGTGAAAGCTCCGGTGTAAAGACCGGCACTTCCGGTAGAAATAACTTATGAAAAGAGAAGACATCAGAAATATAGCCATTATTGCCCACGTTGACCACGGCAAAACCACGTTAGTGGATGCCCTGCTTAGGCAAACTCACGTCCAGCGAAACCTGGAAGAGCTTGGAGAACGCATCATGGATTCCATGGATCTTGAACGTGAACGCGGCATTACCATCAAAGCCAAAAACGCGTCAGTCGTTTATAAAGACGTGAAGATAAATATTGTCGACACGCCAGGCCACGCTGACTTTGGAGGTGAAGTGGAACGCACGCTGAAAATGGTTGACGGCGTGCTTCTGCTGGTTGATGCCAAAGAAGGCCCTATGCCGCAAACCAAATTCGTTTTGAAAAAGGCTTTAGAGCTTGGCCATAAGGCGATTGTCGTCATCAATAAAATTGACAGACCTGATGCACAAATTGATGAGGTTGTGAACAAAACTTTTGACTTGTTCGTCAGTTTGAATGCAAATGATGAACAGCTCGACTTCCCTATTGTCTATGCTTCTGCCATTTCAGGAAAAGCCACTTTGGATACTGCACAGCCAGGCACTGACCTTGTCCCGTTATTTGAAACCATCTTGGAAAAAATTCCGGCGCCTGAAATCTCAGAGACTGATCCACTGCAAATCCTGGTCCTTGCCTTGGGCTATGATTCATACAAAGGCAAAATGGGAATCGGAAAAATTTACTCAGGCAAGATCAAGAAGAACCAGGCAATCATGCAAATCGCGCCCACGGGCGACAAGTTCCAAGGCCGAGCCATAGACATTTCCGTGTTCCAGGGTTTGCAGAAACAGTCAGTTGAGGAAGCTTCAGCCGGCGAAATCGTTTCCATTGCCGGACTGGAAGGCATCACAATCGGTTCCACCATTACTGACCCAACCAATCCAAAACAAATCCCGCCGGTCAGCATTGATGAACCAACTGTCCAAATGACTTTTTCTGTGAACAATTCCCCATTTGCTGGACGGGAAGGAAAATTCGTCACATCTCGAAATCTGCGAGATCGCCTGTATAAGGAACTTGAAACCAATGTTGCCTTAAAAGTTACCGACACTGCAAGTCCGGATACTTTCCTGGTGGCAGGACGCGGCGAGCTTCACTTGGCGGTTTTGATTGAAACAATGCGCCGCGAAGGCTACGAATTGCAGGTTTCCCAACCGGAGGTTATTTTCAAGGAAATTGACGGACAAAGGATGGAGCCTTATGAGCGCGTTTCCATTATTGTTCCTGGTGATTTTCAGGGCGCTGTTATTGAGGAAGTCGGGCGCCGCAAAGGCGACCTTATGGGTATGAACCACACTGACCACGGCGAAGTGCACCTTGAATACCTGATGTCTACAAGGGGCGTAATCGGCTTAAAGAGCAAACTTCTTACGCAGACAAAAGGCACGGTCATCATAAACCATGTATTTGACTCGTATAAACCGGTGACCGCATCAGGCGAAATCAACCTGCCGCATGGCTCCCTGATTGCCACTGAATCAGGAGTATCAAATGCCTATGGTCTGAACAACGCGCAGGAGCGCGGCACCTTGTTTATTGGCCCAGCCACAGAAGTTTATATGGGTATGATTATCGGGGAAAATGCCAAGGCAGAAGATATTGAAGTCAACGTCAACAAAACTAAAAAACTGACCAATATGCGAGCTTCCGGTTCTGATGACGCCATTATTCTTACCCCGCCAAAAGTCATGAGCCTGGAAGAGTCATTGGAGTACCTGGCTCCTGACGAACTTCTTGAAGTTACACCTGTCAGCTTAAGACTGCGCAAGAAAATTTTGGATCCAACCAAACGCAAACGCGAACGCTCAAAAGAACAACAGCAGGCTTAACAAAAAACAGCTCCTCCGTGAGCTGTTTTAATTTACTTTTTCCCAATATTCATTAATGTGACAAGGACTAGGAAAATCCCTTAACTCCCCTGTCTTTTTGTGCTGGGCAGTCACCACTTCCAGTTTGCAGGTTTGCCCCTGAACGGCAGCAGGCACTTGCTCTCCTGATTCAACCTGTCTTTCTCCGACCTGTGTTGCCGCTGCACTGGAATATTTCGTCTTGTTTTCCCAATAATAAACAGAGCTCACTGCACCCATAAAGACAATAGCCAAAAACAAGTACCCCATTATAAGGTGCTTAGTTTCACCTGCTTTTGTTATGACCTCACGCTGCAAATTTTTAGCGTTCGGCAGTGTTTTTGATTTCAAATTGATTGCCTTTTAGTTCAGCCCAATTGTACAACACTATAAAAAAATTGTAAACCCCGCTTAGGCCCAGCGGGGTTTTTGACAAACTATTAATAGCAGTTGGGGGTTGTAGAGCCTGCTGGCTGTTGTGTATGCGCAGGCGGTGCTTGGTGTCCTGACTGCGAACCAGGAACGGATGTGAACATAGGGTTAACATACGGCTGGCGCTCGTCAATGTTCAAAGGATTCCTGCCGTTCGGACTTGAGACCAGAAGCTTAGCGTTTGAGCCAGCGTTTTCGCATCCAGCCATGTAGTCGCGAATGAAGAACAACTCATTTCCGTATTGGACAATCTTTCCACCCTCAGGCGGGAACCTGAAATTGACATGATAAACCCGCACAGCACAAGGCTCTCCCACCAATTGATTTCCAAACGCGCCCATCAGACCCGTATCGTGATCAGCAGCTATAAAGGCCGGAGCAAATGCAAAGCCGAGTACAACTGCAAAAAGTTTTTTTGCCATAGATTTTTCCTTTTTGCCAAACAGTATTTTAATTATATTTCAACAGGAATTGAACAAAACACCTTCTGGTGAAAGTGTTTTGTCTTGTCCCTCTTAAAAAACAAAACTCTCAAACGCTTGCTGATTATCTGTTTCGTGAACCTGAGTCGTCGCCGCTGCCAGTTTGCTTCCTGTCATCATTCTGTGCCATTATTTTTCACCTCCCCCTGTTTGTAATTAATTATTACCCTTATATTAAACCTCATAATAATGGTTTACAGTATATGGCAATTAAATTAACCACCCACAGCGGTTTTTACAGGCAATTTGGGCGAACCTACATATTTTGTTCATAACCTCCAGCCTGCCTCAAGCGGCAGTAAAACAAAACAGGACCCCAAAAGGATACCTGTTTTGCTTACGTTTTGCAAGTGCCGTAAGTTGCCCGGTTATTCACCGCTAAAAAGTTGAATCATCCTCATCCAAACGGCTGCGTCGCTGCTGAGATTCGTCAGCTTCGGTGTTCATGTCGCGGTCGGTTGTTGTGTCTGCCATATTATTCACCTCCTCCCTACAACGCCGAATATCTTTGCGAATATTGGCGGGATTAATGCCCAACGCTCCTAATTTAACACCAAAATTTCCTTTACTGTAATACTGCAAAACAACAAAAAACCATTTACATAATTCAGTATGCTGGTTGTTACGTCCCATTTGTGTTCATAAATGGAGCATATACGGCGGGCGTAAAGAAAGCGGCTTTTTGAGGGCCGCTTCCTGATTTTTTATTAACGGTTTGAAGAACTGTTGCGTCCGCCATGCGAGGCCTTCCCGCCCTTGCTAGCGATCTCTTTTTGTTTTTCCGGGTCCATTGAGGCAAACCCGCGGTCTTCAGTTGCCATAATAGTCCTTTACTGCGGAACGGAACCGAAACTCCGTTTGCAGTGATTAATGACACTATAATTAAACCGTAAAATTTTCCTATGGAAAATTGCAAAATAATACAAGTGAAGATTGCTTTATCGTTAACCAGGCTTGGGCAAGAGGTCTAAGGGTTGTTCATAATAAAAAATCCCATGATTTCTCAGGGATTTTAACGGCAACAATATCACAGAATTTATGCTTTTTGCTCCTGCAGTATTTTAACGCCCTCAATATCCTGTTCTTCAAACTCCCTGATGACTTGTTTTACGCCATAAAGCCAGTTTGCACTGCCCGGCTGAACATAAAGCCCAATGAATTTTTCCGGAGGAAGATCTTTGTAGCGATTCTCAAGCAAGGTATCAAAGTCCTGAATCCATTCAGAATAGCTGTCATATTTTCTCAGAGTTGGCGGCGTGCCTCCAATACCACTGCAGTTGAAATAATAGCAGTGCTTGCCAAAGGTGCTTTCCACAAATGATATAGCCACCATCAGTTTCATGTTTTTTGATTTTGCGAATGCTTCTATCGCTCCTTCATCCTCAGCAAAAGGAGAATTTTTGCTAAGCAAATAAGCTTTCAATTTTTCTTTGCGGTAGGCAAATTGTTCCGCCACCAAATCACGCTGATCCCTGGTTTGCTTGATCAAGTCACCGAACAAGGGTGAAGCAACGTCAATAACCTGCTGGGAAAAGGTTTTAATCCCCTGCTGTGCAAGCCGAGATTTGTCGCTGACTATGGCATAAGCGTGGCTTTCCGCGATCGGCTCAGACCAATGCAAGACAAACAAAGCGCCGCCGGCAAATGAAACGGTTGCGATAAGCAAAAATGCCAAAACCATGCGTTCAGCAAACCATTGCATGGATTTTGCATAGCCCTGTGGGATGCGGGTGGCTTCCCCTAAGCCGGTTAACATATTTGCTTGCTTTTTTGGGCGGTTTATTTTGCGCTTTGTTTTTGGTTTCATGACTTTAAGCCCTTTTTTGCATTATACCACATATTTAGGTCTGAAGATTCATACCAATGCCTAAATTCATAGAGTTGCAAAAATACGGCCGGTCAGGTAGAGTTACTACCGCGCCAAAATTGGAGGTGTATGCCTGAGCTTTTTAATGCGGAATCGTGGGGCACTTTCCGTTGTGAGGAGGAAGAAAGGAATGGCCAAAAATGCGTAAATCGGGGGTTTCTTTTCCTGCTTTCGGATGATGAACTTGCACTGATTACCCGACTGCTCCCCGAATGGCGGAGCGAGGAGAACAAAGACAATACTGTCCGGCTGATTCTAACGAATGGGCTCGGCAAAATCAAGTGCAAGGAGCATGCCCGAGAACAAGGCATGTGAATTGTACAAAAAGGAACAGCTTTGCAGTTGTTCCTTTTTCACTTGCTAATTGCCTGAAAAAAATGTTTGAATTTCATCATGGTCGTTGATAGCTTGTTTAGCAAAAATTTCCTTGAAAGTCATTGTGGTCAAGATTGTATTAAGATTAAATTAAATCGTAATTAGCTTAAATTTCCATCAATACTTGCACTTTGGGCAATCAAAAAACCTCCCGTAAAGGAGGTTTTTGAAATTTCTTATGAAATGTTTAGCGCTTGCTGAACTGAGGAGCTCTTCGTGCTCTGCGCAAACCTGGCTTCTTTCTTTCCTTGACTCTAGGGTCTCGGGTCAAAAATCCAAGCTTCTTCAAAGTTCTGCGTGCATCCGGATCCATTGCTACAATGGCGCGGGTAATCGCGTGGCGCATGGCTTCAGACTGGGCGTGAATTCCTCCACCCTGAACCTTGCCGCGGATCTTCAAAGTCTTGTCCAAACCAACGGCGCTCAACGGCTGAACGACAATACCCTGCAAATCTTTGGTGCCAAAGTATTTATCCATTGCCAATTCGTTCACTGTCACTTCTCCAGCGCCACCAGTGATGATCACCTGGGCAACTGCCGTCTTTCGCTTGCCTACCGCGTAGAATTTGTTGTTGCCAATATCCTTTGCAACGAATGCGGCTGGCTGAGCTACCGGCTCAGCAGCAGTGATTTCCGGAGCTGATGTCTTAACCGGCTTATCAGCCTTCTCATGCTTCTCGGTTTTCTTTGCGCGAGGCGCAGCAGCCTTCTTTGCCGCTGGCTTTTTGGCAGCTGTCTTTGCGGAAGCGCTTTTGGCGGTCTTAGCTGTGGTCTTCTTTTCTGCTGTCATTACTTGATCTCCTTTTCTGTGGGAAATTCATGCTTATCGCCGGCCACGACCTTAAGCCTGCGCAAAATACCTTTTCTCAATCTGTTGGCGTCAACCATGTTATAAACCGCGTCCCGGATCACCTTTTCAGGTTCTTTTTCCATTCGCTCTGCCAAAGACTTGGTTCTGATACCGCCTGGATAACCAGTGTTTCGGTAATAGATCTTCTGATCCAGCTTTCTTCCGGTAAACTTAACCTTTGCAGCGTTCTTCACAACCACAAAATCACCAACATCCATGTGAGGAGTAAAGGTTGCTTTGTGCTTGCCGCGCAAGACAGTAGCCACTCTGGTAGCCAAGCGTCCAAGTGTAAACTTGCTGGCATCTACTTCATACCAGGCGCGCTTGACCTCTTTAACTTTAGGTAAAAATGTCTTCATAAAACTATACTAATTCCAACTGAACCTTCGGCATGCCGTCCTTGCTGTTGCCCAAACGCACAATGCGGGTGTAACCGCCGGCGCGTTCTTTGTAGCGCGGACCCAGGACTTCGATGACCTTGCGGGCAGCGTTGTTTGGGAGGGCAGAGAAAATCTGGCGCTTGTTGTGCAAGTCGTCCTTTTTTCCTTTGGTGATCATGCGCTCAACCAACTGGCGGGCAATCTTGGCACGAGCTTCAGTGGTCTGAATCTTCTCGTAGACGATTGCGGCTGCAGCAATGCTGCGGACCAGTTTTCTGGCGTGATCTTTTCCGGAGCCGATTTTCTTCTTCTTTAAGTGTCTCATATTACTAATAAGTTCGGATTATTGATTGTATGTGCTGATTAATCGTTCAATTTCTTCAATTGATTTGTCCCCCAAACCTTCCACGCCCAGCAAATCTTCGTGGGTCATCTTCTGCAGATCAGAGATTCTGGTGATGTTGTTCTTGATCAAAGCATTGTATGAACGGTTTGAAAGCCCCAATGACTTCAAATCATCTTCCTCAGTGATTCTAATGCCTTCCTCAGCAGCTGCGTTCAAAGCAGGAGCTGGCGCTTCAGCTTCCATTGAGGACTTGGTGAACATGCTGAAGTGATCCAGCAAAATCTTTGCTGACTGGTCGATAGCATCTTTACCGTCGATTGTCCCATCAGTTTCCAAAGTCATGGTCAGCTGGTCAAAGTTGGTAATTTGGCCAACGCGGACGTTTTTGACTTCAAAGTTTACGGTCTTAACCGGGGTGTAAATTGCATCAACTGCAATCATGCCGATTTCCAGTTTTTCATTTTCTCTCTGCTCTACCGGTACATATCCTCGGCCGGCCTGAACCACAACTTCCATGTCAAAATCTGCATTCTTGTTGTCCAGAGTTGCAATGTGCAAATCTGGGTTCACGATCTCCACGTCTGAATTGCCTTTGAAATCACCTGCGGTCACGGACTTTTCGCCTTTAACTTTGCATTCCAAAGTCACTGGCTGGTCAGTGTGAACTTTCATGCGCATTTGCTTGAGGTTGAGGATGATCTCGATAACATCTTCTTTGACGTTAGGAACGGTTGAAAATTCATGATCCACACCCTTGATGCGGACAGCGGTTACTGCTGCACCAGGCAATGATGAAAGCAGAATGCGGCGCAAGCTGTTTCCAATTGTCACGCCATAGCCTGGGTAAAGAGGCTCCATGACAACCTGATACTTATTGTTCCCAAGTTCTTCAAAAGAAACTTTATTAGGGAGTGGGATGTTTTCCATATGTTTGAACGATGTTTTCTGGGCCTTTGATCAGCCCATAATTATTGATTACCTTGAGTAGTGTTCGACGATCAGCTGGGTGTTCAACTTGTGATCGAGCTGTTCGGCGGTTGGAACGGACAAGACTTTGCCTGCAAGTTCCTTGGCGTCCAGACTAACCCATTCCGGAGTGTTGTTCTGGCCTTTTGCCAGCACTTGAGCGAGATTAGCCATATAGCCTGATTTTTTCTTTGAGTCTCGGACCTTGATCTGATCTCCGACTTTAACTTCATAAGAAGGAATATTCACTTTCTTTCCGTTGATCTCGAAAAATCCGTGAGAGACCAATTGTCTTGCCTGGGCGCGGGTTGTTGCCAAACCGAGTCGGAAAACAATGTTATCAAGCCTCATCTCCAGCAACTGCAGTAATGCGTCGCCGGTAACTCCAACTTTTTTGGTGGCTTTTTCATAGTAGCGACGGAATTGTTTTTCCATCACGCCATAAATGATTTTTGCCTTCTGCTTTTCTCTCAGCTGGAGTCCGTATTCCGAAGATCTCAGAGGGTTCTGACCGTGCTGGCCAGGGCGGTAATTGCGCTTTGCCAAATACTTTTCAGCTTTGGGCGTGAGCGCCTCGCCGAACCGGCGGGACGGTTTTACTTTTGGTCCAATGTGTCTAGCCATTATACTCTCCTTGCTTTCTTAGGTCGGACGCCGCCGTGCGGGATCGGAGTCTTATCTTTAATGGATAAGATTGTGAAGCCGCTGCCCTGCAATGCGCGGATAGCTGATTCACGTCCGGAGCCGATTCCTTTAACGAATACGTCGACTTCATTCAATCCAGTGTCCTTTACGCGGGCAATCGTGTCTTCCATGGTTCTCTGCGCGGCGTATGGAGTGGATTTCTTAGAACCTTTGAATCCGGTCCTGCCTGACGAACCCCACCCAATCACGTTTCCGGTCATATCGGTGACGGTGATAATGGTGTTGTTATAGGTAGACTGGATGTAGATTCGGCCGCGGGCCACTTTGACTTTTGACTTCTTCCTCTTGGAAGTTGCCGGAGCCGGGGCGGTAGCCGCAACCTTTGGTTCTTCAATTGTAGTAGTGTCTGCCATAAATTCCTTAGATTATGTCTTCTCAGCTGCTTTTGCACGGCCTGATCCGGCAGTCTTACGAACGTTGCCTCGGCGGGTGCGGTTATTGGTCTTGGTTCTCTGGCCACGGACCGGAAGTCCTTTGATGTGGCGGAGACCCTGGAAACTGCCAATTTCCTTCTTCAGCTTAATGTTAGTGGCGATTGTCTGTCTGAGTTGTCCTTCCACAGAGTAATTCTTTTCGATGTATTCACGAATTCTTGCAACCTCTGCTTCAGTCAATTCGGAAGTTCTCTTGTTTGGGTCAACTTTGACGTCTGTCAGAATCTTTTTTGACAATGGCCAACCAATGCCAAAGATATACGGCAAAGCGGCTTCGATTCTTTTCTGTTGTGGGAGGCTTACGCCTGAAATACGTACTAATGCCATAATTATCCTTGTCTTTGCTTGTGCTTAGGGTTTTCGCAAATGATGAAAATGCGGCCGCGTCTTTTCACGACTTTGCACTTTTTGCAAATAGGTTTTACTGATGCTCTTACCTTCATGGTTATCCCTTGATTATTGTTCAAATTGAACCATAGCTTCGCTCGCGATTATCGGCGGCGCGGTTTGTCCGTCTGCGGGTACGGCCGCTGATGCAGCCTCCGATGTCCTTCGCCAGTCAGATCGCTTCGCGGTCTTTAGTTCATTTTCTCAAAACTTCAAAACCTTCGTACGCTTCTACTTCAATCGTCTGATTACACGACCGCGGGTAAGATCATATGGAGTTACCTCCACAATGACCCTGTCGCCTTCCAAAATACGAATTTTATGAACGCGCATTTTCCCGGCCAGATGGGCAAGGATGGTTTGACCACCTTCCAAACGGACACGAAAAACAGCACTAGGCAAAGTCTCTTCGACAATGCCCTCAAGTTCGATTGTATTCTTTTGTGGGATAGACTTC
Organism: uncultured Candidatus Saccharibacteria bacterium; assembly: GCA_964605735.1. Lineage (GTDB taxonomy): Bacteria > Patescibacteriota > Doudnabacteria > UBA920 > O2-02-FULL-48-8 > DASPNG01. The sequence continues at coordinate 139,416 of CAZSDS010000001.1, read as the reverse complement.
CCTAAGTCTTGCGATGCAGAAATATGAGTAAAAGTTTACGAATACTAACTTTTTGACCCCAGAACCAGCTTGTTTAAGGCAGATTCAGTTAGATACTTGTAGGGTCGACCCGACCGAAATCGGGGGTGAAATGCTTAAGGATAATAACAAAGAAAGCCCAAAATGTCAAATTCCCTAGGAAAGAGCTAAGTATTCCGGGAAAACGGCTTATTTAAGCCATTTTTATGTCTCATGTATTGACAAATTACCAAAATCTGATAGAATACACCTACTGTTTTGGTAGTAGTTTTTTTACAAGTTCAACCGTAGGGTATTGGTGTAATTTCTGATTTGGGGTGTGCGAACCCTAAGTTTGTCGATCTGTAGCCCCGGTGAGCAGATCTAATTGCACTGATAAATGCTGCAACTCCCTTGAACGCTAACAAGTATGGCGGCAGCAATCATACAAGAGCATCCTTGTTTTGATATAAGAAAAGAAAAAAGAGTTCTCTGGGCTGTGAGGGACAACCTTGAAGCTGTTTCTCCGGGAAACAGCGAGATGCAGAACTCGTATAAGCCGGCGAATCTCTCTTCCTCGCACTGGAAGAGTCCCAAAGATGAACCAAGCCGGTTTTTAGCAAGTTGGGCCCTGGTGTGGCTGCATAAAGTGGCTCACCAGGACCCGTGTTCCTTCGCTTCTTCGTTTCCTTCGCTTCTTCGTTCGTCAGGCGGCGCTGCTGCAGCAGCGCCGCCACCCAACACCAAGGAGGTGTTTACAACAAGAAAGCCCAGTCTCAGTACCAGGGCTCTTTCTTTTTAGCAAGAACCGCCTAGCACGCCAGACGGTTTTTTTATTTTTTAACTTTGTGATTCGATTGTTTCTATATAAATCTTACCGTTGAATCGCGGAGCTTTGTTTACAAAGAATGGCGAGAATCTTACATCCACCCTGTCAATCTCCGGTTTGGTCAGCAAAATTTCTTTTATCTCCAGCGCGCTCTTGCCTGCCAGGATTTTCGACAAATTTGTATTCTCGACCCTGTAAGCCGCCACAGTTTCAAAGTGCACGGCCAGTACCCCTGACCCCCCGTTCAGATCAACTGATTTGAGGTTTACAGTCAGTTCCTGCTTGCCGTCTTCCGGCAAATATTTATCCTCAGACAACACAGAATTTATCTTTTCCAACACCAAAGTTTTAACATCCTGTTCCTTGAATCCCAAACCTGTGACTCTGGCAATAATGGTCATGTCAAAATTCTCGGTGGCCACACCCACTTCTTTGTTCGCAGTCTTTGCCAAAATTTCACTAGTCACTGCATTTGGCATAATTTTAAGATCATTTCCTGACACTGAACCTTTCAGCTCAGCTTCAACCAAGCCAGCCAGCTCAGCCTGCATCGCTGTTGTTGCATTATCAATATCCTGCTGGGAAAGTATTTTCGTTTCAGTCGAAGTGCCGCCGCTGATTGGCCCCTGCGTCACTGCATAAACATCAGCTTGTCCCAAGGCCGCGTTCTGCACTTCAAGTCGGACATTAGTTCCAATATTGAAGTTCGCCCCGATATCCTGGGCAACAATCGGCACAGGTGCAATTAAACTGGACTCGTCAATTTCCTGTTCGCTCCCCACCCCAATTCTGGCAGTTGGCCTTAACCCCGTAACATCCCGCGCAAATGAGTAACGCTTCCCGTCAACAATCAAGGTGGTGGTTGCCGCGCGCAAAGTCAATGTGTTTTTGGTAAAGTTGTACAACTGGATATTACCTGTTGCCTTGGTGCCGTCCAGCTTCACGCCGGTAGCCGGAAAATTTTTGGTATGTGAAATTTCTTTGCTGATTGGTTCTGCTGGGATGGTAAGATTCGTGCTGTTTATTGTTCGAATATTTTTATCAATTGAAACCTCAATATCGCGGGTCACAGGCTCTGACCTGGCATACACAGTTATTCGCGCCTGCGGCAATAAAACCGCAAGTCCAAAAACAGCCAAAACCAGGACAAAGACGCTAAGTACAAACACTCTTGAAAAAGTGCTGCTGATTCTTGGCAATTTCTTTTTAATTGAACCCGCGTTTCCGATCCCCAAATCCTCTGAGTGAACTTTGACTGAACCTGTTTTTTTTGCGCTAGCCATAACCGGAACCGAACCGGTGGCGCGAGGCATTGTCTGGGCGCCTATGTCGGCAAACCTGACTTTCTTGGTGGTTTTTACGCTTCTAATCTTGGGCTTCACAGGCTCACTGCCGTCGTCAATCAACAATCCTGCTTTTGCCGCCAAAGACAGTCCGTTCTTGTCTTCAGTCCTGATGATCAAATTTATCCCCATTGCCGCGGCGCTCTTTTTTATCAGGCTTAAGTTGTGCGGGTTCTTGAAAACGGCTGAGCCAACCGGCAATTCGAAAACCACCTCATCTCCCTTGAGGCTCTTGATTTTTTTGATTATATCGACCAATTGGTCGTTTTTATTCAGCTTTACGACTTTCGCCATTGTGCCTTTATTCTAGCAATATTTAATCGCAACACCAAGCTATCTTGTTACGCCCTTATGAAGTGATGCTCGACAATTCCACGGCATATTTGTCAGGATTATTCAAGAATTCCAAAGCCTTAGGATTGTTTGCGCCGATGGTGTACATAGGCTTGTTGCCCATTAAGGTGAAACTTTGCATGAACTGGTCTGTAATCATTCGCACTTCCGGATGATTTTCATACCGGTTGTTTTTTTCGAATACGAATTTATTGTCCTTTTCAACAACATAATACGCCATACCTTTGCGGTCAGAAACCTGTTTGTACATTCTTTCAAATTTGTCGCCGACAAAATTACTGGTCACCAGCGTCTCTCTTCCAATGTTTACAATAATGTGTCCGTAATTTGGCGGATAAACAACCTTGTCACCGGCTTTGGCTTCAATGGCAATGACGGTTACCAAGTCCTGGAACAAGGGATCCATCTTTTGCAGGAGGAACAACGCATGTCCGTGCAGGACCTCATAGGCTTCAGGATATGCAATTTGCGTGCCTGGCTTCACGGCATGGTAATGCCCTACGGTTTTGTTGTATTCTTTTCCTATTTTTCCTGCAGGCAAAACTGTGATGTCATACGTGACTCCGGCAGTTTTAAGCGCCTCGCGATGTTCCTGGAAACAAACATCGCGGTACATGTAATACATTTCCTGGAACGGCGGTTCAGCATCCTGGTCCATAAATACATCTTTCATCTCGCTGTACATGCGCACGGAGGGTTTAACCTCGTCTAAGGGCTGGTTAAACTTGATTTTGTTATCCTCTCCTAGGGTAATCGGCAAACCAGAGACCAGTTCTAAATCAATCATGGTTTTTTATTTCTAAAATTTAAATTTTTCTTCAAGCGCACTGTTTATCGGCTCATCAGGGCCGTTATTATGATAGTATAGGTAATTGAGTTTATTCGCGCGATTCAACTCCATTCTGCCTTCAGCCGCAACCTCATCATTGTCTAATCCAAGTTTTTTCTTAAGCGTGATATGCAGATCTCTAACTGATATAAATATATCAAAATTACTTGTGACCAGAAAACCTACCTGGGCACCGTCCGATAGGGCGCGGAAGACATCTTCTTCAGAACAGCCGGGCGCAAGCCTGACTTGATATATATTCACAGGCTCACGTTCTGGGTTTCTCATGCTTGATTGCACCTTAAGAAATAGTTGCTTTAATTCTCCTGACACCGGCGGAAACAGCTTCTTCTTTCTGGATGTTAAATTTACCAATAACGCCTGTGTGCTCAACGTGCGGACCGCCGCAAAATTCCCTGGAAATGACTTCGCTTGATTTGGGGTCAACTATGCTGTAAATGGAAACTTCGTCTGCATACTTTTCTCCGAAAACACCGATTGCGCCAAGTTCTCTGGCCTTATCCTGGCTCATTGTTTCCCGTTTAACAGGGTAGTCTGCCGCAATCCACTCATTAACAAGTTTCTCGACTTCCTTTTTTTGCTCATCAGTCATTTTGGCATTGTGTGTGAAGTCAAACCGGGTTCGCTCTTCCGTGATATTACTGCCTTTTTGCCAAACTTCCGGACCGAGGACTTTCCTCAAGGCTGCGTTAAGCAGGTGGGTTGCGGTATGAAGCTTAACCACCTTTTCCGAGTGCGAGGCCAAACCGCCTTTGAACATTCCTGAGGAAGCGGTTCTGGAAAGCTCTTGATGCTTTTTCAATTCTTCAGCGAATTCATTTTCATCAAAAGAAACATATTGTTTGGTCAGTTCTTTAGGGAAGCCGTATGATTGGAACAAATCAAAAGCTTCCTTTCCAGTTATAGTGGTCTTGCCTTCAAGCATTTTCAAACCTTTTTCCAGGGTTGCGCGGAATTTCTTAACCTCATCAGACAAATCATCATACAGCTTGTCATTGTCCAGTTCGGGATAGAAAGATTTGTAGTTCTCTCTGACCACATTCGCAATTACACCCACTGCTTTAGAATCTACATTCAAATCTACTTTGCAGATATTCGCAACCGCGCTTCTTATTAGTCTGCGGAGAATGTAGCCACGCTCTTTGTTTGATGGCAGAACCCCGTCAGCCAGCAAAAACACGCTGGCCCTGATATGGTCAGCCACAATTCTCTGTGATCGCAACTCCAAGCCGGGAGCGACCTTGCTTATCTCTTCCAAAATCGGCTGGAACAAATCGGTTTCGTAGACATTTTCTTTTCCTGCGAGCACGGTTGTGATGCGCTCCAGGCCCATGCCTGTGTCCACGTTCTTTTGCTTAAGCGCAATAAATTCACCTGCAACAGTTTTTTCATACTGCATGAAAACGTTGTTCCAGATTTCCACCCATTTCTTGTTCTCAGGGTCGAATTTTTCCGGCGCCGGTTCTTCACCTACCCAATAGAAGATTTCCGTATCAGGTCCGCAAGGACCGGATGCGCCAGGAGGCCCCCACCAATTATCTTTTTTGCCCAGATAAGCAATGCGATTTTCAGGCATGCCAAGGCTTTTCCAAATCTGTGCTGATTCTTCATCGCGAGGGGCGTCATTGTCTCCGGTGAAAACTGAAACGGCAAGGCGTGACTTATCAATCCCAAGCCACTTAGGGTCAGTCAAAAATTCATAGGACCAGCTGATTGAATCCTGTTTCCAATAATCGCCCAGGGACCAATTGCCAAGCATTTCAAAAAAAGTCAGATGAGTTGCGTCTCCGACTTCGTCAATATCATCCGTGCGCAGACATTTTTGGTAATTTGCCAGGCGTGTTCCGGCAGGGTGGGTCTCACCCATCAGGTAAGGCACCAATGGGTGCATGCCTGCGGTTGTAAACAAAACCGTTGGGTCATTGGCCGGAACCAGAGAGGCTGAAGGTATAATCTTATGGTTTTTGCTTTCAAAAAAAGCGAGGAATTTCTGCCTGATTTCTTGGGAATTCATGAAAAAAGTCTTTAAAATTACAATTAATTATACCATTTTTGCGCAAATATGCTAACATTTAGCGCTCGCGGTCCTCTGCCTTACAGGACCGCATAAATCCCTCATTTTTCTACATTCCTTTATTGTGGGATTTTGCTTAGTCTCGTCCACTTGAGCGGACTGCGATGTCCTGACGGCAGAGATCCCGCCAACTAGTGCACTTTCTTTTTTTGCCTAAAAATTTAAAGACCCAAGGTTTTATACTTGGGTCTTTTTTTGTGAATTTATTTTAACAGCTCGAGGGCTTTGTCCATTTGTGGGTCGCGGTCAGCTTCCACATCTTCCCTGGTCATTTCCACCACAATGTCCGGTTCCAAGCCATTCTTATCAATACTACGGTCCTGCGGAGTAAACCATTTTGCTGTCGTAATTTTGATTGTGGAATCGTCCCTAAGGTCTTTCAATTCCTGCACCGAACCTTTGCCAAAAGTCTTTTCGCCCACCAAAGTTGCCAAACCATGGTCCTGCAAAGCTCCGGCAACAATTTCAGAAGCAGAGGCTGATCCACCATTAACCAGCACAATGGTCTTTAGCCCCTTTAATCTTGGCCAGGTTTCGGAAGTATACTCTTTCACCTGTCCGTCGTATGAACGTTCGCGAAGCACCACTTGCCCGCTGTCCACCCAGTTTGATGCTGTGGTTACTGCTGTGTCCAGATAGCCTCCTGGATTACTGCGCAAATCAAGGACAACCCCCTTTACCCCGCTTTGCAGTGCACTATCAATTGCCTGGTCGAGCAGGCCTTTTGTGTCTTCTCCAAATCTGCGCAACTTTATCACGCCGATTCTCTTGCCTTCAACTTCTTTGGTTTCATACGAGACACTCTTAATTTCTATACGGGCGCGAATAATGCTGACTTCCTGTGGTTCAGTTCGGCCTTCGTGGAGAATAAGCAGTTTAACTTCTGTGCCGCCCTTGCCGCGGATTTTACTAACCGCCTGGTCAACTGTCATGCCGCTGGTTGTTTCGCCGTTAACGGCAAGAATAGCATCACCCGGCAAAAGCCCTGCACGCTGGGCAGGCGTATCATCCAAAGGCGCAATAATTACCATCTGTTCATTCTTTATGCCAATTTCCGCACCAATGCCCTCAAAGCTCCCCTGCAGTTCTTCGGCAAACTGTTTAGCCTCTTCAGGGTCAAAGAATACCGTGTAAGGATCACCAGCCGCGGAAACCATTCCGGAAATTGCTCCGTAAAGCAGGGCTTGTTCATCAAGATGATCCTTATCTACATATCTGGATTTAAGCAGTTCGTAAGTATCCCAAAACAGGTTATAGTCGGCTGATTTCTGGCGGTCGCTGGCGCGGTTCGTCTGAAGCTTCCCGTCTGCTACAGTAATGCTGCCGCCTGCGGCAAAGAAGCCCAGGCTGAATATAAGCACTGCGGCAATGCCTCCCGCTATCCAACTTCTCAAAGGACCGATGGGATTGTTGGATCGGCCAACAGTGTCATCCTTTGACTGATTTTGATCGAACAAATTGTTATTTTCCATAAATTAACTTTACCATGCCCTTTTGGCCTTGTAAATTTGTTAAGGTTAGTGAACGGACTTTTTCTTCCTGAACAGGTTAAAAAGCATTACCAGATACATTCTGAGGGTAATGCCTGAGTAAACCAGCCAGTTGAACACTGCCGGATACTTTGGCGCATAATGTTTTTTGTAAAACAAGTGCATGGCAGTGTATGCAACCTTCACAATCCTGAAAGGTATTTGCCTGGATGAACCGTACTTTAAATGGGTTATCTGGGCGCTTGGGTAGTATAAAATCTTATAACCGGCATTCTTAATGCGGTAACACCAATCCAGATCCTCTCCGTAAAAGAAGAAGTCTTCATCCAGCATACCTACTTTGTCTATGACTGTCTTGGGCACCAGCATACATGCACCAGTCAGCGCTTCAACATCCATTTCCTGGTCAATGGGACCGGTGATATTGTAGTTGCTTAACTTTCGCAGGCCGAATAATCTCAGGAACGCGTTTGCCGGATTTGGAAAATTTCGTCTGGAGGCTGGATCAAGTTGGCCATTAGGCAAAAGCACTTTCGGGCCCAAGGCTCCAATGCCGGGATCAGAGTCGGCTTTTGAAATCATTTTTTCAAAAGCACCCGGCTCGACAATGGTATCAGAATTCAAAAGCAGGATATGGCGGCCAAGCGCCTGCTTAATGGCTACATTGTTGCCCTTGGAAAAACCCAGGTTCTCCCCGTTTTCAATGAGCTTAGCTTGCGGAAACTCCTGCCTGACCATTTCCAAACTCCCGTCTGTTGAGCCATTGTCTGACACCAAAACTTCAATTTTATAAGACCCAGTGAAAGCCACTACAGAAGCAAGGCAATTTTTTAACAATTGTCTTGTATTGTAGCTTAAAATGATGACTGATAAATCCATGTTTGTGCTATTAGACGTTCTGTTTAATCATAGCGCTTTTGATTGCAGACCTTTTCCTTAAAATTCCCGGGGTTTGTCTGAACAGTTCAGGCAAAACCTTAAGCGTACTGGTTTCGAAAACAACCACATAGACGAACATAAAAATTTCACGCAAGACGAACATTGGGTGGATAAATTTCGCGTTTTTCAAATACATTAAAATGTGGTTTTTGTAATTGAGTTTGCGGACCAGCGGGGAAAGTTTTCTATGGTGAGAAATGAAATGCAAAACGTGCAGGTAACCACCCTTGGACTGGCCTGCGGATCGGCCGTGGTAAGCAACAGCTGCCGGCACGTAAACATTCTTAAAACCTAAATTATTCAGCCGCCAGGATAAATCCACATCCTCCCAATAACTGCCAAAGCTTTCGTCAAAATATTCGCAACTTCCGTTTTCGCAATACTTGGCTTTTTCCAGGGCCGACCTTCTGTACATTGGACCTGCGCCTGAAACACCAAACACATCATGGTGGGCGTCAAACTGGCCGTTATCTTCCTGCAATTGCCCTCTATCCTTTGCCCGTCCACTTGGGCTTATCACCACGCCGGTGGAATCGATAATATTCGTCTTTACGTTTCTCTCAAAATCATATCTGAGCAGTTTGCCGGTTGCCGCAGCCACATTTTGGTCGCTGAAAACCTCCAGCATCCGTTCAACATAATCCGGCTCAACTATCAAATCCGGATTGACCAGCTGGATAAACTCCCCTGTGCTTTGTTTTATTGCCAGATTATTTCCGCCGGCAAAACCTAAATTTCTCCCTGGATCAATTATGCGGACCTTTGGGAAATTATTTTCCAATAAAGCTTTTGACCCGTCGTCCGCATTAATAACGGCAATTATCTCAAGTTCAGGATATGTTAGCCGCGACAATGCCTGGAATACCGGCTGGATAAATTTTTTGCTGTTCCATAAAACAACAATAACGCTAACCTTTGGCATAAATCCTCTTCCAATTCGGTCTTAAAACCAGCTCAATTTTTCTTTTGCCGTTGTATAAATAATCGTGTTCCACAATCATACCCTTATTTTTGCTGTTGCTTATGGCTTTCCTGTTTCCAAGATAGAATCCAATGTGATTGTGGGGATCTGTTTTCTCCAGCGGCTCCCAAATCAGAACGTCGCCAGGCTGGACCTGCTTCAATGTAACTTTTTTTGCGCCAGCCTTGGTCAAATCCTTGACCGCGCTTGCCACAGTAAAACGCTGCCTGGGAGTCAGCTTGAACTGATACAGGACCGTGGAAGCAAAAATGGCGCAAGACAACTCGCCGCGATTGGTAACATCAAACGGCTTGCCATTTTTTACCACGTAAAAAGTCCTGAACATTTTTGTCCCAACACTGTTCTTGATCATGGCCAGATAACTCTCCCGCCATAACTTTTCAAACTTAACCTTAGGCGATTTCAGCATAGCGTTTTGATGTGATTGCCAGATAAATTACAGCCAACAGAAACAAGTCAATATACATTTCCGCCCTGACCGTGAAAGACAAATATATTGTCATGACCATGAAGAAACAGGCGTATGCGTAGAGGTTGATGGAAAGAAAATTCGGCTGCTCTTGCCAGTACCTCCAAAGGAAAACCAATACGCCAGCTATGACAAAGGGGGTTATAAAGAATGCAAGATCCCCAAAGTCCTGCACAAATGGGAACAGGTATGTGCCTGTATTCCACCAGCACTGGAATATGTCACACAAATCAAAACTGGAGCCGAATTGGTCCAACCCAACAATATTCGTAAATGGATCAAGCGAAACTTTTCCCAGCTGAATGTCGTGAGTTTCGTAATACTGCTGGGCGTGAAGCAAGGCTTGCATATTAAACGATATGCCTACGTATATCGGCAAAAGATATTTGCCGCCAGGAGCAAAACCCGCTGTGTCGATGGCAGTGACGTCCGCCAGATAGGAATCGCCATAGCTTTTAGCCTGCCTGATCAGCGGAACCGCTGCAAGCACAGCCACAGAAAGAATCAAAAAGAACGGATAAAATTTCAGCGCCTGCACCCAGTTAGGTTTCCTGATAAAAAGATATAACGCCATTACCCAAAGATCCACAAAGAAAATTTGGGTTCGAGATGCAAACAGAATGATTGCTGTTATCCCAAGCAGGCAAAGCGCAACCAGATCCCAATGTTTTTTAAAACTGAATCCTTCCCAAAACATCAGGAAAAATGAAAGCGGGATGAAAATGCGGGCCAACTGCGCAAGATAATTTATCAGACCGGGAACCTGTTCATCAGCTTCGAACCGGAAAACGTCCGGATCAGGCGAGGTCAGCGGAAAATTCCCGGCTTTTTGGTAAAACATTACCAGACCCACCACGGACAAACCAGCAAGCAGATAAACGGATAATCTTAAGAGTTTGGGCGAAAATGCGTCCCGCTTCAGCAAAGCAAACCAGTTCCAAGGACGAAGCTTCCCTGACAGCCAGTTAAATGCAAAAAACCCCAAAACAAAACTGATCAGCGAGGCTATGACCAGCCACCAGAATTCTGAAGTCCAGGGTTGTTCAATGTCAGAGAGGTTGAGCTGTGGAACGCCAAGCGCGACTGCCCATGCAGATAACATCAGCCAGAGTGGCGATAATTTGTATTTTCCGCGCAGGAATAAAACAAACAAACCTGCCGCGCATATTGATAGTATTGCAAAAATGAAAATGTTCATTATTTTTCTTCAAGGCTTTCAATAAGTTTCAATGTTTTGCGGGCGCAAGTTTCCCAGCTGAATTGTTTCGCCCTATTTCTTCCCAGTTGTGACAATCCTTCCTGGAGTTTTCTATCCGTCAAAACCCTTAGTAAACCATCAGCAATGGAATCCACGCTGTTGGGGTCAACCAGTTCTCCAGCTTCACCAACCACTTCAGGCAACGACGAAATGTTTGAAACCACCACCGGTGTTCCGCAAGCCATTGCCTCCAAAGGCGGAATACCAAATCCCTCATACATGGAAGGAAGCGTCAGGAGGGATGCTCCGTTGTACAGAGCCGGCAAATGTTCTTCAGGCGCATAATCCAGAACCTTGATCCGTTCTTTGCACTCCGAAGTTTCAATCTCCTTGAGAATCGGCCCCCACATCCACCCCTTCTTTCCCACTATGACTAACTTTTCTTCTATGTGATGCCTGGACGCGATCTTTTCATAGGCCTGGACCAGCCTGATTATGTTCTTCCGCGGCTGAAGGGTGCCAACGAACATTAAATATTTTTTGTAACTGAGCCCATACTCATCCAGGACACCTTGCACCTGTTCATACATCAAAGGTTTGTAAACATGGCTGTCGTAACCAAGGTAAATAACGTTAATTTTGTCTGGGTTCGCGCCGTAGTGTTTAACCAGATCTTTTTTGGTGGCTTCGGATACGGTCACAATTTTGGTTGCAACTCGGGTCACGTATCTGCTGAAAAATTTAAGATAGGTGCGGTTAAACCAGGTAAACAATTCCGGATAAAGTTCAAACGCAATGTCGTGCACGGTTACGATTGTATTCTTGGGATGGTACAGGGGCAATGCCGACGCCAAAATCATCAGAACATCCACTGGATGCCGATACATTTCCCAGGAGATTCTGATCTGGGTCCAGAATTTTGGGAATGGGATCACCTTGATCTTGAAGTTCGGCGGCAGTTGCCTGAACCATTCCTGAGGTTCAGTCCTGAAATACAGAATATATTCGTTTGTGTGGTCGATTCTCGCCAAATGCCTGATCAACTCGGCGGCGTATCTTTCTACGCCAGTTGGGTGGGCCAAATTCGCCCGCTCCGCTTCAATTCCTATTTTCATGGTTGTGTTGTCGTGTTTACGGAATCATCCGGATTGACTGATTGCCGGATATTAATTGCTGCTTTGAAAAGCACCCAATCTGATTTGTGGAAAAATCGGAAAATCAAAAGTGAGACAGCATAAATCAGCGCGCCAAGCGCAATCACAGCCACCAAATTATGGTCGCGCAAAACGAAAATCACCGCTGCCATCGGCAAAACTGCAATTATTGGTTTTATAAAGTGCCTGAAAAAATGATAGTTGACGATCTGCTTTTTGATGAAATATGCATAACCTAATGTTTGGATCATCTCGCTTAAGGCGGTGGTTACAGCTGCCGCAACAAAACCGAATCTCGGGATGAAAATAAGGTTGGTAATGAAATTAAAGAAAAAAGTAAATCCAGTGACCTTTGTTGCCGACTTGGTTGCCTGGGAAATAATCAAGCTGTTTGCGGGAGTATAAATGAACAGGATAGAAACTGCGACGACCAAAATCCAAAGCGCTGGAGCAGCCGGCAAGAATTCATTACCGAAGAACTGAACCGTAATCGGTTCCGCCAGCAGGAAAGCTCCCACTGACATGGGCACGCCAATGGCAATCATGTATCTGGTATAAGTCTCTAAACCACTGCGGACTTCGTCTCTCTTCCCGAGGCTGAGCATTTGCGCAAAAAACGGATAAAGGCTGATGCCGAGTATTCCGGGGAAAAATGCCAGCGTATCCCAGAACTTATAAGCCGCGGCATAATACCCTGTTTCCACGAAACTTCTGAAATGCGGGAGCATCAAACCGTCAATTCGGTTGTACACGCTAAACAGCGTGAGTCCCATGAACGGCAGGTTCATGATAAACAGCTGTTTTATAAAAGTTTTATCGAAATCAAGGGTAAACCTGGCAAACCTTTTGTTAACTATATACCCGTAAACAATCAGATCAAAAACGCTGACAGTGACGCTGATGAACGCCAGAAAGAAAACTCCTTGCTCCAGGGCAATAGCTAACAGCATGATTGCCGAGTTGATGAAAGCGTTGAAAAAATTTACCTGTGCATTTATGGTCAATTTTTGCTTGGCCACGATAACTGCCCTAAACGGCAGACTCAAAGAACTGAGCAACAAACCAAAACCTGTCACATACAATGCGCTTTTAACATGGGCTGGATAGTCGGCAAACAGGACAAAGCCATCCATAACCAACATGAAAAACAAACCGAGCAGGAACTGCACCAAAAAATAATTTGTAAGATATTTGCTGATGTGGGTCGAGTCTTCGCTCATCTTTTTGATGACCAGATGAGACATGCCCAAGTCTACAAAGAACGCAAAAACTGTGAGATAAGAAGACAGCAACCCAAAATGCCCCGCCGCTTCCGGCCCGAGGTACTGAAGCAACTGGGTATAAATTAAAAACAGGACTACTCCGGAGAGCACCCGTGAGAGAACCAAACTGATTACGTTTCGTCCAATATGCAGCATAGTTATTGCTTAATTATACCATAAAACAATCAGCAAAAACAAAAAAACCGCCCGTTTCGGGCGGTTTGGAATTATTGGCGTTTTTCTTCCATTTGGAAGGTGAAATTTGCGGCCACTATCAGGGCTATTGACCAGCCAATCATCCAGAACAGATCCGACTGCACGTCGCCCAAAGATGCGCCGTTGATCATGACTTCACGCAGCGAGTTTGAAAGATATGTTAATGGCAGATAACCGGCAACATGCTGGAGCCATTCCGGCATGGTTTCAATTGGGAAGAAAGTGCCTCCCAAAAACAGCATCGGGAACACAATCAAGTTAGCCAGAGCTGGCACTGTTTCCACTGTGTTGGCAAAACCGGAAATGGTAAAACCCAGACCAAGGAACATGATTGCTCCTAGGATGATAATCGGCAACACCAGGAAATATGAACCGATCACCTGGGCTTTGAAAATCAAAACGCCTACAGCAATCAGGAAAGCTCCCTGCAAAACAGAAATGATCAATCTTGTTGCCACATTCGCAGTCACAAATTCATGCGGCTTCATTGGCGTGGCCAGCAACCGTTTCAAAATTCCCTTTTCTTTGAAGTCAGCAAAAACAAAAGCCACGGAAAATACCGACATCTGCATAATAGATAAAGCAACTATGCCGGGCACAAGAAAATCAATATATTTCAGGTTCCTGGAATTGATTTCTTCTGTTTGTACAGCGAATAACTGCGGGGCATCAACCAGGCTTAACGTGGTTTTGTCCAAAATTTGATTGATGATTGATTCCGCGGTGGCTGCCTGTTGAGCGTCGCTAGCGTTCTTTAAAAGCTTCATTGTGCTTGGTTCGGTTCGCGGACCTTCAGGGAAAAAATCTCCCGGAATAATCAATACTGCGCTCCTGTTTCCTTCTTCAAGCTCTTTTCTTTCATCAGGCTCAGTGCCAAGCTCAACCTCAAAAGCCGGAACATTTTTCAACTGGTCAAGAAACGCCTGAGTTGCGGCGTTGGGTGGGGCAGTTACGGCCACTCCTAGAGAAACTTTCGGAATGCGGTCAAATGCAAGCAAGCCGAAAATCGTCATAATGATGATCGGGCTGAACAGGGTGAAAAACAAAGCCTGTTTGTTCCTCACGAACATTTTTATGGACGACCATGTCAGTGTAAGTATCGTTTTCATATCTTTAATCCCTCAGGGCATGGCCTGTGAATGACAAAAACACGTCTTCAAGGGTTGGCTGGCTCAGTTTTAAATCCCTTATCTCTGAGTAGTGCTCAGATGCCCGTTGCAATAAAGCCGGCAAGGCAGTTTGTGCATTGCTGACATAAAGCCTGTATAAGCCGTTCGTTTCAGAAACCTTATCCACTCCCGGCAATGTCTTCAAGTACACCATATCCAGAGGCTTACTGGCCCTGAAACTTATCGCAGATGAAACTCCTGACTTTTTAAGCAAATTCTCTGTAGTGTCCAGGGCGACAATTCTGGAATGGTCCATGACGGCAATTCGATCGCAGAGGATCTCAGCCTCATCCATGTAGTGCGTGGTGAGGACGATAGTTTTCCCCTGCTTGTTGATTTGCCTGATAAGCTCCCAAAGATTTCTGCGCGCCTGAGGATCAAGTCCGGTTGTCGGCTCATCCAAAAACAAAACTTTTGGGTCATTAACTAAAGCCACGGCAATCGATAATCTCTGTTTCTGCCCACCGGACAATTCTTTTACTTTGTTTTTTGCCTTCTCAGTCAACTGCACCTGGCCCAAGAGCTTCATGGCATCAACTTCCCTGTTGTACAGTGAAGCAAAAGTCTCTATAAGCTCTTTCAAATTCAAACCATCAAAAAAAGAAGAAGATTGCAGCTGCACTCCTATCTTTGACTTAACCGCACGCGGATCAGAGGCCACGTTTGTGCCGTCTAGGATAACTTCTCCGGCAGTAATGGACTTCAAACCCTCAATCATCTCCAGAGTGGTTGTTTTCCCCGCTCCGTTAGGACCCAGGATGCCAAAAATTTCACCTTTAATGACGTCAAATGAAATTTGGTCCACGGCCGTGAAATCACCGTATTTTTTGGTAAGGTTTCTTACTGAAATTATGTATTCCATAGGTTAGGATTCTATCAAAAAACCGCCTGTTTGTAAAGGCGGTTGATTGAAACCTAATTTGATATGGCATCCAATTCTGCCTGGTATTTATCGGCTGTTTTCAAGACGTTGTCGCCGTAAAAGCGGAATCTTGGGTTGGTTGAACCTGAAAAATATCTCATGGCTGCGTTCCATTCACCCTGGCGGCCGTCTCTGGTTGCGCCGTTGGCTTTAAGCAAAACCGCTGCGGCCAGGAAAGCATCATGGATATCCCAAGGGTTGGCAGGTTTGCCGGTTATGGCACTGACTTTGTCCTTATACCCCTTCCAGGTGGACGGAATAAACTGTGCCGGACCCATGGCTCCGCCCCATCCAACCTGCTTCCCGTTTTGGAACATCGGACAGGACAAAGGCGTAGTGTCCGGATCAAGGCCCAGCTCCGTCACGATTGCTTCATACACCGGACGGTCGCGGGTAGGGTGCATGATGTTTCTCCAGCTTTTTGACTCTGGATCTCCTGCGCGGTTGCATGTTCCAACATTCTTTCCCAAGTTTGATTCCTGGGTCAGGATGGCGAGCAAAAATGCCGGTCGCACGCCGGTGTGGGCGGAAGCCCACTTGGCGATCTCCACTGCTTCGCCGAAAGTTACCTGCTTGTTTGATCCGCCGGCAGTGTCGTACAAACGCATCCTGATTTCACCTGCCCGTTTCTGGGATTCCCTCAGCATTGTTTGGTATTGGGACTCCACCCCAGCAGTCACTGAAAGGATTTCATTCTGTTCATTCACACGGGCCCGAAATTCTTGTTCCTGTAAAGCCTGCACCGCCAATAAATTTCTGGCCTCTTCCTGCTGTTGTTCCATCAGCACCTGCTTGTCTTCCAAATCTATTTTCGCAATATGCATTTCGTGCGCGGTTTTATGCACTTCTTCCAGCAAATTTTCCATTGCTGACATGTTATTCACTGCCTGAGTCAGACTCTCAGCAACAAGCAACTGCTCAACAGCGCTCGCCTGCCCTTCCACATAAAGCGATTTAAGCAGTTCACCGGAAGATTTTTTCAGGCTTTCAATTTTCGCCGCAGCAGCAGTTATATCCTGTTCAGTTTTGGCTATACCTGCCTCAAGTTCCGTAACCATCAGGCTTGTTGAACGGATTTGCAGCTGGATTTTGGTTTGCTCTTTTTTAAGCTGGTTGATCTTGCTGGTCAGCGTCTGTTTTTCTTCTCTTGTTTCAGCCAGCTCCTGCTCGTATTGGTTTATCAGTTTCTCCACAGCATCAAGTTCCTGCTGTAGTTCGGATTTTGTCTGCGACAAAGCCGGCGCCGGATGATGGTACAGTGATCCTGCGGCAATTGACGCAACCAGGATAATTTGGAGAAACTTTTTCATAGGCTATTTGGCAACCACCTCACCGGAGGCATACGCGTCAACATCTCCCTGCGGCAACACGGTTGGGTTTGGATTTCGCATTCTTTGGTAAGCGGCCAGGGTCAGCAACCTCTTTAAGCCGTTTTCCATGAGATAAATTCCGCTGGACTGGTCTCCTTTGATTATGGTCCCATCCCGAGGCGGGAATGGAGTGCCGGTTGGAATTTGGGTAAACTCATCCATGCCAATGGAAATGTGCGGGAAAGTGTTCACGCCGCGTTGTTGGTAAACAAACGCGGAGACATATCGTTTCTGTCCGTCTCGGAACCAGTAAATCCCGGTATCGCCTTTGAGGTTAATGGCTACCTGGTCAGGCGGATACACGAATGCGCCAGAAGGGAAAGCCTGAACTTCAGTGTCGCTCAGCGCCATGATGTTGCCGAAGGAATATTTTCTGGCGACGAAAATTTCATAACTGATCGGCCGCTTCAAATCGCCATCGATCAAGTAAACGGTTCCGTCTGTCTGCCCAACCACCAGAGTCCCGCTGGCCGGGGTCAGGAATGCACCCTGATCATACAGGTTTACTTCAGCTTGCGGAATTGTCACAACGTTAGCGAACGAGAATTTGCGCTGGACAAAAACCGGGTATGAAATCGGCCGTTTCTTTGTGTCCTGAACCAGGAACACAGCGCTGTCTGCGTCACCTTTGATCAATGTTCCGTCAAGCGGCGGCATTTGTTTGTCGGTGATGTACGAATCAAATTCTGTTTGCGATACGGTTACTGCATTGGTCAGATCAAGCTTTCTTTGATTGGCAACGAACGCCGAGAAAGGCCGCTTGGTTCCATTGTCTATCACGTAATAATTCGTGTCTGTCGGCAGTTTGATGACTGTGCCGTTTGGGTATTTGAACCATCTGGAATACAGCTTCCAAAAATTATAATTACCGTTGAATACGTGCGGAGTATAGCGGTAAAGAGCCGCGGTTGCGCGGTTGCCTATTGTCACAGTCTGGTTTTGCTGTACTCCGGCATATCCGCCCAGCGTGTTATCCAAAACAATGGTATCCCCAACCCTTGCGGTCCTGACAATCGGCCGGCCAAACACCTGGTTTTGGGAATCAATGCCTGGGCCTCTTCCGTTTGGAGTGTTGAATGAGCGCATCAAAGAAGCCGCCGCGCCGAGCCATCGCGCGCCGTCTGAATCAAAGGTGCCGAACATTTGCCTGTAAAAGCTCAAGAAAATATCACCACACCCTTCATAGTCAGGACAGCCAAATCCAACAGCGCGATCCAATCTTCTCTGCAAAGTGTCTCCTGAAAATTGTCCGGTAACAAGGCTTTGTTCTTTTTCCAGCTTCACCAAAAGAACTTGCGGGTTCAACCCGTGCTTTGTCGCGGCATCATAAACAAGCTCAGCTGCTGTTCTGAGCCTGCCCAGGTTCGGCTGAGGGTCTTCCAATCCGATTTTTGTCGCTGTGTCCGGCTCTTTTAACTTCAGGAGGAAGTCAGGAGACGTACTGGCAAGCACGGAGTTTTTCTGCTCAAAAAACTTCTGGATGCCTGCGGCGGAGCCAAAAGTACCGACGTCCGAGAACGCCTTGTCACTAATCAATATTCCCGGATTAAAGTTAGGGTCGATTGCCTCCTGCGCTGAAGCGAAATCAACCGGAAACAAAGATGAGGCCGCCACAAGCACTGCAGTCATGAACGATAGAATTTTTTTTGAACGAAAAATCATTATTTCTCCTGGGGGATTTAATTGCTTAAAACTGAACCGGTTTGGATAATGTCCATTTCTGCCTGAGGCAGGACTTTTATGCTGGCAAAACTCAGGTTGCGTGAGACAAAAGCTTCGTAGGTAACCGGGCGTTTGATTCCGTCTAAGATAATGTACACTGTTGGGTCCGCTTCTGATTTCACAAGAGTATTTTCCAAAGGCGGTAGCCAGTATTGGTCAGGTGAATTTGGAATATGTCCAAATTCATCTTGTGTAACTTCAACAACTCGGGAGAAGGACAACCGTCTTTGTGTAAAGACGAAATACGTCACGGGGCGTTTCACTCCATTGTGCATAACATAAACCGTAGGGTTCCCCTTGATCAAAACCATGGTGCCATCCGGCGGCCAGTACCATTCGCCGGTTGGGATTGCAAGCAGATCCGTTTCCGGCAGAGTCACAACATCGCCGAACCTGAAACCTCGCGACTGGAATACCAAGAAAGTCAGCGGCCGCTTGACGTCATCATCCACGAAATAAACTGTCGGATCAGTCTGGCCTTTGATAAGCGTTCCCTTCAAAGGAAGAAGCGGGGTGTCTAGCGTATAGTTGGCCAGCTGGTTGTTGATTTCAGTCAGAACGTCCGCTGGATTTAATTTCCGCTGATTAAACACAAAACTGCTGACAAGTTTTTTCTTGCCGCCAGTAACCTGATACACGTTACCGGTTGCGGCTTCACGGACCAGCTGTCCGTTCAAAACCGGCTGCGGACTCAGCGCCGACAAGGCATTTAACCTGCCTCGTCCCAAAAATCCGTTACAGCTGGCGCCGAAACAGGTGTCCTGGTTTAACGAATCAATGTTGTCCGTGGTGCGCAAAAGGATATTTTTGATTTCAGTGTTGGTTAAGTTCGGGTTGTTTGATTTAAGCAGTGCCGCAACTCCGGACACGACTGGCGCGGCCAGAGATGTCCCTGATCCATAAATCAGAATATTATCGGAAGGGTCTGAAGGTATAAATGCGGTGGTCAAGATTTTTTTCCCGGGAGCAACGATGTCAACGCAGTTTATGCCGTAGTTGGAAAAACTGGCTTTCTGGTCATTGACGTCGCTGGCTGCCACCCCTATGACCATATTGTTGCCGCCATCCGCGCAGATCGGATAGACGGGAGAATTGTCCAGATTGATGCCGTGGTCTGCCAGATCATTGCCTGCGGCAGCCACAATCAAAGATCCGGAATTGTAGGCATGGATTATGGCGTTGTTTAAAGTCTGGTCATTGCCAAACCCTGGTCCACCCAAGCTTAGGTTTATGATGTTCGCACCGTTTTGCGCCGCCCAGACGATTGCCGTGGCAACAGACGAGATGGTTCCTGAACCATTTGCCTCAAGAGCCTTAACCGGAATTATGCTGACATCCCAGGCCACGCCGGCTACGCCTCTTGAGTTATTTGAAATCGCGCCTATCACGCCGGCCACGGCTGTGCCGTGTCCGTTATCATCTGAATCAGAACCGGCAGGAATAACGCGGCCTGTTACAACATTAAACCCCTCAATCACCCGCCCATCATTTAAATCCAAATGGCTGGCATGGACTCCAGTATCTATGACTGCGACCTTAACTGAACGCGATCCTGATCCAAACACCCAGGCTTCAGGCATTTTTATTTTTCGCAAATACCATTGCCTGTCTTCATCATTGTCAGACAGCGGAAAGTATGGATCGTTTGCAACAATTTCTGCGGCTTTTACCGGCAAATCAAGCTCGATATACGCAAACCCCGGATCATTTTTCATCTTGTCTAACTCAGATTGCGTTGTGCTGGCCTTATACGTTTGTGGCAGGCCATTTCCGCCAAACAAAAAGTTCAGTGCTGTGAAATCGTACTTGGAAAGATCAGCGTCAGTTGCGCCGAAAATAATATCTATTCTTGATTCTTGGGCATCAGCCGGACTTCCGTAACTTAACACTGCAACCAGCAAAAAAACTGGCACGAGTATGCCGCTCAGAATTGCCCTAAGTTTTTTTGTTTTGAACGCTGTTATAAAATTATTCTTAAATTACTTGGCGGAATATTCACCAGTAAGCGCCCGCCATTTGATCACAAACAAATCAATCAGGGATTTCAAATATGCCTTCAATGGGACATGGCTCCCGCCATGCTCAGTCCAGGATACCGGCACTTCCCTGATTCTATAGCTCAGTTTTAGGGCAACTGCAAGCAATTCCATATCAAAAGCCCAACCGTAAATAGTAACGTGCCTGAAAATTTCCTTGGCAGCCTGTCCCTGGAAAGCCTTAAATCCGCATTGCGTGTCTTTGATGTGAGGCACCAACAATGTTTGGATCAGAAGATTGCTCATTCTGGACAACGCAATCCGGTAAAAAGGCTGTTTGATCTTTACTGTGGAAGGATCAACATACCGTGAGCCGATTACAACTTCATAGCCTTGTTGCAAGTAAGGCCAGAATTTTTCAATTTCAGAAATTGGAGTGGCGTTGTCAGCGTCCATGAACACAACATAATCGCCCTGAGCCTCCATGATTCCTCTCTTTACTGCTGCCCCTTTGCCTGGAATCGTTTCAGATATGATCTTAGAATTTTGGACGGTCGTGGACTCAAGTTTTTTAACGAGTTCGACTGTGCCGTCGTTACTGTTGTTGTTAACTACGATAATCTCATAATCGTATTGCTGTTTTTCAAGGTATGCATCTACATCAAGAAGGGTTTTCTCGATTCTTTTTTCCTCGTTATGTGCCGGAATAATTACCGAAAGTCTTTTCATTTTTGGTTTCAGGTTGTTTTAATATTTGAATTTATTATACCACAAACGGCTTTAATATCAAAATTATTTCTGGCTAAGCTTTTTGTGCCACTCCCAGGCGGTTTTGATTATCGTGTTCATGTCTGAATACTTCAGCTCATAACCCAATTCATTCTTAAGTTTAGTGGGATCTGCCACCAGAATGGCGGGATCGCCCTCGCGCCTGGGCTGTGGGTCGCAAATAATCATTTTCCTGGTAACTTCCAAAACTTCCTGGATGACCTGGTGTATGGAATAACCCTTTCCTGTCCCGACGTTGTACGTATATAAACCCGGCTCCTTCTCAATTTTTTCCAGAGCGAGAGCGTGGACAGCGGCCAAATCCTGCACGTGGACATAGTCGCGGACAGCTGTGCCGTCGCGCGTCGGGTAATCCTTCCCAAAAACCTTAAATGACTCTTCTTTCCTCAAGACGACATCAAGTATTTTTGGAATGATGTGGGTTTCAACCGGATGGTTCTCCCCTATGCTTGCGTCCAAAGCAGCGCCTGCGGCATTAAAATAGCGCAAAGCCACTGCGGATAAGCCATGCTGAACATGATAATTCCTGATAATTTTCTCAACCAGCAATTTTGACTCTCCGTAGGGGTTAGTTGGCACACACTCATCTTCTTCATTAATTGGTATGCGGGCAGGGTTCCCGTAAACAGCGGCTGAAGATGAATACACCAATTTCTTTACACCATGCTTGAGCATGGCGTTGACAAGGTTCAAAGTTGCGACAACATTGTTACGGAAATATTTGTCCGGTTCTTTTACGGATTCATCCACTCTGATAGATCCGGCAAAGTGGACCACGGCAGTGATATTGTGCTCCGTAAACACAAAATTCAATGAGTTTTCATCCAGAAGGTCCACATTGACAAGTTGAACGTCAATTGCCTGATCATGCCCTGACGAAAGGTTATCCAAAACCAGAACTCTATGGCCTCGGCCAACCAGTTCCTTTACCGTGTGTGAACCAATATATCCTGCGCCGCCGGTAACCAAAATTTTCGGATTCCCAGAAGGAGCGAAGCCGCCATCTACCTGGAGGTCAGACAAGTACGGACCCAGTTCGCCTATTTTTAAAATCTGCTTGTTGTTTTCCGCAAGCAATTTTTCAGTTTCGGCTATGTATGGAAGGTGTGACATGTGATTGCATAAAAACCAAATTACTTTTCTTACAATAAAAACCGACGGGCATCGGTCCTTTGGTTTTGGTGCTTTGTTTTGCTTTAATCATAGGCAATAAAAAACCATGTTACAAGTACAAAACAAAATCAGGGTAAATGCTTTAATTTAAGCACTTACCCTGACCTATATTTTTTATTCTATTTGAGTTATCCCCAAAAGTATTACTCTGCGCTGATGCGTTTTGAGGCTCTGAACAGCAACACTCCTAATGTGAATGTCACTGCCAGGATAAACGCAAACCACATTGATGGGCCGGTGGTTGGAGCCTTGTATGGAGGCTGGGCCGGAGTCTGAGTTGGCGTCTGAGATGGAGTTGGTGTTGGATTAGCCGCAACTGCCGGGGCAACTGAGACAATAACTTCGTTATTGAATGTCACTGACATCATCAAATCTGAGTCTGTCGGCAAAGTTGGTTTGACCCGGACAGTAAACTGCTTTTCGATTGAGCCGTTTACCGGAATATCCAACGGGGTCCACATCAAAGAATTGGTGCTGGCGTTGTAATTTGCGCCCTGCGCGTCGGTCAAAACCGCCAATTCGCTCAAATCACTGATATTGGTTTCCACCACATAACCGGAAATGGTTTCATCGCCAGTGTTGCGGACAGTCAGAGTGTAAGTCAAATTGTCCTCTGGTGATGCCGTGACTGTGGTGGCATCAGCGTTTTTGGTGGTGTTGAACACGGAAACTGAAAGTTCGGTGTTCTCTGAGCTGTTATCTTCTTCGCGGCTTTGCTGGTACCAGAATAAGAGGGCCAGAATTCCCAGAAGAACGATGACAGTAATAATTGTTTTTCTTGCCATAGATTTACTTAAATTACTGTTTAATGATTAAGCGATCATTCCGGCTTTGGAAGTCTGGTAGCGGCGGTAGAAGAAGTAGCCGACTACGGATACGGAAGCCAAAACCAAGCTGATTGTTGAAGCAGTGCCTGTAGGAGGAGCTACGAACGGCTTTTCAACCGGCACTTCAACCTTGTTACCATAAATATTGGTCATGATGTAATCAGTGCCTGTAGGGACCGGATTTTTGACGCGGACAGTGAAGGTTCTTTCAAGATGGGTGTTAACGGGAATGTTGAATGCCGGCCAGGTCAAAACCTTTGAATTTGCATCCAGAGTTGCGCCGCCGAAATCTGTGATGTCAGCAAGCTGCAAGATATCTGCAATGTTGTCCTGAACAACAAAGTTAGGAACAGTGACTGTGCCGACGTTCTTGGCAATCAAGGTGTATTTGATTACGTCACCTGCTTTGGCAGTTACTTTGGTTGCGTCCTTGTTTTGGGTTACGTTATGAGCTTTCTTCGAGAGCTCAACATTAGGGACTGCTGGCGGTGGAACGATAATTACCTGGGCTGAATCGCTGACAGAACCGGCATTGGATGAGTTTGCAATCGCAACGTTGGTTGCAGTTTGCTGGACAGCCACGGACTGGGCTTTTGCTTTGAAGGTCACGGTCCTGGACTGGTTAACTGAAAGATTACCCAAGCTGATGCCTGGAGAAGCAAACAGGTTTCCGGACACTGAGGCACCATCAAGCCTGACGGAGCTTTGGTCCAGAACCAACAAACCAGGCAAATTGTCGGTCAATTTCACATCATTAGCGCTTGCATTGCCAGTGTTGCTGACCACAATCCTGAACTCCACGACTTCCCCGTTTTTGGCGGTTGCGGTTTCAACGAAAGAAGCATTGGCGTTTTGAGAAACGTTTCGGACTGTCTTTTCAATCTTCAGAACAGGCTGTTGTGCTGGCGGTGGTGTTACCTGCTTGGTTACAACCACGTGGGCAACATCTGAATCTGAACCTGCGCTTGAGGTCAGATTTGCAGTGTTGGTCAAAGTCGTTGAACCAACAGTGAATGATGACGCACCTGCAACCGTTGCACGGAAGGTCACGTTTTTTGAAGAGGAAGTCAATGTGCCGACCAAAATATTGCTCAAGTCATTGCCTGCAGCTTCGCCTTCAATTCTCAAGGAATTGGTGACGTAAGCCAACCGATCCGGCAACACGTCAGAAATCTTGATGTTATGGACCGTGTGTTCTGCGGTTACGCGCAGCTGGAACTCAACCTGTTCACCTGGATCAGCGTTTGTGGTTTTAACAAAATTCGCCTGATTGTCTGAAACATTACGGACAACCTTCTCCAAGTTGATGGTTGGAGTCGGTGCTGGTGGAGGTGGGACCGGTGTTGGCGCCGGTGGAGGCGGAACTGGAGTTGGAGTCGGTGCTGGTGGTGGAGGTGTAGGTCCTGGAGGAGGAGGCGTTGGAACGTCCTTTTTCACTCGCGCTTCAAAGGTCACGAATCGCAAAAATTCGTAGCATCCGCGCATATCACCCAAGGACTGGCCTGAGGTTACAACAGAATCTGAACCGCCGCCGATTTCAACCGGGCCGCGGGAGAAAACTTTTGTAGAACCGGAAATAAATTCAAGGAATTCGCCAGAACCCATTGAAACGTTCAAATTACCGCCCTTTTCATGGGAGAAAATTCGAACAGCATCATTTGCCCAAGCTTCAGCGGCTATGGTTGCTGAACCTCGAGTGTCTGGAAGGCTGGCTTTTGCCACCACATTATGTGCAACATTTTCCGGGAAGTCCATAGTGCCGTTGTGCACATACAAGCGGAAGCGCAAAACATCATTTTCACCGGCAGAGATTGTTGCACCGTGCTGGTAATCGGTGTTGCGGGTTACATTCTTCCCTGCAAGCAGAGGGTAGTCAGTGCATGGATTGCCGCTTTCTGAGATAGGCCAAATGTTCAGCAAAGCCTGGCCGCGTGGCGGAACAGGGAAACAATTGTCTCCTGTCTGAGGTTCTTCCGGAGCCTGAGGCGTATCCTTTGGCAGTAAAGAAATGTCAGCATTAAGATGACCAACAACGTTGATCTCCATGCTTTCTGAATAAAAATCCGGATGGCTCACTTCAATTGTGTATCCACCCTGAAACAAGCTGACTTCGTACTCACCTGCGTCATTTGTGGTAACGGTTACGCCGTTATCCGGATTAGCGCTGTCATGAGCAACGAACTTAACGGAAGCCCCAGCCACGCCGTTGTTCGTGGAAGGCTCGCCGTTGTAGATTCGAACAGAAACATCACGTCGTGCCGGACCCCAATCAGCCATGATCAACCCGGTACTGGACACAACGAATGCCAATACCAAAGCAGAAGCCATAGCTCTAGCGATCCCTGACTGTGTGACCTTGGTCACAAATTTCATATGATCTGACTCCTCTCTGCTTTGTGCAGAAAAAAATAATAAATAAATTAAGATTGGCCTGTTCCTGTTACCAGTCCAAAAAAATATTCTCCCACAATATTTTCTTAGACTCGTATTTTTAAAAATATGTGGGGAACGAAGAATTTCTTCTTCGCCCCCACGGTGTACTGATTCGTTACCTGCTTGCGCAGATATTGAACACAGCCGCCGAAGCTCAGCGGATACCGATGCTGAACCCGACTGTAAACCCACGGCTGCCGACTGGCGCTGTTGACGCCGGACTGCCGCCCGGATTGTTCACGCCGCCCTTGTTGTAGACGTTGATCTCTTCTTTCCCACCTCTCGTCAGAGCGATGGCTGTTCCGGCTGCGACCGCACCCAAACCGATGTAGATCCACTTGTGCTTGTCCCAGTGCGACCTGTCGTCGCTGAAGCGCGCGGCTCCCAAAGGAGCGCCACCGCGCCTTGAAACCTGCACATTGTCGAAGCGAATCGGCTGGTTCTGCTCACCCACCTGAATTTCAACCTCAGGCGGACCTTGCACTTCCCATCTGTCAGAGTTGTACTCTTCTCGGATGATGTAGCGCTTGCCGAGCTCGAGCCCCTCGATGACCGCAGTCCTGCGGTCGAACGAAGTGACGCGAATCGGGGTGCCGCCGTCCAGAGGCCGGGCTTCGAATACAAGCGGAATGCCGTCGTTAGGAACCCTGGTCTCTTCGCCGTCAGGATCGAGCCAGGTCTTGAAGACCTCGACCCTTCCCCGTGGGGTGAAAAGACCAACTGAAGGTTCCTTGGGCAATTCAGCAACCACTTGGGTCTCTTCCACGTACGGCCGAAGATCGATCGCAACGTTGAAGCAGACCTTGGGAATGACGAGAACAATGTTCAGCCCGGACCAGACACCTCTTCGCGGGCGGAACGGACGGGTGACGTAGGCCTCAACCGGATGCAGCGGCTTGGCCCTTCCCCAGATCTGGACGATAGTCTCGCCTTTCGGCGACTTACCGCCTCCGAAGGCCATGGGACCATACAGCTCCTGACCCGGCTGCAGCACGACTTCATCGAAGTCGCGGTATTGAAACATGGCGAGAATTTCCTTCATAGTCTCAGGATCGAATTCTTCACCACGATTCAGACCGACGAGTCCCTGCCGGAAAAGTTCGCACTCTTCCTTGAATCGCTCGTCGCAAAGCGCCACCGATTGCATGATCTGGTAGTCGACTTCTTTGTTCCCCTTGCCAAAGCCGGGAATATCCGAAGTCTTGATCAGCGGGTTCAGGCCTGGACTGTTCCAGTCGAACACGCTCATTTGGGGCCAGGGATGCGGCAACTCGCTTTGCGCGGGCGCCGCAGCCTGCGACTTCTGTTGGTCGTCGCGCTCTATCTTTTCCTGAGCCCAGACTGGCACCGCGATGCTGCTCAGCAGCATCAACACGAAAAGCCTTACCACGATCGTCTTCATCCCGACCTCCCTTATTCATGACTGTGAGCCGCAGTTGTTTCGTGAACCAGAACTATATATAACCGTAAAAAGTGCTGCGCCTGCGTAAGCAAACGGCTAACCTGAGCTAACAGATTAACACACGATTATATGTGAAAAACGGCGAAAAGTCAAGGCTTCTGGCCTGCCAATTAGGCCGGTTTTTAGCATAATTTCCCCCGGGTTACAGCACAACTGCACCAAATAACCAATAAACCTGAGCAAAAACCCCAAAAATTGAGGTATTTTAAACAAAAACCTAAGCAAAAAACAGCCTGAATTTGGCTGTTTTTTTGCTTCTTTAACGGGAATTTACAGTTTTTCCAGGACCGCACTGACCACGTACCTGTCCTTCTGGGTACCAATCGGCCAGCAAGTAGAAAGATTCAACTTAGCCTGGGTGTTGTCGATAAACTGCGCCTGATCATCAGGTGCGTAAATGGTTTCTGAAGTCACTCGGTATTTGTAATTATAGATTTTGCCATCAATTCCGTACACATCAACAAAGATATCATCACCCGGCTCCAAAGCATTGATTCGCGCAAATACCTGTTTGTATGGATGGCTTTTCCAGAAGTAATCCGAAGAGTGGCCGGAAATGTAAACTGTTCCGCGTTCGCCCGGCAAGGCAGTGCCTGGGTAATGTACAACTCCACGGGTCAGGTCCTGGTCAAACTGTACCGGGTCTTCGGTCCAGATAATCGGCACCTGCAGGTTAAGCTTAGGTATTGATAAGCGTCCAGGCTTTGTCATATCAAAGTTTTGCGTGTGGCTAAGGTCTGCCAGATTTTTGGAAGCGGCATTAAAGCTGATCCTATTGTTGATTTTAATCAAATCAACTTTCTCCAGGGTTTTCTGCTGTTTTGCGCTCATCTTGCCAGTACCCCAAGGGTTTGTGCCGTTAATCACTTCTATGCCGTCGCTGATTCCATCAGAATCAGAGTCAGACAAAGTTGGGTTGGTTTTGATGATGAATTCATCCAGGTTGGTAAGGCCGTCAGTATCTATATCATGGTTAGGCTCAAGTTTTTCCTTGTCGCCCACCGCAAAAAAATACCCATTGATCCATTGCTGATAAGCTTCCAAATCTTCCTGCAAAATAACTTCGCTCTCATCCTTTGCGAACCAACTACCAATCTGAAGCATCAAAGCGTTAAAGTTCAAAACCACATAAAAGAATCCAAATGCCACAACAAAGACTAATGGATACACCAGCAAGCCTGACCACTGCTTAGCGGATTTAACCGCAGTGGAAGCTTTGGCAGAAATATCTGCTGCCCTTTCTTGTATATGCTCCTTGATTTCATCCGGAGCTGTTTTAAATTCGAGGGCTCCGCTGGCAGACTGTCCGTTTGAAGAAAATTTTGGGACAATATCATCTGGAGATTGAGAATTTTCCATAACAGGCAAATTCATAGGCGCACCAGAAATACTTGAACCGCTTTCAGAGTTTTGGGAAAACATAAAATCGGCCTCAGTTGGCTCAGGTTTTTCAACTGGCGGATTATAAGGCTTGCTCAAATCCGGACCCAGTTTCAGCAATCTATGAATTTCTGACTGGAAAAACTCTTCTGTCATATAGATATGGATATTTTAGAACCGACAATAATATCATAAAATCGCTAAAATGTCAATATTGTGCCTTGTTTACAGGGCTTTTTTAATGAAAATAGCCTTGAAAAGTGGATTTTTCTGCCGGATTAAGGTAGAATATTCATAGAAAAACCACAGAAATGAAACTAAAATACTATCTTATCGCTTCCCCTGAAAACCATTACCAGCCTTGGATTTTGTCCAAAACCGCAATGGCCTGCTTTATTATATCGTTGTGGGCTTTGCGTTTGTTTCTGCCTTCGTATATAGCAATCAGCGCTCCTGGTCTGGATGCCCAGGATTTGATGAACCGGATAAATCAGGAACGGACACAGCGCCTCCTTCCTGCTCTGGTCATGAACAGCAAGCTTATGTCAGCGGCGGAGATCAAATCCCAAGATATGATTGATCGCGATTACTTTGCGCACGTAAACCCTGATGGTGATTATGTCTGGCCAGTTATTGAAGAGCAAGGTTACAAACCCTACAAAGCCCTGGGAGAAAACCTGGCAATTGACTTTACTTCAGCTGAATCAATCGTGAAGGCTTGGATGAACAGCCCGGGACACCGCGCCAACATTCTTAATGAAAAATTTGAAGACCAGGGCATGGCTGCCTTGTATGGTGAATTTGAAGGCAACCGCAACACATATCTGGTGACAAACCTGTTCGGATCATTATTGAAAAAAACAAACCCAAATCCGCCACCGGCACCTGTCGCGGCAAACCCAAAGGACACCTCTGACGAAACAACTCCGGTTGTAAGCGGTTCAGAAACATCTGATACGCCTAAAGCTGATTCCGCTCCAATTCCTGCGCAAGCAGACACATCCTCCGGCCCAATTGAACCCGATATACCTTTAACTGTACCCCCGGATCAAACTGACAGCCTGGTCACCAGCCTTCCGGTGGCAAACACAAGTTCTTCCCCAGGGCTTGTGTCCATGAAAGTGTTGGTTGGAGGTTTTGCCGGAGCATATACACTTTTGTTGGCACTTGACTCGTTCATCGTCCATAGGGCAAGAGTTCAAAGACAGACCATTGCGGCCAGCCCGCATTCCTTGATGCTGGTCCTGATTGCCTTGGTGAATTTCCTGACTTTGTGGATTTAGTCTAAAACAAACCAAAAACTCTCTGTCACTGAGAGAGTTTTTGGTTTCCCTTAAATCCGCCCCTGGAAATCGTGGGTCGAAAGTATAAATGAAATTAACACAACCAACATTAGAACATATTCCCAGAACATCCTGCGCGTCAAAGCTTTGTCCAAATGTTTGTGAAAAATTTCCCAACATGCTGTGTAAACAACAGCAGAAATCAAACCGGCAGAATAGTAATTTTGATTCCATTTCAAATAGACCACGCTAAAAACCAAGGTCACCAGCACCGCAATTAAGGCAACATACCCTCCAATACCTGACTGCAGATAATACCTGTGTTGGTAAGTAGCTTGGTAAACCAGAAGCCAGGTCGCCAACAACACCAAAGGCATGACCCAAACAACTGACCAGCCATAATACCAGCCAACTGCTGTAATTGCGGAAAACGCAAGATACGCGGCGAACAGTTTCACCAAACCAAGCACTTTTAAACCAGTCTGAACAATTTCCATATGCTTGCTGAATGAATCTTTAAAATACCAGTACGCCACTGACATTGCCGCAGTCGAAACAATAATCAACCCGTCCTTAAACAGTTCATGAAAAGGATTGAGGAACATCAATACAACCACGCTCCAGTACATGACTGCCGGCAGAATCAGATAATTAAGGTATTTGCCCGCGTAATCCCAGCGATAAAGGTGCCGGACTCTCGCTTTGAAGGCTTCAATAAAAACCCGCGCGCCTGCAAAATCTACTCTTGCGTGTGCCAGATTCCCCGCGGTTTTGTAATGGAGGTCAAAAACGAATACCAGCCAGAAAACATGAAACGCAAAGACATACCAGGACAGGATAAAATATGTATGGACCTGGTAAATGTCCAAAGCCAGGTCAAGGGCCTGGAAGCCAAAATAGGTCGCGGCGGTTGAAATAATGACTGATGTAATTTTGTGTTTGTAATTTTGCACGGGTTTTTGGTTACTTTTATTTCAAATTTAGTTTCTTTTTGCGCGCCAATTCGCCGGCGCGGAACAGGGATTCAAAAGTTCCGGCATCTATCCAATCGCCATCCACAACCTCCACCGCGAGTTCGCCTTTTTCCAAATACCATTTCTGGATATCCGTGATCTCCAGCTCACCTCTGGCGGACGGTTTCAAAGTTTTGGCAACTTCAACCACTCGGTTGTCAAAAATATACAATCCTGTAATGGCGTAATCTGAAACATGTTCCTGTGGCTTCTCAACTATTTGTTCCGCAACTCCGTTTTCATCAAATTTCACAACGCCAAACCTTTCCGGGTCCAAAACTTTTTTGGCAAAAATCTGCGCACCTGATTTAAAGTTTTTAATGCGTTCACTAAAATCTTTTTCGAAAATATTATCGCCGAGGATCATGCAAACGCTTTCGTCCCCAATAAAAGATTCGCCAATTATGTAAGCTTGGGCAAGACCCTCCGGCTTATCCTGAATTTCATAGGTGAAAGTTACTCCAAACTGCCTGCCAGAACCAAGCAGCCGCAGATAATCTCCTGCCCGGTCTGGGGCAACAATAACCAAAATGTCCTTTATCCCCGCCTTGATCAATGTCTTCAAAGGATAAAAAATCATTGGTTCGTCATAGACGGGCAACAACTGCTTGCTGGTTACTTTGGTCAACGGGCTCAGCCTGGTGCCGCTTCCGCCGGAGAGAATTATTCCTTTCATTTCATATATTCCTTTAATGCCTCAGTCCAGGGGCGGAGTTCGATAAATTTCGTGTTGTTCAAAACTTCGAATGTCGGGCGGCGAGCCAAGCGGGCCATGCTAATCCCCCTTACTGGCTCAATTTTAGCATCCATCCCTTTGTTTTTGAAAACTTCACGGGCCCAGTCAAGCCTGCTTGCCACACCTGTGTTTGCCAAATGGTAAATTCCAAACGGCCTTTCAGTTTCAACCAAAGCCCGGCTGGCCTGCGCCAAATCCAGCGTATATGTCGGATTACCGAATTCATCATCAACAATTTTCAACGGCTCGCCTTTTTGGGCTAGATCAAGCATGAGATCGCTGAAGCTTTTTTTGGTGCTTTCTCCAGGGCCCTGCTTGCCGAACAACCAGCAGGTTCTGATTATGTAGTAATGGTCCGTATTTTGCTGAACCTCAAGCTCGCCCTGCATTTTACTGCGGCCGTAGGCGTTTACCGGATTTACATGATCATCTTCCTTATAACCTGCCGGATTGTCGCCCATGAAAACCATGCCGCTGCTGTAATGCACCAAAATTGCATCCACAGCACCACAGGCTTTGGCCAGATACCCAGGCGCGTATCCATTCACGTTCTCAGCATCAATCCTGTGTTCTTCCGCTTTATCAACAGCATTGTACGCGGCACAATTAAAAACCAAATCAGGTTTCAGTTCAGATATTTTGTCCATAACCGCCTCTTCATCCGTTATGTCCAAATCTGCACGAGCCAAACCAACAGGATTCAAATCCGAGTAAACTTCCATTAATTGGTGACCCAGATTTCCTTTTGCTCCAATGATGACTACTTTCATAGGTTTTCGTACGGTGTTACGTCTTTAATGAAGGGATGGCCTTTGTCGCGGTCAGACAAAATCGAGTTTTCAATTGGAATCGGCCAGTTGATGTTCAAATCCGGATCAGCCAAATTCACAAACTTATACAAGGGAAGATTTTTCTCAGACCAGTGGTCGTTGACCAAATAACTGTAATAGGTGTCCGGTTTGAGCGTCTGGAACGAATTCGCAACACCCTTTGGCACAAAAACCGCTTTCCCAGGATGAATTTGGATTTCTGCCACAGCCCCGAAATTTTCTTTCCGCAAGTCAACGTAAACAGCAAAAACCTCGCCAGAAACCACACTGATGTATTTATCCCACGGCTCAGCATGGATACCCCTGAGGACTCCGGCTTCTTTATTAAAAGAAATGTTTTGCTGGATTGCCTGAAAATCTTCGGGCAGGCCCAGTGGAACAAGTTTGGCTTTCTGATATTTTTCCTGGAACCAACCTCGCGGATCTTCGATAAAAGTAATATCAAATTCGAGCAGTCCGGGAATTTTGCTTTTTTTGACGGAAAATTCTGTGGTCTTCATTTGTTACTTCGTGCTGTACTGTTTTTCGTAATATTTTTGAAATTCTGAATTAAGCAGCGGCTTCCACCATTGCTTGTTTGCCTGGTACCATTCAACGGTTTGCTTGAGCCCATCTTCAAAAGTGTATTTTCTGGAATAACCAAGTTCGCGTTCAATGTACCCGGAGTCGATGGCGTAGCGGCGGTCATGACCCGGACGATCCTTCACATGTTTGATCAAAGACTCGTCCTTGCCCAAATGCCGCAAGACACCCTTCACCACCTCTATATTGGCAACTTCTGCGTTGCCGCCCACCAAATAAGTTTCGCCAATATTTCCTTTTTCCAAAATCAAATCAATCGCCGCGCAATGGTCCTCTACATGAATCCAATCCCGGACGTTCAAACCGTCGCCGTAAACCGGCAATGGCTGGCCGCGCAGTACGTTTATGATCATAAGCGGGATCAGTTTTTCCACGTACTGGAAGGGACCGTAGTTGTTGGAACAATTGCTGATGGTGGCTTTCAGTCCGAAAGTGTGGGCGTAAGCCCTGACTAGATGATCACTGGCGGCTTTGGAAGCCGAGTAAGGGCTTTTTGGATCATAGGGGCTGTTTTCATCAAATTTTTTGTCGCTGTTTAATTCCAAGGAGCCAAAAACCTCATCCGTTGAAATATGGTGAAGGCGTTTGCCATGTTTTGCCACCGCGTCCAGCAAAACCTGCGTTCCCAAGACATTGGTTTTGACGAATTCCGCCGGGGCCAGTATTGATCGGTCCACGTGCGATTCCGCAGCGAAGTTAACAACCACGTCAATTTCAGGCATAAGTTGATCAAGCAAATTACCGTCAGCTATATCTCCTTTTATAAATTTGTAATTGGATCTACCCTCATACTCTTTGAGGCTTTCCAGACTGCTGGCGTAACCGAGCTTATCCAAATTCACAATATGTGCATCCGGATATTTTTTGAAAATATGGTGGATAAAATTCGAACCGATAAATCCCGCTCCGCCGGTCACCAAATACTTCATGAAATGTGTTTTTTAATTTCTGCCGCTATGTCAGCGCGAGTTTTAGGCTCACTGTCCGAATGCGGCCAGTCCTGCAAACCATCATTTGAATATCTTGGAATGATGTGGAAATGGGTATGGAAAATAATCTGTCCGGCGGCTGAACCAGTATTTACGCTCAGATTGAACCCTTGTGAGCCTGTTACCTTCAACGCTGCCGGGGCAATCTTCTTTACCGCGGACATCAGGTTTGCCAGCTCTTCATCCGTATTTTCGAGCAAATCCTGCGCATGTTTTTTTGGCACAACCAAAAGATGTCCTTTGCTGATAGGTTTGATGTTCATGAAAGCGATGGTGTTGTCATCCTCATAAACAATATCAGCAGGCAACTCTCTGTTTATAATTTTGCAGAAAACGCAATCTGTCATCTTACCTCGGGAGTTAATGTTATTTCAATTTGCTCTTCGCCGCGGCGGACCAGCAGACGCGATTCATTCCCGCCCTGCGCCACTAACAGCTGTTCAAATGAACTGTCTTCCACTTTCTGTCCGTTGATTTCAAGCACCAGATCATTGACCTGCAGACCGGAACGCGCAGCCGGACTGTTGGCG
Source organism: uncultured Candidatus Saccharibacteria bacterium (assembly GCA_964605735.1). Classification (GTDB taxonomy): domain Bacteria; phylum Patescibacteriota; class Doudnabacteria; order UBA920; family O2-02-FULL-48-8; genus DASPNG01. The sequence continues at coordinate 105,073 of CAZSDS010000001.1, read as the reverse complement.
GCGATTTGGTTGATCAATGCACCGCCGTTAGGGATGCCGCGGACCTTGGCGTTATTCTTGGTGATCATTGTATAAGCCATGCCGTAGAACGGCCTAGAAATCTTTCCTGCTTCAAGATATGTCCTGACTGCCCCGTCAATGGCTTCGGCAGGCAAAATCAAGCCGTTGCCGTCAGCAACCATACCGACAATCAGCCCTTGCAGGTTTACCACTGGCCCGCCTACGTATCCTGCGTCCAGGTCAGCGTCCGTGATGATGGTATTCTCAAAAACTTCGGTACTGAGGATTTTTCCCGCTTCAGTGTTGTTGGCGAGAGTTTTGGTTACCAGACCTGAAACAAACTCCCTGGTAAACTGCATGTTTGTCCTGCCCAAAGAAAAGACACGCTGTGCAGTCTGCATGTTCCCTGCGTCAGAAAATTGGGCGACCGGCAGGTTTTGCGCCGTAACAGTTACCACCGCCAAAGGGCTTTTTGGGTCCATGGCGCGAACCAGTCCAGGGTAAACAGTCCCGTCATTGACTTGAACCAGGACCTCGGCATTGGCTCCAACCACATCTCTGGTGGTAAAGATGACCCCATCAGAGGTCACGATCAAACCGTTTCCCAAAAAGCTCTGGTTTGTGGGATGAAAAACGGAAACAACAATCGTCTGAGCCTGCTTTGTCAGCTCTATCAGGTTCACCCCTTCATTCAGCCTGACTTCCTCGCGCCTGCTTATGACCAACGGCGTGCTCGACTGCAGTTTTGAAACCCAGCCAAAACCCTGAACCGTAGATAGCTTGGGAAAAACCACGCGGTTAAAGAATACGCTTCCAGCCGCGCCGATAAAAAATGCGATTATAATAAACCAAATTATTGGACGTTTCATATTATTTGCTTAACGAATAACCTTCTTTGCGAAGCAGTTTAATTTTTGCCTTCAAACCGCCGGGCGCGGAATACCCGCCCAGCCCGTTACTGGCCACAACTCTATGGCAAGGGATATGTGGCGCGTCCTGATTCCTGGACAAAGCCTGGCCAACTGCCCGTGCCCAGTTCACGTTGCCCATTTTTTTGGCGACCTCGCGATACGTCCAAACTTTTCCCGCAGGAATTTTACAGATGGTTTTGTAAACCTTCTGCTGAAATGCGGTATATTTGCTCCAATCAATCTTTTTCATAAATTTATGTGTAAAGCGGCTGCCAGGCTGCTGTGGCCAATGTAACAATGAGCACCAGCACCACGAGCACAACCTGCCAATAAATTTTTTTGACGCTTAGTTTTCCGAAGAAAGCCGAGAAAGAGAAAATCCAAAGCAAGTAGAACAAGCAGAACATGACCACGGCATTCACCAGATAATGGGTTGGCCAGAAAAGCAGGCCCCAAACCACTTGCGCGCTCACCAGCGCCACCAAAAAATTAAAATATTTCTTGGCTGGGAGGGAAAAACCGGCAAAACCCTGGATTATCAGAATATACGAACACACAAAACCGGCAAGCACTGCCCAAAAAGTCGGAATATCAAGGTAAAAAATTACCGCGAACAAACCCAAAAACCAGGCGAATACGGAAAACAGATAGACATTTTGCAGAAAATGGCTTTCCCGGCCCAGCTGAACTTCCATTAAATACAGAATCAACGCGGCAAAAAACAAAAAAATCGAGCGGAGGTTTGGATTGGTTATGACCGCGAAGATACTGCCTGCACCCACCACATAAATCACTGGGAGCAAAATATGAGGCCACGAAAAACCCAATCTTTTGATATTGATGATGGTTACGCCAATCAGGAGCAGAACAAGCGACGTAATAAAGATGTAAAAATCATTGACGCTCTGAACACTGCCTAGAAACACCATAAACATGGCAATGGCCAGAATCAATGACGATATACGATTAAACATATTGCAGGTTTAATCATACCATATTTCAGCCATTTTCCCCAAATTTTCAACTTTTGTTTCGTAGGCGGTAAAACAGCAAAATTGCGGCGGTCAAAAACAGTATTGGGGAAACCAATTCGTTTATTTGCCAGCCTGCGACTTCAAAGACATCAACCCTGATTTGCTCAAGCAAAAATCGGGCTGAGGAATATGATGCCAGATAAATTAACGCCAAAACTCCAGGTTTGAGCTTGCCGCGATACTTATACAGAACAGCGAACAAGCAGACATTGAATATGGATTCATAGAGGAATGCCGGATGATGAAACTGACCGGTTTCCGGCACATACATTTTCCAGGGCAGGTTTGTGACTTGCCCGTAAATTTCGTAATTAACGAAATTCCCAAAGCGGCCGATTGCTTGAGCCAAGGGCAAACCTAATGCAATAACGTCTAATAACTGCCAATACGTGAAAGCTTTTTTCCTGGCGTAAAAATATGTAAACAACACCGCTCCAATGATGGCGCCGAAAATGGACAACCCGCCATCCTGAACCCTCAGCGCGTCTACTGGGTTTTCATATTTTTCAATTTCCACCAGCACAAAAGCTATACGGGCGAAAATGAACGAAACCAAAACCAACCAAAATGCAAATTTATCCACCTCGTCTTTGGCTATGCCAAAGCGCCATGAATTTGCCGCGGAAACAAAGTACGCCGACATTATGGCCGCGCCCAGGATCAAGCCATAATAGTGCAGCCTGAATCCGCCTGCTTGCAAGTAAGGTTCCAGAATAATCTCGCCGGCAAAAACCGGCATAAAGAAGTAATAAATTAAAGCGGCAGCCAAGCCTGCTCCGGCCGCCGCCACCAAAAGCTTTTTCATGCTAGAAAAGTGAAATCTGACGTGCTGCCGGTTTTTTGATGGCAGGTTCCGGGAAGGAAATTTTTATTTCACGGGTTTCAAAATAATCTTTGTATAAAAGCTTGCCGTATTTCATGACATAGTCGTAAATTTCCTTGGTGACTTTCACGTCTTGGGTGCAATATTTTTTCAACTCATCCATGCGGCCTTGTTTGTACATCCTGATGGCTTCCAGACCATCACCGCTCTTGCCAGCCCCCAAGTTAGATTGTGCCAGGTTTTCCAGTTTGATTCTGTGTCCTATAATTTTCACCACTTCCTCCAAAATGTCCAAATACGGCAGTTGATGCACGTCAAAGTTCACGTAAGGGCGCAGAACTTCAAAGTCAAAACCTTTTATGTTAAATCCGATTATTTGATCTGCTTCCTGAAACATTTCACCTGCGCGGTAAATTTCATTCTCCTCAAAGCAATAGTATTTGTCGTCCCGGTAAGAATAAAGACCTAGGACTGAAATTTTTAACAAGTCATTGCGCCCACGCCCTCCTACTTCGTCAAAGGATTTTTGTGTTTCAAGGTCGAATACGATTTTATTTGGAGTCATTTATTTCAAAAAGTTATTACGTAAGGTACTTAAAAATTATAGCACAAGATTTTTTGGCATCGGCAACGGGCAAGCTCATTTTTTTGCGGGCTTGGTTAATAAGCCGATTTTATGGTATAATTTTGGTGAATTTTTAATGCAATTGAAATGCAAAGACTAAGAATTATCGACACCGCAGACAAGGTTGGAGAAACGGTTTTGGTTAAAGGCTGGGTAGCTGTCAGGCGCGACCACGGCAAGCTCATTTTCATGGACCTAAGGGACAGGACAGGATTATTGCAATTGGTCATCAACCCGAAAATCTCAGAATCTGCCCATGCTGCGGCCCAGGAAGTCAGAAACGAATTTGTCCTGGAGGTGGAAGGCAAGATCAACCCAAGAATCGAAAAACAGATCAACCCAAACCTGCCTACCGGCAAGGTTGAAATGGAAGTCACCGCGTTGAAAGTGCTTAACAAATCTGAGCCGGTGCCTATGGCTTTGGACACTGACGGCATGGAAATCGGCGAAGACGTGCGAATGAAATACCGTTATTTGGACCTTCGACGCGACCGCTTGAAGAAAAACATCATTTCCAGACACCGCATCATTAAACACATCCGCGATTTCCTGGATAGTGAAGACTTTATTGAGATCGAAACGCCAATTTTAACCAAGTCCACTCCGGAAGGCGCTCGAGACTATTTAGTCCCAGCCCGTTTACAGCCCGGCAATTTCTACGCCCTGCCGCAATCACCTCAGCAATATAAACAGCTGCTGATGGTTGCAGGTCTGGAGAAATATTTTCAGATCGCCCGCTGTTTTAGGGACGAAGACACCCGCGGCGACCGCCAGCCTGAATTTACCCAGCTGGATTTGGAAATGAGTTTTGTTGAACAAGAAGATGTTCTTCAGATAAACGAAAATTTGTTGATTGACATCGTCACCAAACTTTTCCCTGACAAAAAAATTCAGCAAGTCCCTTTCCCGCGCATCTCATATAAAGAAGCAATGGAAAAATACGGCACTGACCGTCCAGACATCAGGACAGACAAAAACGATCCAAACGTACTGGCGTTCTGCTGGGTTATTGATTTCCCATTCTTTGAGAAAACTGATGAAGGCGGATGGACTTTCACCCACAACCCGTTCTCAGCCCCAAAACCTGAATTCATGCAGGATCTGTTGGATGGCAAAAACATTGCTGAAATTTTAACCACGCAATACGACGTTGTCCTGAATGGATTTGAAATCGGAGGCGGATCAATCAGAAACCACCAGCCGGATGCTTTGCGAGCAGTATTCCGAGTCATGGGTTTTGAAGACGAAAGAATCGACAAAAACTTCGGACATATGATTGAGGCGCTCGGATTTGGCGCTCCGCCGCACGGCGGCATTGCCTGGGGTTTGGACCGCCTTGTAACACTGCTCAATAATGAGCCAAACATCCGTGAAGTGATTGCCTTCCCAAAAACCGGTGACGGCAGAGATTTGATGATGGACAGCCCGGCGCCGGCCACGGAAAAGCAATTGAAAGAACTTCACATCAAACTCGACCTGCCAAAGGACAAAAAATAATGAACTGGATGCAGAAAATCGCCAACACCATAAGAACAGTCCTCCTTACGCTCAACGTTGTGTTGTTGGGAGTGATTTTGATCGAATCCTACATCAATGACAGATGGGACACCGTCCGAGTGCTGATGATTGCCGTAACCGGCATCAATATTTTGTATTTTTTTGCAAACAAACCAAAAAGGACTGATCCGCAAAATGCCAATACTCAAGAGCCTGGAGAAACTTCTCAAGGAAACTAAAACCAAGCACAAGATAATTGAACACCGTAAAGTCTATACTGCATTTGATGCTACCCAGACACAGCACCTAAAAACCTCGGAAGTGGCCAAGGCCGTTTTGCTCAAAGGCAAAAAGTCTTTGTATTTGGCAGTCCTGCCTGCAGGAAACAACTGTGACTTTAAAGCCTTGTCCAAGCTGGTCGGCGAAAAAATCAGCATGGCAAAGGAAAAAGACATCTCATCCAAGCTCAAAACCAAAATTGGATTGATTGCGCCTTTCGGCAGTATTTATAAGCTGCCGGTTTACATGGACAAAAAACTGGTTAAGAATAAAAAACTGAACCTGCCCGCCGGATCCTATACTGAGTCCATCGAGCTTTTAACCAAAGATTACATCAAGCTGGAACAACCTATTTCCGGCAATTTTGCCAAGAAAAAATAATGAGCGTCAAAGTCAAGATTGAACAATTTGAAGGGCCGCTGGATCTTCTCCTGCAACTGATTGAGGGACAAGAGCTAGACGTAACCAATGTTTCTCTGGCACGCGTCACGGAGCAGTTTTTGGATTATGTCAAACAGCTCCAGGAAAAAGACCCCACCCACCTGGCTGACTTCCTGGTCATTGCCGCAAAATTGCTCGTCATAAAATCCAAAGCGCTTCTGCCCACCCTAGAATTTGGAATTGAAGAGGAAGAATCAGCATATGACCTGGCAGAACAACTGCTCCAGTACAAAAAATTCAAAGAAGTGGCAAAATTTTTGCGCCGGTTGGATCTCCGCAGACAGCAATCCTGGACCCGTGAACCTGATTTCAACGAGCAGGTAACTTTTGTTCCGGACCCGGATGTTACGCCGCTAGCCTTGGCAGACAGCATTCGCAAGCTGGCTAATGACTTAAAGGAAATAGTCCGATTGCCTCAGCAGGTCATGGCGGAAGTCGTCTCCATAACCGAGAAAATCGAACACATCCAAAAACTGATAGCTGATAAGGTTGAAACTTCCCTTTCATCCCTGATCAAGGAGGCAAAAAGCAAAACTGAGGTTGTTGTGACCTTTCTTGCAGTCCTTGAACTCACCAAACAAAGAATTGTTTCTGTGGAGCAAAACAGTTTGTTCCAGGATATTATGATTAAGAAAACCTAATTTATGGACTCTGCCTCGCTGAAATCGCAAATTTTATCAATATTGTTTGTTGCCGGAAAACCGGTGTCAATTTCTGAGTTGGAAAAAACCTTGGATTTGGATCCTGAAACCATTAAGGACGCGATTGCATCCATTGTCTCTGAAAACCACAGCAACGGCATAATTTTGCTGGCTAACAACGACAAGCTTCAGCTGTCCACCAACCCGGACAACAGCCAGGCTGTGAAAAAATTCCTTTCTTTGGAATTACGGGAAAAATTGTCTGACGCGGCACTTGAAACTTTGGCTGTTATTGCCTACCGACAGCCAGTCAGCAAGGCGGAAATAGAAAACATCCGCGGCGTGAATTCCCAATACACCATCAGACACTTGCTTATCCGCGGCCTGATCGAAAAAGTCGGATCCCAAACTGACCGGCGCGTACAGCACTACAAAACGACCCTAGAGTTCATGCAACATTTAGGGCTGAAGGATATGAAAGATCTTCCTGACTTTGAGGAACTCACCAAAAATATTCAAATGCCAGGCGAAGACGCAACACCAGCGGCAAGCCAAACAAGCAATTAAAAAATCCCGTCGGAATGGTCCGGCGGGTTTTTTAAAAGTGATTGCTACTGGACTAGGGGCATTTCCAGGATCAGACACTCGGTAATGAAGAGTCTGGTGAGCGCTTTGTCGAGGATGCCTTGGCAGGCCATGATCCAAATTTCTTCGGTTGCTTTTTCGATGGTGTATTCCTGGGTGCGATACGAACGTTGGGCTTCACCTTTGCTCATGCGACCATCGAAAGTGTCAGAGATCGCCAGGATCCTAACTTCAATGCGCCGGTTGCAGTGTTCAGGGTCAAGCTCTGCATGATGGTGGATGCAGAGCTCCTTGCATAGGACCGAATCGAATTGAATCGGCAGTTCAGCGCCTTTTTTCTCAATGAGATGGTCTATCACCTCAGGCCCGTGCTTGGAATGGAATGCCCTGAACATTTCACGGTAGCCCTTGGGAAATTTTTTATCTTCCCACCAGGCATGCACTCCTGAAACCTCCTCGTGGCCCTTCCCGGCATCATGCAGGGGTGCGGCCACGGCGAGCCGCAGAAGTTCCTGATCAGAAAGACCTGCTTTGAAGCCAAGCCGCACTGCGTACTTTGCCACCCGCTTAGGGTGGTCGTCCTGGATTATTACCCAAGGCCTCCTTCCTTCATATACACAGACATCCCGGAACTCCACACACATTTTTGCTATAAGTCGGTCACACCTCCGGATGATCGCAGGTTCATCCATAATGTTGCCGCGACTGTCGGTAGCCATCAGCTGCTCCACAACGTACTCTCCAATCCTCCTGTGGGTTCGTCTCAAGAACTGTAAGCTGCCATCTATTACGATAGCACCCCACAAGCCTCAAGCCCAAACAATTTAAAAGCAGCAAGGCAAACTCTGCGCTTGCCGCTTTTTTGTTTTTATATCCTTAAGTCGCGAACTGGTCCTTTAATCTAAACAAATGAACCTTTGCCGCGCGCTCGATTGCGGCGTCCCTGTAAGTCGCCAAAACACCGGCAACCCATTTCTCAAACTCTTTGTAGGCTTTTTTGCTTGTTACTTTTGATGCTTTGTAAGCAATTTCATAGACAACCAATAGATTTAGTGACATATGTTTAGAGTTTTTTGTTTAACTTTTTAATATCCACCCAATTTCTCTTAATGTCGTTTACCACGGAATTAAGAGAATAGCTGGTTGTTTTCTCGTTATCCGCTTCCAAACCCTCTCTTAAAATGTCATTTCTGGGGCCGAAAGGGCGCCGTAAGAAATGCCATGCTCTTTTTGGAATTTCGGTAAATTTGAATGCCATTACACCTCCGCATTAATAGCACTTCAATCATACTACATAGCCGCCGGGGGGTAATGGGACAATTTGACCAGAAATAGCGGATAGCTGGCCTTTTTTATGGACAAACCGCTAAATCTGCTTTGCTATTGTTTTTTCAAGGTACAAAACCTTGTTCAGAATAAGGGCAACTTTCAACTCCATTGCGTCATTGAACTTGCGCGGATCCAAACCAGTCACTTTTTTAATCTTGTCCAACCTGTAAAGCAAGGTATTGCGGTGAATTTTCAGCTCCTTTGAAGTTTGGGTCAAGCTCATGTTTTTATCAAAGAACACTTCCACGGTTTCGAGCAAATAGTCCTCTGCTATGAGTTTCATGAGCAAGCGCTTAACAAAATTGTCCTGCCATTTTTTATTGCCTCCAGCGAGCGTGGCGATCATGCCGAGGTCGTCAATGTGGTAGATTTTCCTGACATCACCAATGCTGATGGCCAGGTTCAGGGCACGGCGGGCTTCTTCATAAGCCAGAATAGCGCCTTCCCTTCCGCGATAGAAACTCCCCAAGCCGATTAGCAAACGTTTATATTTCTCGAATTGTTCAGCAATCATTTGGTGGAACTCGTCAGTGCGCTGTCTGATCATTTCAACCATTTCTTTGCCGTCCATGCTGTAAAGCTCATCTACCATGACAACAAACGTATCAGAACCAAAATATGAGACGGAACATGCCGACAACCGGCCGAAGAATTGGCTGAACACCTGGAATATTTTCTTTTTGTAGGCGGAGAGCATGGTCTGCTTTTCGTCTTCTGAAGCAGTCAGGTTTGATCCAAAGTTGCTTTCCCAAAAACCATCAACGTTGATTATGACCACAACCTTATCACGGCTCAGATTAATGTCAAACAGTTCAGCTTCCTCCCGGACTTTTGTGTCCTCCACCGACAACCTTCTGTGCAGCAATCCGAAAACAAAGTTATCTTTTATTTTATCCTTGTAAGGGAAGTTGTCGATTACCATATTCTGGTTTATCAGCAAGTCTATTGTGGTGGACAATATGTGGCGATAGTGATTATACTCTTCGGGTTTGTCTTCAATGAACACCGCGCCTACTGGATCGCCATTGTAGCTTATTGGGACCACTAACCCATCTCCCAGAACTGTTTTTGCCGCAGGTCCTTTTACTTCCAACTCTTCCATCTTATCAACCGATTCTTTCAACTGTTCGTAATTCTTTCCTGTTTCCGCAAGGTCAGAGCTGGCTAGCACATCGCCCCTCGTGTTCCCCACAGTAATCTTCTTTTTAAGCAATGCAGATAATTTATTAACGATATTTTCCGCAATTAACTCGGTTAATTCCATGGATCAACTCCTTTTTTATGTAATAATGCTTATGTTTAAAATATACAATGAAAATAAAGAAAATCAAGCGGCAAACGCCAAAAACAGGCAATTTTTTGTGCAATTTGCACAAAAAACGGCCTGCTCAGTTAAACTAACTTATGTATGCAGATCTTATGATCTGGCTTTATCTACAAATCGATCATAGGTTAATGCTTCCGTTACAGCAACTTAAAAGTGAAAGGTACTTACGTTATCAACAGCTATTTTTCCGCAAAAAGTTTTCTAGCCTCCTCCCACATGCCCCAGTCATTTTTTTCCTTGGCCAGCCAATACCACCACTCCACACCCCACAGATAATTTTCGGAAAAACCGGCTCTCTTGGCGTAACCAATGTATTCTCTGAACATTTTTGGGTTCATCAAGGCAAACTGGGTTTTCAAATCAGTTGTTGCAGGACCATCAGCGCCGTTGGTGAACCATGGCTCAGCCTGCAATTCGACCCCGATAATTTTCTCAACATTGGAGAATTTTTTTACTAAGCCTGCTTTGAAATGGAAAAATGACGGCGGCAAAGGATATTTAAAGTAGCCGGTTTTGGGGTTATGAACCACGCGGTACATGGTTGTCCCAAAAATATCCGGTCCCAGCTTGGCAGTCGGCAACCAGCGTCCCAATTCACCGCTATCTGTCATCAATATCGGGCGGCTGTCCAAAGACCGAATTATTTCCATTTGTTTTCTGATCAAGTCCTGCTCAGTAGGCGGACAGTTTTCGCCAAAACTGAACAAGGCTTCATTTTCCAGCTGCCAGATTTTAATTGCATCAAACTGTTTGTAGTATTCAACCGCGTTTTTTATATAGCGCAGCTGGGCTGCATCACGCTCCTGTTTGCTCAGCTGTTCATACCAGTCTGGATGATGGCATTCCGGCCATCGTGGCTGTTTGTGCCCCACCACCAGAATCACGTCCACGTTTCTTTTTCCAGCCTCTTCCAGCATTTCTGCAGCAATCTGAAAATCGTACTTTTCCGGTTCAGGCTCTACATCCTGCCAGTACGCCATAATCCTGATTTTCTTGGGTTTAAGGTCATTGAGGATATCCAAATACGCCTGCTTCCAGTCAAATCCCAAGTATTGCATGTGCGAGTGGGAAAACGTCAGTCCCCACTCAAACTTTTCCGCAGGCCTATGTATTGACGCAAAATACCAGTAAACGCCAGCGATCAACAGAATAATTACACCGAGAATAACAACCAAAATTTTTTTCATGTCTTATATTGTCACCAGCACCAGGCCAGTTGTGATAATTATGATTGCCGCAATTTTAGTCAGGATAATAGGGGTGGTCACTCGCTCCCTAAGAATTTTAGGATAGTACATTGAGATCAAACCAGTCATCGCCAGAAGAAAGACAAACTGGAATCCTTGCAGGGCGTTAACAATGATGACGCTCCCAATTGATATTGCATAATTTTGCAACAGGCCGGCTCCTGCTCCCATGACCCTGACGGAATAAAAAAGAATTGCGTTATTTTTTCCTGCGAGTTTTGGGGTGACGAGTATTTTCTTGCGGACCGGTTTAACCAGAAGAAAACTCATTGCAATGATAAACATTCCTATGCGGCTCCAGACCAATCCAGTCACCAGATTGCTGGCATCAAAAATATATTTACTTAAAACTAGTGAAAGGGCAAACAAGGCTGCGGCAATGGTGGCGTCTTTCAGTGCAGGAGCACTCCAGCCGCCACTTTCTTTCTTTACTGCTATCATCGCAGAGCCAAAAATAAGCAGGAAAAAACCGAATGTCTGCACTCCCGTAAGGGTGTCGCCAAGCAGAAAATGAGCAAAGATATACGTAAAGATTGGAACTAAACCGCCTTGAATGGGCAAAATCCTTGAAACAGAGCTCTCCTGGATGGCCGTGTAAAGATAATAAGTTGCAAACAAAAATGAACCGCCTGCGGCAAACGCAATCATCAGATTTTCAAACGAGAGAATTTGCATGCCAAAAGGCACCAGAGCAAGGACAAAAATGGTTGTCGTGCCTGAATAAAAAGTATAAGCAACCGGATGGCGGATTGCCTTATTAAGCAGAAACTTATCCAGAACGCCGTGGACTGCCAGCAAAAGATAAGCCAGCAATGCGTATATGATATAGCTAGCCATAGACTATGTCCTTAAACACCTCGGCGCTTGCACGAACCTTGCGCTCCTGAGTTTCGAAATTCACTTCAACCAGGCCAAATTTAGGGCCGTACCCATCAGCCCACTCGTAGTTGTCAATCAAAGACCAATAGAAATACCCACGCAGGTCCAAACCTTCTTTCTGCGCTTTCAGCGCCCACTGCAAATGCTGACGGATGTATTCCTGGCGCATGTCGTCTCGCGCGTTGGCTATTCCGTTCTCCGTAACGTAAACAGGCTTGTTGTATTTTTTCAAATCGTTTAAGACATGGTAAATACCTGCAGGGTAAGTCGCCCAACCCATGTCTGATTTTGGTCTTGCTGGATTATTCAGAACTTTAACGCCGCGCCAGCCAAAATCCAAAATCCTGGTTTGGTAAAAATTCAGCCCTATGAAATCAGTATGTTTTTGGATTCGGTTCAAAAACCATTTGTTGCCAAAGTAATCAGCGGTTTTGCAAACCAATTTGCTTAAGGCGCCACCAGCAGGTTCGTAATAAACGTTATTTTTAACGATCCCAACCTGTGCGTTTGGCAGAACTCCTTTTATTGCATCAAATGCAGCAATGTGCGCTTTAGTCAGGTTGCGATAAACCTTAACGGCCATAAATGGATTGTTTTTGAAGGGAGGCCATTTTTTGGTGGCATAGCCTTGGCTGGTGTAAACTTCCGGCTCATTGATGGTACACCAAATATCAATTTCATCGCCTAAATTCTGCGCCACAAACCAGGCGAATCTGGCGAATCCGCCAATGCCGGCTTTGGTTTCGAAACCGCCTTTCTCCGCCAGCCACTGCGGGAGCGTGAAATGGTGTAGAGTCACCATTCTGGTTAAGCCCAGCTGCTTCATTTTCTTCAAAACTTTTCTGTAGTGCTCAATAGCAATCCGGTCCCACGTGTTCTCAACAGGCTCAATCCTCGCCCATTCGATTGAAATGCGGAACGAGTTCAGTCCAATGTTTTTGGCAATTTGGAAATCTTCCTCGTATCGGTTATAGCTGTCGCAGGCTGTGCCTGACGGCGGGACCTTGCCTGCCTTTTCCGCGGCCCACCAATCACTGTTCATGTTGTTGCCTTCTGTCTGGTGCGCGGACGTGGCTGCCCCGAGCAGAAAATTCGGCGGTAATTGGATTTTGTTTTCTGTTTCAATATGCGGTTCTGCCATATAAGTATTATAGCTTTTTGCCAACTTTTTGTCGCATGTTATAATCTCGGCAAGAAAAGGAGGTAATTTGAGCAATTACGTCGAAAGACGCTACCTCACAGATGATCGCGATGAACGCGACCGGTTTGAGCTGGTGATAATGCACGCACCCAATGGTGACTATTACATTGGTTCTGTTCCGGAAGGCTCGGCCTTCACCACTGGCGTACGGATCTGCACCCGCGGTGGCGCCTCCAGCAGAAATCCTAAGCTCGTGGAAGCCGTATACAAGCTGTTCCAGACACTCGGTGGCTGGGAGCAAGACCTCAGCGACCCACCAAAAACTCACAAGTGAATCGAAAGATTTACTTTTTTATTTAGCTCCGATCTTTAACTTTTAGACAACGCTTTAGAATAATCGAACTTTGGATAGAGAATTACTTTTCCATCCAGGATGTCTTTTATATTAACCCAAGCTGCTTCCTGCTCATAAATATTTTCTTCAATTCTTATGTTATTTACATGAAGCAAATCTTCTCTATCCAACTCGCCTTTAAACAGAAAAATAATTTGATGCCCTGGCTTACCTTCGTATGAAAAAATATTTTCGATCACATCAATTCTTTCCAGATTTACTATCCCTGACTTGAGTTCTTCCTTTATCTCTCGCCTGACTGCCTGCTCAGATGTTTCGCCAAACTCAATTCCGCCACCCAAAACACGATAAAAGTTTTCGCCTGCTGCGCTATCTCGACCCTTGGTGGCAAGCAATTTTCCGTCATGGATTATTAAGCACATTGCCTTGGCTTTGATCTGACCGGGAGGCAAAACCTCTTGAATAGGCTTCTTTTTCATAAATACAGTTTAGCAAAAAAGTCTGACACAAGCTATATTCAATACAAAGAAAAAACTCCACCTGTTGGTGAAGTTTTTTCTTGGCAGCCCCAGGGGGAATCGAACCCCCATTACACGGATGAGAACCGTGCGTCCTAACCGTTAGACGATAGGGCCATGTCAATCGCGTAAATTTTTCTTTCCAAAACTGCAATTCATTATACTCTTTTTTGCCAAACTTTTCAATTGCGTCTCCGCGCACAAAAAACCAGGCACATGCCCTGCTTTTTTGTTATAATTAAAACGCTAACATAAACTAACAGAGACAAAATGTACCTATTATTCGACATTGGCGCGACTAACATGCGGTTTGCCACCTCAGACGGCAAAAAGCTGGAACATGTCAGAATCTTCCCCACTCCCAAAGATTTCGATTCAGCCACAGAGCTGTTTAAGAAAGCAACTGCCGGGATGAACTCTAAAAAAATCAAAAAAATAGTTGGTGGCGTGCCAAGATTCAACAGAGGAAAACCAAATTTCTGGTATTCCAACCCCACCCAGAAAATTCTGGAAAAGATCGCCAAGACAAAAGTTTCCCTGGTTAATGACGCAGAACTCTCAGCCCTGGGCGAAGCTGTTTATGGGGCGGGCAAGGGCCACGAAATTGTCGGCTACCTGACTTTCAGCACAGGTTTTGGTGGTGCGCGAATCGTGAACCAAAAAATTGACGCAAACAGTTTCGGCTTTGAGCCTGACCACCAGCTGGCACAATACGACCCAAAGAAAAAAACCAGTCCCCGCATAGGTGAATTTGCCTCGGGCAGAGGCATACTAGATCGTTACGGAAAAAACCCTGAACGCATCAAGGCTAAAAAAGTCTGGAGTGAAATAGAAAACTGGATGGGAGTTGCGCTCACCAACACTGCTGTTTACTGGTCACCAGAAATTATCGTCATTGGCGGGGCAATATCCGGCAACAAAAACATTTCCTCCTCCCGTCTCCAAACCTTCCTTGAGAAAAAACTAGGCCCACTGCCAAGCCCAAAAATAATAAAAGGCACGCTTGGACAGTTAAGCGGCTTATACGGAGCGTTGGCTCTGGCCAAACAAAAGAAAAAAACCGCCTGAAGCTCATGCGGTTTTTTTTCGTTCAAAAAGCTTTTGAAAATTTACAACCTTATCTAAACAGAGTCATAAACTTGGCCACAACAGAACCCAAGACAGCCTTGATCTTTACAAATCCTTTATCGCCCACCTGGACATCTGCGAAGGTCTTGGCTTCTCCATTGACGGAAACTTTCGTGTTGTCGTCGATGGCTACGGTAGTAACCACACCCGTCACGTTGTTCTTAATGGTCACAGAGTCATCGGTTTTGGCTGTGACCTCGCCGGCAATTCGCTTCCTTTCACCTTTAACCTGAACCCAATCAGCAACAAACTCAGAGCCACTTCTTTCACCCTTCACGATGACAAGCGCGCCTGGGCTAAATTCAGTCATCATTGTAGCATCGCCGATCATGCTGATTTTTGTCTCAGCAGTGGTTTTGATGGTCAAATCACCTTCCAGGTTGCCAAATCTGCGGTGAACAGGCTTAAGCGTGATAACAAACTGCGATCCGGATACTGATTTCACAGTACCCATGACGATAAACTGACTCTGCTCAAGCACTCTAACTTTAGGAGCATGCCGACCGCCTATTTTTGTTTTAGCCATAATATTTGCGCGAACGTTATTTTCGCCCCTGCCCTGGTCAGCCTGCGCCAGGTTGGCACTAGCCAATAAAACGAACAAAGACAAAAAAGCCACTGATTTCTTCATAATAATTCCTTATCCCCATTTATTGGGGTTTCAGTGTATTAATCGAAAAGCAGGGGCTTTTGTTACAGTAAATTTGTGCCTGATTTGCCCGTAAAATCAGATATTTTCCCAATGCGCTGATTGTCTGACGATCAGCTTTTCTGCCAGGTGCGGTTCAGCCATAATCTCTCTTACGATTTTCTCCATGCGCGCGGATTGCGAGCCTTTAACTAAGATCGTGTCTCCTTCCATGATTTCGTTTTGAATCGGAATGCGCGCATTTTCTGAACTTTCAAACCACTTCACTTTGCCGTTAAAATGTCGGCGCTCCAATTCATCCCGGATAATTTTTGCGTTGTCTCCCACAAGGAACACCAAGCCAACTCCAACTTCCTGAATTTTAGCGGCAACCTCTTTATGCCCAGCTTCGTTTTGGCTACCCAACTCTGCCATACCGCCTATGGCCGCCACTTTCCGGCCAGTTGCCATTTGTGAGAGTACGTCCAAAGCCAGGTTTGTTGAAGCTGGCGCCGCGTTATAAGTATCGTCAATTATTTTGGTGTGTTTTATTCCGGCAATCATCCTGAGTCTGCCAGCCGGTGGAACATAATTCATTAGGGCCTCTGAAACCTCAACCAGGTTCATCCCCATGCCCAAACCCACCGAAGCCGCGGCCAGGGCCGCGTAAACATTTGAGCTCCCCAAAGCATCTGGAAGCATCACCGGGACGACAGTGCCTGAGTATTTGACCTTGAAGGAAATGCCGTCACTGCCGTTCCTGTGCGAAAGCTGAATCTCAGAAGCAGCCACCAAAGCTTCCTGATCCAAACCATAAGTCAGGTACTTACCCACGGTTCGGCCAGCCGCAGAACCAGTGAATTTTTCTTTTACGAATTTTGCAATATGCCCGTTGTCGAAATTCAAAACGGCGGTGCCGTGCTCTTTCAGTCCTTTAATCAGTGACAGTTTTTCCCTAATCAGCGCTTCCCGGCTTGGATAATTTTGCATATGACTGATCCCTATGTCCGTGACGACTGCATAATCAATCAGTCCGGTCAGTTTCAGCAAATATTGAATGTCCCCCGGCCGGTCCGCTCCCATTTCCAAAATCAAAACCTGCGGGTAATTCCCGCCAGCCAGAACCAACAAAGATTTTATGATCAACCATATCCAGGCAAAAGGATTTTTGCCCGGAAATTTTTGGTCCAAAACAGTAAAGGGCAAACCAAATTCATTGTTAAAGTTTCCGCTGTTGGCGCGGACGGAAAAACGGCTGCGCAAAACACAGGCAATAGCCTCTTTGGCCGAGGTTTTGCCAACGCTTCCAGTAATGCCGACAATCACTGGTTTGAACTTCATCAGAACCAGTCTGGTCAGCAACCCTAATATTTTCGCGGCCAAATTTTTCATAAATTCACTGTTATATGCCTGATACTTACTTTGAAGCAATTACCTTGAAGGCGGAACCTGCAGATAGTTTAGAATAAAGCTGGCAATTTCACCAAATGCCGGCGCCGCAGTGCTTTCCGCAAAAGTTACGTTCTTTGGATGGTCAATTCTGACCAGCATGAGAAACCGCGGGTTGTCTACAGGCCCAAAACCCACAAACGATCCGATATTCTTGGTTGGGTCATAGCCCACCCGGTCTTTGTAAGCAACCTGCGCAGTTCCCGTTTTGCCGGCTATATAATATCCCGGAACCGCTGCCCTTTTTCCATGTCCGTTTTCAACCACATTCACGAGCATGGAACTGACCTGAGCTGCGGTTTTGGAATCTATGACCTGCCTGACCTTTTCCGGTTCAGTTTTCTCTTCCGTACCATTGTCCCTGACAATTTTATCGATAATATACGGTTTCATCAGCTTTCCTCCGTTGGCCAGCGCTGTATATGCTGTAACCATCTGCAAAGGCGTAACAGTCAAACCCTGTCCGTATGAGGCGGTGGCAAAGAAAATATTACCCTTCTTCTCCAGGTTGTCGAGATTGCCGAAAACTTCATTTGGCAGTTCAATCCCGGTCTTCTTCCCAAAACCGAAATCATAAACATAGTCGCGGAATGTTTTGTGCCCCATTTGCTGTTCAACATAAACCATCCCGGTGTTCAGGGACTTTTCCAGCACTTGAGTCATGGTTTGGACGCCGTTTGATTTTCCGTCAGAGTTCCTGATCTTGAAATCATCCATTTCCACAACTCCTGTGTCCTCATAGGTGCTATCCGGAGTAACCTTGCCTTCATTGATGGCAGCAGCCATGGTAATTGGCTTGAACACTGATCCTGGTTCGTAGTCCGCGGACAGAGCATTGTTTGCGTAATAGCTGATGTCAGGAACCTTGCTGTACTCATTCGGGTCAAAGTCAGGATAATTTGCCATGGCCATAATAGCGCCTGTTTTAGGGTTCATGACTATTACACTACCACGCTCAGCCAGGTTATCTTCAACTGCCTTTTTCAGGACCTCCTGGGCTTTGTACTGGACGGCGTTATCAATGGTCAGAAAAATATTATCGCCATCCTGCGCCGGGACAAAGTTGCGCGAGGCTATGGTAATCCAGCGGCCGGCCTGATCGCTCTCCAAACCCATCACGCCGTTGCTCCCAGCCAGACGCTGTTCAAAATTCCCTTCAATGCCATACTGCCCCACCCTTTGGGTGCCGCGAAAACCCAAAAAACCCAAAACATGGCTGGCCAAATTACCTTCTGGATAGTAACGGACGGTTTGGGGCTCTATGCCGATTCCAACCAGCTTCATTTCCTTGACGGTTTTGACGGTCTCGTCATCCACTTGTTTTTTGATGGCAACATAATTGCCATTCCCGGAAATTTTTTCAAGAATCTCCGCCACTGGCATGCCCAGCGCCGCAGAAAGTTTAATAGCCGTATCCCCGCTGTTTGTTATGTCTTTTGGGACGGCGTAAACAATGCTCTTGGTCAAATTAGTCGCGGCAAGAACCGGTTCACCCGTACTGTTGGATAAAAATATTTCTCCGCGCCCTGGCAGGATTTCCTGCTCAAACTTGTGCTGATCAGAGGCTAAAGCGCTCCAGTAAGAATGCTGGACAACCTGCAGATTGAACATTCTGAAAATGATGAAAAAAATGCAGAGCGTTATCCCAACTAATAACAAAAAAATTCTTAAAGAGTAAGAATTATTTTGTACCGTTGATTTGTTGTTTAAACGGTAGGCCATCTCGACAGTTTAGTCCCTATTTTAAAGCAAAGTCAGAACCTTTGATATATGTTACGTTTGTGGCAGGAACCATGTTCATGCGTTCCGCATCCCGCTGGATTTTGGTGATGGAACTCAAGCTGGAGCTTTGGATTTGCAGATCTTTGTTATCCGCCTGAAGAACTTTTATTTTCTGCTCCATTTGTCGAATTTCATAACCACGGGTACCCAGTGAATTAATTTGAAAAAGATAAAGAAATCCCATTGTCACAATCAGCACAACCAAAGCCAAATTGATCCCCAGCGCCGAATGTCCCGCACTTTTGGTTTTCTTCGTGAACAGTGGTTGTGATAACACTAAACTTAAATCACGCATGCCGCCTATATTCCTTTTTTTGTTTTTGGAGAGAGTTAATTTTTCAGATTTTTTCGATTGCCCTGAGTTTTGCCGGCTTGCTTCTGGTATTTTCAGCCAGCTCCTGCTCCGTAGCAGTGATTGGTTTCCTGGTGAGAATTTTGCCTGCCGGGTCCTTTCCGCACACGCAGTATGGAAACTCCGGAGGGCAAATACAGCCTTTTGCCAGTTCGTTAAAGAAATTTTTTACGATCCTATCCTCCAGTGAATGGAACGATATGACCACTAACCGTCCTGCTGGCGCCAGAAGTTTAAAGGCTTCAGGCAAGGCTTTTTCCAAATTTTTTAATTCAGCATTTACTTCTATCCGGATAGCCTGGAATATTCTTCTTGCTGAATCGCTAGCCTTGTGCTTTACCGGTTTAGGCAAAGCAGATTTTACTAAACTAAGAACTTCGTCAGTAGTAGAAAATGGAGAGTTTTTCCTGCGTACCACCACTTCACGCGCGATACGTTTGCTGAAATTTTCTTCACCATATTTTTTAAAAATTTCTGCTAATTTTTCTTCTTGATATTTATTCAAAACATCTGCCGCAGTCAGCGCCTGTTGTCGGTCCATCCGCATGTCCAGGGGGCCGCTGCTTTGGAAAGAGAAACCGCGCTGTGCGTCATCCAACTGCATTGAGGAGAAACCCAGGTCAAGGATGATGCCAGAGACTTCGCTAAAATTCTCTCTGGCGGCAACCTCGCCCAAGTTCGCAAAATTGGAATGCACCAGCTTAACGCGCGGGAGCAGTTTTTCTTTTTTCAGATCTTTCTCCAGCAACGCCAGGGTTTCCGCGTCGCGATCCAAACCCAAAACCCTTGCTTTCTTGTTCTGTTTCAACAGAGCTTTTGTATGTCCGCCAGCGCCTATGGTTGCATCGATAAACAATGAACCTGTCTTGGCGCCGACATACTGCAGAACTTCATTGAGCAGTACCGGGTAGTGAGTCATGGCTTAGACTCCCAGATCACCCAGGGCCTCTGCAATCGCAGTGCTCTCTTTTTCCGTATTGGCCTTGTAATCTTCCCAGGTCTTTTCGTCCCAGACTTCAATGCGGTTAAACAATCCAGCTGCCACAACTTTTTTTGTCAGCCTGGCGAATTGCCGCAAATAATCCGGAACGATCATTCGTCCCTGTTTGTCGATTTCAACGTCCCAGGCTCCTGCCAGCATAAGTCTGGCAAACGCGCGGGAATTGGCTTGGGCCAAAGGCAGCGCGGCAAGCTTGCCGGCTATTGCTTCCCATTCTGCCTTTGGATACAAGAAGAGGGAATTATCAAGACCGCGGGTCAAAACCGCTCCAGCCGCAAGCATATTGCGGAATTTAACTGGAACGGCGATACGGCCTTTCACATCCATGCTAATCTTGTATTCGCCAATAAACATTAAACTCTCAATTCCTAATTCTTAAGTTATCCACATTACTCCCCACTTGTCCCCACTTTTTTCCACAACGTTCCATTTACAACTCATTATAGACCACGTGAAACCACTCGTCAAAGCCTGTATATATAGCGGTTTTTGCATGTAAAACGCCTATTTTCAGGCCTAAATACAGTTGGTGGGGAGAAGTGGTTCCACTTGGTTCCACAATTGTCCCCAACCTGTTTATCAACAAAAAAACCGCCTCAAGGATTTGGCGGTTTTTATCTCCCCTGTCTTAAATTTTTTGAGGATTATTGTCTCGTCAGCAGGTACTTAACAACCTCCACAGCTCCATCCCAAACATTGCGCAAAATTGGGACTGAAGCTGGAAGCAAAACTATAAGCAGGATTATGAAAATGAAGTTGCGTTTCAGGATCTGGTAAACCGCCAGCACAAGCAGGACGGCCAGAAACACGGACACAGCCCAATGCAAATTTTCCGGAAAGATTCCCAAAAACTGGTTATAGATAGCGTAGATCTCTTCCATTATAATCGTTTGATTTAGTCGTTTAGTTTTCGTTTAGAGTCGTTCGACAAGCTTGATAATGCTCTTGTTCTTGGTTTTATCAGAAACGATGACAGGGCCGTTTTCAAGGATATTCTTAATGAAGCGGTCGCTCATGATTTTTCGGTACTCAAATTCAGAGACCGGCATGACAGTGTAGTTGATTTCCTGTTCTGCGAATTTCTCCGCCAGTTTCAAAGATTTGGCCAGCCGTTTCTCGCTGACTTTGCCCACAAGCAGGATATCCGTCTCAATCCTTGGGCGGCCTGCGAAAATTCCGGTAAGAATAATGACCTTGCATTCGCTGAGTTTGGACAACTCCTTTGCCAGCAAATCCTGAGGAATCTTTTTGGTTTTGCGCAACAGTTGAACCAATTCCGGGTAAAGGGCAAAATGGCGATCCACCTGATATGACCTGATTTTGCTTTTTTCGAGCACGTTCAAAAAACCCATTTTAACCAGTTCTCTGACAGTCTGAATCATCAGCTTTGGCGGACAGCCGGTTGTGGTTTTGATTTCAGTAAAGGTAAAGCTTCTGCCAGGGTGCGCCAAAAACAGATTTACAACGGAACTCTTGTGTTTGGAGGAGAGTAAGATGTTTAACATACAGGAAAATTATAGCACAACTCAAGCCATCCACAACTCCCAGATCCCGCGAACCAGAAAATTTGGGATTTGGCTGTATTCAGTGGTATAATATGAGATATTTATGGCCAAACTCGAAACACAAATCAACCAAATATTCATAAACCCCACCGAGTCCCGCCGCGTTTCATTTATCCTATTTGAGGAAAAACTAAGCGCAAGCCAACACCTTTATTTTATTGCTGAACTTAAAGATATCCAGAAAAAAACCGAGCTGAATGACTTGAGTAAAATCTCAGAACTCATCATTGACAGTTTCCGGGGCAACAAAAAAACCGCGGGTGAGGCTATGTTTGAAAACACCCTGGCGGAAATAAACCACAAGCTGGGTGAGTTTGCGCACAAGGGAAGAAAATCATGGCTCGGCAAATTTTCCGCTTTGATAGCTCTGCGCAACGACAAAGACATTTACCTGGCCAACACTGGACACACTTCTGCATGGCTGAAAAGGAAAAATAACCTTAATGAAATACTCAGCCCCGATAAAGCAGAAACCCATCCGCTGAAAACCTTCCTTAACTTCAGTTCAGGAAGGCTGGCTGAGAACGACTACCTGGTACTGACCACCACCTCCCTGTTCAACTATATTTCAGTCGAACTGTTCAGCCGAACACTAAACAGTTATAACCTGCAGGATTCTTGTGCCAAAATTTCTGAAATTCTGAAGAGTTCAGCAAGATCTGACGAAGGTTTTGCTGTTTTCATGCTTGAATTGACCAAACAGGCAGCGCCTGCGCTTACTCCTGTTGCAGAGGAAAAAGAAACCATTCTCCCATCAGGCGCGCCACCGGCTCCGGCCAAATCAAAGAAAGGGAAAACCAAACCAGCGCCACAGGTTCCTGGGATAGAACCAGTCTCTCCAATTTATGCCCCAATGCCGGAGGATTTGTACCAGGAAGAGATTTCCGCAAGCGTGGCAGAGAAAACCAAGCTGCCTGCCTTGCCAAAGATAAGCTGGAAACTCCCAAAACCTAGTTTAAAATTCAATTTCAACTTTCCAACATTCGGATTTTTGCCGAACATCTCAGGTCCAGCCAAATTTTTCCTCATCAGCTTCATTGTTTTCGCCGTCCTGTTCGCCATGAACATTGCTGCGTTCGGCGTGCGAAAGGCACAAATAAAAGCCCAGGAAACATTTAATGCCTCCGCCCAGGTTTTTGTGGACTACCTTGCTGAGGCTGAATCTTCTCTGTTATACAAAAACCAGAACCAAGCTATGCAGTTCATGTCCTCCGCTGAGACTGAATTGGTTAAACTGGCCCAATTGAATGCGGCTAAAGCTGAACCATTCCGCGCCAAGTTTGAAGAAATGAACAACAAGGTCAATCGCGTGACTGTACTGCGAAACCTGACACCCATCATTGAACTCTCCTACCCTGTTACGGTGATGGCACGCGCGGGAAGCGGCTACCTTGTTTCCAACGAAAACCCAAATTCTCTTGGCTTGTACAATGAAAACACTTTGACCAACCTTTTCATGCTCAACACCACGGACGGCGTGATCAGGGGCATCAGCCACGTTTCCGGCGAGGGTAATTACGTGGTGTCCAGAGACAAGATCTACCAGGCCAACCAACAGTCCAAAGAATTCGAACAAATGCACTACGTCAGCAACGGCGATTTGTACGGCTTGAAATTCACAGACCCGAACCGGATTTACACTTTGAACAAAGCAAGCAACCAGGTTGTTCGCCTGACCGTTGCCAGCAACGGCAAAGTCAGTGCACCAACCAATATCCTCAAACAAGATGTCAGCCTGGCGGACGCCCGGGATTTTGCAGTGGACAATGACGTTTACATCCTCTTCCCTGACCGTCTGGCAAAATTCGCAAACGGCAACCAGGTAAATTTCCAGCTGGCGGAAATATACGAACCGCTGAGCAATCTAACCAGAATCAGGGTCGGTAACCAGATCTACTTACTGGAACCAATCACCAAGCGCGTGCTGATATACAGCAGACAGGGCGAACTGCTTAACCAAGTCCAGTTCCCTGAACTGACTGAGTTGAATGACTTATATGTTGACGAAGCCGCCCGCGAGATGCATCTGCTCAACGGCAATAAAATTTATCGAATCACTTTCTAAATAAAAAACGCCGCTTAGTGTGACGGCGCATGGACACAAGAAAGTCTCGGACTTTCCTGAATGCCATTCCCCTATGGGAGATGGCATTTTCTTCTGCCACTGACATTTCTCGTTGACAGCACTATATTCATATAACTCCTTTAAACTGAAATCATTCTATATTTAATACCGTTAATTGCCCAACAAAAAAAGCACTGCTAGGGAGTGCTTTTGCAATCTCAATTTTCTTATTTGAAAACGTTCAGGCCTGATAAGTCAAAGTTTACAAGGTCTGGATTTATGGTGTTCAATATCAGATATGCTCCAAGCAGTAACACCAGCCCGGTCAGAGCGCCAATGACGTACTCTTTTCCGGTAGCAACCTGCTGGCCATTGCCCCGGGCAGACATTACCAGATAGCCGCCAACGATTACCATTACCACGGCGAGCAACCCAGCGAGTCCTAAAGACCAGACATAAATCTGCGTCATGGCCTTGGCCACGTTTGTGGTATCCAGGTCAACAACAGGCCTTTGGTTGATTGTCTGTGGAGCTGGAGGAGTATAAACAAAAGGGCTGTTGTATGTCGCGATAACCGGCGACCCATAGTTAACAGTTGTATACACATAAGCGCCATATTGACTGGTTGTGATGCTTGGATTGAAGTTGCCGTTTGATCCCGGTGTGTGTGGAATCATTTCCTTGACTGCCAAAACAGTGCCATCTGAAAGGAATTCAGCACCTGTTGTTCCGCCGTTATTGTCCTCACCAGCGACCATGAAAGTATTGGTGTATGGATTCCAAACCAAACTTTTTCCGCCTCCGTAAAAGTTGGATGTTTGAGCGGTTTGTGCTGCCAAAACCGGATACTCAGAGCTTAAGGCCAAATCATTGTATACGGTTCTGCCATAAATTTCCGTGATCATTCCTGGATTTTTCATTCCCTCGTTCCAGACGATAACAGCCGCGTGATCTGTTGTGCTGTATTCAATCTGTGGCCCACCCACTCGGTTATGTCCAAGATTCAGCTGGCTGACCTGAACCACTTCTCCAACCATCTGCATGGAAGCTGCATCCATTCTGACAAACATTACCCTGCAGTCCTCCTGGGCAGTGTCATTCAAGGTACAACGCAAATAGGTAAACCAATATTCATTCCTGTCCGGGTTGTAGATAACGCTGGATTGTCCCTCATACACTGAAGTGACGGCGATTGGGATCAATGCGCTCACAGTGCCATCGAGCATGATGGTCTTCAAGTAAGAATTTTCGCCGCCTTCCACCATGACGAGATAACGCTGGTTAAAGCTATCAAAAGCGAAGTCTGACAAAGCCATGTTGGAAGTATTGTGTATTGGGAAGTCATTGCCGACAAAATTTCCGTTTGCATCAATAAACCTGCCGTATACACTGCCGTCGCCATTGGCTGACCTGCCCGGCCTTGCATCCGCCCAAACGGCAAAATAGTGCTGTGTCCCAGCGTTGAACATTACCCACGGAGCACCTCCATAGAGGTTCCCCTGGTCAACCCGGAAGATTGGCCCAACCTGAGTCGGGTTCTGGCCGCCGTTAGCATTATAAAGCTGGGCATAAACGTGAAGGCCATCAGTTGAGGCAAAGAGCATCTGGTCGTTGATCGGGTCATATGCGGCAGACATACCGTGGACACCCTTGCTGACTCCAGGGACACTTGTTATGTCGCTGTAAATGCTTGGGGTGTATGCCCAATATTCTATGCAAGCTTCCAGTTCAGTGATATCTGTCGGAAGCGGGTCACAAACAGGCGGCGTTGACCCGGTCTGGCCAAAAACAGCCCCTGGCAGGAGCAAAAATAAAAACAAAGCCAGCACTGTGACTTTTTTGATATATAAAATTATGTTTGTATTAGTTTTCATAAACAGGAGCGGAAGCTTCGTCCCGGGCGCACATTCCAGGGTAAGAATTCACAGTGCCGTTAAAGATTGCCACACAGTATGCCTCACCTGTGATAGAATCGTTCAGATTTGTCCAGACCACAGGCACGGCTCTTGTTGGCTCAAGTTTTGTTTCAGCATCTACGCGAATTGATTCTCCTAAAATTCTACCACCCTCAGGCATGTATGCCAAATCTTCGCTGAAATACGGGTCCAGGAAAATTTCATTTTCACTATAAGGGATAATGTTGAGCAACGCGTCCTCGGTTGGCAGAATTGCCCTGGCAACCACTGGCGTGGAGGCAATCCTCAAGTCTTCCTTGTATGATGGCATTAATGCCAGCGCCATCTGCACGAATGTTTCGTTGTCTAATAACGCAATTGCCTGAGTTGTTGACTCGTCATAAAATGCGGCGACAGAAGACCAGACCACTGCGAATGGTTCAGCAACGCTTTCTCCCCCCATCAACTCTGAAGCCGCAACAGCAAACTGCTGTTTTATTTCTGCCTTGAAAATATTCATCTCCGAATTGTCCGTAGGTTGAAGGACAAAAAGCACCGCCAACAAAAGCGTGCTCAAGAATACAAACATTGATTGGTAGATGAATTTATTCATTTGTTTTTTTGTTTCAAAAAGATCAGTCCACAATTTTATGGACAAATCTACCTGGAAATGTACGCACCGGCAACCTCACCCAACGAACCGAACTGGTTTGAGAAATCCAAAACCTGTTCCATTTCCGCGCTGGCCAGTTTATAGAAATTATTTACTCCCCGGAAAAATGCAAATGGGTCTTGCTCACTTACATCAAACAGCGCCATGGTTTCAGTTGCGGCAAGCTGATAGAACGAGTTGACGTCATCGTAAATCATGAAGAATGGTTCTGCGAGGGCAAAGACATCAGCAGCAACTACTTTGACCTCGTGAGACACATCTAAAACCTCCAAACCTCTTTGCCAGTCTCCTGCCGTAGCTACGCCCATAAGGAATCCTTCCAACAGAAGGACAAATGCCAGGATGACTCCCAGATAGATGGCGGAATAGTTGCCCGGTTTTGATTTTTTATTTTTGTTTCTTTTTTTCATTTTATTGCGAAAGCTTTTCTAAATACGCACCCATAATTTTTCCTCCTGCGCCGGCTTCGACTCCAGTCACGGCTGTATTGTTGTTTGCATAATTTGAAGCAAGGTAGTCACTCAGCTGGACAAATTCTTTCATAAAGCTCCCGCCAGCTGCGACAGTCCTTTGGGCAACGGCTGTTGTATCAAGAATCCCTTCGCCAACCGGAACAAGCACCTCACTCATGGCAAGGTAAAACTCATTATAAAATTCGCCAACTCCCTTAAAGACGTATCGGTTCACAATTTCATGCGTTTTCACCACCTCTGCAACTGCGTCAGACATCTCAAACACCTGCAAAGCTGAACCGAGTTGTGTCCGAGATCCCTCAGGAAGGGCAATAAAAATTTGTAAGCTTATCAATCCGAGACCAACAACAATCAAGACGACAACTGCGGCTTCGAAAAGGCTTAAATTTTTATAGTCAGTTTTCATTACTGTTCGGGAACAAAACAAAAGAATACAATAATCCCCTTGCTCAGAAATCCCAGTATTTAATTGTTTTTTATTTTGGTTTCGAACTGATTTTTTCAGGAAAGGCTGAAGTTTTTTGGCCTGTTCCTTACTCTATCTAACACAATTATAGCAAAATTTGACGCCGTTGTCAAAGGCTGGTGTAATAATTTTCTCAAAAACTAAAACCGCTCTCTGAAGCTGTCAAGTTTTTGTGTGACGCTGAAGTGGTTTTTGCTTGGATGAAGGCTTTCGGAAACCGCCCTCAGACGGTTGAGAATTGAGCGGCAATTTTTATTGCGAAATAAAAATTGACCGCGTACTTCGGACAGGCAAAACCACGCAGGCGATCAAAATAAAAACCCGCAGCTTATGACTGCGGGTTTTTAAGAAAATATTTTGTTACTTGAGGGTAACTTTTGCGCCTGCTTCTTCCAATTGCTTCTTCAAAGCTTCTGCATCTGCTTTAGAGATGTTTTCCTTGATTGCTTTTGGAGCGCCGTCAACGAGGTCCTTAGCTTCCTTCAAACCTTTGCCGGTTGCTTCACGGACAACTTTGATGACGTTGATCTTGTTGGCACCTGCATCTGTGAGCTCAACTGTGAATTCAGTCTTCTCTTCAGCTGCTGCTGCACCTGCGCCAGCTGCTGCACCGCCAGCTACCATCATAGGAGCTGCTGCTGATACGCCAAACTTTTCTTCCAAAACTTTTACGAGTTCGGAAAGCTCCAAAACGGAAAGCTTTTCGATCTCAGAAACCAAACCCTGAAACTTCTCTGGGACTTGTACGTCTGCCATTTGTAGATTCCTTTGACTTAAAAAATTATTTAATAAATTAATTCGAACGTTCGAACTGCGAACTTGTTTCGCAAACTGTAATAAAATTTCTTGTACAAGAAATTTTATTTCTTCGCTTCTGCGATAGCGTTGAGGGCGTAAACCAACTGCCTCATGTTGCCGGAAAGAACAGTGACCAATCCGCGAGCAGGACCCGCGATGACTGACACCAACTGACCGAGCAACTGTTGCTTGCCTGGAAGATCCGCAAGCTGGAGAACCATCTGCTTTCCGATCACTTTCTTTTCGATAACTCCGCCATCCAAAGTCAGGTTTGGATTTTCTTTACCAAGAGCTTTTATGATTCTTGCAGGAGTTGTTTCGTCGTCGTTTGAAATTGCGACTGCGATTGGTCCTGTGTAAGTGAACTCTTCGGAATTAATTCCGAGTTGCTCAAAAGCTTTTTTGAGCAAAGTCACTTTCACGACTTGGTACTTGATGTTTTCTTTGCGCAAATTTTTTCTGATGTTATCGATTGCTTTTACAGTCAAGCCTCGATACTGCGCGAAGACGACACCGCGGGCATCGGTAAGATCAGCGACGAGCTGCTTGAGCTGCTCTTCTTTCTCTTGCCTTGTTGTTGCCATTTCGTCTTTCTTAATTATGTGAAAGAAATAATTGAAATCTTTAATGAGCGGAAACAAAAATCCGACATCCAAAGACGTCGGTAACATTACGCAAAAATTGCGCTATTTCCTATCGCAGCGGATTAAGGTAAGGTTTATGGCCAAACCAGCGGCGGTCTTTGGAGATATTCAATTAACCTACACAGTATATAGAAAAAGGGGTGCCCTGTCAATACCGTCTTCGAAGGGTTGGCGAATAAAAAAAGCCTGCGGTATTTCACGCAGGCGGCACCCGAAGGTGCGGCACTTTTTGGAACATTTCCTGCCGGAGCGGCAGAATGAAGGAAAACCGGAAGTCCCCCTGCATTCTCCCTACGGGGATGCCCACCAGTTCACCCTCCAGGTTCAGGACACCGCCGCCGGAAACGCCCGGATGCCCGTCAGTAAGGCAGGTAACCAACCTGTTCTCCGTTCTCTGGCCGACAAAGCCAGTGGCCGGGATAATGCCCTTTGAATAGTCATTTCCCAGGCGGAAAATGGGATCAGCGAACTCAAACTGGTAATCCACTGCTACCGTAAGCGCAGGAAGCTCCAGGTCATCTTTTACGCGGATAATGGCCCAATCTCCGGCATCCACCTCAACCTTTGCGTCCCCGTAGTCCACCAGGGTTGCCGGCAGAAGCCTGCCTTTATAGCTGATCTTTACTGAAGTGATTTTTCGGCCGCTGGACCCTCCCTGGCCCAAAGCTATCACTCCGTGTTTTACGGTAATGAAGTAGCCGTTTCCCAGATAACCGGCAGTGCCGTAATTGCTCATGTTCCGGTCATCATAGGAATAAAGCTCGACAAAACTGTCCTTGTGTTTCCGGAGCAATTCCGGTCCAATGATCCCAAACTCCTTTTGCATCCGAAGTTTGAGGTCGTCAAAGGTGGGAAACGGGACTGCGAGACGAACTTCTTCAAGCTCTGCCTGAAGTGCCCGCCGAGCCAGTCGTTCGTAGGCGAGTTCACCTTCCACTTTTACCACCCTGAGCAAAAGCGCCCGGGCAAAAAAGATTGAGGAAACAAAGCCGACCAGTCCCAGAACCAAACCACTGATTGCGATCCGGAACGCACGGCGCCGGATTTTACGGCGGTCGTCGAAAACCCTCTTTGCAGAATCATTAACTCCGGGCGCAACTGCCTGGGAGCCAGAAACCGATACAACCGTACCCTCAGCATGCTCCATGACTCCCCCTCTGTGTTTGGAACGAACCGCCAAAACTGTTGTCGGAATTGTAAGCAATAAAAAATTCCGCGTCAAAGCTGTTGCGGAATTTTTCTAAATGGTTAGTCAAGGTAACGCGCGCGGTTGGAGTTGTGTTCTTCCAGAGTGCGCCCGAAGTACGCCACTCCTTCCTTGTTGTTCAAAAAGTAAAGATAGTTTGTGTCAGCAGGATAGATGACGGCCCGAAGGGAATTTATTCCGGGGTTGCTGATCGGGCCGGGCGGAAGGCCGGCGTACTTGTAGGTGTTGTAAGGGGAATCGATTTCCAAATCTGAAAGCAATGCTCGCCTGTCACTTTTTCCTGTGGCGTAGTTTACGGTTGCATCAGACTGCAAAGGCATGCCAATCTCCAGCCGGTTGAAAAAGACAGAAGCGACTTGCTCGCGCTCACGCTGTAAAGTCGCACGAACTTCTTCTGTCAGCTGGACGGAAGAAGCTCTTCCAACCTCCCTCTCAACAATTGACGCAAGGATAACAACTTCAGACATATCCAAATTTTTTTCTTCAATGTCCGCTCTCATCTGCGCGGTAATTTTGCTTTCAAAGTTTTGAAGCATGCGTCCAATAATCTGCTCTGCGTTCCAAGTGGCATCGAACTGGTAAGTATCCGGGAAAAGATAGCCTTCGTACTCCTGTTCGCGCGCTGAAGGATTAAAGTCAAAATCGTAGTCAACGCTCACTGCATCTTCAAATTGTCCCGCAGTAACCAACCCGGCATCAACCAAAGCTTTCTGCACCTGTTTGTTGTTCGCACCTTCCACTATTGTCACACGCTTGGTGTTTCGTGTCACATTCCCGCTAGTTAATTTCCCCAGAATATCTTTCATGCTCATGTTCCTGTCCAGAGCGTAGTCTCCAGCCTGGATTTTCCCGCTTGCGCCTTCCATCAAAGCATAACCGACAAAGATCAAGTTGCTTGTGATCAGGCTTTTCTCTTTTAACGCGGTGCCAACTTCCCTGGTGGTTGCGCCTTGCGGGACGCTGAAGGTAACCGGCACGCTAACCGAGCTGGTTGGACGGTGAACTTTTGCATAAGCATAGACCAAAAACCCTGCTCCAAAAACCAAAAGAAGAAAGACAGCAAGCGCAAATATTCTGCGGCCGTTTCTTCGTGTTTGTTTGATTTGATATTCAGGCATCATATGGCACTTATTATGCCAAACCAAAACAAAAAGGTAAATGCTCCAAGGTTACAACCCAGCTTCTTGCAAAATTTCCGGATTTCTGCTATAATACACTTAGAGTGATAAAAAACTTTCGCTCAGCGATCGAAACAAAAACAAAAAGCAATTAAATATCACCTTCATATGAGCTAATTTCCTCTTTCCAAGGAAGTTTGCGGGATATTTTTTGTGATGGTCGCGGAAACAAAAACAAAAGTAAAATGCATAGGAAATTACGTACTGCCGTGTTGTGTGCAGCCGTTGCCATGGTCGTCACCTTCCCTGCGTCCGCTGCGCGGGAAACTTTGACCGTGGAGCAAGTGCTCATGCAAGCCAATGAGGACAGAGCCCTGTTCGGGCTCCCGGCCTTACAACTCGACCATGATTTGAATTTGGCCGCCTTTGCCAAAGCTCAAGACATGTTAGCGAAGGAGTATTTCGCACACGTCAGCCCGGAGGGGGTTAAACCTTGGCACTGGTTCAAATCAATGGGATACAACTACTCCTATGCCGGAGAAAATTTGGCGATAGGTTTTGAGGACTCCGAGGACTTGGAACAATCTTGGATGAACTCACCTAAACATAGGGCCAACATTCTGTCATCGAACTACCGCGACATGGGTGTGGCAATCGTTTACCGAAACGGACAGAAGATCATCGTGCAGTTGTTCGGCTCACGCATTGATCATCTGGCTATTCGCGAATAAAGGATTAGCCGTTTCAATCAGGCAAAAGTTTTCAACTCTTAGGGAACCGCATATACAGATGCGGTTTTCTTTTTTTGCGCACAGTGGAAAATTTCACGAGGGAAACTTTTAGCTTACTCTCATTTTTACATCCCGCTCTACTACCCTTAGCGCTCGCGGTCCTCTGCCTTTCAGGACCGCATACATCCCTCAACTTATACTTTCCTCTTACATGGGATTTTGCTTAGTCTCGTCCGCTTGAGGCGGACTGCGGTGTCCTGACGGCAGAGATCCCACGAGCTAAGTACCCGGTTGCTATAATCAAAAACCATCACCGACTCATCCGCAGGAAAAAACTTTAACAACTACGAACTGCGCGCAAAAAACTTTTTAGCTAACTTAAAAACAACTCGCTTTAGTGCGAGTTGTTTTTTTCAAAAACTTTTTGAATTGTGAAATCAAATTTAGGATTTGATGTCGCGTTCAATTTTGTCGAGCACACGTGATGCGTGTTCCTTGCCACCCAAACCGAATGCCAGACCTCCGGCCAATGCAATCATGTAGACGAATGCAGTGAACAGAGTTCCGATCAAGTCAGGAGCAATTCCGAGCTGCTGCAATGCAGCCAAGATGGTGAACACAGCGATTGACCACTGAGTAACAGCAGCCAACAAGTCAGCTGATGACAAACCAGCTGCCTGGACGCTTCCGCGAACAACTCTTGCGAGGAATCGCGCGAGCATCAAACCAGCAAGCAAGATAGCAGCTGCTGCGACTACGTTAGGGATGTAATCCAAAACGCGGCGCAAGAATTCTGCAATCTGGTCTAAGCCCAGGATATCAGCCGCAGCCAGGAACAAGGCCACCAACAAGAACCACTTCACCAACCAGGCGATGGTTCCAGCAATGGACATTTTGATTCCGGTGCGCTGAGAAACCTGATCCAGACCCATGCGATCGCCAAATTCGTCGACCTTGGCTGATTGCAACAAAGTTTTTATGCCTCTTGCAATGATTGCAGCCAAAATCCACCCAACCACGAGGACGATAACAGCCACGAGGAACTCCGGTAGGAAGTCTACGAAACCGTTATACAAATTTTCCAATGGTTCTCTGACGTCGTTAAGGTAATTTTGTTCGTTCATTAAGTTCACCCCCTTCCCGTAATTTGATTTTTTCCAATTTTTAAAAGTTGGAAAACAAATTTTATTTATGCTTTCTGCCAGTCTGTTTAGTCAAAAAATGACGATTGCTGCCGTTTTTGTAGCAAAAAAGCCACCCGCCCATTCCAGGGCTTTCAGGCGGCTTTATTATCTCTGCATAGTTTGGGTTAGCATCATCAAATTAGACTGTGAAACTGCCACTGAATTACTGGACATCCCTAACCGTAAGCATTATATTTAGCAAATGCTTAACTAGTCAAGATAGTTATACACAATTGGTAAATCGCACCAAAAATAACCGAAAAGCACCCGAAGCGGGTGCTTTTTTTGATCGTTAGAGAATCGAGTCTTTTGCTGCTTTTGCGACTCTGAATTTGACGACAGTCTTAGCTGGGATCTTAATTTGTTCCCCAGTTGCTGGGTTTCGGCCCATGCGTGCTTCTCGGTGCTTCTTAAGAAGTTTTCCCAAACCTGGGATTGTGAATTCTCCGGACTTTTTGGCTTCTTCGTAAGCCAAATTGACCAAAGCATCCATCATTTCAGACACTTCTTTGCGGGATTTGCCGACTTTTTCAGCAACCGCAGTAAGCACCTCAGACTTAGTCATTCCTTTTGCCATGAAGGTACCTTTCGATTAGTTATTAACAATTACAGGGGTATTATAGCAAAACCCTAGTAAAAGCGCTAGATTTTGTCAAACCTGCCGCTTCAAGCCTGAGCAAAGGCTTGTCCTGGGCAAGACGAAGGGGCCGTACGCGTTGAGTGGACGCGGACGGCCCCTGAAGAGGACTTGCTAGCTCAGGATTCGAGCTTTAGAACTTTCTTGCCCAGCCGCGAGGCTGGACGTCA
This sequence comes from uncultured Candidatus Saccharibacteria bacterium, assembly GCA_964605735.1. Taxonomy (GTDB): domain Bacteria; phylum Patescibacteriota; class Doudnabacteria; order UBA920; family O2-02-FULL-48-8; genus DASPNG01. The sequence goes on along the minus strand of CAZSDS010000001.1, from coordinate 71,476 downwards.
GCGGCTTCACGCTTACGGAGCTCGGTCAAATCGACCGGGCAGTCCCACCCGCCCCCATCTTCCAGTTCTTCGATGGGATCAGGCTCGAGATGCGAAGGTCGGAATCCGGGGCTTGCCTGATAGTAGCCGACCTCCCTGAGAAGTTTGTGGTCACTGCTTTCCGGGTCGCTTCCGGAAACCAGCCGCTCGTCAGCGAAGGCCTCGCTGTCGATTCCGCGGACCAACCCAGCAAGGATTCGCGGCGGGTCAGACCACGACAAGAGTCTAACTGGATATGTTTTGGGTTCGCGCGTTCTCTTTTCCCGTGTACCTGACATAAGGAACCTCCGAACAGTCGTTTACCTTGAGAAACACGACGTGAGCTGATCTGTTGCTAGCGCATGTACCCTCCTTGAATAGATGGAATGTAGCAAAAACGCCGCCTATTGTCAATCTAGGCGGCGTTTTACCGATTCTACTGCTCAGTAATGTCGAGAAGGCGGAAATCATCCAAACTACCTTCTATGCTCACCGAAACTTGTTTGCCAATCAAAGATGAAAAATCGCGGGAAGTGTTCAAGTATATGATACGATCAGAATCTTTCAGCAAAAGCATTAAATTTCCGCGCCTTTTGTCATTTGAATTCAACAACTCCCCTTCCAGGGTATTTGGAATTTCTTCGATTATTGAATCATTATCACTGTCAACATTCTGCTGTTGATTGTTCTGGTTCTGGTTCTGATTTTGGCTCTGGCTTTGGTTTGTATCCAGCTGTTCTTCCCCGGTTTGACTGGAGTTGTCGCTTAAAAAGTAAACAGCTCCGGCAATTACGAGGACCAGCAGAACCAATATGATGAATTTAGGTTTCATTATTTTGTTCCTTTGGTATAAGGATAAAGGAAAAATTTCTAAAATACAAACGTATGGATACTGGCGTTATCCATGGCATTATGTTCTTGGGATTGGTATAGGCTTTCCATTAAATTGATTATTCCCCTGTGCGCCACAACAACAACTCTGTCGTTCGGATGCTTCTGCTTCATTTCACTAATAAACTCCTTGAGCCGTTTTTTTACATCAGCAACACTCTCTCCTCCATACTCAGAATAATCATATTGGAGGTTGGTATCCAGCTCACTTGCAGGCTTTCCAGTTTCTGAATTAATTTGCTGCCAGGTTTTTCCGGACAAAGAACCGAAATCACGTTCCAGCAATTCATGCCTGTATTGAACGTTTTTTTCAAAATGATCAGAAATTAATTGGGCGGTTTCCGCCGCTCTTTTCAGGGGTGAGGAATAAATAATGGTAAAGTTCGTGGGAATTTTTTGCAATATTGCCTTTACTTGGTTAATTCCATCGCTGTCCAAAGAAGCATCAATTCTCTGCCCCATCAATTGCTTGTTTTTGTTGTAAACAGTTTCACCGTGCCTTACGAATATCAGTTCCATTTTAAAAATTATATTAAACTTTTAACACTACCATTATACCAGATTTCCAAGGAATTTTCCCGGTAAATAAAAAATCGCGCTGACATGAAGTTAACGCGATTACAAAAAGTTCTGCAGTGCCTGGTTGAGCTCTTGAATAAGCTCCTGATGCTCCTCCGTAAAGTCTTCAGGGTCGGGGTTGATGACGCCCTTTCCTGAAACCACGCAGTAAGTTGCATTGCCAAGCCTGCCGCCAATTACCCACCCATTTAGGCTTTGTTCGCCGGGTGAGAGCACATACAGGGCAAACCCCCGCCTTTTCCCTTCTGGTGCGCCGCGGGCCACGAGCAAATCGTATATCTGATTCGCTCTGGCCTCAAAGCTTTGAACTTGCATTTCTCCCCCTTGTTTTTCGGATCATGGACCCATAACCCCTCCCGGAACCAATGACTTCCCGCAGAGATGTTACCAGAAGCTTCAACAAAGGTCAAGGCTTAAAAAACGCGCAACAAAAAAACCGCCCTGTATTTTTTACGGCGGTTTTGTGGGTTTTTATGTTATTAGGAAGCTTTGTTCAGTACTGCTCCAGAAAAGCTGTTCAGTGTCCCTTCAGCTGTAAGTGTCACGTTTTCGTTAACCCAAGCTGAGTAATCGCGAACTGTTTTGAGATAAACCTTGGTAGCACCTGAAACAATCACATAGTTTCCGCGGTCTGCGTTGTCTGACTGCATCAGCTTGCCTGTGAACGTAACTTCTGCTGCTGGTTCTTCTGTTGGCGCACCGCCGACATCGCCTGCGTCATCGCCGTTGCCGTTGTCCGGAGTTACACCTGAGAAGCCCAAGAAAGTGTAGCTGTTGACTGTGCCGTCAGCCTGCAATGTTACTTCCTGCCCAACTCTTGAAGAGTAATCGCGTGAAGTTGAAACATAGAACTTGCCGCGTGAGCTTTCAACCATGTAGTTGCCGCGTGCAGCGTTGTCAGATTCGCGCAAAGTGCCGGTTACTGAAACGTTGCCCTGGATATCATCCCCGGTGTCATCACCGTTTGATGGCTGAGGAGTTGGAGTTGGGGTTTCACCCTGATTCTGCTCCTGCTGTTGCTCCTGGTTCTGGTTTTCCTGATTGTTGTTTTCGTCATCATTGCCGCCTCTGGTGGCGAAGTAGATGCCGATCAGTACAATCGCGAGTAACACCAAACCTGTGACCAATTGTCCCCCCGTGTTTCTTTCGTTTGCCATAGTCTCCTTATTGATTAATTCTTTATCGCCGACTTGCTACTGGGTAGTATAGCCAAAGCAATGAGAAAATCAATATTGCCCGAAAAAACGCCTTTTTGCGGGAAAACTGCGACTTATTGCAGGCCTTTTATGGCTTTGCGGAGCTGTTTATAGTCCGGGATGGTTTCAGCCACCAAGGACCAGAATTTCGGCGAATGGTTGAACTCTTTCAAGTGGCAAAGTTCGTGGACAATGACATAATCCGCCAGTTCTGGGGAAACAAGCGCCAGCTTATAATTAAAATTAAGATTGCCACGCCTTGAGCAGCTGCCCCAAAGCGATTTATGGTTTTTGATCGATACGCGATTGTATTTAAAGCCATAGTGCTGATTGAAATGCACCAGCCTTTCTTTGACCAGTTTCAAAGCCGCTGTTTTGTGCTTGAGGTATTCCCCGCGCGTGTCTGCTTTATCAGGCGGCGGTAGAGTTTTGGCCTTTGCGTATTTTTCCAGCACCCATCCCGCTTTGGAGCGGAAAAATTGCACCGCTAAAAGCTCCGGCATCCCAACTGGAGTGGTTAAAATAATTTCTCCGCCCCGGTAAATCGCAATTCTTATTCTTTTTGCCTTGGCGCTTTTTTTGTGAGTGTATTCAATCAGAGTGCCGTTAACCGTTATGGTTTTTTTCATTCTTTTCTTTTGGTTCGGATTTCTTTTTAGGTTTCCAGTATTTTTTGCCTTTCAATTTATCCGGCAAAACATCTTCTTTCATGTACAGTTCATAGCCTTTATGGTAGCCAAGGTCTTTCATAAGTTTGGTTGGTGCATTCCGCACTGCCAAAGGTATTGCCAGGTTGCCGTGTTTTTTCACATCCTCCAACGCCTCAAAATACGCATCATATGCGGTGCGGTCTTTAGGGGCATTTGAAAGATATACTACGCCATGCGCCAGGTTTATGGCCGCCTCAGGAAGGCCGATAGTCTCCACTGCCCGGAAAACTTCGTTTGCGACTACCAATGCTGTGGGCTGGGCCACTCCAATATCCTCTGAAGCAAAAATAACCATGCGGCGGGCAATGAACTTAGGGTCTTCGCCGCCGTCTATCATGCGCGCCAAATAGTAAAGTGCGGCATTTGGCTGGGAAGCGCGCATTGCCTTTATGAACGCGCTGATTGTGTTATAGTGCTCCTCGCCTTTTTTATCGAATCTGATAAAGGTATTCTGGATGGTGTTTTTGAGCGCTTCGACTGTTATTTTCTTGTACAGAATCTGGGCGTTCTCCAAAACTGTAATGGCTTGGCGTGCATCGCCGTTGGCCATGCGGATGAGCCAGTCCCGAGCATCAGCCGGAACTTTTATCCCGGTGCGCTTGATGATCTCTTTCATGTCTTCCTCTGTGTGCTCATTGAGCACGAACACGCGGGTGCGGGAAAGCAAAGCTGGGATCACTTCAAAGCTTGGATTTTCTGTGGTTGCACCTATCAAAACCAAAGTCCCCCGCTCTACATATGGAAGAAGAAAATCTTGCTGTGCTTTGTTAAAGCGGTGAATTTCGTCCAAAAACAAAATTTTGGGACCCACTCTTAACGTCTGGTCATTGACGATCTGCTTGATGTCGTCTTTTCCGGCTGATACGGCTGATAACTCATAGAGTTTGCCTTTGACTGAGTTGGCGTAAATGCGGGCCAGAGTTGTTTTCCCAACGCCTGGCGGACCCCATAGAATAAACGAAAAGATGTGACCCTCTTTCATGGCCACATTCAAAGGCTTACTTTCGCCCACTAAGTGTTCCTGACCTATGTACTCCTCAAGAGTTTTTGGCCTGATTTTTGATGCTAATGGTTCCATGCGGATTCCTTTTGCCGCCGTTTAAAACCGCCTGGTTAATTTGACCCAACCATCTTATTACAATCCGCTGGCGTTGTCTATGGCAGTTGCCACTGCTTCTGCAATCCCATCTTCAAAAGGACTAGGAATTATTTTTTCCGGTGTTGGGTCTTTTACCAGGTTTGCCAATGCTTCTGCGGCGCGCACTTCCATTTCATCCGTTATTTTTTTAACCCTTGAGCGAATCGCGCCTTTGAAAATACCCGGAAAGGCCAGCACGTTATTTACCTGGTTTGGAAAATCAGAACGCCCTGATGCCACAATAAACGCACCGCCGGTTTTTGCTTCATCCGGCATGATTTCAGGCACGGGATTTGAAAGCGCAAAAATTATAGCCTTCTCATTCATGGCTGAAACATCGTCAGCAGTTAGAAGTCCTGGCGCTGAGACTCCAATAAAAACATCCTTACCCTTGATCACTTCCTTCAAAGGACCGGTTTCTGAGTCAGGATTGGTGATTGCAAGCAACTTCTTTTTCTCGTCATTCAAATCAGTGCGCCCGTTGTGAATCGCACCTTTGCTGTCGCAAACAATAATATTATTGATTCCGTAATTGAGCAGAATTTTGACGATCCCCACGCCAGCGGCACCAGCCCCGCTCAAAACTACTTTAACTGACTTGTCTTTGCGGGCCAGCTTCAAAGCATTGATTAAACCAGCCAAAACTACCACAGCCGTGCCGTGTTGGTCATCATGCATCACAGGAATATCCAACTCAGCTTTAAGACTTTCTTCAATTTCGAAACAACGCGGTGCAGAAATGTCTTCTAAATTAATGCCGCCAAACGTTGGGGCAATGGCTTTGACAGCTGCAATAATTTCTTCCGGATCTTTTGTGTTCAATACGATTGGGAATCCGTCTATCCCCGCAAAACGTTTAAACAAAACAGCCTTGCCTTCCATTACAGGAAGAGCAGCTTCTGGCCCTATGTCCCCAAGACCGAGGACTGCGGTACCGTCTGAAACAATAGCCACGCCGTTCTTGGTGCTGGTCAGGTCATATGCCAAAGACTTGTCTCTGGCGATTTCCATGCTCGGACCTGCCACGCCCGGGGTATATGCAATTGATAATTCTTCTTTATTGTTCAGAGGCATTTTCGAATCAACTGACAATTTGCCCTTAGTTTTCTTGTGTTCCTCTATGCTTTTTTCTCTGTAATCCATGTTCTTTATGTTAACTGTTGCTTTTTTAGTTTACCAGAAAGCTCATTTTTTTTATAGCTATAGGCTCAAAAAGGCGGTTCTATGAACCGCCTTCACTCTAATCAACCAAGGCTAATTATTTATTACGTGCTTTTTGAAGTTATCGAGTATCGCCTGCCAGCCTTCTCTTTGTTTCTCTCTTGTGTTCTGATCTTCTGGGTCAAAAGTTTGAACCACCCGATACGCTTCAGGTTCTTTGATAAACTCCACTTTAACCTTGCGGCCGTCGCCCAATACATATTCAATCAACTTGTTTTCTTCTACTGCAGTATATGTTCCACCAAAATCAAAGCCAAAACTGCCGTCTTTTGCTTCCATTCTGGTCAGTAACTTCCCACCGACCCTAAGATCGTTTTCAGCCCGTGGCGCGTGCCAGTCATCCTGTGCAAAACACCACTTAGTGATGTGCTCAGGATTATTCATGTACTCCCAGATTTTTTCAATCGGGGCATTGATTGTTGTTTCTATTGTAATTGGTTCTTTCATGGAAATATTATAACAAGTTTTATTTTAAAAGTCGCAAACTATTTCCAGCTGCCAAGAATTGCTCCTGTGACCAGAAGCGTAACCAGGCTGTTGCCTGCAATGAGCGCTGAAAGCTTCCAGCTGCCGCCCCAGATGGCGTCACCAATTTTCATTGGCACTATAAACCCTATCCAAATCCATAATGCTGTCATAAGACCGCCCTGCAGGGTCATTTCGTCCATCCCTGAAATAAAGCGGGCCAGAACATAAAACATAACCAGACTTGCCGCAGCCTGGATCATATAAGACATACCCATGGCTTTCTGTGCTTCAGCACGCTGTTCAGGAGTCATCTTTGAGAGCCCTGAAACATCCATAAACATCCTCCCAAACAAAGGACCAAACCAGATACTGCCAATGACCATTGAGGCCAAAGCAGAGACTACTACAGCCCAAAAATTGATATCCATATTTTTGCGTTTAAATTATGTTTAAATGGTAACAAAAAACATTAGCTCGCGCTAATGTCCTTTTCTTCTGCAACCAAAAGTATATTGTTCCCGGATGGGTCGGTTACAATATGTCCTTTGTCTGTTTTTTTGGCTTCAGGCATTCCAGCCAATGCATTTTTTAAGAAATCAGCAGACTTAAAGTTTAAAATGAAATGCTTCAGACCTGCAGTACCTTCCGGGGCTGGCGGAGCACCCACTCCCTGCCATGTGTTAACGGCAAGACGGTGCGGGAAGATTCCCCCTGCCTTCAAATCAGCAAAACCAAATGGCGTGAACAGGTTTGGGAGAAAACCAAGATTCTGGTAGAACTCGTACGCGGCTTTCAGGTCACCAACGTAAAGATGGACGTGCCCAATGTAAGTGTCAGGTGGAAAAGGCTTATCCAAATCATTGTCCGAAAGCGTGGCAAGCACTTCCCGGACATCAAGAGCCTCGGTCATGCCGCGCTCGCGACCTTCAGAATCAATAACCCTGAAATTTTCTTCAGTTATGTCATATGAACCGAATCGGTTGATTGTCTCCAATGTAATTTCAACTGTAATACCATCCGGATCCTCCATGTAAATCGATTTAGACATGATGTGGTCAGTTGGGGCAATTGGGTAATTTTTAGAAATGAGCCTGGCAAGTACCCTGGCGAATTCCGGCTCTGTTGGCATGTGTATAGCCAAATGATAAAGTCCGCTGTGGCCCTGCATGAAAGGACGCCTGGCTACCGGATGCAAAACTACCAAGGTCCTTTCTGATGTACCGAGTTCAATTTCTCCACCTTCCTTGCGTAATGTCAGCCCCAGAATGTCACGCCAAAAACGAACTGATTTTTCACCGTCAGTAACTTCCAAATGCACTGGTCCATAGGTAAAAAAGTCTTTTTCTCTAGAGTCGCTCATGTGGTATTCTTACCCGAATTTATAAAATTTTGAATATACGAAAAGCATATCAAAAAACACTAGCTTTCGCTAATGTTTTGATTTAATGAAGATTTAATTTTTTCAATAAATTCCGATTTTAACAATTGTTTCCAAGGTTGGAAGAGCGGCTCTGGAAGATTTTTGAAATCACGCCACTCCATCTTAACAAACTTATCAGGTTCAATAATCTTAACATCTCCAGATTTATAATCACTCAACATCCATACTGTAACGTAGTGCTTTCCTTCAATTTCAAAATAGTCATTAGTGACTGCCCCGAACCTGACATTTGTAATATCCAAGTTGGTTTCTTCTTTTGCTTCGCGGATTGCCGTATCTGAAAATGATTCGCCGAATTCCAAATGACCACCAGGCACTGACCAAGTTCCATCTCCGTGTGCATTTTTCCTTTGACCCATAAGGAACTTACCATCTTTGAAGATAAATACCCCTATTCCAACTCTGACATTTTGCTTATCCATGGTCAAAGAATAACAAAAAACATAGGTATTAGCTACCTATTGCTTCGGTTCGGTTTAAGGTGTAAGATGCTTAGAATAACTATGCGAGATTAAGAATAAATATGAGCAAAACCATATACATTACGAAACTTGATTTAGAGCGCTTGAGGGAGGTCGTCAATTCTTCGTACAAAGATTCGAGAAACCATAAATACATTGAGTTGTTAAAAGAAGAGCTTGATAAAGCGCAAGTTGTTGAACCTAAAGATATTCCGGGCGATGTAATCAGCATGAGATCTAAAGTGCTGCTTGCAGATGATCATGGAAAAGAAATAACGATCCAGTTGGTTTACCCAGACGAGGCTGATATTAGCTCTGGGAAGATTTCGGTTTTGGCTCCAGTTGGGACAGCTATTCTTGGTGAGAGAGTTGGTCAGAATATCGACTGGGAAGTTCCCGGAGGAATCAAAACTTACACTATAAAAGAGATTCTTTACCAGCCAGAGTCTTCAGGGAATTACGAAGAATAGTTGAAGGCTGCGGTATGAAGCTTGGATCATCTTGGCTTCGTCATCTCTCTCCAACGAAAATATTGCTTTATCAAACCTAACGGATTGAGGTTATGTGAATGATAGACTCTAAACGCAGGGTCATGAATGATTACATAATCTTTTGCTGTCCAGTGTAAAGCCCATTCATAATCTTCTCCACCGTGAGCGTGTCTTTCTGAAAAATTGTGCAATTCCCAAAGATCTTTTCTGTAAATCGCGTTGGTCGATCCAAGAACCCCCATACTTACTTCTCTATATTCTTTCCGTTTCGAGTGGGCTAATTTTGTGTAGCCAGTGAAAATAATTCTTTCGATGAGGTTTGCTTCTGGATTTGCTAAGGGATAAGCAAAAACTCCAGCAACTTTCTCGTTCTGGAAATGCTTTATTCCAGCTGACAACCAGCTGGTGGATATTGGAAAGGAATGCGCGCTCAGATACACCAAGTACTTTCCTGAAGAATTAGTGGCTCCAAAATTAGATGCGTAGGCATAATCGAACTTTCTTTCCAAATTTACGACCTTGAATCTTGTCGCATCGAAGAAATCCTTTAATACAAGCTCGCTACCATCTTTTGAATTATCATTCACAAGTATTATCTCAAAGTTCTGGTAGTCCTGCTTTTGTAGTATTTCCAGTAATCTACGTAAGTTCTCTGCTTCGTTTTTTATTCTAATGATGATTGATGTTTCCATGCGAGAAGCATAACAAAAAACACTAGCTTCCGCTAATATTTTTAGCCAGATTAAGAATATAGTTTTTTTCCTTATCCAAGTCTTCTGGTGGCAGTACGCTTTCGACAATGATTGGAGTTTTTAAATTTTGAATAGATTTAAAAATCTGCTGCTGTTCAGTTTCGAATAATGGTTCATGGTACCCGGCATACCCGCTTAAATGAATCTGGACTATTTTATCGCCTAACAGACGGTAAAATTCTTCGGCCAGCCTCATAGATGAATCATTTGAAAATATATGATTAACATCAAGCACAACTTTAAATTCCGGGAATTTATCTAAAATCTTTATTAGCTCAAAAGGGTTTTGAAACGAAGGTTTACGATTATCCATGTTCTCAATTGCTACGGGGATACCCGCTTTGGATAATACGGAAAAATTCTTAATAGGATCTGGGTGGAAAACAACTGTATCGAGTTTTCTTATACTTGTATGGAACTGCGCAATTTTTTGCAGAATCGAGTAACTTGCAGTATTGTCATCGTATTCGAACTTTGGAGCATGCATACTAACATACTCAAATTCTTCAAGCTCTGAAGCAACAACGTTAGATAACCAATCCTCATCCAGGGCTTTAACAAATCCTAACTCTACCCCAACAATCCCCGCTTTTCTAATAGCCAACAAAGCATCTTTAGTTTTAAGATGTTTATATAACGTCCCCGTAGAAAAACCCAACTTTATCTTCATGGAAATAGCATAACAAAGACTATTAGTTTTCGACAAACGATAATAATTGAAGGTGTTTTTACAGAAGCTGTGGTAACTCTATCTCGTGCGATACTCAAGCTATGAAACTGAAGGAGTCATATAGGCATATGACCCTTCGTTAAATTCTTTTGTATTATAACTTCTTATGCCATCTTCCCAATACAATATGAATTCGACTATACCCGCATCTAAAACTGCTCTGCTGCAAATCGTGCACACTAATCTTGATGCATTTAATTTATTTCCCGATTCATCTGTTCGAACGAAATAAATCTTTGCTCCCTTTGTGTCATGCCCTTGCCTGATGGCATCTGTGATAGCTCTTTGCTCAGCATGGATACAACAAGTACGATCATGCCTGAATCCAGCAGGGATATCGTATTCGTTCAAACAAGTTCTAAATTCTGGATTATTTTGTGGTGGCGAATTAAACCCCTTTCCAATCACCTTCACATCTTTAACAATAACTGCGCCACAATGTGCTCGCAAGCAAGGTGATTGATTAGCAACTTCAGCAGCTAAATCAATCCATTTTAGAGCTTCTTTAGATTCGTTTTCATTGAGGTGTTTCATAAAGTGTTCGTAAAATATTTCATCCGCTGGGTGTGAGAACGCAGTTCTTGAATATCAAAAGCTGCAAGTAATATAGTCCAACAAAAAATAAAATTATTTTCCAGCTAAGCCAAAATGGCGAACTGTAAATCGCGAAAATCAAAATCAAGTGCATCCAGAAAATAACTCCGAAGTCTCTCTTTTGCATAAGATTAGAATAACAAAAAACACTAGCCCTGCCTACCGGCAGGCAGGTTTAGCTAATGTCCTTTGTTGGCAGGGGCATGAGGATTTGAACCTCAACAAACGCTTTTGGAGAGCGTTGTGCTACCGTTACACTATGCCCCCATTATCAGACACAAATCCCTTTTCTAAATAAGCTTTCGCTAAAAATAACAATCTCCTAGCCACTATGGTATCATAGTAACTTATATGCACACAACCCGGATAACCTAACCTTATTCGCTGGCCGCCATTTAATTTCAAATAAGGTTTTTGAAACTGCGTCAACCCAATATTCAGCTTACCAGACCACCAACGGTGAAGCTCTTCATTGCTATGGTAGGAGTGCAAGTGAAGCCTACATTTTATCCTATATCTTTTCACACAGAATTCTTTCTCCAGCAAATCAATAAATTTCCGAGTTAGGTCGGGATCAGAATTTGTAAACCTAACTTGGTCATCTTTTTTCGCGCCTTCGCACCAATAAATCATTGCACAAACTAGTTTCTGCGAAAATGAATCTAGTCTATTCTTCACAGTCTCAATTTTGGCGCTTTCAAAATACAATCTCCTAAGAGCATTTGACCTTGCCTTCCTTCGTAAACCTGAAACTATAGGTCCCTTTGGGATTCTGGAGGTCAGTCTTTGCATTCCTGTCTCAGTGACAGGCGTGTCCCTGACCCACAGCGATACTGTACTCTTTGATATATGGAACTGTTTCGCCAACTCGTTGATGGAATACCCTTCAGCTCTTTTACGAATAACTTTCAATTTGAAATCCAAAGTTTTGGTCATAATTAAAAGGGTTACTTACCCTTTTAAATTAAATTATCCAAATTTAGTATGGAAGGGGTCCGCTGTGGATTATTTCTTGGTTTCTTTGTGTTCAGTGTGCTTCTTGCACCATTTGCAAAACTTTTCCATAACCAGGCGGTTAGGGATAAGTTTTTTGTTTTTTCGTGAGTTGTAGTTCACGTGCTTGCAAACCGTGCATTCCAGCGAAATCATATTGTCTTGTGACATGGTGGTTCTTTCTTAAATTCTTCTGGCTTAAATTCTTCTGGAGCCCAGATCCGGGATTGAACCGGAGACCTCGTCCTTACCATGGACGCGCTCTACCAACTGAGCTATCTGGGCGGGACTGGAATACTATAACAGAAATCGTGAAAAATATCAAGGACTACAGTATATCCACAACCGGCTATTTACAGCCATTTTGCCCAAGTTTAAAATATATTTACTTAATTTCTATATAATGCTTACAAACGTCGACATACAAAAGATTTCGGGAGCCTTGCGGACCGTAGTCCAAGAAGAAGCTGCATCAAAAAACGATATGCAAGAACTTAGAGATGATTTCAATTTACTTCAGAAATCGGTTGATAATTTAGCCAGAACAGTTTATGTTCACGACCAAGAGTTGAAAATTGTAAATCACTGCCTCAATAAATTAGAAAACCCCGCCGGATAGCGGGGTTATTTGTTATTTCCTGTACTTTTTAGCAGCCTTCTCCACTTCACTCTTCACGGATTTCCAGGAGCTCTTCAGCTCTTTTTGCACCCCTGCCCATTCCTTTGGCGCCACGTGCTTCAATTTCTTGTACTTGGCCATGACTGTATCCACAGTCTGGTTGTATGTCTTCTCGCTGACATCAGAGAGCTTCTCAACTTTTTCCATGACCTCACCCTTGGCCTTGACCGCCCAAGCCTTCATGTTTTTGCGGTTCTTTGCCCCCTGGGGGCCATAAAAGAAATACGCCCCAGCAGCGGCTGCGGCAATCGCCGCCAGACCCAACCCAACCTTCAAGCCCCCATGGTTTTTCTTTGCCATTATTCTGTTCCTTATTTACTTTTTTTCTTGACGTTGTTTACGAATTTGGCGAAATGCTTCAGTTTCACCCCTTCCTTGCGGATGTTTCTGCGCAACTCACCCAGCTCATCCGTTATTATATCAGTTTCCTCTCTGACGCGGACTAAAATATGGTCAACTGTCCTGGCTATTCTGATCACGTAGACCAAAAACACACCCAGCAGAATTGCCACCATAAAAACCGAGACTGTTGCAACAAAGAAGAATATGTCTTGTTTCAAAAAATCTGACATGGGTTATGCTTTGACTTTTTCCGCCCTCACAGGTTCGCTCCGGGCATTTAATGGGATTGTAAAGTAAAAGGTTGTCCCCTTTTCCAGTTCAGAACAAAGGCCGATGACCCCGCCATGCGCCTCAACCACACCTTTGCTGATGACCAACCCTAAGCCGGTTCCTTTTTTCTCTGAGCCCGCAGAATTCTCAAGCTGGGTAAATTTGTTAAACAGCTTTTCGCTCTCATCCTCAGGAATACCCACGCCGGTATCGCTGACCGCCATCACCAAAACATCATCTTTGAATTTAACCTCTTTAAGGCCCGGCCAAATCATGCCCAAACTGGCAACCTTGTTCAACATGTCTTCCTTAGTCTTCAGAGGAAAAGCGGAAACTGTGATTTTGCCGCCTGGTTTGGTGAATTTGATCGCATTGGAAAGCAGGTTATTCAAAACCTGGCCCACCTTGGTCTCATCCAAAGTCACGACCTTAGGCAAATTCGGGTCAATTTTTGACTCAAGCTTCAGCTGATTCTCCCCTGCCAGGGACTCGAACGACTCCATTCGCATTTTAATCAGGTTCAAGACATCCGTAGCTTTTTTCATGACCTGGAATTTACCGGCCTCAAGCTTGGCCACATCCAGCAAATCGTTAACCAAATCAAGCATGCTCGCCGAATTAGTCACGATCAAATCTATAAACTCCTGGTACTTGCGCTGTTCGTTCTTGATCTTGTCTTCACGCAGAAGATTGGCTATGGAGCGGATGCCGGTCAAAGGGCTGCGCAATTCGTGGACCATCATGCTGGTAAAATCCTCACGCATTTTCTCAATAGCGGTTTCCTTGGTCACGTCATGGAACAGCACCACTGCGCCCAATGGCTTGTTTTCAGGGTCCTTCACCGGACTGACCAAAATTCGCAAAACTTTGTCGCCAATAGTAAATTTTTCTTCCGTAATCAAATGACCGGTCTTTAAGCTTTCCTCAATTTTTGTGCGGATGTCAATTTTTGATGAAAGCGCATCCAGAATATCGAACATGTTCGGCTGGTCTTTATCAATTCCCAACATGTCCTTGGCCGCAGGGTTAATAACCAGCAACCGGTTGCGGATGTCCACCATGAACACCCCATCAGCCATGGATTCAACCATGGCATTAAGCTTGCCTTTTTCCTGGCTTAAAATGTTTTCCAGTTTGGACACTGCGGAAGAAGCCTGATTCATGATCGTGTAAAGGATAGTGATTTCATCTTCCTTGTACAAACCCTCTTCCGTGGAAGCCACGTTCAAAATTCCAACCGGGACGTTGTTGATGACAACAGGAATATTAAAAAATGACTGGACTGTTTTTTTATTGGTTTCATCCGTGATGGTGCCGGAAATGCTTTCATCCAGCAGGTCCCCCTTAATCTCCTTGTTCAGAAGGGCGGCCAAAGACTTAAGCATGCGGAGGCGGACGTTGTCCACGAATTTCTTGTTAACTGACTCCTCCAGTACGCAGTGAAAAATAATGCGGCCCTCATCCCCCAGTAGCATGTAAGATACCGTGGAATACGGAAGCAGTCTGCGCAAAGAACCAGTAATGACGTCCACAATTTTCTGAACATTCAAAGAATAGCCGATTCTCTCGCCCAGCTCCTTTAAAATGGAAACTTCATACATCCTGCGCTGCATTTCCTGCTCTTTTTGGTGCAGGCTTTTGCGCATCTTCCTGTTTTCCCACCAAATAAAAACAACGACAATCATGGTGTAGATTGCCAAACTCCACAAGACCCAGTAGATTGTCGAGTTAAAGTTCATCCCTTTTTGTTTTTATCTCAAATTGTAATCGGCAATGCGAAAACCGCGCTTCTATGGCGCTTTTGCAATTGCGGCCAGCTTCTTGAACCCCAAAGACAAGAAGAACAACGACAACAAAGTCAGGACATCAACAGCCAGCATAAGATTGGTGGAATTGGTGATTACGCTGAAATTGATCAGCATTTTTTCCATAACCACTATGGATATCAGGATGATCCCCATGCCCATATACCTGATGGCGCGGCCAATCAACCCGCCATAAGCTTTGGTGGTCATCCAAAGGCTGTAAAACATGCCAATTATAATGACCAGAATCAACGCCTGGATTATGTTGTTAATCTCAGAACTTAGCGCTAACATATTTTTATTTTTAATTTTACAAAGTGACTTTTATTTCCGGGTATTTAGCCACGACGGGGTTCAGAATATTTTTCACAATCTGTCCTGACAAAGCAATATACTCGTCGACTAATTTTTGCAGGACCTCTTCCGGATTGCCGGAAATGTCCTGAACTTTCCCCTGGTCATCCAAAGTCAAACCAACCACGTTCTTGGCCTTGAGGATGACAATATCCTGGCCGAGGATGACGGCCTGTTTAGCCAAAATATCATTGATAAGATTTTTGTAATCTTCTGTTGTTGCCATATGGCTTGTTGGCTTAATTATTAAGCGGCTGTTGGCGTCTGGCGTTCCAAAACAGTCTTTATCTTATTGACGAGTTCTTCCAACCGGTAGTTCGCTTTGACCAGATAATCCATAGCGCCTAACGAAAGAGCGTCGGAAATTTTGTCATAGTCTGACAAATTGGTGAGGATGACCACAGGGATATCCTTGGTTTCTTCCCCTTCTTTCAGAAGTTTCAGTGCACCAATTCCGTCCAAGCGAGGCATTACCAAATCAAGCAGGATCAGGTCAGGTTTTTCGGACTTGGCCTTCTCCACTCCTTCAGCCCCGTCTTTGGCGCCAAGCACCTGAAAACCTTCCTGTTTCAACTCCTCAGAGAGGGCTGTAAGCAGGATTTCTTCGTCTTCCACAATCAAAACACGTGTTTCGCTGGGTTCCATATGTTTTATTAAATAATTTGTTTCGAAGCCGACTATTCTTCGGAATTATTATAACACAAATAACATGAAAATAAAAAGCCCTGACCTAAAGGCGGCAAGGGCGGAAAAAAGACGTGTACCGGGGATTAGAACTGTTGTGGGATTCAGCTCGGAAATGTGATTCCCAACAATCCCTAACAGAAGGTGGCTGTCCGGCTTTATTGCAGAGATCCGCGATCGGACGATCGGTAGGCCCTGCTCAACCAGTATAGGCCAAACTCCTTGCAATTTTGGGTGTCACTCAGCACCATTATAAAAGCAAGTCTTCTGTACCCGGCACAAGGAGACGACCACTCTACGCGAGCACACTTGGCTCAGGATATTTCCACAATCATGCACCTGCCCCGGTAGCATTTAGGTTATGTGGAGAATACCCCTTCCCACCATAGGCATCAAACGGAGCTGTCGCCTCAACAACGAATTCCTCCTCTTTGGATGTGTGGTGTATAAGATTACCATGCTTTATGAAAGAAGTCAAGGTCTCAAAATGCACACACCTGAAAGCATATTTTTATGCAAAGTCATAAAAGTCTACAAATAGAAAAATTCCCCACCTTTCGGTGAGGAATTTTTCTATGGTGGGCAGAGCAGGATTCTCAACGCTCGTTGCAACTGGCGTAGACAGGGCAGCGAAAAATGTACACTGTACATTTTTCGACGTTCGGCATCGTCGCTCACCGACTTGTCTCACTTCTGCCCGTTCGAATCCGCACAGTCTACATAATAGAAAAAAACCGACCAAAGTCGGTTTTTTTCTATGGTGGGCAGAGCAGGATTCGAACCTGCGTAGCCGAATGGCGCCAGATTTACAGTCTGGTGTAATTGACCGCTCTACCATCTGCCCATGGAGCCGGCTGAGGGATTTGAACCCACGACCTACTGTTTACAAAACAGTTGCTCTACCACTGAGCTAAGCCGGCGTAAATTTTGACTAACTGTAAAAGTCTACCAAAAAACCCTTTACAAATCAACCTAGATCCTGATCTTCATCAGCTTTTCGCGTGCAACCCTGTGCGTAGGATCAATGGCCAAAACCTGTTCCAGAACCTCTTCTGCCCTAACCCTGTTCCCATACTTTAGGTAAGCATCGGAAAGCATGAGCAAGTAATTGATATTCCGGCGATCCAACTGCACGGCCTGGTTCAACGCCTTGATCATGCGGGGCAAATCATGCATGGCCTCATAGCACAAAGACAGGTTTACCCATCTTGCCGGAATTTTGCCGTTCATCTGCACAGCTTTCTCATAAGCCTTTGCGGCATCGCGGTATTCCTGAATCGAATACAAAGACAAACCCAAATTGCTCCAGTAAGTGTCGCGCTTTGGATCCAAACGGGTCAAAAACTTAAAAGTTTCCGCTGCTTCTTTGTAATTTTTTTCCTGCAAATACAGGCGGCCCAAACCCTCATAAGCTTCCTTATTGTTCGGGTCAGTTTTGATTGCTTCCAGGTACAAGTGCTCAGCAGTCTGCTCATCAGGCGCAGCCTTGGCCTGATCAATAACAGCAGTTACCTCAGGCATCCAAAGCGGCTCTTCCTTGGAAGAACGAATGCGCACCTTGAACACCTGTTTGACTTTCTGCACCTGGTGGTTGATCAAAGGCGTAGGCTTTAAATCCTTTGCTTCCAAAATGAAATGCCAGATTTTACCCAAGCCGTATTTTATCTTCCTTGAAATGTAGGACCATAAACCTTCCGCGGCTGTGACAATTCTTACTCTCCCGCCGATTGTCGGCCTTGTCAAAACCCCTGGCAGTTTGGCCAGGATAACCGTAAACAGGCCGAGTAGCCCGACTACAAGCAAAATCCAGCTTAATATGATCATTTATTGGTATTTCGTTTATTGAATGCCCTATTCAGCGCCCAAAGTGAATTTGGCAAATCGGCGGATTTGGATATTTTCACCCAACTTGCCGACTTTTTCTGCAAGCAAATCCTTAACCTTCTTATCCGGGTCGCGGACATACGGCTGTTCAAGCAGAACAACCTGTTCGTAGTATTTTTCCAGTTTTCCGTTTACAATCTGCTCGCGCATATTTTCAGGCTTGTCTTTGACCTGCTCCATGTAGATTGCCTTTTCAGCCTCAATCTTGTCAGCCGGAACCTGATCCTTGGTCACGCAGATTGGCGCAGCAGCCGCGATGTGCAAAGCAATTTCCGTGGCAAGCTGTTGGAATTCCTCATTTCGGGCAACAAAATCGGTCTCGCAGTTAAGCTCAACCAACACCCCGACTTTGCCGCCGGCATGGATATATGAAGAAATGATTCCTTCCTTGGTGGTGCGCTCAGCTTTCTTGGCCAAAGAAGCATGTCCCTTCTTTCTGAGAAGAGCAACAGCGTCGTCCATGTCTTTTGCTTCATCCAGGGCTTTCTTGGCATCCATCATGCCTGCACCGGTCAGTTCGCGAAGCTTTTTGATATCCTCTGTCTTGTAATTCATAATTTTATTTCCTGTTTGTTAAATTGCGTAATTGTATTGCTGATATTATTTAGCAACAGCCGCTGATTCAGAAACCATCACGTTTGAAGCGGCGTTCTTCCTGCCGGCCAAGATAGCGTCAGACATGGCATTGGCCATGAATTCAATGACCTTAATTGCATCGTCATTTGAAGGGATGACGTAGTCAACCTTGGAAGGGTCTGAGTTGGTGTCAACCAAGCCAATAACTTTAACCTTTGACTGGCGAGCCTCCTCAACCGGAATGTGGTCGTACTTTACGTCCAAAACGAAAATAGCGTCAGGAAGTTTCTTCATGTCCTTGATACCGGAAAAGAACTGCTTCATTTTTTCCAGTTCCCTGGCGATCATCAGCTGTTCCTTCTTTGTGTACTTCTTGATCTCGCCTTCCGCGATCATCTTCTCATAGCGTTCCATTTTCTTGATGGTTCGCTGAATGGTTCGGAAGTTGGTGAAAGTGCCGCCCAGCCAGCGGGTTACCACGTATGGCATACCAGCTGATTCAGCAGCCTTGCGGACCACTTCCTTGGCCTGGCGCTTTGTACCCACGAACAAAATCGTACCGCCCCGGGCCGCGACTTCCTTGGCGTAGTTCAACGCCTGGGTCAGTTTGGTCTTGGTCTTTTCCAGATCCAAGATGTGTATGTTGTTGCGCTGGGTGTAAATGTACGGCGCCATCTTTGGATTCCAAAGAGAGGTTTTGTGGCCGAAGTGCACGCCAGCCTTAAGCATGTCCATCAATGTGATGGTTTTCATAATTGTTTCCTTTCCTTAATTTCCTGCCGGTTGGCTTAAAACAGCCGACAGAACTTCTACTTTCGTCATTTGCGTTCCGGATCTGCGACAGTCCTCTATCTCTAAGAGGTTTGTACGCAGACAGGCCCGAACACATCAGTCCGCCGCAGCAAAGCTTGGCGGATCCGCTCATTTCTCCGGACTTGAAGATACAGGAGCGAAAAAGTATGCATGGTTAATAATGCTTTGCTAGTCTACCATAAAGCGGCAGTTTTGGCAAGCCATATAAAAACGGCTGTTTGATAGCCGTTTTTTCAAAACCTTAACCACTTCCTAAATTATTTGTTCGATGCATTGACTTGTAAATCGCGTACCCCGCTGCAGACCCTACAACCAGCACCAGCGTGACAATCAACTGCATTAGCTCGTTCGAACCAGGAATTTGCGGTTCATTGAAACCGTCATCTGCTTGAGTCTGGTCAATAACAGAGCCTAAAACCAAAGGCGGCAAATGTAACTCCCCACCCGTGACTGCCGGGTTAACCACGCGGGTGATCGTTTGTCTGTCCGGAACAATTGTCACCTGCGGCAATTGCTCGGTTTCATTAATCACCATAACCGGATCCTGTTTGACGGCAAAGGCGCTGGACGCGGTCAAAGTTTTGGTCTGCCTCAGCATGTTATCCAATCCCTCAATCCAAAAATAGTTGGTGTACGTTCCATCCATAACTTCTTGCGTTATCTCCAGCGAATATTCAAAAATAATGTTTTCATTCGGCAAAAGCTCGCCAAGTTCCTGCTCATCAAACGAAACTGTATTCCCGTCAGGCCCCACCATCTGGTCTTTCATGACAGCGCTGTAAATTTTTTCGGTATTTTGGTTTTCGATTGTAATTGTAAACTTTACCGAATCACCTGCTTTCAATTCACGCCCGGCGGAATCATTAACTTTGGTGACTTTGGTAAACAGCGCGCTGGAAATCGCCGACATCCTGGTTACCGGCGGCGCAGCCGCAAAAGGGGCACCGGGTGTAACGTTAGGGTTTGGCAGTTCAGGCACCTCATTATATGAAGCTGAGGCGAGGGCTGTGAGAACGTGAGTGTTGTTATCAAGATTTTTTTCCGGCCCACCTCCGCTGATTTCCGAAACAGTTTCGACCTCAAACCCTTGCTCCAAACCAACTTTGGTGTTCAACTGCACTTGCACGCGACCAGAGGCCATCGGAACAAGCTTTCCTATCTTCACCTCCAAAACTCCGTCAGAAACAGGAAACAAGCCTTTGATGTTAGCGTGGCTAAAACTATAAACCTGCGGATCAAATGTCCACGCCATGACTGCGTTGGACATTGTTGAACCGGAGTTGTTGCTGTACTGCAACTCGTAATTGACGCGCGAACCGCTGGAGACAGGCACGGCTCCCTGCAACAAACTCTGGTTCACCGCCAAATCAGGGTAACCAAAAACAATATTCCCATTCCACGACCCGAAAATATTCGTCAGTCCCACGTTGAGGTTGGAATTTATCAGATTAATGTTTGCAAAATTGAGGATATTGGCCAGGGCGCGGCTGTAGCCAGTGATGATCCTGGTGTTCTGCAGATCACCGCCATCAATTTCATTTCCGCCGGAATTGGCCTGCACATCCACGTTGTTGTTAATCACCGCCTTGTTGTTGTTTTCTATTTCGATTGTCACTTCATCCCCTTGTGCCAGCCCCCCAACCGCATCGTGGAATTCCTGCAAAGCATTTTCATCCGCCCCTGATGCGGAGAAAAAAGTCATACCTAAAGGAGTTTGCTCAAAATCCATATTTTCCGGCAAAGAATAAACGTTTCCGGTCCAGCTTCCCAAAGTGTTGACGATATTCAAAAACCAACTGCTGTTGACCAGGGATACATTTGCCATATTTTTAACATTAGTTAAGCTTTCCGAATCCCCGGTCTCAGTTGAAGCATCTTGCAATATTGCGCCTTTGGCAGTGTTCCCGCCGCTGTTTGCGTTCGCGTTGACGTTGTTGCTGATGGCGGCTTGATTATTATTGTTCACATTCAAAACTATCTTGTTCATGTTGTGCTCAGTTACGCCTGTGTCCGCCCCTACAGTTGTGTATTGGTCAAAATAAAGCTCGGAAGGAAGAACCAGGTCCCCTTCCCAATCGCCGAAAATATTAAAAGTCGCAATGGTCCAGCGGGAATTTATGACATTGTTATTGACGATATTGATGATGTTGACCAACGCGTTTACAGTTCCGGTGCGAATAGCGCTATTTTCTCCGGCGCCGGAAATGGAATTGCCGCCAGAATTCCCAGCCAGGTCTATGTCATTGTTTACCGTTGCATTGTTGCTGTTGGTCAGCTTAAAGGTGGTTAACGACTGGCAGTGTATGTTCTGGCAAAGCCCCGCAACCAAATCATGGCTCATTTGGGTGGGCGTGGTCTCCGGCTGGTTCATTAAAATATCAGCTGAAAGATTGTTGAAGTTTTCCGTGATCTGAACAATTTCTGAATTGATGTTGTTTGTGTTTACTATATTCAAAACGTTGGCGTAAACGTTCACATCCCCTGTTTCTATCTCCGTATCACTGGCCGTTTCCTCAGACTCAATTTCATTGCCTCCCGTATTGCCGACGGAATCAACATCATTGCAGATATCAACCGTATTTGAATTTTCTATTTCGGTAATGCTTTCCTCTTTTACCGCAATACCTTCCTCTTCAGCAACAGTTTCAGAATCAAAAGTTTCATTTTCCATTTCCCCGTCCAATTCCTCCGTTTCCTTATCACCTTCATCTTCAAGCGCTGGTTTAGATTCATTTCCTTCAGAAAATTCTTGTTCTGCGTTGTCCTCACCTGCAATTTCTTCCCGTGAAGGCTCATTAACCTCAGGCAGGGATTCTGCCTTTTCTTCTACAGTCTTTTCCTGTGTTTCATCCTCCTGCGTTTCATCTTTTATTTCTGTTTCAACAGCTTCGGTTTCGAGAGTTTCGACCTCAGGATCTTCCACTTCAGGGGTTTCGACAGCAGAATCAGGTTCAACCTCAACACCAGTTTCTTCAGGCAGAGTTGTTGATTCACACTGTGCGGCATTTTCCAAAACAGGCTCATCCTCTATGGCTAAAACCCAAGTAGAGAAAATTGGCAACATGGCAGTGGCCGCAATCAGGCAAACCCCGACCGCAACATACGCGGCATCGGCAAATTTTCTCGAAATAGTTTTCCTTTTTATCATTTTCATTCCTAATTAATTTAGCGATAAAAACTGAGTCTGTTCCAAACCATAAAGCAAGGAGGGAACGGTGAGGGATGCCCCCTCCGCTGGCTTATGTTTTAACGAATCATGCGGGAAATGGATTCCATTACCCTGTTGAATCTGCTTGTTACGCCTGTGGCTGAAGCAGCTTCTCCAGTGGTTATGGATGATTCCTGCAATCCTTCATCAGACGTGGTTTCATTTGAACCGGTGTCAGAGCCAGTCACAACCGCGTTCATTACTTCCACAGTATTGGAGTTGGAAATAGTCTGGCGTTCCCGCTGTCGGTTCCTGATTCTCGCATCAGAATCATCCCAAATGTTTGTGACGAGATCTTCGCCCGTCGGACCAAAGTCAGTATCCAGTTCAGTAGTTACTGAAGTGTCATTCGCCTCATTTAGGATATCGGCAACAGAAGTGGCATTGCCCGTAGAAATGCCTGTTCCTGACTGGAAATCAGATGAGGAAATTGAATTGTTCCCCGAGTTGGCAGAAGTGACAATTTCATTTGAGATGTCAGCACTGTTCGAGTTGCTCAAATTCAACAACGTGGAAAGCCTGTAAGTGATCCGCGCAGTTGAGTCAGCAACATTGGAGATTGTCGCTGCGCCAGCCGGCATGACCGCAAAGGCCAAAGCAAACAAACTAAGACCTGCAATAAGTTTTTTCATATTGTATTTAGAATTTAATTATTTTCTTTGACGTTCTTGCTTGCCTATCTTCAGTCGACCTTTGAAGAATTTGCTGACGATGGCGCATAAAGAACCCACCTAAACAAAAACTCATGGTTTTTGCCTAAAGTGGGTTATTAAGCAATTAACGCAAGTAAAATCATAATTCCTGGTAATGATTTTGTGACGTGGAAAAAAGTACTTCCCAACGACAGCAAAAATGCGAAAAGTTTGTTCAAAAGCCGTAGTTTGTGGATAAATTCTTCCCGCCCTTGATTTATTCGCTGATATGTGTTATCCTGTGTGGGCTATGAAAGAATCAATCCACCCACAATATCACTCTCAAGCCAAGGTCACTTGTGCTTGTGGTAATACCTTCCATACCGGTTCAACCCTCGCTGAAATGCACGTTGAAATCTGTTCAAATTGCCATCCTTTCTATACCGGCAAACAGAACCTGATTGACACCGCCGGCACCATCGACAAGTTCCGCAAGAAGACCTCAAAGGCTGCAGAACTCAAGTCAAAGCGCATTACCAAGAAACTCAAGACCCAGGCTTAAGGGACAAAAAGCACGCTTCCCTATATACTTTGTATATACAAGCGTGTTTTTTATTTACACATATAGATATATGAACAAAACTTTAAAATTCGACTCGCACGTAATACCGTTTATTCAACAAGGCATTAAAAAAATTACTTGGCGTCTTTTTGACGACAAAAACCTCCAGACTGGCGACATTGTTGATTTTCTCGACACCAATACTAAGGAAAGGTTTGCCACCGCAAAGCTAGTCAAGGTGGAAGAGAAACTGTTTAAGCACCTCACGGATAAAGATTGGGAAGGCCACGAAAAATACGAACACATTGAAGACATGTACAAGTATTATTCCGAAAGGTACAAGAAACCAGTCACTCCTAACATAGCGCTAAAAGTTATTTGGTACGAACTAATCTAATGGAACTCAATTACGCACATATCATAAAAGAATATGACGAAATTTCTGAGAAACTCAGCAACACCACTGATTCTCAGGAACTGAAAAAACTCGGTAAAAGGCAAACCGAGCTTTTGCCGTTGGTCACGAATATCAACCGCCTTGAGAAAGTCCTGAATGAAATTGCGGATAATGAAAAACTGATTGAAGAAAAAAATGAGCTTTCTGAAATGGCCGCTGCAGAACTTCCTGGATTGAAAAAGCAGGCAGCCGAACTCAAGGAACAAGTCAGAATCGGCCTGCTCCCTAAAGATCCATATGATGACAATGACATAATAATGGAAATCCGCGCCGGCGCCGGCGGCGACGAGTCCACTATTTTCGCAGCAGAGCTTTTCCGCATGTATAGCAAATTTGCGGAAAGCCACGGATATAAAGTGCACATAGATTCTGCAAACCGCACTCCAGTCGGCGGCTACAAGGAAGTGATTTTCGAAATCATTGGTACGGGTGCTTACTCAAAATTCAAATACGAATCCGGGGTGCACCGCGTCCAGCGCGTGCCTGAAACTGAAAAAGCAGGACGCGTACACACCTCAACCGTCACTGTTGCCGTTTTGCCGCAAATAGAAGAGGTGGATTTCAAAATTGACCCTAAGGACATAAAAATTGAAGCCACCACATCCTCCGGGCATGGCGGACAATCCGTTAACACCACTTACTCGGCGGTGCGCATGACCCACATCCCTACCGGGATCATGGTTGTCATGCAAGATGAACGCTCCCAGGCGCAAAACCGGGAAAAAGCTTTCAAAATTTTGCGCGCCCGCGTCATGGCGTTAGAAGAGGAACGCAAAGCCAAGGAACTCCGCGACAAGCGAAAGTCGCAAATCGGCACAGGTGACCGCTCAGAGAAAATCCGCACATACAACTTCCCTCAGGACAGAATCACCGACCACCGCGTAAACCAAAACTGGAACCAAATCGGTTTGATACTGGATGGCGAACTTGGACCTATCATTGATGCCATGATAGCGGAGGACCAGCGCAGACAATTAGAAACCGTGGCCAAATAATCGTGAATTACGTGGAAGCCTTAAACGAAGGCACAAAATTCTTGGAAAATACCGACAGCACTTCTCCATCTTTGGACGCAGAAGTGCTTTTGCGGTTCGTCACAGGACTTAGCAAAGAAGATCTGATTTCCAATCGGCTTTTGAACATAAATCCAAGCAAGTACGCGAAGTATTTGGACATACTCAAAGACCGAAAAAAAGGGCTACCCGTTGCATATCTTACTGGGACTAAAGAGTTTTTTGGTTATAAGTTCAAGGTCAATAAACATGTGCTCATTCCCCGCCCTGAAACAGAAATTTTAGTCGAGCGGATCGCATTTGAGCTAAAAGGCAAACATAACCTCAAAATTCTGGACATTGGCACTGGCAGCGGCTGCATCATCATCAGCTTGGCCAAAACCCTGAGCAACGCGAACCACTATTCAGCTTCCGACCTCTCAGCCCGCGCTCTTGCCGTTGCTGAGGAAAACGCAGCGGCTCACCGCGTGAAAGTGAAATTTTACCGCAGTGACCTGACCCGAACCACTGGCACGGATTATGACGTTATTGTCGCCAACTTGCCCTACTTGCCCGCAATCACTGACCCGAGCATTAAATTTGAGCCAAAAGAGGCTCTAGTGGCAAAAAAGAGAGGGCTCGCCCTTTACGAACAACTGTTTAAAGAGCTGGCTGAATCTGAATCAAAACCTTTGATTTACCTGGAATTCGGGCATGACCAGGCAGAGGAAATTAAAAAACTGGCAGAAGAACATCTGCCAGATTCCCGGGTGGAAATATTCAAAGACCTTTCAGGGGTTCCCCGCTTCGCGCGCATTTGGCGCAAGCACAACAAAACAGCCTAGCGCTCCACAGCGCTGGCTTTTTCTGTTTCTTCCACTCGCCTGAATTCGAAATTGACGTTAAAGAAAAAAGCACAAACCAAAATGAATAGGATTATTTGAAGGATTTTTTTCATTACAAGAAAATTTACTCCACTAATTAATTAACGACTCACCAGATAAAAAGTTACAGAAAAAAGAGAAACCTGCGCTACTGCCCTGTTAGGGTCCAGAGGTTCACGCAGGCCGGGACGCGGACAGGGCGACTCCTCGCCGTTTCATCCGCTTTTGGAATTTAGAGGCGACCTTTTTGGGCAGAACCATTTTTATTTCAAAGCTCACCGGTTTCCTGCCAAAAAGGTCAAATTCCTTCCTTATTTGCGTCTGACCAGACAACACTGTGTAATCTTCAGGATCAAGGCCCAAAAGGCGCAATTTGTGCCCGAGCCCGCCATTGGCGTACACCAACAGCTCCTGCCACTTCAGATCCACTGACAGCGTGCCTTTGTGGCCAAGGATGCTGCGATCAGACGTTTCTATGACCTCCTTCCACCTGAGAACAATCGAATAATCAAAAACCAGGCACCATCTCACCGACTTTGCCAAATACCTGCTGATGGCGCTTTCGGTCTTATGGACTGCCATGGTGTTTGACTTGGTGCTCTTGTCCCGCGGGTTGTCATACCCGAAGAACACGTAGTGTGCGTGGGAAAACGGGAACGGCAATCGCCTCTTGTACTTCTCCATCTGATCCAAATCACACCGGATCCCATAAGAGGACTGCAGATAAGAGGATTTAACCTCGATAGTCGTTCCAGTCTTCCAGATGCAAATATCGCCGTCGTCGTTGCGGCACAACTCACCGCCAAAAACTGTGTGAGCAACCTGCTCAAAAAAATGGCCGACGACCACCTGCCTCTGGCCAAAAACCATTGCTCCCTCCCTAAAACAACTATAACAAAAAACACTGGCGGTTGCCAGTGTTTTTTAAGTTCGTTTCTTACTCTTTCTTTTCTTCGGCTGGAGCTTCGCCTTCTGCAGGGGCTTCAGGCTTGACCACGCCTTCAACTGCTGTAACGTCAGCCGCGACAGGTGCCTGATCCAGTTCCTTCATTTCTTCTTCAGAACGAGGCGGGGTCACAACAGCGATAACTTCTTCCGGATTACCCAAGATTTCAACTTTATCTGAAACCTTAAGGTCGGAAATGCGGATTGCGTCGTCAAAAGTGTTCAAAGCTGAAATATCAACTTCCAAACTCTGAGGCAAATCCATTGGCAAACATTCCACTTCAACCTCAGAAAGGTTTCTCGCCAGGGTACCACCCAGAGCCTTAACAGCCTGAGATTCGCCAATAAAGTGCAAAGGTACTGTAGCAGTCAGCTTTTCACTCATGTTTACCGCATAAAAGTCCACGTGGATTGGAGTGTCTTTCAAATAGTGATTGTGAACATCCTGGATCAAAACTGGGATATTCTTGCCTTCCACGGAAAGGTTTACGATTGTGGATTCGCCGGCTTTTTTGAAAGCCTTCAGGAATTCATTTTCGCTGACTTCGATGTTTTCAGATTGAACATTGTGGCCATAAACAACAGCTGGAAGCTTTCCTACCTTGCGGAGCTTGTTAACCGGTTTGCCGGAAACTGTGCGTTTTGTGGCGTTTATCGTGATTTCTGCCATAAATTAGTCTAAATAATGCTTCCAAAGTTTAACATTTTTCCGCCTGGTCGTCAACTCCCGCTTATCTCCCCTCGCACAAAAAGAAAAAGGCGGGCCGCAGAGCGGACCGCCGGAACTTCACGAAGCTGAAGCCTACATCGGGATATTCATCCCGTGACCGCGCCTTTCAGCCAGATTGATTACTCTCTGGAATGGCCAGCTGACAACACTGCCGACCATACCCATGATCCTGTTGGGAATTGAAGCGACAAACTCCCGAAGGTCGAATTCACGAATTGCTTTCAGCATGAGTCCTCCGTCCGTAACCGGCATGTGCCAGATTAGACACTATACACTATCAGCGATATTATTTCAAGGCCTCGCGAAAGTCACCATTGAAGTCCTGCAAAAACTGATGGGTGGCAAGGACCTCATCAGAGCCGATAGGTTCAGTATTTTTGAATTTGGTGGTGTCCTGGGAAGTCAGATCCGTAACCATGCCGACTGAGAAAATCTCCGGACCGTCAACTGCGATGCTGAAAACCACCGAGCTTTTGCATCGTTCACAATCAGTATGAATCAGCAGCGCGGCGTTAGGCCCGCTTTTTTCGTCTTTAGAGTCGATAATTTTGGTTTGTTCGAGGCTGTATCGGTATCCGCAGACCGGGCACCTGAGCATTTGAGACAACCATTCAATTATTTTCTTAAAATCGAATTTGTTCATTGTGATTTATTGTTAATGAATTCCATCATTACTGCCATCTGTCTTAATCATAGGTCTGGGGTAATGAAGCGTCAAGGCAAGTTTGCTTTGGTTAAAATTATACTCCGAACCGCACAGCTTTTTGTCTGGCTACCACGCTCTGCACAATGCCAAGGCTTAAAAGTGTGGTTATCATGGAACTGCCCCCCAGACTCAATAACGGCAAAGGAATTCCGGTAACCGGCATGATTCCTATGTTCATCCCGATGTTTATCACCACTTGCGTAAGAAGCATGATAAATACGCCAAGGCTTAAATACATTCCAAAGTTATCGCGAGCGCTTCGGCAGGTTTTTATCAAGCGCATAAAAACCACAAAATACAAGCCGAGAAGCACCACACTGCCAACCATGCCCAATTCTTCGGCGGTGGAGGCGAAAATAAAGTCAGTCTGACGCTCCGGCAAAAAATCCAATTGGGATTGGAAACCTCGCCCAACTCCCCTTCCCAACAACTGGCCGGAACCGACCGCAATGATTGACTGCAGAACGTTATAACCCTGCCCCTGAGGGTCGCGGTCCGGATCCAAAAAGGTATAGACGCGTTCATGCTGGTAGTCATGCAGGACAAAAAACCATGCCAACACAGCCAGAACCAAAAAACTGACGACCAGCACCAAAACATGCTTCTTGTTTATTTTCGAAAACAACAGCAAGCCAAACCAGACAGACAATACAACCAGAGACGACCCTAAATCCGGTTCGATCAAAATCAAAAACATTGGAATGGCTAAATAAACTGCGGAAAGCAGAACGTATCGGAAATTTTTCAGTTTCTCGCCGGTCTGGTCCAGGTATTTGGCCATAATAATAATCATAGCCAGCTTGGTAAATTCAGCCGGTTGAAGACGGAAGAATCCAAGATCAATCCAACGGGCCGAACCCCTTACGGCCGGGCCGAAAAAAAATACTACCAGTAAGGCCACAATCACACCAATGTAAATCCAAGGCGTCAATTTTTTCAAATTCCGGTAATCATAAAAGGTTAGGGCGAACATGCCCACCAACCCGATCCCGGCAAACAAAGCCTGCCTGAGCAGCTGGCTTGAGCCGCTATCCGCATTGGTCGTGGAATAAACCATAAGCAAGCCCAAAAACAGCAGCAATATGCTGCTGCCGAATAGAAACACATCAAAGTAATGTAAGTTCCTGGTCCACAGGCGGAAATTATTCAAGGTCGTCGAAAGGGTTTTGTCCCGGCACAGCGCCGAAAATATCCCGGTTGTAAGGATTCAATTCCGGAATGATTTCAATGCGTGAGACATTGTTAATGCGGTTAAACCACGTGTATTGGAAGGAGCGGGATTCGTTGGAGGTCAGGTCATTTATGTTCGTGTAATTTACTCCTATGATCCGGTTCTGATTATCAAACAAAAGGACTGGCAAGTCCACCCGGGTAATCCTAAACGGAGAACGGTTGACTATCACCGCAGAGACTATCGTCTGGTTGACTTCTGAGCTTAGAGATCTGCGCTGGATTTCAAAATTCACAACGGGCAACTGCGGAGGGCGGATAAACTCTGATTGCTGAAGAGTAAAGTTGATCCTGTTCGGCGCTTTGTCAGACTGGAATCGAGGGAAGGCAATGATTTTTTCCGAAAACGGAAGAATAAAAGTTGCACCGCTTGAGGCCATAACTTGTTCTCCTGATCCGGCCAGAAACGCAAAAATGTATTTCTGCTCAGGCACTCCCCAATCACTGTTGTTGTTTTTCACCCGAGCATAGCCGGAGTAGGTCCCGTTGCCCAGATCAAATACTTTCGTTTCAACAACCTCCAAAGGCAGTTTGGTGACCGGCTCATAGTTTACCCTCAATTCCGAGATGCTCGAAACAAAAACCTGGCGGAAACTGTATTTCAGGAAAATCTGCAGAGGTATAGCCATGGCAATGACCAGCAAAAGCGCATAAAACCAGCGCCTGTGGGTTGATCTGAACCAATCCCCTATGATCAGAAACCATTCTTCTGCCCTATCGTTCTCTTCAAAATTCATTTTTGTGTTTGTCCGGCCAAAAACAGTTTTAATTTGCCCATTTATTATACCATCTTTTGCCTGTTCGCCTGAAATTTCGGGGGTTTGCCGGCAAATTGGATTGTTCAGGAATTTTTTGCGATAATGTAATCCACATGAAGCCATTTACCCACCTACATCTACATTCCCATTTCTCCCTGCTGGATGGCCTGTCCAAGACTGAGGAACTTGTTGAGCGCGCCAAGGAGCTGGGTATGTCCAGTTTGGCCATCACCGACCACGGAGTAATGTATGGGACGATTGAATTTTACAATCTTTGCCGGGAAAACGAGGTTAAGCCGATCATCGGAGTTGAGGCATATATTTCCCCACGCCGCATGGAAGACAAAGAAGGCAAACAGGATGCCAACTATTTCCATCTGACGTTGCTGGCCAGCAACGATGCCGGCTACAAAAATTTGATGAAACTGACGACTCTGGCGCATACTGTGGGCTACTACTACAAGCCAAGGATCGATTTGCAGGCACTGAAGGAACATGCGGAAGGAATTATTTGCTTGTCCGGATGCATGCGCGGAGAGATCGCGCGCGCAGTGATGACCAAATCAGAAGAGGAAGCGCAGAAAGTGGTTGATAAGTACATAGATATTTTCGGCAGGGAAAATTTGTATATTGAGATACAACGGAACGCGCGGGTACGCGATGATCACGAAGAAAAACTGATCACCAGGCTGGTGGAAGTTGCGCGAAAAAACGGTTTGAAGCTAGTCGCCACCGCTGACTGCCATTACTTGCGTCCGGAAGACAGTGAAGCTCAGGATGTTCTGGTTTGCATCGGCACAGGCAAAACCACTTCTGATTCTGACCGGCTTGATATGCGTGCCTATGATTTGTCGCTTAAGTCTGCTGATGAAATGTATGAACGCTTTGCGGATTATCCAGATGCTGTTGCGGAAAGCGCGAAAATCGCTGAACGCTGTAATTTGGAGATTTTAACGAACCAGCGCTATTTCCCTAAAGTGGAAGTGCCTGAAGGAAAAACACCGGCGCAGTATTTGCGGGAGCTCACTTATGAACGGGCGTTGCTTAAATATGGCCAGACCGGTGAAATACCGGAAAATGTCAGACAGCGCATTGACTATGAGCTGGGCATCATTGAAATGAAAGGCTTCGACACTTATTTTTTGATGGTGGCTGACATTGTTGAAGGCGCACATGCCTTGGGCGCCATCACCAACACCAGAGGGAGCGCGGCCGGCAGTATTGTTGGTTATGTTCTGGGTATTACAAACGTCGATCCTCTGGAGTTTGCGATTCCTTTTGAACGATTCTTGACGGCACACCGCCCTACTCCGCCTGATATTGACTTGGATATTGCTGATAACCGCCGTGATGAGGCAATTGAATATATTACGAACAAATACGGAAAAGAGAAAGTGGCGCAGATCATTA
This sequence comes from uncultured Candidatus Saccharibacteria bacterium, assembly GCA_964605735.1. Lineage (GTDB taxonomy): Bacteria > Patescibacteriota > Doudnabacteria > UBA920 > O2-02-FULL-48-8 > DASPNG01. The sequence continues at coordinate 39,872 of CAZSDS010000001.1, read as the reverse complement.
CGTTTGGAACCATGCAGGCGCGCGCCGCTGTCCGGGACGTGGGACGGGCGCTTGGAGTTGCCTACGCCAAATGCGATCAAATCGCCAAAATGATCCCTATGGGCAAACAGGGTTTCCATATGACCCTGGACAAAGCCATGAACCTGAACAACGAACTGAAAGAGGTTTATGAAAAAGACCCTGAAACCAGGAAAATTATTGACATCGCCAAGAAGCTTGAGGGCGGCGCGCGCCACGCTTCCATTCACGCGGCCGGCATCATCATCACCCCGACTGAGCTGACCGACTACATGCCGCTGCAGCTTGAACCTGACGGCAACCGCGTCATCACGCAATACGACATGTATGCTTTGGATGTCAACGCCAACAACAATGCTATTGGTGTGATCAAGATGGATCTTTTGGGTATTCGAAACTTATCAATACTGGAAGCGGCCGTGCGGATTGCGGAAGCCCGCCACAACGTGAAGATCGATATTTACAATCTTCCCCACCCTGACCCAAAGACTTTCAAACTCCTGTCAGAAGGCCATACTTTTGGCGTGTTCCAGTTGGGCTCTTCAGGCATGACGCGCTACCTGATGGAACTTAAGCCTTCCACTATTTTTGACATCATGGCCATGATTGCTTTATACCGCCCCGGTCCGATGCAATTCATCCCTGAATATATTTCCCGCAAACACAAACCAAGCCTGATCAAATACTTTGACCCGGCCTTTGAAAAAATTCTGGAACGAACTTATGGAATTTTGGTTTACCAGGACGACTTGCTGACAATCGCACATGATTTAGCCGGATATTCCTGGGAAGAGGTTGATAAATTCAGAAAAGCCGTGGGTAAAAAGATTCCGGAAGAAATGGCTAAGCAAAAGGCTAAGTTTATTAAAGGCTGTATGGACACCTCAGGCTGGTCTGAGGAAAAAGCGACAAACATTTGGAGCTGGATTGAGCCATTTGCTGCTTACGGATTCAACAAAGGACACTCTGCTTCCTACTGTGTGGTCAGTTACCAGACTGCTTACATGAAAGCCAATTACACAGTGGAGTTTATGGCCGCGGTTTTGACTGCTGAATCAGGAAACATGGATACCGTGGTAGAGGCCATTGAAGAGTGTCGCGTTTTGGGCATTGAAATTTTGCCGCCGGACGTAAATGAAAGCCGGTCCGGTTTTACCGTTATCGACGAAAAACACATTCGCTTTGGATTGAACGCGATCAAAAATTTGGGATCTGATGTAATTGATCGGATTATTGCAATTCGTAAGGAAGGTGGAAAATTCAAAAATATGGAAGACTTCCTGACAAGAATCAAAACGAGAAATTTCAACAAAAAGTCATGGGAGTCTTTAGTTAAATCAGGGGCAATGGACAGCCTTGGGGAACGCGGTGCTTTATTGGGCAATTCTGAAATTATTTTGGAATTTGCCCGCAACCAATTCAAATTGTCCGAAGAAAAACAGCACAGTTTGTTTGGCGAAGCGCAATTGCCGCAGGCAAAGCTTAAACTTCACGAGGTCGAGCCGGCCACTAAACGCGACAAAGTCAACTGGGAAAAAGAATTGCTGGGCTTGTTCGTCACAGCTCACCCAATGGATGATGTGCAGGAGCACATCAATAAAGTCGCGCGGCCTATCAAGTTAGCTTCCCAATCAAAAACACAGAATGAACTGACAATTGGCGGCGTAGTCACCCGCATCCAGAAAATCATGACCAAAAAGGGAGACCCCATGTGGTTTGTGGATGTGGAAGACAAAACCGGCGTAATTGAAGTACTGATCTTCCCTAAAGTACTGCAACAATTCGGCCAGCTGATTGAATCAGATCGGATCCTGTTGATCACCGGAAAGGTTTCTGACAAGGATGGGGTGCCTAAATTCCTCGCGGAGAAAGTGGAAGAGTTTAATATGGCCATGATCCCCCAGCCTGCCAAACCGGCGCGCACAGGTTCAAATGGCACACCAACCGTGACCATAAAAATCCCAGGCAATGTCTCACAAGATATTTTTGTGGAATTGAAAAAGCTGTTTGAACAATACCCCGGCAATCTGGATGTGAACCTGGTGATCAATGAGCAAAAAATCAAAACCCCTTTCAAAATCTCCATGAACGAAGAACTAAAAGGTAAGATTAAAGCCTTAATAAGTTAAGGGTTTTTGACGGCGCAAATAAACGGGTATATAATCAAAACATCTTGCTGATGATATGGCCACCAACCATTGAGGCAAGCGCTTGCTTCCCGCGTTAGTGGATGGAATTAAGATAAGCATTGGGTGGAACCACTCGCGAGAGTCCCAAGCACGTATGTGCTTTTTTTTATTCCTTAATTTATAGATATTGACTGCGCGGTTTGTCCGTCTGCGGTACGCAGTAAAATTTAACTCGCGTTAAATTTTCTGCTCAAGACTCGTTCGCCTGAAAGCGAACTCCGTCAGCCCGCATCCGAACAAACACGCTGCGTCACAATATTCTTATGAAAAATAACAAAACAGACAAACTGCATAACTTGCGACACTCGCTCGCCCACATTCTGGCAAGCGCGGTGTTGGAAATGTTTCCCAAGGCTCAGCTTGGTGTTGGGCCGGTTATTGAACACGGATTTTTCTATGACTTCCTTCTGCCTCGACCACTCACTCCGGAAGATATAAAGAAACTGGAAAAACGCATGCGGGAATTGGTCAAACAAAAACTGCCCTTTGAAAAGCATGAAATGACCACGCACGAAGCCAAAGCATATTTCACAGACCACAACCAGCCATTCAAAATTGAGCTGATCAAAGACATTGAAAAATATGGCACAACTGTCGCTGATGAAATCCTGAACAGCGATGCAAAAATCAATGAACAGAAAAAAGAGTCTGACAAAGTGGAAACAGTGACTCTTTACAAAACCGGAAAATTTACGGACCTCTGCCGCGGCGGACACGTTGAAAATACTTCAGAGATTGACCCGCAAAGCTTTAAGCTGGATAAGATTTCTGGCGCTTATTGGCGCGGCGACCAGGCCAACGCACAGATGCAGCGCATTTATGGATTAGCTTTTGAAACAGCTAAAGAATTGGAAGAGCACGTAAAATTGCAGGAAGAAATTGCCAAGCGCGACCACAGGGTTATTGGACCAAAACTTGGGTTATTCCTTTTTCACGAACTTTCGCCAGGCGTTCCTTTTTACCAGCCTCATGGAACAATTGTCAGAAATGAGCTTGAAAAATTTGTCCGCGAGGTTTCTTACGGCGATGGATACAAGGAAGTGAAACTGCCTTTGATGTTTGATGCCGAACTTTGGAAAACTTCCGGCCACTGGGAACACTATTCCGATGACATGTTTAAATTCAAAGTGGAGGGCCGGGACTTCGCGCTTAAGCCAATGAACTGCCCTGGCCATATGATCCTGTTTTCCCAGGGCTTGTATTCATACCGCGATCTGCCCCTGCGCTTTGCTGAAATGTCCACTTTGCACCGCAACGAACTTTCCGGGGCTTTAGGCGGCATGACCAGAACCCGTGCGTTTGCCCAGGACGACTGCCACATCTTTTTAACCCCGGATCAGGTCAGTGACGAAGTCGCAAATCTGCTCAACCGAATAAAATCAATTTATAGAGTCTTTGGAATGGAAGTTGAAGACGTCTTCCTCTCCACCAAGCCTGAAAAGGCTTTGGGTACACAGGAGGAATGGGAGGCCGCGGAAAAATCTTTGGCGCAGGCGCTGAAAAAGGCCAAGTGGAAATATGAAATAAATCCGGGAGATGGCGCGTTCTACGGCCCGAAAATTGACATGCAAATCAAGGACGTGCTCGGACGAAAGTGGCAATTGGCAACTGTTCAATTGGATTTTCAAATGCCAAAGCGGTTTAAACTTGAATACGTTGATGCAGACGGCACGCGCAAAACTCCGATAGTCATCCACCGCGCTCTGCTTGGTTCATTCGAAAGGTTTATGGGAATTTTGATTGAACATTTTGCCGGTGCATTTCCGGCATGGCTGGCCCCGGTTCAAACCAAGATCCTGCCAATAACCGACAAGCAAGTTAAATACGCTGAACAGGTTTACGCCGAACTCAAAGACATGGGGGTGCGCGTTGAAATTGACGGGCGAAACGAGTCGATCGGCAAAAAAATTCGCGAAGCTGAAATGCAGAAAATCCCTTATATGTTGATTATTGGCGAAAAAGAAATGGAAGCCAAAAAAGTGTCGGTGCGCGCAAGAAACCATAAAGATTTGGGCGTTATGGAACTGAATAAGTTTGCGGACCTTTTGGTGACTGAAATTTTGGGACGAAAGCTATAATTCCGCGAAACGGTACTTAAAAAATAAGGGCGGTTGCGGAACAAATGCTAATGCAAATGTCCGCAACCGCCTCTTCGTGCGTTGGTGTTCTACTGAGTCCGTTCGGGACGTGTCGTTGGCAAGGCCGAAACCGAGCCGGCGACCACGCGAATCAAGGGGAAAGCCGAAGCCCGAGAAATGTGTGCCGCGTTAGTCGGATACACATTAAACCGGTCCTGGAACTGTTCGTTGTCGAATTCCAGCAGATCGCTCGCTGGCAACTTGAACGTGTCCATCAAGAACTGGAATTCGAACCGGTCGCCCTTGACGGTGATTGGCCCCCATACAGTTACTGGCCAGTCCAAATGTCCGGTGTTGCCGTTGCCGTACTGAGTATACCAGTCCTTGAATGCCGTTCTCGGATCAGGGTCGCCGATCGCCCTGCTCCACTCACGGATGATGAGCGATTCCGGAGTGTCGTCCGGCGACATGCGGGCGCGATCCTCTTTCTTGATCGCAATCAGAGCGTTGCAGCGAGCCTCAACCAGAACCTGGTTCGAGTCTGTACGCCAGACATAGATCTCGAACTTTTCTGCCGCCTGCGCCTCTGTTGTTGCCGGCGCCGTGGGACTGCTGCTCTTGCCGCAAGCCACGGTTGTGGCCGCGATGATCGCCAAAGCGATCCAGCTGTACATCAACTTCTTCATCATTTCCTCCCGTGAAAAATCGCCTTAGCGAAAGTAAAACACATCCTCCGAACAAATTTTGAAGCAACTTAAAAGAACAAAGCAGTATACACTATTTCTTCTGGTTTGTCAACCCTATTTCAGGACGCCAACCAGTTAAAAAAACGCGAGCAATCGTATCTTCTTACACCGCCAATTGGATAAAAATTTTTTATCCCACACTTTCTTTAATGAAGCAAGCACTTTACCTCATCTTATCAACATTATTGTGCATAAACCACACTTTTATTGCTTGCGAATTGTTACTTATCAGTTAAAATAGCTTATGCAACGAACGTGTAACAATTTCCCCCTCATGTTCGTCGCAAAAAAATTTAATAGCGAAGCATAAAAAATTAACGATAAGGAACTTAATGGCCTCAACACAGACCACAAGTTTAAACCAAAAAACAAACCCATCAGAAATTCGCAAACTTACTGCAGTTGCCCTGGCTCTTATGCTCGGCATGACTACCATTACCCAGTGGGGCTACCCACAGGCTGTTGCCTCCACTGGCACCGGCTTAACAGCCACTTATTATGACAATCAAAATTTTACCGGCCAGTCAATCACCCGAATTGACGAGCAAGTGAATTTTGACTGGGATTACAACTCCCCTGACCCAAGCATGCACAATGAAACGTATTCCGCGCGTTGGGAAGGATCAGTGGTGCCCCGCCACTCTGATACCTATAACTTCTATACTTATTCTGACGACGGCGTGCGTCTGTGGGTGGATGGCAGACTGATAATCGACAACTGGACAGATCACCCCCGAACAGAAAATATCGGGTACATCCACCTGAACGCGGGACAAAAATATCCAATCAAACTTGAGTATTACGAAAACACAGGAAGAGCAATAATGCAATTGTCCTGGTCCAGCAACAGACAGCACAAAGAAATAATTCCCCGCAACCAGCTGTATCCAATCTCACAAACAGGCACAGGTCTTCCAACTGACAACGCCAATGGTTCCGGATTTTCTGCGGAATACTTTGACAGGATAGACTTCAACGGCCTGAAAGTTACAAAAACAGAACCGGTCATCAATTTTGACTGGAAAGCAGGCACACCAGATTCAAATATTCCCCGTGACAACTTTTCCGCACGATGGACAGGAAACATCAAACCTGCCCAAAGCACCCACTACACTTTCCACAGTCTTTCAGATGACGGCGTGCGCGTCTGGGTAAACAACCAGTTGATTATAGACAACTGGAGCGACCATCCAGCCACTGAAAACACAGGACACATTTACTTGGAAGCTGGAAAATCCTATCCAGTTAAAATGGAATATTATGAACGCTGGGGCGAAGCAACCGCTTCCCTGCACTGGTCATCTCCGGCAATGAGCAAGACTTTAGTGCGGCCAGAATCCAATAGCCAACAGAACCAGCCAACACCAGCTCCCCAACAACCACAACCTGCTCCAACACCGCCTGTTAATGAGCCTGTCGTTAACTTGACCGGAAACCCATTAGGCAACGCTGACTTTTACGTCAATCCGCACAGCCAGGCACAGAACTGGGTCAACAACAACCGGGGTCACTGGCAAGCACAAGCCATAGAAAAATTGGCGCAACAGCCTATTGCCCAGTGGCTTGGCGGATGGAACGGCAACGTCTATGAGGATGTCCGCAAAGCAGTAAACTCGGCAAACGGAAAAACCGTTGTGTTCGTAGCTTACAATATTCCACAACGAGACTGCGGAAGCTACTCAGCCGGTGGAGTCGGCAGTCCGGAAGCGTACAAATCCTGGATCGGGGCAATTGGTGCAGGAATCGGCAATGCCAAAGCCCTGGTAGTTTTGGAACCGGATGCGCTGTCCCTGATGGATTGTTTGTCCGGACACGACAAAGAAGTCCGCATGAATACTCTCAGAGATGCGGTCCACATTCTCAGAAAAAATCCGAATACGGCAGTATACATAGACGCCGGGCATTCCGGCTGGGTCAACCCTGACGAAATGGCGTCCAGACTGAGAAAAGCGGGCGTTGATTCTGCAAACGGTTTTGCGCTCAACACTTCCAACTTTGTTTCAACCCAGGACAATATCAATTATGGACAACAGGTTTCAGGCAAGGTTGGCGGCAAGAAATTCGTGATCGATACTTCGCGAAACGGCCGCGGACCTGCTCCGGACTACCAGTGGTGCAACCCGCAGGGTCGCGCGCTTGGACAAACCCCAACCACCAACACCGGCAACGGATCTGTAGATGCTTACCTTTGGATTAAAGCTCCAGGCGAATCAGACGGCAGCTGCAACGGCGGCCCGAGCGCCGGAACTTTCTGGCCAGAGTATGCCTATAACCTTGCCAAAAACGCGGGATGGTAAAAAATAACTCCCTGAACAACTCCCCTTCTTGGGGAGTTTTTTCTTAGGAACGGGTAAACAAATACACTCCAAACCAGTGCCAGCTCTGGCCGTAAAAATTGTCCTCCGGAAACTGCAGTTTTCCGCCCAGCAAATAATTCCGCTTCACAACCTGCTCCGCCAGAAAACCATTTGATACGGACAAAACTCCGATTAGCCCTGAAAGTCCAGTTGGCGCAGGATTGCAAAGCAACATCCTTCCGTCAAAGTTATACAAGGTGCAAAGCAGTTGATCATCCTCCCAATCCCGACGTATCTCGCTTTCCAACGAAGAGATGTAATCCCAAGATTCAAGGCTAGGCACAGTCAGCTGGTCATAAGCGGATCGCCAAAGAGTGCGGAATGCGTCATAGGAATAGTCTAAGCTGTCCGCCTTGCCCGTAAACGGAGTCATTCTTCCGGAGTTTTTGTCGATCACAACCCAGTTCGGCGGAAAGTCATTGAACTCGCCTCTGTTAATCCCTCCCCTGATCCGCTCCAACACTGCATACGAATCACTGGCAAGTTTATTCCAATCATGGTTCGGATCATATTTTGCAAAAATTTTATACGCGGCCGGGGAAAAATATGAGGGGTTCACCACAATTTGGTTGTTCTCAGCGCCCCACGCGCCGGGAAGAAGATAAAGCAAACCCTGGTGCTCATAAACTTCTCTTCTCCATATTCCCGCAATTATTTTCTTGGCCTCGGTAATGTACCCTGGTTTTTCCCATGCTTCACCAGCCAAAAATAAGGCCATGGCAATATCCTCATCAGCGTCAGATGCGGAATTATAATCTTTGATAACTGCTTTTTTCGCTGGGAAAGTTCTTAAATCATGCTTAAGGTCGAAGTCCCAGGAAAAAAGATAATCTTCCTGGCGCTGAAGATTTTCCTTGGTCCAAAGCCACACGTCACGAAAAGTCCTCTTATCATCCATCCAAAGCGACTGGAGCAAGCCATAACTTTGCGCTTCTGAGTTCCCCCTCCCTCCCAGGTCCGCAACACCGTATCTGTAGTAGGGCTTAAGACATGAATAGTAATAATCCCTAACCATCTGTTTGAGATTATTCTTATCTAAAGATTGTTCTTCTATCGTTACATCTTTAGGATCACTGGCGGCGCACTCCACCTGTTTTTCCCTAAAAAGGTCTGATATGCCGGGAAACACATTTGCCTCAACAACATTCCGCCTGTTCAGTTTTTTTTTACAGTAATCCCACTCTCAATCTGCAGTTGGTCATACACGTTGGAGGGATCCCATTTGGCGATGCCGGAGTTAATGGAAGGTATCCTTCCGGCATCAAGCTGGTGTTCAATCGCGTAAGACCTGACCGCATCATCCTTGACTTTGTAAACTGCACGCCCAATATTCTCATAAGCCAATTCATAAAAGCTGGCAAACTGCTCATTCTCCGCCCATTGTGATGCAAGTCTTTCGCCGGGATCTTCCCTGTTCATCACAACCCAGCGCGCGAATATCCAAGGCTCTTCCACTGCCTGGTCGAAATACAAATAATTCGCTTCGTAAATGTAATTGCTTAAAGGGATCTGGGATGTGGCAAGCACTGGGTCATTGTCTGCCCGCGTTATCAAAATCTTCCCAAAATCATATTCAGAGTTCAAAAACTCACCCGCGCCAATATGAAACGCACGCGGAGAGTTAATGTTGTTCCGGACAGCAAAAAACTTGTTTTTGGCAGTTGCCGCGTAGAGGAAATCTCCCGCAGAATACAACATCGCGGAAGCGCCCAATATCACAGCTGCCAGCGCCAATCGGTATAAATATTTCCTGCGGACCGCCAGACTAAGTACGGTCCCCATCAACAACAAAGGCGAAACAATCACAAAACCTATCCAGCTTAGACCATATCTCTCGTTCAGAAACACGGTATGCGGCGGCAAGTCAGGCACTCCAATGTTATAACTCCCGCTGGCCAAAGCAATAATGATGAAAATTGCCGGACTGGCCAGGACAAGCAGAACGCTCATAACTTCAAACCTTTTTCTGAATAAAAATAACAGCGGCAAAGTGGCCAGCGCAAAAATGATCAAATTCTGACCAACCATATAAAAGGCCGCATACAAACTGTACCGCAGAGACTGCCAATAACTGCCCTGGGTCAAAAATCCTTCATCAGCAGCTGCAGACTTTACCCAATCCCCGCCTGTAAACGCCATCGGCGATCCGCCAAAATACCAGCTATAGGCCAAAATAACCAGAGGACCAAGCGCTGCCAACAGCAAAAACAAAATCAGCACTGCTTGCGTTTGGGCGAGCCCTTTCCTTCGCCTAAGCAAATCAATTGCCAACAAAATTCCCACCAGTGGCGCCAGTATGAGCCCCTCAAACCGAGACAATGCGGCCAAGGCTGCGAACACGCCTGTCAGCACCAGACTGGAAAGATTCCCCAGCATGTACCATCGGGCCATATAATACGCAACCGCCATCAAATTGGCCAGGAACAGCACTTCCATCATTGGGACTGCGGAGTAGTAAATGACGTAAGGGTTTGCCATGAACAGCACCGCGCCCAAAACAGACAGCCATTCATTCTGAGTAAACAATTTCACCAGTTTGTAAGTGTAAACTGTCCCCAGGATGTAAAACGGAATCAGCACCACAGCTCCGGCAAGCCCAGATTCATACAAAGGACGAATCATGGTAAACGGAGCCATGAGCATATGGAGCAACGGCGGCCAAAGTCCGATCTGGCTTATCCCCGGGGTCAGGCTTTCGAACATCATTCTGGAAAAATTCAGATGGGCGTAAGCGTCAGTCAATTCTTTCACCAAACCAAGAGAGTAGATATACCAGACTCCGGCCATGCCAGCGATCGCAGCGGCAAAACCAAGCCATAATTCAGGTGAAGAAAATATTTTACGTGTTCGTTGGTATTGCATATCGTTTGACAACAACCGGCTCTTCGACCTTCTTCTTCAGGTGGGCGCCGTGTTTGGTTTTATCCCAATGGTGAGGCTTAATGATTAGTTCAACAGACGCTTTGACTGTGGCATAAGAAAGCATGATCCAGTACAAAGGCGAAAGCAGGCTGTACGGAACCAGGGCATATCTTCCCCGCAAGTAAGCACCGATCAAATTCAAGTAAATGAATATAAAATTCCCAGCAACAAATGTGACCAGTGAAACGTAGAAGATCGGTCCCGGGAACAAAGCCTTGATGAATTCAGATTCTGTAAAAATCCAGCCGACCAGCAAAATCCAATACACCAAATTGAGCAGATTAACCGCTACGCTTGCTGGCACCGTCAGCAGAAAAATTCCAAACTGTTTGGCGCCGCCAATTTCACGCATGAACCTGAATGGGTGCCGCAAATGAACAATTGCTGTCTGAATGAAACCCTTTATCCAGCGCGCTCGCTGGCCAACCCAGGTTTTCACTGTGGTGGTCGCTTCCTCATAGCTCATTGAATCCAAAATCTCCACGCGCTTGCCCAGCCTGGCCATCCTGATACCCACATCACAATCCTCTGTCACGTTGTATGGATCCCAGGCACCAATGTCTTCAAGCGCTTTTCTTCTGAAGTGAGTGCTGTGCCCGGACAATGGAATCGGCGCATTCATGCGCATCAAGCCGGGCAGGAACATGTCAAAATGAAAGGCGAACTCGGCATTGAACAGTTTGGTTATCATGTTATGGTCGGCATTATAGTGGTCCAGCCTGGTTTGAAGGACGTCCACATCCGGATTATCGCGGAAAGTGATATAAGCCTTTTTCAACTGGTCATGGTCAGGAATGATCTCAGCGTCGTAAATCACCAGAAACTCTCCTCTGGTCTGAGGAAAAGCCACATTCAGTGCTTTTGGCTTTGTCTTTGGTTGGACATCCGGCAAAATACATTTCTTGAACTGAACCGGGAACCCTGCATTGTCGATAGCTTCAATGGTTTCTTTGTCATAGTGCTCAAGCGTGATCACAAAATCCAGCTTGTCTAAAGGATAATCAATGGACATCATGGCTCGTTTAATCTGCGTAACCACTTCCGATTCCTTATAAAGAGGAATCAAGACCGTATAGACAGGAAGCTCCTCCTCGTCCAGAGACGCAACGTCAGCATCCGATACGCTTAAGAACTTCTTTTGGAAGGAAACATAAACCGTGTAAAGCTTAAACACCATTAACCCAAAATAAAACAAGGAAATTATGCCTGATACCACAACCAACACAGACCAACCAGTCAATTCATGCGCCCCATAAATCACAGCTGAGAGCGCCAAGGCACACAAAAAAACGAAGGTCACTGTTTCAGGGTAAATGTGCTTCTTGGCACTGTGGATTTCCGGAAGAAAGAGAAAATCTGATTCATTGGAATAGTTGTACCCCAACCTTTCGCTCTGGTGCGGATGGTCCAGAAATTTAAACACAGTCATGAGCATGTATTTTGCACGAAGGCTTAACGCTCCTCCAGCCAGTTCAAAACCAGTCCTGAGAACATTCACATTGCTTTCCCCATTCACCCTCTCAGCAAAATCAATATCGACTTGCGAAATTTTCCATCCAAGACGCTTTGACTTGAACAGAAATTCGTAATCAAAACCCCATTTGCTTGGGCTTAACTCAAGACTGCGCAAAACCTCGCGCTTGAAAATTTTCATGCCTGATTGAACATCGCAGTCCAGCCCCAAAACAACCCGGCCAATGGCTAAGTTATACAGTTTGGTTAATGAACCCCTCAGCGCCTGGCCAGGGGCGTAGTTGCGATTCCCAACGACAACATCCGCCTTATCCAGTTTCTCCAACATTTCAGGAAGGGCTTCAGGCGGATACTGCAAATCCGCGTCAATAAAAGCCAGAATGTCTCCCTGCGCGTGCTGGAACCCCTGCAGTAAAGACTGCGCCTTTCCGCGCGGTCCTTGTTTGATGATTAATTGTAGGGGCAGAATCTCCTTTAGCTCCTCCAGGTACTCGTAAGTTCCGTCCGTGGAATGGTCGTCGACAAAAACCATTTCATACTCCAACCCTTTCTGTTGAAGGGACCGGACAATTCTCTTGACGAGTTCAGAGAGGTTATCTTTTTCATTGTATGTTGGAATGATGATACTTAACATGAATAAAAAATACCTGTCCGGCTGAGCAATAACCACTGTACAACAAGTTTAGTTTTATATGATTAATTGCTTAACATATTTGGACAGAATTCACAGGTGCCAATAAACCTATGGATAAACTTTTGGGTGGCCTTAAAGAGAATTTGCATATGAAACAAAAACAAAGTACGATTAATTTGTGATTGTTACATAAAAACCATTGTTGCCCAGCAATTGGATTTAGTATAGTAAACCAAGAAAGTTGATGATATTTAGATTGCTGCCGCTGTCTGGGTGCGCAAAATCCGGACATCAGAGTTGTAACAAGCATGTAGCTGTTTCGTCTTAAACGAATTTTATGAAGAAAGAAAAAGAATTTATTACAAAGGCCGAAAAAAGGGAAATAAAAAAACGCCCCCGCATGAAAAAAAGCGGGTACGGTTTGCGCAAAGACTCCAGGTTTGCTGGCATGAAATTGTCCAAAATTAAACGGAAGACTTAACCAGTCCTATAGTAATAGTGAAGAGTAAGAGTAACCGAAGAATTATTCAGAAAAGTTACAGATGCAAAAATTGATCGTGGTTTTGGGGCCAACCTCCTCCGGCAAATCCAGCCTCGGGATCGCTCTGGCAAAGAAATTAAACGGGGAGATTATTTCTGCCGATTCCCGGCAGGTGTACAAAGGGCTGGATATCGGAACCGGCAAAGTGACAAAGAGCGAACAAAAACAGGTTCCCCATCACCTGCTGGATGTAGCCAGCCCTAAAAAACAGTTCAGCGTGGCTGGATATAAGCGAATTGCCGCCAAGACCATAACTGAAATCCAAAAAAGAGGAAAAGTGCCGATTCTGGTGGGAGGTACGGCTTTTTATATTTACGCGCTGATTGACAACCTTGAAATACCGGAAGTTAAGCCCAACAAAAAGCTCCGCCGCCAGCTGGAGGGAAAAACACCGGCCCAACTTTTTGCCATGCTAAAAAAACTGGATCCAGACAGGGCTAAAACCATTGATCCAAAAAATCCAGCCAGGTTGGTCAGGGCAATTGAAATAGTAAAAACAACCGGTCAGCCGGTTCCAAAAGCAAAAAAATCACCTGGATATAATGCTTTGATTATGGGAATCAATCATCCCCAGGAAAAACTCTTCAAACTTATTGATAGAAGGCTGAAACTCCGGCTAAAGCAGGGATTGGTTAAAGAAATAAAAAGGCTTTTAAACCAAGGATTGACGCATAGAAGACTTGAAGAGCTTGGCCTGGAATATCGATACGTCTCAAAACACCTCAAAGGCGAATTGGACTATGACAAAATGGTCAGCGAACTTAAACTAGCCATTCACCATTTTGCCAAACGCCAGATGACCTGGTTTAAACGCGATGGGCGAATCCATTGGATCAAGAATGCCAGCGAAGCAGTTAAGCTCGCGAAAAATTTTCTGGCAAAATAAAAACCGGCTCACGCTTGTGCGTGGCCGGCATTGCCGATGTTCCCTGTGTTTGAGCGCTCCAGGAGATCGCTGGAGATCTCTTTGATGAACACTATCATGCCCTCGTAGTCATTCATGCGCGTTGCGCGTGCAATCATTTCGCGGGCTCTTTCTTCCGCCTCGCCGCAGAAACCCATGTCCTGCAGATTGCACTGTGTCAGCCCGAGTTCGCTGGCGAAAACAGCCATTGCCGGAGCAAAATCGCTCCGATGGTCGATTGCCTGCAGAGCAAAATATGTCTCCGCAATGCGATCCGAAACAAATTCAGGCGCCTTGATTGTACCAAGATCTTTCTGATAGAACCTCCAACGCTGGCAAACGTTGTACAGGGCCTGCTTGATCATCTTGCCGGTCATCGGGTCCATAGTTCCTCCGTGTTTTCCTCGCTTCCAGAATTCTATCACTCCTCGGAAAAAATAAAAAGAGCCTCTCAGAAGCTCTTTTTTAATTGCTGTTTTAGCTACCCATTTCTTTTTTAAGCAGTTCGTTGATGATTTGCGGATTTCCCTTGCCTCTCAATTCTTTCATTGTCTGTCCTACCAGGAAGCCAAATGCTTTCTCCCCTTTTATTCGGGCATCTTCAACGGCCTTTGGGTTGGCCGCCATGACTTTCTTTACCGCATCAAGAATTGCGCCCTCATCAGACACTTGCGCCAGTCCCATTTGGTCAAGCAATACTGAAGGATCCTCGCCGGTTTCGAACATCTTGGCGAACACGTCTTTTGCGGAAAGCTGGGAAACCTTACCAGTGCCAATCAACTTCAGCAATTCTGCAAAATTTTCCGGGTTAATTTTTGACTCCTGCGGCAGCATTTTATTCTCATTCAAAAGCGCAAGGAATTGGCCCAAGCACCAGTTTACTGCCAACCTCACATACTTTGCTCTGTCCTCAATGCTCAAATCCCTGCTCTCTGCCTGCATCCAGGCATCAAGTTCGGATAAAACCTGCTCAAAATAATCAGCCAGCTCTTTGTAAGCCACCATTGTTTGGGCATCTTTTTCGTTCATTGCAAATTCTTTCACGAAGCGATCTTTGCGCTGCATTGGAAGCTCAGGCAATAACCGCCTGATCTCGCCAACCCACTCCTGGGTAAAATGCATGACAGGCAAATCAGGCTCCGGGAAGTACCGGTAATCCTGCGACTCTTCCTTTGAGCGTTGGCTTACAGTAATACCTTTCTCATCCACCCAGCCGCGGGTTTCTTTTGCCGGGGTCTGGCCTTCGTCCAATAATTCCGCCTGCCTGGTTATTTCAAACTCAATTGCCGAGGCCACGGCCTTAAAAGAGTTCATGTTTTTCACTTCCACTTTATACGGAGGGAATCCGCTTTCACCTTTCTTGCGCAAAGAAATATTGGCGTCACAGCGCAAATGTCCTTTTTCCATGTCAGCGTCTGACACGCCCAAATATCGCATTATGTTTTGCAGTTCCTGCAAATACACTTTTGCCTCTTCACTGCCGCGGATATCCGGCTCGCTGACGATTTCCAAAAGGGGCACGCCGGCGCGGTTATAATCCACCAAACTGTACTTGGCTCCAGCCGGATGCATCAGTTTGCCCGCGTCTTCTTCCAAATGCGCGCGGGTAATCCCTATTCTTCTGACCTCGCCGCCCACAACCACATCCAAATGACCCTTGCCATTGATTGGCATGTCAAACTGGGAAATTTGATAACCTTTAGGCAAATCAGGGTAAAAATAATTTTTTCGGTCGAATTTGGAATATTCCGCAATTTCACAATTCAAAGCCAAGCCAACCATGACAGCTTTCTTTACAGCTTCACGGTTAATGACAGGCAGAGTTCCTGGCTGGCCGGTGCAAAGTTCGCAGATGTGGACATTCGGCTCCGTGCTTTCCGCATTCTTTGAGCGGCAAAACATCTTGCTTTGCGTTTTCAGTTGTACATGGACTTCAAGACCGATGACTGGTTCGTAATTCATAGTTCTTACATTTATGGACCTGTGGGGACAATATTGTTTACTGGCGCTGACTGGTTATTGTTATTCTGCTGGTTCTGCTGTTGGGTGTTTGTGTTTTGGCTGCCTTGCTGTTGCTGCGTATTCGCCGGGAGTGAAGGAAGATTGACATTAAAATTGACCAAATCCGGATTGATGGTGTTCAAAATAAGGTAAGCGCCAAGCAGCAAAACCATCCCAATCAAGGAAGAAACAATGTACGTTTTGCCGTTTGCGGCCTGTTGGCCATTGCCGCGGGCTGACATCACCAAATATCCGCCGAAAATGCACATGACCACTGCCAGCAACCCAGAAACGCCGATTGACCAGACGTAGATTTGCGATACGCATTTTCCAAGATCGCCGCCGTTCCCTGCTGACGTGCAAGGGTTGGTCTGAGCCGCCACTATAAACGGACTAAGCAGAAGAATGACGGCAAAAATGATAAAAAGTTTTTTCATATCAAATTTTTGGTTTTAATTTTAATCCCAAAGACTGTTCAAAGGCATGTCCGGCCCAGAACAGGTTTTCTTCTTTAAAATGAGGGGCTACAATCTGCAAACCAACCGGCAATCCGTTTTTTGTGACTCCAGCCGGGACAGACATGCCAGGTACTCCGGCAATGTTCAAACCTACGGTGTAAATGTCAGCAAGGTACATTGAAAGAGGGTCTTCCTTTTCTCCTATTTTGAATGCCGGTGTCGGGCAGGTTGGCGTAAGGAGTACGTCATATTTTTTGAAAGCTTCAACGAAGTCATTGCGGATCAGTTCCTGGGCAAGTTTAGCCTTCTTATAGTAGGCGTCAAAATAGCCGGCTGAGGAAGCATACGTACCTATCATAATGCGGCGCTTGGGTTCATTGCCGAATCCTTGGGATCTTGAGTTAAAGTAAGTATCTTCCAGAGACGCACCAGGCACTGACAAGCCGTAGCGGATTCCGTCATAACGGGAGAGGTTGGCGGAAATTTCTACAGGCAAGATAATGTAGTATGCTGCCAATGCATATTCGGCATGCGGCAGACTGGTTTCTTCAATGATCGCGCCCAGTTCTTCATATTTCTTTATGGCGCTGTCAATGATCTGCTTGACTTCTGGATCCAAACCTTCAGCAAAATATTCCTTAGGAATGCCGACTTTCAAACCTTTGATGTCGTCCTTTAAGAAAGATGTGTACTGAGGCACTGCTTTTGGCAAGGCAGTGGTGTCGTACTCATCCGGACCAGCCACTTGTTCCAAAACTATTGCTGCGTCTTCGACTGTTTTTGTAAAAAGACCAAGCTGATCCAAGGATGAGCCCAAGGCGATCAACCCGTATCTTGAAATTCGTCCATACGTAGGTTTCAAACCAACTACGCCACAGAAAGATGCTGGCTGTCTGACTGAACCACCTGTATCTGTGCCAAAAGCAAAAATAGCCTGCCCTGAGGCAACTGCCGCGGCAGAGCCGCCGGACGAACCGCCTGGAACGCGGGTTGTGTCATAAGGGTTTTTTGTCGGGCCGAAAGCGGAGTTTTCAGTGGAGGAACCCATGGCAAACTCATCCAAATTTGTTTTTCCCAACAATACTGGAGCAGAAGCCATCAGGCGCTTCATGGAAGTCGCGCTGTAAGGTGCTTTATAGTTTTCCAAAATCTTTGATGCGGCTGTTGCCTGGTACCCGGCAATCAAAATATTGTCCTTGGCCGCAAAAGGCACGCCGGTCAACAGCGAAATATTCTGGTCAATCAGCTTGTCAGCCTCAGCCGCCTCACCTGCTGATTCGTTTTCGGCCACGTACAAATAAGCATGCACTTCCGGATCAATTGCTTTGATCCGGTCAATATGATGCTTGGTCAATTCGACTGATGAAATTTCTTTATTGCGTAATTTCTGCGCAGCTTCTTTGATGGTCAGTTCGTGCAATTCCATATTATTCCAACACGCTCTTTACTTTAATGTAGTTCCCTTCCCTGGCTGGCGCCTGCTTCAAAAATTCCTCTGCGGGCAGGTTCATTTCAGCCACGTCATCGCGCATCAAATTAACCCCGTCCATCTGAGACATGTCAATGTCCGGAGTTTTGCCTTCAATTTTTTTCAACTGATCAACGTAGTCTAAAATTGCACTAAGTTCTGTTTGGAGTTTTGGTTTCTCTTCGTCTGAGAATTTCAAACGTGCCAGCTTTGCGATTCGGTCAACTTCGTCAATTGATATAGACATTTTTTTCCTTTAATATGAGCTATTATACCATATTTTGCAGGGTTAAAACAAATGGAATATAATAAAGCTTAAGCAATAAAAAATTAAGAAAATGGGCGTTTAATAAGTAAACAAAGGACAAATATGACAATTGTATTGATTATACTCGCGGTTCTGATTATTGGGGTTGTTTTCACCTACAACAGCCTTGTCACAGCACGCAACCGCGTGGAAGAAGCCTGGTCTGATATTGAAGTGCAATTGAAAAGGCGCTATGACCTGATCCCTAACCTGGTCAACACAGTTAAAGGGTATGCGGCGCAGGAAAGTTCCGTGCTGGAAAACGTAACCAAAGCCAGGAATCTGGCCATGAACGCGTCAAACCCGCAGGAACTGGCCAAAGATGAAAATATACTTTCCGGCGCTTTGAAGAGCTTGTTTGCCGTGGCTGAAGCTTACCCGGACTTGAAGTCAAACCAGAACTTCATGCAAATGCAGCGCGACCTCACAGACACAGAAGACAAGATTCAGGCGTCCCGCCGCTTCTATAACGGCAATGTCCGCGACTACAACATCAAAGTAGAGACCTTCCCTACCAACCTGCTGGCCAACATGTTCGGTTTTGCAAAGAAAGCTTTCTTTGACATCGACGAAACCGGAGCTGAAGGGCAACCAGTTAAGGTCCAGTTCTAAACTATGGTTTATACCGAGATTGCACGCAACAAACGAAATACGGCTTTGCTTATGACATTTATCCTGGCGCTGATCATTGCGCTGGGATATGTCTTTTCTTTGTACACAAATCAGCCGGGCATCTTGCCAATTGCTGTTGCCATCTCCATTGGCTTGAGCATTTTCAGTTACTTTTTTTCTGACAAAGTTGTCTTGGGAATTTCCGGGGCAAAGGAAATAAAAAGATCTGATGACGAAGAACTTTATCGCACGGTTGAAAACTTAAGCATTGCCGCAGGTTTGCCTACGCCAAAAATCTATATTATCGAAGACAGCTCACCTAACGCATTCGCCGCTGGCCGGGACCCCAAGCATGCAGTTGTGGCAATCACCACCGGCTTGAGGCAAAAATTGACTAAGCAAGAATTGGAAGGCGTCATGGCGCATGAATTGGCTCATATTGGCAATTATGACATTCGACTAACCACAATTATTGTAGTATTGGTTGGCCTTGTCACTTTGTTGGCGGATTGGATGCTGCGCATGTCATTCTTCGGCAGCAGAAATCGGGAAAATAACAGCAGCTCAGGCCCAATTGCAATTATTGCCATTGTACTGGCACTGCTTTCTCCTCTTGCCGCGACTTTGATCCAGCTGGCGGTATCAAGAAAACGGGAATACCTGGCGGATGCATCTGCCGCACTCCTCACCCGTTACCCGCAAGGTCTGGCTTCAGCATTGCAAAAAATTGCCAGTGACCATGAACCGCTGGAAGTTGCAAACAAAGCTACTGCACACTTGTACATTGTGAACCCGCTTAAGGAACACCAGGCTAAGAGGGACAGTGTTTCCTGGTTTGCGGGAATGTTCCAGACCCACCCGCCTATTCAAGACCGCATCCAAAGGCTGAATAACATGAATTTTTAAACCGCCCCAAAGAGGGCGGTTTTTTGTTGACGCAGACCACAAAAAAACGCTATCATTAGCCGTTACCGGGAATAAGCCTGGTAACGGTTGTTCTTTGGACAACTCGAGTTGATTCCTGGCGTGCCGGTTGGATTTATAGGCCAACCCGCAGCGCCACCCGCCTGTAAAAGGCCGGTTAAAAAGGAGCCTTAAGATGGTTTACCATTACAAGAACTGTGGCATCGCAAGTCACTATCTCCCGATCCCGCGGGGCGGAGTCAAACTCCTCATCATGTTTACCGCGGTTCCTGTCATCCTTTCTGGAGCAGTTTTGCTGGTCAATCCTGAACACATTTCAGTATTCGGGATTCTGGCGGGAACAATCCTGCTGAACATGCTGATCTGGAGCTCGCTATTCGATAAAGACTTGTTGAACTGGCTCAGTGACTACTGGAATTGCAACGTGGTCGGCAAGAAAGCCGATTTCAATTTGAACCGTGGCGAATTGTGGGTTGACATAAGTTCGCAAGGAGACAAAAGCGGACCTGGGATTTCGATTCCGCTTGGTGGATGGTTCTCCAAACCGCGGATTAATCTGAAAGTGACGGGAGGACTAAGAATCACAAACTACAGGATTGATGATGGTTATGGTCACGTCACCATCACACTGACAGACACCATCGGCGACAAGGTCACCTTAAGAGTTGAACAAGCCATAAAATTCCTCACCGAAATCGACTACCATGCTGTGCATTCTAGCATCGTAGAACGGTTAGAGGAGATAGAGACGGACTGGAGATATGTCGCCGAGAGAAGGTACCTGATCATCGAGGGGGCGATCGACGCCATTCAAAACACCAGCCGTTTTGGAAAATCAAAGGAGGGAAAAGCAATCAGAGAGGCGCTTATACAAAATTTGGCAACAACGCTGACTGCCCATGAGCCAGCCGGCCGACGAGAGCACCTGCTCCTGAAGCTAAGCCCAAAGCCTGAAAAAACTGGGCAGGTGAAAGCTTCACAATAAACACCTCTGCACCCGATCTTAATGATCCGGTGCAGTTTTTTTATTCTTCAAACTCGCCCACAACCGCGCTGACCACCTGGCTCCTGAAACCCTTGCGGGTCAGCATCTGCACCAGCTTCAACTTATCTTTCTTAAAACTTTTACCAATCGCTTTCTGAGCGATTTTCTTTTCAACCTCCAAATCCATCTCTTCGTCCAAAATCTGTCCGGAAACATTGTCCGGAATCCCCCGCTGTCTGAGTTTATTTTTTATGCCGAAATATCCAAAAGTTTTGTACTTCACCAAATTCTGCACAAAAACCCGCGCAAAATCCTCATCATTCAGATATTTCTGCTCTTTCAGCCTCGCCAGAACCTCATCAATTTCCCGCTCGGCAAACTTCTTCCGTTTCAGCTTATTTTTCAGCTCAAAACTCGTGTGAATCCGCAAAGACAGGTACTTCACAGCCTGGTCGTATGCACTAATTGGTTCTTTGTGTCCCACTTTTGCCATATATCGCTGAATAATTGATTAACCCGCCAATTGACCCCTTGACTTAACTGGTATAATAATAGTATAGTAGATTATAAATTTTTCAATTTGTGGCTGTAGATTACTGGAAAAATGTGAATGTCGGCAGGTTGCACAAAAACCGGAAACCAGAATGGAAATAACAGCAAAAATTTGAAGAATTCATAATTGAACAGGAGAAAACATGAACCATTTTTCTTTCATATTAGAACGGTTATCCTCCAGGGCAAAAAACGCCCTGATCACCTCGCAGAAACTGTCAGAGGATCTTAGACACGACCACATTGGCTCCGAACACCTTCTCTTTGGCATCATTGAGGAGATTTCTTCATTTGCCTCAGAAATTTTGCTGAAGAACAAGATTACCCCGGAAATGGTCCGTGAAGAAATCATCCGCATGAATGAAAACCGGATGTCTGACCGCTGGCAGCCAAAACTGACCACTGACCTGCGCGAAATTATTGAAAAATCCGCGATCATTGCCAGCAAGTACCAATACCAGTTTATTGGCACGGAGCACTTCCTCTATGGCATCACAGACATTGAAGGAAACGACGGCAGGCATATTCTCATGAACCTGAAAGTTTCTCCGGGTGAATTGAAAAAGAACTTGCTCGCGATCTTCGAGAACGTCTCCCGCTTCCCTGACCTGCTCAACATTGATGAGCAGTCATTGGGCAACATCAATTTGAACAACATGAGCATGGGTGGCGTAAACAGCATGGGCAACGGACAGATGGGGGCAGTTGAAGAAAGACCAGTCAATCCGGGAAAAACTCCGGCGCTGGACTACTTCACCACTGACCTTTCCAAAAAAGCTTCGAAAGGCCAAATTGATCCGGTCATCGGGCGCAAAGCGGAAATAGAGCGCATGATCAGCATTCTTAACCGCCGCACCAAGAACAACCCTGTGCTGATCGGTGAACCGGGCGTGGGCAAAACCGCAATCGTGGAAGGCCTGGCCTTGGCTATCGTAAAACACGAAGTGCCTGATTCATTGCTGGACAAAAAAATCATTACCTTGGACATGGCTTTGATTGTGGCCGGATCAATGTTCCGCGGCGAGTTTGAACAAAGACTGAAACAGGTTATTGACGAAGTCCGCGACAACCCGAACGTTATTTTGTTTATTGACGAATTGCATACAATTGTCGGGGCCGGCGCAACCACTGGCTCGCTGGACGCCGCCAATATTTTGAAACCAGCTCTGGCACGCGGTGAAATCCGCGTCATTGGCGCAACCACCCTGGCTGAATACAAAAAACACATTGAGCATGACGCCGCGCTTGAACGACGCTTCCAGCCAATTCTGGTGGAAGAACCTTCCCAGGAAGAAGCTTTGCTTATCCTGGAAGGACTTCGCCCTTCGTACGAAAAACACCATAACGTCAATATCACCCCAGGCGCGCTGAAAGCTTCTGTGGAGCTTTCAACGCGATACCTGACTGACCGCTTCCTGCCAGATAAAGCCCTGGATCTGATTGACGAAGCCGCAGCTTACGCCAAAACCATCAACGTGAAATCCCGCAACATCCGTGTGGTCAAGAAAATAGAAATGGAACTCCGCCGCCTGGAAGAGGAAAAAACCAAAGCTGTAATGCTCCAGGACTTCACCACTGCCCTGCACCTGAAGAGCCAGGAAGACAAACTGAAAAAGCAAAAAGCGGAATACCAGAAAATTGTGAACAGAAAACCAGGTTCCCTGATTGACATAACGCCGGACGACATCGCCCGAACCGTTTCAACCATCACCAAAATTCCGCTCAACAAACTGGTAAAATCAGAAGCCAAGAAACTAGTCGGACTTGAGAAAATCCTGCAGAGCCGGGTCATCGGACAGGAAGAAGCAACAAAAACCATTGCTTCCGCAATCAGAAGGTCGCGTGCAGGCATCAGCTCGCCAAAACGCCCTATCGCCTCTTTCTTGTTCCTGGGTCCGACTGGCGTAGGAAAAACTGAAACGGCAAAAGCGTTGGCGCAGGAAATCTTTGAGGACCGCGACGCCCTAATCCGCGTGGACATGTCAGAGTTCATGGAACGCCATAACGTGGCAAGGCTGATTGGCGCGCCCGCCGGATATGTAGGCTATGAAGAGGGCGGCCGGTTAACCGAGGCTGTTCGCAAGAAACCATACGCTGTCATCCTTTTCGATGAAATCGAAAAAGCCCACCCTGACGTATTCAACATCCTGCTTCAAATTCTGGAAGAAGGAACTTTGACTGACGCAGCCGGCAAACGGGTTAACTTCAAAAACACAGTCATTATTATGACTTCAAACATCGGAATCACCGACCTTAACAAGCAGGCCAACTCTTTGGGATTCACCACTGAGCGCGACAAAAACCAGGACGCCCGCGAAAAAGCGGAAAAAGAATACGACCGCGTGAAACAGCAGGTGCTTGATTCGCTGAAGAACGCCATGCGCCCTGAACTGCTCAACCGCATTGACAAAATCGTGGTCTTCAGACCGCTGGGCATGGACGAGATCAAGAAAATCGTTTCACTCGAACTTTCAAACACCTTCAAGCACATTGAAAAGCATCAGACGCTTTCAATCACCGCAGACAAGGAAGCTGTCCGCTACATTGCGGAAAAGAGTTTTGATCCGGCCCAAGGTGCCCGTCTGGTCCGCCGCAACATCCAGGAAATGATCGAAGACCCGCTGGCGGAAAAAATAATCAGCGGCGAATTGTCAGAAGGCGCTGTAGTAAAGATTCTTGGAAAACCTCATGGCTTGGAAATCAAGCAAGTGGACCTGGCAACAGTTTAAAGACGGTTTAAAACGAAAACACCGGCAACAACCGGTGTTTTTTTCGTCCACAACCAGGCTCTGGCAATAAAATATTTTCTGTGGTATTTTGCTCCCTTAAATGATTACAACTTTCATCACAATCAAAGAAGCACTGCTGGACCTGGTCTTTCCGGTAAAATGCATAAGCTGCGGCGCGGAAGGGTGTTACTTGTGCGCGCACTGCGGAAAAAACCTGAAGCGCAACCAGTTCCAGCTCTGTCCGGCGTGCGGCAGCCCTTCACCCTTTGGCTTTACCCACGCTTCGTGCAAAACCCCTGAAACGTTAGACGGCTTGATCAGCGCCGTGCCTTATAAGGAACCCTTGGCGCGCAAGCTTGTTGAATTTTGCAAGTACCGTTTTATTTCAGGCATATCATCAAATCTTGGGGAAATGATGAGCGAAGAAATCCTTAATCTCGAGATGCTTGCATATCTTAAAAAATTTTTACTGGTCCCTCTCCCCCTTCACTCAAGCAAAAAGCGCTGGCGCGGCTTTAATCAGGCGGAATTGATTGCCGGGACCATTGCCAAAAAACTGGAAATCACCATGCGGCCTGACCTGCTTGTCAGGAAAAAGAAAACAAAAACACAGGCAGAACTCCAGGACGCGGAACGTGTATTGAATGTAAAAAACGCTTTTTATGCCACCCAAAACCTGAAAGGCAAAAGAATTATTGTTGTTGACGACGTTTCAACAACCCGATCAACTCTTGCCGAAGCCTGCAGGGCTTTAAAGCAGGCTGGCGCAGAAGAGGTTTGGGGGCTTGTTTTTGCCCAGGGATAATTGACTATCCTGCGCATTCCAGCTAGAATAACACCTGCAACATGGCACGCAGCAGCGCGATATTGGAGAGGTGGCCGAGTGGCTTAAGGCAGCAGTTTGCTAAACTGCGGCGGGTTAATAGCCTGCCTCATGGGTTCGAATCCCATCCTCTCCGCCAGAAATATGCTCATGATTTATTCGTGCCCATATTTCTGGCAACAATCAATTTTTTATGAAGAAACAAGAGACAACACCCGCAAAAAAACATAGAATCTATTCAATGAGCTTTGCAAGTATTTACCCGCTCTATATCGCCAAAGCAAAGAGAAAAGGCCGCACTCAAAAAGAAGTTGATGAAATCATTCACTGGCTGACCGGATACAACAAAAAGCGATTGGATTCAGAACTGAAAAAGCAGACTGACCTTGAAACTTTTCTGATGAAAGCACCCAAGCTCAATCCCGCGCGCTCTTTGATCACAGGAGTGATCTGCGGAGTAAGGGTTGAAGAAATAAAGGATCCAACCATGAAAGAGATCCGCTACATGGACAAGCTGATTGATGAGCTGGCCAAAGGCAAAACCATGGAAAAAATTCTGAGGAAATAATTTTCCTCCAGAGAGTTATTCACGAAAAAATCGCGGATAACCCCCTGACAGAACAACTTACCGGAGGAAACATCAACCCATGGCGGTTCTTGGCGGGATTCTTTTATGCTCAGCAATTCTCTGTTTTGAAAGGTGCACAGCAAGAATCGAACACAATGAAGATGGCGCAGCAGCCGCCTATCTGGCAGCAGCATTCATCCTGGGAAGCATTGCACTGTACGTGCTCAGCCAATCCAGCTTTACCCCGCCACCCGGTTTCGACCCGAACGCCTTCTCCTAGCAGGCGTTCTTTTTCTAAATCCCCAAAATATGGCCAAATTGATATAATATATAAACCCTTTATAAAGTTGACTTTTGTAACAAAATATTGGGCATTTCGTCTGAAATTATGACCGAACAACAACTAAACGAGGCTTTTCAGAGGGCTCAAAAAATGGACCGGGAAGCATTCGGCCTCATTTACGACCACTTTGCTGAAAGGCTTTATAAATTCATATATTTCCGAGTCGGTCACAGGGAACTTGCAGAGGATATTCTGGCTGACACTTTTGTGAAAGCCTGGACCAAAATCGGACAGGTCTCCTCGGCAAAGGCCTTTACCAGCTGGCTTTACCAGATTGCAAAGAACAACGTCATTGACTATTACCGGGTAAAGAAAGTTACTGTTGACCTGGAAGAGGTGGTGGATGTTCTGGAAGACGCCTCATCCCCCATTGACGAAGCCAACCTGATGATCGAACAAAAAATCATAGTGGAGCTGATTGAAGAACTGCCTTCCGAACAACAGCAGGTAATCCGCTATAAATTTTTTGAGGAACTTGAAAATATTGAAATAGCTCAGATAATGAGCAAGTCCGAAGGCGCCATCAGAGTCATCCAGCACCGCGCCGTAAACAAACTCAAGGAACTATTGAACAAGAAAAAGCGCAAGGTTTAACCAACCTATATGCTAACCAATTCACCGGAAAAATTAGACGAACTCATCCGCCGGGTGCAAAACCAGGGCGATGTTTCAAGTTTCCAGAAAGATCCGTCAGACAACGGCTCTTTGAATTTGGTTTCCATAATCGCCCACATCCCAAAAGCAGAAATCCCAAAACCTGACTTGATGAAAATCCGGAAAAAAATTCTTGGCAGAATCTCAATTCCTGCAGAACATGAAAAAACTTTTAGCTTTGCGTTTCTGCAGCACATTCCCCGCTTCATCAGAATTACCGGCGGCGTGATTGGCGGACTGCTGATTATCATCAGCATGACTCTTGGAACTGCTGTCGCGGCGCTGGGCAGCGTGCCGGGAGAAACCATTTATCCGGTTAAAATAATCGTGGAGAATATGCAATTGAAGCTTGCCGGCAGTGAAGAACAGCGCACCAACCTCCAAATCAAATTCGCTAACAACCGCGTGGAGGAACTCGAAACCATCCTGCAAAAGCAAAAAGAAGGCAAGATTTCCGAAGAGCAGGTCCAAAAAGTGGTTAATGAAACCGTTAAAGACATTCGAGAAACCTCCCAAGCTGTTGCGGAGAAAAACATGACTGAACCCAAGCCTGAAATGCTTAACAAGATTGTCAGCCTGAGCAGCAAGCAAACCGCAGTTATCCAGGCGGCCCAAGTCCAGTCAGAAGGAGAAATCAAATTGGAACTGCAGAAGGCTCTGGAACTTTCCAAGACCACAACTGAACAGGCCATCGAAAACATTGAACGAGCCGGACTGGTAGTGGAAAATAAGCCGTTTGTCATGACCGAGATCAAGAAAGAAAATTCAGTTTCCGCAGAGGGTAAAGTCACTGCCGTAACCTCCACTTCGATTAACATCGGTACCGCCCAATTCTTGCTGACAAGAGACACGGAATATGTTAATATTAAACCTGTGGACTTGAAGGTAGACATAACCGTCAGGATTTCCGCTGAGATAAGGGATAAAAAGACTTACGCCCTGAAGTTGGAAGCAGTTTCCAAACCAGAAGTAAAGTCTGAAACCACCACTCAGCCGCAAACTCCTCCTCCAGCGCCTCAAGAACCGCAAAGCAACGAACCGGCAGATAACACCAACAACACAGACCAGCAGTAAGCTTATTTGAAACTTATAGATTATGGGTTAAAAGCCATAATTGAGTCCTGTCTTAAAAAAACAGGATAACATCAGCCGAAACACAAATCACTCCCGTTGTTCGCGGGTGGCTGAAAAATCATATGAAGAGAAGGTCCTGCATTGCAGGGCTTTTTCTTTTCCTTGAATTCTGCTAAAATTCGCACAAAACCAAGCCTGTGCAAATACCAGGTCCCATGTTAAGGAGGCTTTATGCATACTCTGCGAGGTATTATGTGCCTGGCGGAAATAGTCGGAAAAAGAAGAAGAAAGTGGCGGAACTACGCTGCATTTGGCAAATCGATCCACTGGCCTGAACAGAACTATGAATCCATGTGGAGCAATGGCTTGCAGCCGTTTGCGACTATGGATGAGGCTGAGTCCGCAGCGCACCAACTTCTGGGGAGCATCCAGTACCTGCGGTCAGTGTCCATAATCTGGCTGCTCCTGGAAATCGCAACCACTGCTGCGGACTTGGAGGAATTCAAAACCAGCAGAAACTTCATTGTGATCGGCCGGTCAAAAGTGGCTGGCTTGGAAGCTGTCGACGCATACGGCCGCAAAATAAAAAAAGCTTCGACTATTCCCGGCAACCTGCTTACGGAAAACGGGTTTAGGCCTTTCCGCCACTTCCCCCAAGCCATCCACTGCGCATCTGAACTGGCCAGGCAGTCGCAAAGCCATGTTCAGCTGGCAAGAGCAACCACAGTGTTTTACCAGCAATTACCGAAACGTTAACCTGACGCTTCGGTCTTTTTTTTACAAACCTTACTTAATCTTTACTTAATTAGGCAAAAATGGTAGAATAATGACGCTCTTAAACTAGAGCTTTATTTATTTTCTGGTGTGGCGCGGGTGGGGTCGCATAGTGGTTTAGTGCACCGGTCTTGAAAACCGGAGTCCGTTAACGCGGACCGCGAGTTCGAATCTCGCCCCCACCGCCAGGGAATCACCCAGAGAATCATTCCCCAAAAAGTCAAAAAGAGTTAAAAATGAACAACCAAAAAACAAGTCCGAAGAAAGAGATATCCTGGCAGGCGCTGGAATATCCTGAGTACAAAAAGAACCCGTTTTGGTTTGTTTTGTTCGGACTGGTTGTCGCACTGCTCGTTTTGTTTGGCATCTACACGGACAGCTGGACCACAGCAATCCTGTTTCTGCTCTGCGGCATCATCGGAATAGTTTATTCGTCGCAAAAGCCAAAAACCGTCAACATTGCGCTGAATGCCACAGGTGTTCGCATAAACTCCCTGTTTTACAGCCACAAGACAATCAAAAAATTCTGGATCATCTATAATCCCGAAGTAAAAACTCTTTATCTGGAAACTACGGCATATCTGGACCGCATCATCAGGATAGAACTGGCGAACCAGGATCCGGTTGAGATCAAAAACTTTCTCAGCCAGTATCTGGAAGAGGATCTTGAGCACGAAGAAACTTTTTCAGACAGGATAGCCAGAAAAATGAAATTTTAATTACGGTTTTTTACGGTCACGGCACGCACTCGTAGCTCAGTGGATAGAGCGTTGGTTTGCGGAACCAAAGGTCGGAGGTTCGATCCCTCCCGAGTGCACCAGTAAGAATCCCACTTAGGTGGGATTTTTACTTTTTAGTCCGATCAAAGTGCCATATTTTTCAAGGCGTGCCTGAAATGGTAAAATCAAAGCATGTTTGAACTGAAAACTCCGGTTGAAAAACTTTACCTGGTCGGGCCAGCGCGGGCCAAACTTCTGAAACATTTAGGCATCCACACCCTGGAAGACCTGCTTTTTTATTTGCCCCGTGCTCACCATGACCTGTCACAGTTCACGCCGATAGCTGATTTAAAAATTAACGAATTTGCCAACATCAAGGCGCAGATTATCAGCGTCAAAAGTTTTCGCACCAGGGTGCGCCGGTTTACGCTGACCCAGGCTGTAGTCAGAGATGACAGCGGCACCATCACCTGTGTGTGGTTTAATCAGCCATATTTGCAAAAAGCTTTAAAGGTCAACGAGCAATTTATTTTCTCAGGCAAAGTTGTTTCGTCCAAAAACAAGATGCAACTGCAAAACCCAGTTTATGAGCAGGAGAAAGCTGAGCAGGTCCACACTTCCCGTCTTGTTCCGGTTTACCCGCTGACCGCCAGCCTCACGCAAAAAATGCTGCGCAACATTATCAAGACTTACCTGGACAAATCCTTTGTCCCGGAATTTTTGCCGGCGGAGATTTTAGCAAAAGAAAAATTGCTGGATGAGGACAAGGCGCTGAAAACTTTTCATTTTCCTGATAATTACGCGCAACTAAAACTCGCACAGAAGCGCCTGGCTTTTGACGAAATTTTCCTTACACAGATCAGAGTTTTGAAATACAAAAAACTAAGGCAAGAGCGAAAATCTTTTGCCGTTAAAAGCCCGACAAAATCCCTTCAGGAAAAAATCGATTCACTGCCTTTTGAGTTGACGGCTTCACAAAAACAGGCGCTGGAAGAAATTACAGATGATTTAAGCAGGCCGTTTCCTGCCAACAGACTTCTGGAGGGTGACGTGGGCTCTGGGAAAACCATCATTGCCGCCTTATGCATGTGGTTATGCGCGCAAAATGGCTTGCAAGCCGTGTTATTGGCGCCTACCGAGGTTCTGTCCCAACAGCATTATTTAAGCCTCTTAAAACTGTTCATAAACGACAGAATTGACCTGGGATTACTGACTTCGTCCAACACTCGTTTGAACGGCAATCCGGTCTCAAGAGAAACTCTGTTGGCGCACATAAAAAACGGCCGGTCAAAAATAATAATAGGCACGCACTCGCTCTTGGACAAAAAAGTCAAATTCGACAAACTGGCTTTTGTTGTCATTGACGAACAGCACAGATTCGGCGTACAGCAGCGCGCCGCACTCAAACAGCATAGCAACGCCCACTTGCTGACTATGAGCGCCACTCCTATCCCCCGCACTTTGGCTTTAACGCTTTACGGCGATCTTGATATTTCCATCCTTTCAGAATTACCTAAAGGGAGAGTCAAGATCATTACTGAGCTTGTGGCCGAAGACAAACGACCGCAGACATATCAATTCATCGCTGAACAGATCAAGCAAGGCCGGCAGGCATTTGTAATTTGCCCTTTGATTGAGGAATCAGACAAACTGGGCGTTAAATCTGCCCAAGCCGAATATGAAAAGCTCCAGAACAAAATTTTTCCAAACTTAAGAATCGGGTTGTTGCATGGCAAAATGAAACCCGCAGACAAGGAATCCGTAATGAGGCAGTTTAAAGACAACGAACTGGATATTTTGGTTTCCACCTCAGTGGTTGAGGTAGGCGTGGACGTGCCAAATGCAACTGTCATGATGATTGAAGGAGCGGAACGTTTTGGCCTTGCCCAATTGCACCAGTTCCGCGGCCGCGTGGGCAGGAGTTCCCACCAATCGTATTGTTTTTTGTTTTCCGACGATCAAAATGCTGCGCAGAACCCGCGCTTGCAGGCCATGGTTGAAAGCACAAACGGGTTTGAACTTGCCCAGAAGGATTTGCAGATCCGCGGGAGCGGCGATTTATACGGCACGGAGCAAAGCGGATACGGGTTTAAAGTCGCAACACTGTCCAACCTTCCGCTGGTCGAACGTTCCCGAAAATACGCACTAGGCATTTTAGATGAAGATTCAGACCTGTCCCAGTACCCATTCCTGGGAAGTAAAGTCTCTGAGAAACCTGAAATACATCTTGAATAGAGTTGACAAATCAAAAAAATTTTTTTACAATAGACAAATCGTTGGCACCCACAAACCAATAGGAGGCAATTGACCAGCTAACACTGTTTCAAGACCGTTCAAACAAGTTTTCACTCACAACGCAAGTCGGATCAAGTCAGATTTCGTTCGGAGGCGCATGTGATACTTCCCCACTCAATCGAAGCTACTGTCAGTGAAAATGCCGCGGCGCGTTTCAAGGGAATCGACTTCCCTCTCAGCGCGAACCAGAAGGTAACTATCATCGGAACCGGCCCCAGCAAGTTCATGGTCGCTGTTCGAGGCCACGCCAGACGATTCTTCGTCGACGTCTTCGAGCTCCCTGAGGAATCTGCGGTCAGCCCCGAGGAGAAATCCTCAGTCCTGCAGCTCCGTCGGATGCAAGAGGAACTTGCTGAAACCCTCTCACTGCTGTACAAGCCGAAGACCGCAAAGTCACGGCCAAAGCCGTCAGAGGTACGCGCCACTGAGAATGCTCTCGCGAAAAAGGCTCTGCCCAAGCCTCGCGAAGCAAAGCCTGCTGTGAAAGCTCCCTCACGCCACCGGCGGCGCAGGAAGCAGACGAACAACGTCATCACCCAGGCCGTGAAGCAGACGACGAAGCAGGTAGCTTTCAAGGACCTGCTCGGCATTCCAGCCAACCCTGGACCAAATCCTCACCGAGGGAAATCCTCGACTGACGCGCTGAACACGCGTTCCACTCACCAGATTTACACGAGGTAACAGGTCAGCTGGACTGGTCAACCCGTTCAATTGAAAGAGCCGTCGCGACACCGCGACGGCTCGTTTTTTATTGCATTATTACTCTATTGAGTACAACTTGCCATCCATAGCGCTGGCAAAATAAACCTTCTTCCCTATAGGCACCAAGTTTATTGCGTTAACGATGTTGCCAAAAGTATAAACAGTTTCCTGCGTCAAAGTATCCAAAGCTACCCTGATAATCCTTTCACCACTTTGACCCTGAACAGATGCATAAAGATAATTCCCGTCCTGGGTGAAACCCGCCTTATCAATGCTGGAGTTAATATTCAAATCCAGGTTTTCGCCGGTTGCAAGATTATACATAAGCAAAGCATTGCTGTTCCCGACAATTTGGGAATAAACGAATTTTTCCCCGTCAGGAGACCAGATCACGCCGTTGTTTTTACCTTGTGAAACTATTTCCTGATACTGCCCGCTGTCCAGATCAAACAGATAAATTTTATTTATCTGGTCAGTTGGGTATTGTCGGACCAATAAAGCTTTATTCCCCTTTGGCGAGGCTTTTGGCACCAAATCTTCCCAAGGGAGCTCAGTTACAACTCTGTACCCAGTTGCATCAGCATTGGAGACAACAAGCGAAATCTTTCCGTCCCCGCCCTTCCAGATCAAAACTACTCTCAGGCCGTCACTCAGCCAATCCAGAGATATTACGTTTGAAGGCAGGGTGTAATATTTCTTCTGGTTAAAATTATAGTAGTTATAAAAAATCTTATTGCTGTTGTTCTCATTACTAAGGCCGCGCGAAATAAAATCGCTTCCTGAGCGTGGCCAATAAATTTTATTGATTGACTGGCCGGACATATTCGGCAAAGGATATTCAGATAGCTGTTTTGAGCTAATGTTATATTTCATCATTTGCCCATTGCTCAGCGCAAACCAAACCCCGCTGTTGTCATATGCATTGACAGGGCTGACCACGCTGTCCGAAACTATCACCGATGCGGTCAACTCCGGCGATTCCAGCTCCTGGTTTTCTTCCTCGAGATTTATGTACCAAAAGTAATATGCCCCAGCGGCAACAATTAGCAATAATATTAAGATAAGCAGTATTTTTTTCATTTATTTTGGAGATTAGCAACCGACCACAATATCCCAGTGAGTGGACTCCAGCGCATAAACTACCCCACCTGGGCTGGTGTAGAGCGCGGCACCGTCGCTTCGCGTTCCGCTGCGTGTAAATTTGCTGTATATATAATTATTGATTTCGACGTTGTCGTCGATATCTATTTTGTTTCCTGACAAGTGTGAGCACGGCCCGGCGGCATGTCCGCCGGTCAGCTCAGTGCCGCCGGTTACTATCACCTTACAAGTATTCTTGTCCGGCAAAGTACTACAGGCATTAGCCAAACTTATAATTTCAGCGAGAACCATGCGCTTTATTCCCTTTAGGCTAGTCTGGGGTTCAAACGCGTTAACAGGAATTCCAGCAGAAGCAAGCAAAGTTCGAGCGTCAGCGTCAGTTAGAGCTGTTGGATCATTAGGCTGAGCGAAACTCGTGTTCGCCGCATTGCTGGCTATCTGGACATTTTCAAAATTCATTTCTTTGCAAAGATCAGCGTACCCCAAAAATCCGGCCGCCTTGCTGGCAGCCTTCACAGTGTAGCCCTTAACACCGCCTTCTTGGCAATATGACTGAACAGATACGACTACGACAATAATTAAAGCAATTGACCCAAGTACAGCAAGAATTACACCCAGAATAGGCCCCCAAACAGGAAAAGAGCTTGCGGCAACACTAGCCAATCCTCGAGCAGCCATGCGCTCACCTTGCTTAACCAAAACATCCTTTGCCTTTTTTTTGGCAACTTCCTTTGCCGCACTCTTGATTTGCTCAACTCGCTGATGCCGATCCTGATTTTTCTTTTCCTCCAAAGCATACATCCGTTCAAGCTCTGCAATTTCCTGCGCGCGCCTAAGCTCAGCTTCCTCAGAATTTTTCTGCACGGAAGCTTGCTGTAAATCCTCAGCAAAACTTGAGGACTCAGGAAGTTTGTTCAGAGTTGAAGGCATGGCAGTTTAACCCTCAGAAGCCAGTTCTCTTTTTGCCTCCTGCAATTCCAAAGCCTGGCGAGGGTCTGTGGTAATGATCTGGTCTTCCATATATGAAGCAATTACTTTGATGGCCACGTGTTTAAGGCCGGCAAAGAATATACCCTCACCCACTCCGGACTCAAGCAAAAGATACTTTTCACCTTCGGTCAGGAAGAAAGTTTCTGCAATCAAATCAATGGCCGCAGGACTTTGCTTGAGCAACAGTTGAATGGACGAGTTCGTCACAATCGGCTTGCCATAAGGAGACTGTAAAAAGTCACTAACGTCCTGGGTAATGGTCGTAACGCCCAAATAATATTTGCGGGCTCGCTTGGCAATGCCAAACAAGAATCTGGCAGAATCTTCGTGTTGCATCATCCACCAAGCTTCATCAATAACCAGCACGCGTTTTTTCAATTTGGAACGCACAACATTCCAGATAAAGTTCAAAGTAATGTAGATGGCGATCGGCCTGAGCGTGTCCTCCAGATCGCGCACGGAAAACGCAACAAATTGATTGTCGAGGTTGATGTTCGTCTGCTGGTTGAAAATTCCGGAGAAAGTCCCTTCCGTATATTTGGTCAGACGCTGCGCTAGGCTCTCCCCACCTACCATGCCGGTCAAGATCTCCACCAAATCCTGCATTGTCGGCGGATCAATGTTAGTGAAGTCAGAAGCCGGAGTAATGTCTTTTTTCGCGTAGGTCTCCCAAAGCGCCCGGTCCATTAAAGCCTCTTCAGTCGGGTTCATTTTGCCCAACATCAGATTCATCAGGCCAAGAAGGTTGATGACAGATGAACGCAAAATGTCTTCATTTGTTTCGCCTTCAATGGCGCGCGGCAAATCAAACGGATTGACGCGCGAATCCGAGTTCAGGGAAATGTTCAGGAATGTGCCGCCCACCGCCTCGCTTAAGTGCTTATACTCGTTTTCAGGATCAACCACAATCACATCCGTACCCAGCATCAAAGAGCGGAGAATTTCCAGTTTTATGGCGTAGCTTTTTCCGGCACCGGATTTGGCGAAAACAACAGAGTTTGCGTTTTCCATCTGGAACCTGTCAAACAAAATCAAGCTGTTATTGTGCCGGTTTATGCCATAAAGTATTCCGTCATTTGAAGTCAGCTCAGAGGAAACAAACGGGAAGGTGGTGGACAGAGGTTCGGTGTTCATGTTGGTGGCAATTGCCAGCTCGTCATTGCCCACGGGCAAAGTGGAGTTGAACCCCTGTTCCATTTGCAAAACTGCGGGTTTTGCAATGACCAACTTGGCCCCCAACAGAGATTCCAAGGTAGAAGAAATTTTTTCCAGATCCCTTTCTGAATCACCATAAACTGTAAAATACAAAGAATAGCGGAAATACCTTTCAGTCCCCTGCTGGAGCTTGTCGCGCAAATTTTCTATGTCCCCCAATGCTGTTTCCAGCATCGGGTCGCGGACGTTTCCCTTTTCCTGGTTCATGGCAATATCCGATTCCAATCGCCCGACCTTGTTGCGCAATTTTTTCATGATCTCTTCCGTGTTGATCGGATAGACGAACATG
The DNA here is from genome assembly GCA_964605735.1 of uncultured Candidatus Saccharibacteria bacterium. Lineage (GTDB taxonomy): Bacteria > Patescibacteriota > Doudnabacteria > UBA920 > O2-02-FULL-48-8 > DASPNG01. Next base: position 4,427 of record CAZSDS010000001.1, on the reverse strand, counting down.
GACATGTCCATTGGGCTGTCCAGGCTGATGATTGGGGCCAGCCAGTTAACTGAAATGTAGCGCGGGTACGACAAAACAAAATAAGTTCTTGCGAATTTCCCCGAAATCTCAAGGTTGTTCTGGTTGATGCGGATGGCGGATGGCGCAATCAAATCGCGCATTGTATTCAATCCGCTCTTGTATTCTTTCTCAACTTCCAACAACTTGCGCTGCATCTGCAGGCGCGGATCATTGTTATTTTTTGTATCAAACAAACCCATTATTGTTGACCTCTCAACTCAGAGACGTCCTCATCAGACGACCTGACTAATTCCAGTTCATCAAGGCTCTTGATTTTGATTGGCGACGAAGTGTTCAGGTTATAGCTGTTGTACATAAGCTCAACCAACTCTTCAGTGTTCAGAACCAAAGTGCGCAAACCCATGCCCGACAAACCGTTAACCACCTGGTCCACGCGCTGGGATAAAATTTCGCGATGCTTCTCAAAATCTTCTTTTTTCATTTTAATGTTGCCGGCAGGGTTAAACAGCAAAGCCACCCGGCTCAGCAAACCGGTTTTGACCGCTTCAACTGAGTAAGGCACAACCACATAAAAGGTTTTGTTCATAATGCTGGCGAACTCAATCAGCTTGCTGACGTATTCAATATATTCCTGCGTCTGCATGCGCAACAATTCATTCGTCTGTTCCTGCATAACCGCCCGCATCTTGTCCAGGTAGCCGTTTATATCAAGCTTGCGGGATTGCATAAGAATTTGGATTGGAAAATCCAGAGAATTCAGAAACTGCTGGTATGAGCCAATCAGCGCATTCTGCTCATCCCCGCTTTTCAGGGAAAAGTTGGTCGCCGAAACCACGATCACTGCGCGCATTGAACCGTCTTTGAGCACGATTGTCCCCTGCTTGATTTCAGATATGTCCAAGAAAGACTGGGTTGAGACAGTCGGCTTGTTGCTGGCGAGTTGCCCTGAATGCATGTCTTGTTTTTTCATTTTTATTGTAGGAATGAACTTGGATCAAATTTCTTGGCCACCGGCTTTTGTTGCCTTGCTGGCCTTTTTGGCATTACTGGCAAGTCATGCTTTGGTGCAGATGCTTTACCCCTGCGCTTTGGCGGGATTTTAGGCAAAGTTGGGACTTTTGGCAATTTTTTTGCGGTGGCTATAATGTCGTCTTTTGCTTTGGCAAACGCCTTACTGAACTCAACTTTTGGCAATGACGCGGTGCGGATAATATCCATTTCATCCTTGCTGATAATGTCTTTTTGCTCTTCGGTTTTCTGGTCCAGCATGTAAGCAAGTTTTCTAAGCCGGCTTTCTGCGGGTTCATCCTCGACTTCCACAGCCTCTTCTTTCTTCACTATCTTGGCTTCTGACTTGGATACGCTGATTACCCCTGATTCTCGCTTAAAAACCATAACCTTATCTGCCGTCATAAACGCGGCGAACGGCACAAGGTAAGTAAACATGGGACGGCCGTTATATTTGCCAATTGCGGAAGCCACCCCCAAGACAGCCACTGGAATGGAAAGCAAGAAAAATATAATGCTTGGCCCAAAGATAGTCCAAAACACCAAGCAAATAGCTCCTGCTCCGAGCAAAACCAGAAACTGCTTCAAAGTCAGACTGCCGATCAGCCTGTCTTCAACGTCAGTAAATTGCGGAACCGAAAATTGCATTATTTGTCTGTGTTTCTCGTTTTTTGAAGCCCCTGATTTCGTCTAAATTATACCATAAACCATTGTGAACAGGCAAAAATTATTGATTGATGAAAGAGTCCAGCCAATTCTGCCAGCCTTTTCCGGTTTCTGATTCATATTCCGCCCAAAAACCCTGTGGAGAAACAATTTTTACCCCTGAGTATTCGCCTATTTTCAACAGATGCCAATCAGAAGTTATGAGATAATCCACACCTGCCTTGCTCGCGGAAGCCAGAATTTTGTTGTCCTCTTCATCCTCCACTACTTGGATGTACTCAGCCTCAACCTCTTTTACCTCATCAAAATACGTTTCTAATTTTCCCAAATAATCCGGATCTGTAACCCTGCGCCGGGCAATCAGCCGGTTCTCGCGCAAAGTCTGGCGATTGGCAAAAGCCTGGATCTTTCCATCCAGCACCTCGTCTATGATGCGGTTACCAAAATTATAATCGTCATCAGAGGCGTTTATGAGAGTATTTGTATCGATGACTACTTTCATATGACAACCTACTTTACCAAACCGCGGGCAAAATGTAAAGGCCTAAACAAATCCCGCCCTCATCTTACGGGGCGGGATGAATTTAGTCGCTAAAAAATTTACAAACCAGCCATGGACTCAAGCTCTTTTTTCAAATCAGCCACTGCTTCAAACTCTTGCTGAGTAAGAGCATCCATTCCTGCGCTTTCCACCTCGCCCATTATTTCTTCCAGCGTGACCTTCTCTTCCCCAAGGTTCTTTTCAAGCAGGATTGCTCCGGCCTTCAGATAAGTTTTAAACAGCGGGCTTTTTTCAAAAACCGGGAGTATGTTTACAGGAAGCAAATCGTTTTTTGCGGCAATCTTGCCTATCACCTGCTTGATGGCCGCAATCTGTTCGGTTAACGGACCTTGCCTTAAGTGTGCCGGTTCAATTTTTGACAGATCGTCAACAGACTTAATTTTATCAAGAGATTCAAGGCCGAAACGCGCAACACGATTCCTGACTTTTGGCACGCTGGATGGCTTTGGTTTGACCACCGCGCTATTTTTAGGGACAACCACTTTGTTGCTGAGCATCCAGGCGGCGTTTTGGGCTTCGGCTGGCTTAAGAGGCTCAAAAGTTTTAAACGAAGGCGGCTGCTGGGGCGGAGATGGCTGAGGTGCAGGCGGTGGAGGTGTTGCTGTTGGGGTGGATGGAGCCGCACCAAGTTTCTGCTTGAGGGAATTAATGCTTGCACCATGCTCTGCCTGTGCAGGATGCGGCGCTTCCCCGGGCATGAGCTGGCTCTCAAGGCTAAAATCCGGGATTATCGAAATCCCCTCTTTTTTCCAGGCGCGAACCTCATCAGCAAGGACATTATAAAGAGTCTGGATCTGCTTCTCATCCATTTTAGGAAGCGTTTCCATCCAGATCTTTTTTTCCGCTGGCTTGAGTATTACGGAATATTCCAGCATTTTTTTGCATTTTTCTGTTGGGGTCAGGGTCATTTGATCAAAGTCTTTTTTAGTTCCTCAAGCTGTGAGATGTGAGATGCTTTTGCAATCTGCTCGACTTTCGCCAAAAACGAGTCTTGGTTGCGGGTAACCAGGTTCTGGACCCAGGCGCGGGTTCTCGGAGAAAGCTTTACCCAAAGCTGTGGGCGCACAATCACTTCCCAGGCCATTTTTTCGTCAGTCAGCGTTTTGTAGTACGCAAAATGTGATTTTAGATTGGCGAAAAAATCCTGAAATTGCTGGTCATTCATAACCTCGTGCTCAACCCTGTCATATTCCTTATCAGTATTTTTCAAAAACTCAATAAAGCTGATTGGCAGTTCCACGGGCTGGGAAATATTTGGCATTTGCGCTTTTGGGGTTGGCGCATCATTTGCCGGAGCCACAGGTTCAGTGGCCGGCAGTGAAAAATCAGGGACAGGCACTTCCGTATAGCCTGAAGCGCCCTCAGGAGCGATGGTCAGTTTCCGGCCAAGAGAATCCTCAAGCAGACTTTTAAGGGGAATAAAAACCCCTCTTTGCAGGAAAACAGAGCCGGTATTATCCAAAACCGACTTTACGCGATCAATGTCGGCATCCGGAACGTTATCACCCTTAAGAGCCCGCACGAGTTCGTCCAATTCATCTTTAACCATCACGCCATCAGTAAGAAAGCCGAGCAGGCTTTGCAGTCTGGCGCTCATGATTATCTTATCACCTGCCCCATTGACCAAAGTCTCGGTCAGATTAACTCGATCACTATCTCGCTCATCTAAAGCACGGAATTTGGTAATAACATTCGCGTATTGAGATGGTGAAAATATCCTACCTTCAATGACTGCTTTATTAATCGTATCTTCAAACTTGTCGTGATTCAAGACAGAATTAATAAATTTCTCGGTGGCATGAAGCTTGGCTCTTTCTTCGTCTAGAATTTTCTTCTGCTCAGACGTAATAAAACTTGCCTCAGCTGGTGCTCTCTGAGACAAAATTTCGGATATGGTATTTTGGCGCTCTTCTTCGGTCATTATCAATTGAGCCAATTAAGGATTATTACTGGTTGGATTACTACCACCACTTGGTAAACCTTTTTTATTAGCCCTTGCTCCTGGTGTGCTGCCGCGGCCTACTGGCCTAGCGTTTGAAGGCCCACCACTTGCGGGTGTTGATGGCTGCGGAGGGTTGGCAGGAGGCGGTGTTGGGTTTACTGGTGGCGGCGGGCTAGCTGGTGGTGATTGGGGTGGGGTTACAGGTGGTTGAGTGTTAGCTGGATGCGG